>CAZKCI010000144.1:0-24541 GCA_964551475.1 uncultured bacterium | reverse complement strand
TTTGTGGACGGTGCCGGGGTTGGATACATCGAGCCCCTTCTGGATCTCGATCACCGTCGGGGGATAGAGCTTGGTCAGAATGAACTCATGGGCGAATGAGAGCACCCGGGCTTGCAGCTTGGTCAGGGGAAGTCTGATCTGAGGAGGCATTTTCTTTATTTTAACCCAAATTTTCCTGTTTTTTGCCTTTCTATAGCAAGGAGGTTATATAGTCAAGAATAAAATGTGAAAAATATGGGAAAAATTGAGGACCACCGATTGGCTGCGGAAGGCTGAAGACGGGGCAGGAACCGCCCGGCGGGAAAAAGAAAGCCGCGGATTTCGCGCCTGCCTGCCGGCAGGCAGGCGCGAAATCCGCGGCTTCATTAGACGGGCTAGGTCCGGACCCACATCTTCGTCCGCAGTTCCTCGGTCACGCCCTTGCGCTCGGCGGAGATCAGCCCCTTCCGGACCTGCGTGAGCACGCGGAAGACCGCGTCGGCCATCTCCCCCTCCATCCGCATACCCGCCGCCCCGGTGTGCCCCCCGCCGCCGAACTTCCTGGCCACCGTCGCGGCGTTGACCAGGCCCTGGGAGCGAAGCTCGACCAGGATCCGGTTCGGCTCGTACTCCAGGAAGAGGGCGCCGACCTCCACTCCGTCGATGGAGAGGAGGTAGGGCGGAAGCATCGCCAGCTCGTCCACGCCGGGAGTGAACTTGCGATAGACATCGTGATGCACGACGGAGTAGGCGACCGATCCCCCGTAGCCGATCTGGGTGTTGAAGATGGCCAGCCCCGTGAGCCGGATGAACTCGATCGTCCGATTGAGGGCGAGCTGGCGATGGATCTCGTAGGGGTTGATCCCCAGGTCGAGCAGTTTCCCCGCTTTCTCGTGGGTGCAGCGGGTGGTGGAGGGATAGTTGAAATCCCCGGTGTCGGTGACGATCCCGACGTAGAGGGGAAGGGCGAGAGCGCGGGTGAGCGGGAGCTTGAGCCGCTCCAGAAGATCCATGACCAGCTCGCAGGCCGAGGAGGCGTGGTCGTGGATGGAGTTGATCGTGCCAAAGCCGGTGTTGGTCGAATGGTGGTCGATCACCACCATCAACTTGCGCAGGGCTCGCATCTTCTTCCCGACCGGACCGGCCCGCTCCAGGGCGGCGCAGTCCAGGAGCACGAAAAGATCGGCCTCTTCGAGGATGCCGTCGTCCCGGCCGGGGAGATACGTCAGGACCTCGCTCTCGTCTTCGAGCAGGAAGGCCAGCCCGCGGGGAACGGGCGTGGAGTTGACCGCCCGGCACTTCTTCCCCAGGCGGATCATGGCGCGGCGAAAGGCGAGGATCGCCCCGACGGCGTCGCCGTCCGGGTTGCTATGGGAGGCGACGACCACCCTCTCGGCGGCGCGGATGGCCTGGATGATCTCGCTCATAAATAATTTCCTTCGGAAATTTTCAAAGCGCTCGCGCGCGCTTCCGCGCGGCTCGCGCTGGCGACGGCTTCTGAGGGGGCGGGGATCAATCGCCGAAATCCCGGTACACCTTCGTGTCGATCCGGATCTGATCGAGGAGAGGGGCGAAAAGAATCTCCACCACCGCGCGCTCGACAACGGTGTTCACGTAGGTGAGCGATTCGTAGAACTCGCCCGGCCGGCCGGTCGAGATCTGGGCGACGGCGGTGGGTATTCCCAGGCGCGCGATCACCGCCTCCCGGTTCATCCCCTCGCGCAGGGCGTCCAGGGCGGCTTTCCCCGCCGGGGTCGCGGCGGGCTTCTTCCCGGCGGCGACGCAACCGGCGAGCAGGCTGACCACCAGAATGGCTGACAAGCATGTCCGCATGGCGGAAAAAGTATAGCATAGAGCGTAGGACATGGAGCATAGAGCTAGCCGGCCGACCGACGAACGGCTCTATGCTCTCTGCTCTATGCTCCCTCGTTTCGCCATACGCGCGCGAAACCGGAAACCCGCATAGAGCAGAACAAAGGCGATGAAGACGAGCAGATAGGTCCGGGAGCTCGACCGGAAGACCTCCTCCGGGCAAAAACTCACCTCGCTCCACCAGATTCTCCGATAGTTCTCCGCGGTCATCGGGCTCAGGACACGGTTCAGGAAAAGGTGCGCACCGACGAGAAAAGCGACCATCGGTGTCCGGGCATAGACCTCCGGCCGCGCTTTCATCGCCTCCAGTCCCAGGATCAGGAAGACCGGGAAGGCGACCGCGTTGATCCGGCAGCGGTCGGCGCCTCCGATCACCAGCAGGGCGGTGGAAATAACGAGATAGAAAAAAAGGCCGGGGCGGCGAAAGAGAAAACGGAAAGAGCCGGGCAGACGGAGAAGGATGATGAAGAGGAGGACGCCGTAGACATTGAAGTAGGAATGGACGATCCTCCGGCCGGTCGCAACAAAGAGACGCGCGAACTCGGCGGCATGTTCGCTGTAACTAAAATCGGCGTTGGCGGGGCGGATGAGGATCTTGAGAGCGACAAATATCATCACTGGTATGCCGGCGAATAAGAGAGTGCGCCCGATCACGCGGCGATTAACCGCTGCGCCGTTGCACCGTTGAACCGCTGCACCCGCAGCGGCGCGGCGGGCGAAGTAATAGACGGGGATGAGTGTGATGAAGTACTCGCGGGTCAGGGCGCCGGCGAGAAGAGCGAGGAAGAAAAGCCAGTTCCAGCCCTGATAGGCTGCGGAAAAAGCCGCCGCCAAGATCAGGTAGTAGGCCGGATCGACCTGGGCGGGATAGAAGAATCCGAAGCGGACGGTGATCCAGGAGAAGAGGAAGAAGAAGACGCCGAGCGACGATTCGCGAAGGCCGTAGCCGAGCGCGCGGAAGAGCGAGAAGAAGAGGCCGGCCGCGGCCGCATAGGCTAAAGCGTTGAATAGGGAGTAGGATACTCGCGGAACGAGGGGGACAAAATGGAGGAGACAGGCGGGGAAGAGACGGTAGCAGTAGGGAGCGGTGCCGGCGCGGGGATTCTTCGAGAAAAGCTCGCGGGTCATCGCTTCGTAGAAGTTCCCGTCGTAGCCGGTGAATGTCTCCGGCGTGATGAGCTTGAGGAGGAAGAGGCTTCCCGCCACCGCTCCCGCAAAAGCGAGGGCGGCGAGCCATTTCTTCGAAAAATGGGCCCTGGAGAGATCGCCGGACACGTTATAATAAGACTATCACAGTAGCCGGTTTGAAACACGCGGACTGCGGCGCACGGCGGGGTCGCTTTTCGTCCATTGCGTCCATATCGTCCATCTAGTCCATAGTGTCCATAGGCCGGCCCCCCCCGTGAGAGAGCGCAAGAAAAAAAGAGTCTTCCAGGGCCGCTGGCTCTCCATCGCCGAGGCGACCTACCGCTCGCCCGACGGAGCGGAGGTGAACTGGGAGGTGGTGGAACGGGCCCGGGAGGAGACGGTGATCATCGTCCTCGCCCGCCTCCTCCCCTCCCAAAGGTACGTCCTGGTCCGCCAGTTCCGGGCGGGCGTGAACAATCACGTCATCGCTTTGCCCGCCGGGATACTCCCCGCCGGAGTCGACCCGCGGGTTCACGCGGTGAGAGAGCTCAAGGAGGAGACCGGCTATGCCGGCCGGGTGATCGAGGAGTCCCCTCCCCTGAAGATCAACCCCGCCATCCTCGACTGCGACGTGCGCGTCCTGAAGCTCGACGTGGACGAAAACGACCCCGCCAACCGTTCCCCCCTCCAGTCCCTGGAGCCGGAGGAGGAGATCGAAGTGGTGCTGAAAAAACCCGCTCAGATGCGGGCCTTCTTCGAAGAAGAGAGGAAGAGAGGGTCGTTCGTGGATGTCGCCTGCTGGTTTATATTTTGCTGCTGACCGCTAACGCGCTCAGCGGCAAAATATTCGACTCCCGGAGTGCTTGTTTTCAGTACCGTAGCCGCGGACCTTAAGGTCCGCGGAAGGACAGAACAAAGGAGGCGGACATGAAGGGCATATGGTCGGTCACGCTTTGTCTCCTGGCGGCTCTCGCGGTCGCGTCAGCGGCCGAATCCCGGGAGGGGCCGGTCTTCGACCTCGGCCTCAGCGTCTCCCACATCAAGTACGAAGAGCCGGGGCTGATGGACGAGAAAGGGATGATGTACGGCCTGGCGGGTGATTTCTCCTGGCGGGGCGGGAGCGCGATCATGCTCGGCCTGGAGGCGCGCGGGGCCTGGGGGGAGGTCGAGTACAGCGGCGCGACCTGGGACGGAGTTCCGCTCACGATTTCGGACATCCCGGACTATCTGCTGGAAGGGCGGGGGCTGATCGGCCTCGACGTCGTCTCCACCGAGATCACGCTCACCCCCTTCACCGGCCTCGGCTACCGCTACCTGAACGACGGGCTGCAGGAGAAAGCATCCGGCGGCTACGAGCGGGAGGCGAACTATTTCTACAGCCCCCTGGGAGGGGAGCTGATCGCCGACCTCGGGGATGGTTGGTTTTTCTCCGCCCGGGTGGAATACGACATCTTCTGGCGGGGACAGCAGGTCAGCCATTTCAGCGACGTGGCGGCCGAGTATAACGATCCGGAGAATGATCAGGACAAGGGATACGGCATCAAGGGGTCGGTCCGGATCGGGAAGAGGGGAGGCGACGGCGAGATCGGCTTCGCGGTCGAGCCGTTCGTGAACTACTGGAAGATCGAGGATTCCGAGACGGCCACGCTGACCCAGAACGGATGGGCGGTGGGCGAGGTCATCGAGCCCCGGAACGAGTCCACCGAGTTCGGGGCGGCCCTCAAGCTTATTTTCTGAAGCCGACGCCGAGCGTCGGCGTAAACGAAGGCGGGGAGCGGCCGATCCGCCGCTCCCCGCCTTCGCTATTTAAGACTATCCTGCGTTCCGCGGATGCGCCGGCGACGGGCCTTGGCCGCCGGTTCACAGAACCGGCCTACACCGCGCAGGGAATGCCGGCATTAGAAATAGAGCCCGAGACCCAGGCGGAACTGCATGTGGTCGAGCTTGATCTCGGCCTCGTCGTCGCCGAATCCGGTCACCTCCAGGTCGGGACGGATCCAGTTGTAGCGGAACTCGCCCCTCAGAACCACCAGCTCTCCGAGCTCGATTTCCGAGCCGACCAGGGCGAAGTAGATCGGCGCGTCCTTGAGCTTGAGGCCGGAGACATCGATGTCGTTGAAGCTGTAGCCCGCGCCGCCGCCGATGTAGGCGTAGAGCATGTCCAGGTTTCCCCCCACCCGGAGGGCCGCGGTCACCGGGATCAGCGTGACATCGGCCTTGTCAACGTCCTTGTACTCGGTCCGGATCCAGTCCCCGCCCACGTCGGCCTTCACGAATTCGCTCAGGTTGAAGACCACACCGCCGCCGAAGCCGCCGCCGTTGTCGAGGTCGCTGTCGCCGACGCCCTCCACCTCCCCGTCGAAGCCGAAGGCGAAGAGGCCGTGGGCCTCGATCCCCGCGGTCTGGGCCCGGGAGACGGACCCCACGGCGAGCGCGCCGGACGCCGCCAGCGCCAGACAAAGCCATTTCTTCATGTCTCTTCCCTCCCTTGTCCCGATGGGAGGCATCGTCTCCCCTCGGGGCGGTTGTTCTCCTACCCCTAATATTTTGGACGTTTTCCGTCCTTTATGCATTCAAATTTTATCCCCGACCGGGCGGAAGAGGCCGCCATCATCATACACAAGCGGGGAGCGGCTTCCGCCGCTCCCCGCCCTGAATCCCGAATATTTCGTGCCCGATTATGATCGGGACATGAAATATTTAGAAGTTGAAACCGAGGCCCGCCCTGACCTGCATGTGGTCGAACTTGATGTCCTGCTTGTAATCCATGCTATCGACCTTGAACTCGGGTTTGAGCCAGTTGTAGCGGAATTCGGCTCGGATATAGAGGCTCTCACTCAGGCCGAACTCGGCGCCGCCGCATGCGAAGTAGATCATGCTGTTCTCGAAGTCGGCATCCGACGAGTCTACCCCCTTGATGTCCGCCGAGTTGAAGCTGTAGCCCGCTCCGCCTCCAGCGTAGAGAAAGACCTGCTCCAGGTTGCCGCCGAAACGGAGGGCGGCGCAGACCGGGATGAGCTGGGCCTTCCAATCGGAGTCATCCTTGTCTTGCACCTTGAGGTAATCCCCGCCGAGGTCGAACTTGACGTTATCGCTTAGGTTGAAGACGAACGAGGCGCCCCCGCCGAAGGTGTTGTCGACGTTGGAGCCGTCGCTCTCGTCATCGTTGAAGTTGAAGGCGTAAAGCCCGTGCACTTCCAGGCCGGACCCCGCCGCGAAAGAGGACGCGCCCGCGAAGACCGCGCACACCGCTCCCAACGCCAGACACATCAGTTTCCTCATACTTCCTCCTTTTTCAGGCCCGTCATCGGGCCTGTTTGACTGCATGGCCGGATACAATATCGACACTACCCGGAGACTGCAAGAGCCATTATCGTCCGTTAGGATAATTAAAACTCCCAACCCAGGCTCGCTCCTCCCCAGATGCCTTCCTTGGCGGTGCCGGTCGCTTCCCGGAGCTGGTTGTCGACCAGCACATAGTACTCTCCGCGGAGCGTGAGGTAGAAGCCCTGGGTGAGATCGGCGCAGATCTCCATACAAGCGGTCAGGTCGGAAAGGCCGTCCCGGTCCACACCGAAGTTGCTCTCGTTGCTGTTGGAAGACGCCCATCCCATCCCCACCTCGGGAGTGATCGTGATGGAATCGGCCTCGATCCCGTAGGAAACCGAGGGCTTGAGGTAGGTACCCTTGACCAGGTCGAAATCGTAGGAGGCCCGAAGGTTCACGGAGAGGGGAGCGCCCCAGGAGAGCTGGGCCGTGACCTCCTGGCTTTTCTCGTAATCGCTCAGGGGATAGTGATAATAGACATAGCTCAGCGCGGCGGAGAGCTCGTCCACCTCGAAGGAGTAGAACCCCTCGAAGTCGAACTCGTTGAACTCGCCGCGCTCATCGTTGCTGTCGCTCAGGTCCATGTTTCCCCAGACCCGCGCCCCCAGGCCGAGGGCTGACAGCCAGATCTCCGGCTGGAAAACCCCTTCCGGGTTGAGCTCGACGCCCCGCCAGATGTAGGCGGAGTTGACGCCCAGGTCCACGCCGCCGGAGAGGGCCGAGCACTCCTCTTCCTCCGCCGCGCCTTCCTCCGGCGCGGGTACTTCCGGCGTCGAGACCTGTCCAACCGCGGGGGCTTCTCCTTCCGCGGTCTGGGCCATCGCGTAGCCCGCGGCCAGGAAAACCGCGGCCGCGGTCGCTGCCACCAGCAGATTCTTCATCTTCATCCTCCCGCTTCGGTTGCGTTTATCCGCTTATGCCGCAACATGGTAGGCCACCGACCGCTCCCTGGCAACTCGAATCTGGCCCGGATAAATATTAACTACGAATTACGCGAATTGCGCGAAGGATTTTCATTCACACTTCTCCCCTGTTTCGTGTATGATGAAAATCAGGAGGTGTCATATGGCTGAAGAAAAAATCGAGACGTTGCCCGTGGCGGAGGAGAAGAAGCCTCTGGCTAAAGCGGGCAGGGGTGGGAAGAAGGGCCGGTCCCAGGCCAAAGGCAGAAGTAAAGGTAAAGCCAAGGCCAAAGCCCAGAAGGCCGCTCTCCGGGCCGAGAAGAAAACGGCGAAGAAAGCGGCCGCCGAGGCCGAACCGAAGAAAGGCCGGAAGCGCGGACGGAAGGCGAAGGGGAAAGCGGGGAAGAAAGCCGCTGCTCCCGCATCGGCTAAGCTTCTGGTTCCCGAGAGCGGGGACACGCAGCCGATCTGGTATCAGTACGCCATCCGTCCTCAAGCGCCGGTGACCAAGCGCCCGTCCATCCCGACCGAGGTCAAGACCGGGAACGTGGTGGCCTGGCTCACCGACTCCGGGCGCGACCGCTGCGGCGTGGTGCGCGGGTTCCAGGACGACGCCGCCCTGATCGACGTGGGCGACCGGATTGAATCGATCCGCCTCTCCCGTCTCCAGGTCGTCGCCGAGAAGGAGGAGAAGGAGAAAAAGGGCAAGCAGGGAACGAAGTAAGCAAAAAAGGAGTATTGGAGTAGTGGAGTACTGGAGTGATGGGGTGGCGCTGAGCAACGTGACCCATTACTCCCCTACTCCATCGCTCCAGTACTCCTTTTGTTTATCTGTCCGCCCACACACCGTCCACCCGCCCCTCCGCGTCGAAGGCCACCCGGAGATACCAGTTTCTTCCCTCCGGAAGCCAGCCCAGGCGGTAGAGGAAGGCGCGCCCTTCGCCGCCGTCCGGCGGGCCGAGAAACTCGACCGTCTCCGCTTCCCCCTTTCCCTCGAGATGATCCCGGATCAGGTCGATCCGGACCAGGTATCCCCTCTCCCAGTCCTCGGCGGCCTTCCACGATTGCGAGAATTCCGCGACCTCCTCGGGCGCGGGCGGACACGAGGCGCAGGAGGAGAGAAGGGCGAGGGCAAACGCGAGGGTTATGGAAAGCGATCCGGCCTGCATAGCGCGCTCCCGGTCGGGATCGAAGGATTATATCACCGCTGCCGGAATACCGGCAGCAAAGCCCATCCCGGTCCCGGCGGGGCTTGTCTCTCCCCGTCGGCCGGGGTATCATACAAGTGGAGATAAAATCAAGGAGGCTCCCCATGACCAGACTATGGCTTGTTCTCTGCGCGGCGGCTTTCGCGACGCCGCTTCCCGCCCGCGGCCAGTCGCCCGCGTCCACACCCTTGCCCGCTCTGACTCCGCCGCCGGCGAAAATCCAGGCCGCGCCCTCACCGCTCTCCCCCGGGGACGCCGCCGCCATCGCCGCCGCCCGGCAGCGGCGCGAGGAGAATGTCCTGACCGAAACCGGCGCGAGCTCCCTCCAGGGCGTCGAGCAGCCGGTCAACCCCGATCTCCTCTACCGGCAGGGCTCGACCGCGCTCGAGCTCACTCCCGAGGAAAGCCGCCAGAGCCTCCTCTACGGACTGGGCGCCCAGAATGTTCTGGGGGATTCGTCGGGCGGCGATTACCGGATGACCACCGGATCGGCAACCGGCGGCCGGATCGAGCAGCAGGGCGGCAGCGCCACGGTCTACGACCCTTCCGGGAAGACCGCCGGGCGTTTCCAGAAGACCGGGGACGCCACCTTTCTCTACGGCCCGGACGGCAAGGTCCAGGGGCGGGTCCAGAAATCGGGGAACACCGTCCTCCTCTACGGACCGGACGGGAAGCCCTCCGGGCGCATCCAGGAGTCCGGGAACACGACCATGGTCTATGATCAGAGGGGCGCGCCCTCCGGGCGGGTGGTGACCCAGGGGGAGACGTCCTTTCTCTACGGTCCCAACGGGAAGTCCCTCGGACGGGTCCAGAAGATCGGCGACGTCACCACCTTCTTCGGCCCGGATGGGAAGTCCACGGGAAGGATGGAGCAGCGGGGGAACGCCACCTTCTTCTACGGACCCGACGGGAAGATGACCGGCCGCAGCCAGCGGTAGACGCCAGGGGCAGTGATCGGTCATCAGTGATCAGTAACTGATAACTGATCACTGTTCACTTCTTTTTCAGTTACTGACTTTCACGCCATATCCAGGATCACCCAGCCCGAGTCGGGATTGTTTCCCGCCACCTCGATCTCGGCCAGAACCTTCCACTCGTGTTTGGCGTTGGAGCCGCGATAGGTGGGGAGAACCCCGGCGGGAAGGGTGACGGTCGCCTCCCAGTCGTGCTCGCTCTTGGCGGGGAGGGGCTGGGAGGGGGCGATCTGGATCTTCTGCTCGTAGGTGGCGGCTGCCCTCTCGATATCCTCCTTGACCACCTCGATGGCATCCCCCGTCTTTTTCGCCACCTCCACCTCTTTCACCCGCACCGTCTCGACCCCCGCCACTTTCAAGAAGACACCCTGGGACTCCAGAGCGGATTCTCCGACCGTCGCGTGGATCCGGACCTTGAACGGTCCGTTCCGGCTGGGTTCGACCGCTTCCAGTGTAAGCTTCGCCCCGCCACCGGTTACGAAGCTGACCAGTTTCCCCAAGAATCCCATATCTTCCTCCTTGCCGTGCGATTGAAGGCCACTAGTTGCAGTAGTCATGCCGACCGGACGATCATACCGCGATCATTCCGGGAAGGCAATCATCCCCGCCACGAAGCCTAATCGGTTGCGGGAGGCACATCGCTTGGAATCGCGGACCTTCGCCCTAAAGTGCGGACAGTTTTCAGGTCCGCGGGACAAGCCTCTCGAGCGGGACCGGATTTATATGGGGACAGGCGAGAAAGAGTTCTATACTGGCTCGGGCTGCGGTCTATAACCGTCATCATTCGCCGAGCGGCGAAAGGAGGGCGCGATGCATCTGGTTCTCTGGGTCCTCACCGTGCTTTGTCTGGCTTTCGGCCTCTTCCTGATCCTCTCCCCAGGCGGCTTCACCCGCGTCTCCAAGACGGTAGACAAGCGCTACTCCACCGACAACCTGGCGGAGATCCTGGAGAGATACATCGACATCAATGAGCGTCTGTTGCGGTTCGTCCGGGTGATCGGCGTTTTCGCCCTGATCGCGGGCATCTTTCTCCTCCTCAGCGTCCTTAAACTTCCCTGATGGGAGGTAGGGACGGTGGCAACTTGTCAACTTGGAAGTTGACAAGTTGCCACCGTCCCTCCTCCCCTGCTCGTCTCCATCATTGCCGGATCAAGACCGGCCCCCTTCGGCGCCTGATTCCTATACCCGGGAGGACGATTCGCTGGTATCCTTCCTCATCCATCGGTCGCATTTAATAGGCATAACCCGTTCAATCAGAAGAATAAGTCGGCGGAGATCATAAAAACCATCGGTCGCCGCAGGCCCGCCCTTCACCCGGAAGGAAGAACCCACTGTGCCGCGCTCAGGGAGTGATGAGAAATCCGCCCGTCTCCGCGAAGCGAGGGGAGAGGGGAAGATCGTAGCGGCGGAGCGGGCCGGGGCGTTGCTCGGCGCCTTGCTCAGGAGCGGGGATCGTGTCTGCCTGGAGGGGGACAACCAGAAGCATGCCGAGGTCCTGACCCGCGCCCTGCTCGAACTCGATACCGCCCGGGTGCGGGACCTGCACCTGCTCATCTCCACCGTCGGTCTCCCCGAGCATCTCGAGCTCTTCCGCCGGGGGATCGCTTCCCGCCTCGACTTCGCTTTCTCCGGCCCCTGCGCCGCGGAACTCGCCACCATGGTGCGGGAGGGGAAGATCCGGATCGGCGCCATCCACACCTATCTTGAACTGTACGCCCGCTATCTGACCGATCTGACCCCCCAGGTCAGCCTGATCGCGGCCGAGCTCGCCGACGGCCGCGGCAACCTTTATACCGGCCCCCACACCGAAGACACACCGATCATCGCGGAGGCGACCGCCTTCCGCCGGGGGATCGTGGTGGCGCAGGCGGCGCGGGTCGTCCCGAGGCTCCCGCGGGTGGACATCCCCGGGGACTGGGTGGATTTTGTGGTCGAAACCGGATCTCCTCCGCTCAGCGTGCCGCTCTTCACCCGTGACCCCGCCCGGCTTTCCCAGAGGCGGATCCTGATGGCGATGATGGTGATCAAGGGCATCTACGCCCGCTACGGCGTCCTCTCCTTGAACCACGGCATCGGCACCGCGACCGCGGCGATCGAGCTGATCCTGCCCACCTTCGGCGAGCGGATCGGACAGAAGGGGAAAATCTGTCGCCACTGGGTTTCCAACCCCAATCCCACGCTGATACCGGCCATCGAAAACGGCTGGGTGAAATCAATCTGCTCCTTCGGCTCGGAGCCCGGCATGGAGGAGTATGTCCGCTCCCGGCCGGACATCTTCTTCACCGGCCGCGACGGCAGCCTTCGCTCCAACCGCCTCCTCGCCCAGGTGGCGGGTCTCTACTCCGTCGATGCCTTCACGGGCGCCACGCTCCAGATCGACGAATTCGGCAACAGCTCCACCGTCACCCGGAAGCGGATATCCGGTTTCGGCGGCGGGCCGAACCTCGGTTCCTCTCCCCCCGGGCGGCGTCACGGAAGCCCCTCCGGCCGGCTCGCGGGCGAGCAGGATGCCGCCGGGCGGGCGCAATGCGGAGGAATTCCCCGGGAGAGAAAGCTGGTGATCCAGGTGACGCCGACCACCATCGGACGAACCAATACGCCGGTGTTTCGCAAGCGCCTGGAGGCGCTCGATCTCTGGCAAGAGGGGCTTTTCCCCGCGCCCCCGGTCATGATCTACGGGGACCAGATCACCCACATCGTCACCGAGCGCGGGCTGGCCCACCTGATCCTCTGTGAGAGCCTCGCGGAGCGGCAGGCCGCCATCCGGGCGATCGCGGGCAAATCCGATCTGTCCACACCGGAACAGCCCTCCGAGACCCGCGCCTTGCGGGAGCGGGGCGTAATCCAATTTCCCGCCGATCTGGAAATCCGAGAAGAAGACGCGCAGGCCGGGCTCCTGGCGGCGGGCAGTTTCGCCGATCTCGTCCGTTGGTCCGGGGGGCTCTATCATCCGCCCCCGGAAGCAGCTCCATCCCGCTGAGACCCCTGGGGGGGGGACGGTGTCAAATTGTTAAGTTCAATTTAACAATTTGACACCGTCCCCCCTGCCTTTTCTACACAGTCAGCCAAACAAGAGAAAGGAGACTGACCGATCATGGGCATCATAGACCTGGTGACCAAGAAGAAGCCGCTGGAGTGGCTGAGCAACCCCCGCATCCGACTGGGACAGAGACCCGATCGGATCGACGAGATCCTTCCCCGGGACATCTCCCGCCTGACGCGGTCCTTCCACCGCCAGATCCCCGGTTACATGGGCAGCCCCCTGAAATCACTCTCCTCACTCGCCTCCATGCTCGGCCTGGGCGGGATCTGGGTCAAAGACGAGTCCTTGCGGCTCGCACTCAACTCCTTCAAGGTCCTGGGAGGATCGTTCGCCATCTACCGCTACCTCCAGCGCCGCCTCAAGATGGACCACCTCGAGGTGCCTTTCCGCGAACTGACCTCGCCGGAGACCAAGAGAAAGCTCGGCGAGATCACCTTTGCCGCCGCCACCGACGGCAACCACGGCCGGGGCGTGGCCTGGGCGGCGGGAAAGTTCGGGCAGAAGGCGGTGATCTACGTCCACGAGGCCACCTCCGTCGCCCGGATCAAGGCGATCGAGGCCTACGGGGCCGAGGTCAAGATCATCCAGGGAACCTACGACGACGCCGTCCGCCAGATCAACAAGGACGCGGCGGAGAAGGGATGGGTAGTGATCTCCGACACCTCCTGGGAGGGATATGAGGAGATCCCGGCCTGGGTCATGCAGGGCTACACCACCATGTTCTCGGAGGCCCAGGAGCAGCTCGCCGCCCAGGGGATCGTCAAGCCCACCCACATCTTCGTGCAGGCCGGCGTGGGGGCGCTTGCCGCCTCCATGATCGGCTACTACCGCCAGCTCTTCGATTCCGCCGCGCCGATCTCGGTGGTGATCGAGCCGGACAAGGCCGCCTGCCTCTACGAGTCGGCCCGGAGCAACGACGGCCTCCCCCACTCCTTCCCGGGAAAGCTCGACACGATCATGGCGGGGCTCGCCTGCGGCGATCCGAGCCCGCTCGCCTGGAAAATCCTGCGGGACTGGGCCGACTTCTTCGTCTCCTGCCCCGATTACGTTTCGGCCAAGGGGATGCGGGTCTACGGGATCCCCCTCAGGGGCGACCCGGTGGTCATCTCCGGAGAGTCGGGCTCGGTCACGCTGGGGGCCCTGATGTTCATCCTGGAGCGCAAGGAGGGGAAACCGCTGAAGAGCCTCCTCAAGCTCGGCCCGGATTCCCAGGTCCTCCTCCTCAACACCGAGGGGAACACCGACCCCGAACACTTCCGCCGCGTGGTCTGGGAAGGGGCGGACCCCGTACCGGAGGAGTTCCGAGCCGAAACATAAACAGGACCGGCGGGACAGGCAGGCAAGGCAGGATCGGCAGGCGCGAGAGGCGACGCTGCCAAGACGGACTGCCGGAAAACGACGCTACGGATGGCGGCGGCGCGCCTGGGCGGCGCGGAGGAAGGCGCGGAAGAGGGGGTGGGCGGCGACCGGGCGGGAGGTGAACTCGGGGTGGTACTGGACGGCTACGAACCAGGGGTGGGAGGGGATCTCTACGATCTCCACCAACCCCGTCTCGGGGTTGACGCCGGTCACGGTCATGCCCCGGCTCTCCAGAAGCGGGATATAGCGCGGGTTCAACTCGTAGCGGTGGCGGTGGCGCTCGCGGATCGTCTTGACCCCATAGGCCCTGGCAGCACGGCTCCCCGGAACCAGTCGGCAGGCGTATCCGCCGAGCCTCATCGTCCCGCCGAGCTGCCTGACCTTCTTCTGCTCCTCCATCATGTCGATCACGGGATGAGGCGTGGCGGGGTCGAACTCGACGCTGTGGGCCCCCTGCAACCCCGCGGCCGCGCGGGCGAACTCGATCACGGCCGCTTGCATCCCGAGGCAGATCCCAAAAAACGGTATCCCCTTCCGGCGCGCCGAGGCGGCGGCGGAGATCTTTCCCTCCACGCCGCGGTCGCCGAACCCGCCCGGGACCAGTATCCCATCGACTTTGCCCAGAGCCTCCGCGAGGTCCTTCTTCTCCACGTCCAGGGCGCGGACCTCCAGATCGATCTTCTCCGCGACGGCGGCGTGCTGGAGGGCGGCCCGGATGGACTTGTAGGCGTCCTTGAGCTCGGTGTATTTGCCCGCCACGGCGACGGTGACGCGCGGGCGGGACGGCCGGGCCGCGGCGGCGACCATTTTTCTCCAGTCCCCGAGCTGGGCCGGGCGGACGGGAAGGCGCAGGAGCTTCAGGATCAGAAGATCCAGTCCCTCCTCCTGGAGGAGGAGAGGGACCGAGTAGATGGACGCGCCGACATCCTTCTCCTGGATGACCGCCTTCTCATCGACGTCGCAGAAGAGGGAGATCTTCGCCTTCATCTCGGCCGGGATGTCGCGCTCGGTCCGGCAGATCAGGATGTGGGGGCGGATCCCGATCTCGCGGAGCTTGGCCACGCTGTGCTGGGTCGGCTTGGTCTTGAGCTCCTCGGCCGCCCGGATGTAGGGGACCAGCGTCAGGTGGACGTGGCAGATCCTTCCCTCGCCGACCTCGTGGCCGAGCTGGCGGACCGCCTCCAGGAACGGCAGGCTTTCGATGTCGCCCACCGTCCCTCCCACCTCCACGATCACGACCTCGGCGGAGCGGGCGACCTTGAGGATCCGGCCCTTGATCTCGTCGGTGACATGGGGGACGACCTGAACGGTCTTGCCGAGATAACCCCCTTCCCGCTCGCGGGCGAGGATGGCGGCATAGACCTGCCCGGCGGTGACGTTGTTGTTCCGACCCATGTTCTGGTCGAGGAAGCGCTCGTAGTGGCCGAGGTCGAGGTCGGTCTCCGCCCCGTCGTCGGTGACGAAGACCTCGCCGTGCTGGTAAGGCGACATCGTCCCGGGGTCGACGTTCAGGTAGGGGTCGAACTTGAGCATGGCCACCCGCACGCCCCGCCGGGAGAGGAGACAGCCGATCGAGGCGGCGGTGATCCCCTTGCCCAGCGAGGAGACCACGCCGCCGGTGACGACGATGAAACGGGGGGGGGGTCTAACAGATGTCATTTCTGCGCCAGCACTAGAGTTGTTTGGCGATCGGGTGGGGCCGTTGCAGGTTGCATGTGACACGTTGCACGTGTCTTTGCCTCTCGTCATTCTACCTGCTCTCCATGCCTACATGTGAAATCTTCCGCACGCACTCCCGCTCTTCGTCGATCTCCATGTCGCCGAAGACCAGCGGGGCCCGGCGGCGCATGATCCGCAGGATCTCGACGAAGACCCGGCGGATCTCCCACTGGGCCCGCGGGCTCCCCCGCATCGCGATCATGTGGCGGAGCTGGCGGAAGTTGGCGGAGAAGACGATCTCGCTGGTGGCCGCGTTGGGGAGAACGAAACGGGCGTCCTCGCCCGGTATCCCCATCTTCTTGAAGGAGCAGTAAGCCTCCCGGATCGACTCCATGGCCGCGTTGAAGACGGCGAGGGCTTGGGGGTTCTTCCGGATGGAGTCCGGAACGACCACACGGAAGTCCTTCTCGTCCACGTAGCGCTGGGACTGCTGGGAGAAGGCGCAGAGGCGGTGGCGGACCAGCTGGTGGGTGAAGGCGCGGGTGCCGCCCCGGATGCGGAAGGTGGCCGAGGCGTGCTCGAGGACGGATTGGTGGCCGAGGCGGACCAGGTTCTTGATCAGTCGGGCGTCGGATTCCGGCGAGGATTTCCCGAAGGAAAGGTAGCAGGTCCGGGCGGCGTCGGCGATGACCCGGTCCGGGGAAGGCGTGACGGCGATGAGCTTGATGTCCATATGGCGGGACAGTAACAGAAAAACAAGTGATCAGTAATCAGTGATCAGTAACAGCAGACCTCGCAGCAGTCTTCCAGCCAGTCAGCCTGATGGGAGCGGCGTCGAGCTTGTCCTGAGCGAAGTCGAAGGGCCGCGATCCGAGCCGACATGGATCGGGCCGAGGACGGCCCTCCCACAAAATCAGTAGAAGAAAAAGAAGTGATCAGTAAAACGTTACACATACTTCAGCCCTCTGCCTCATTATCCGATCGTGTAGTCCCCGGCTTGGCGGTCCGCCAGCTCGCCTTGCTTGGAGCGGTTCCAGTTGTCGATCCGGCTGAAATAGCCGACCACGCGGCTCAGGCCGAAGACCTTGGTCGAGCCGCAGGAGGGGCAGGAGGGTTTGAGACCGCGGGCGGTGAGAGCGCAGTCCCGGCAGATGGTGAACTCGGGCGAGATGGTGATCTGGGCGGCCTTGGTCTTCTCCCAGGTCTTGGTCACCAGGTCGAGGATGGCCCCGGCCTCCGGCTTCTTCTCGCCGACGAAGGCGTGGATGATCGCCCCCGACTCGATCATGGTATGGAAGCGGGCCTGCTTGTCGATCCGCTCGGTGAGGGAGACCGGGGCGGCGGCCGCGAAGTGGACCGAGTTCGTGTAGTAGTACTGGTCCTTCTCCCGGTTCCCCTTGACCACCGCGGCCGACTCCGGGTACTCCCGGAGGTCGACCTTGGCGAAGCGCCGCGCCGCCGACTCGGCCGGACTCTCCTCCAGCGTCACCGTGAGTCCCGTCTCGGCGGCCAGCCCCCGGGCCTTGAGATACATGTGGGAGACGATCCTCAGCCCCATGCGGTAGACGTCGTCGTCCTCGTGGAGCTGGCGGCCGGTCAGGTACTGGACGGCCTCGTTCAGGCCGATCAGGCCGATGATGTAGGTGGCGGCGGCGAGGTCGACGTACGGCCTGCCGTCGGCGGCGGGCTTCCCGATCTCCCAGAGGGGGAGTCCGGGACGGGCCATCAGCCTGGAGATGAACTCCTTCTTCTGGAGGTGGGCCTTCATGCACAGGTCCATGGTCTCCTCGATGTCGGCGATGAAGGCGCCCCAGACCTTCTCCGGATCGTCGCCGGCCGCCCGCAGCGCCCGGTAGGCCGCCTGGGGGAGGTTGACGGTGACGTTCTGGAAGCCGCAGAAGCGCAGCGACTCCGGGTGCTCGATCATCCGGGGGTCGGTCACCTTGGTCCGCAGGCGGCAGCAGGCCGAGAGGGTGATCTCGTCCCGGTCGAAGATGAAGTAGGGGGTGCCGTTCTCGGAGGCGATCTCGCAGGCGTAGCGGAGGAGCTCGTACTGCTCGGGTTCGGTGAAGGTCTCCGCGTTGACGTGGAAGTCCATCTTGGGGAAGGCGAAGATGTGGCCGAAGGCGTCCCCGTTCTTCCAGACCTCCATCATCGCCCGGGCGAAGGCGATCGCTTCCTTCTTGTACTCCCCGTAGGTCTTGCCGGTGTATTCCCCCCCGGGGCCAATGGCGGGGATCTTTTTCAGGTGCGCGGGGATCCCGGTGTGGATGTTGGCGTCGAGGAAGAGGGCCTGGCCGCCCCGGGAGAAGGCCGACTGGGAGAGGGAGAAGATCAGCTGCTGAGCTTCCTGCAGGATCTCCTTCTCGCTGAGACCGACCAGGAAGGGGGCGTAGAAGACGTTGATGAATCCGATCCCCAGGGCGCCGGCGTAGTAGGCCTGCATCGCGGCCAGGAAGGTGTTGAGCTGGCCGGTGAGCGAGCGGGCGTGGCGGGCGGGGCCGGAGACGATGTCCAGGTTGTCGAGCTTGAGTCCGTATTTCTTCAGATACTCGAGCGAGTGGGAGCTGCAGTAGACCCGGATCGGGTAGCCGAGGTCGTGGAGGTGGACCCTTCCCGAGAAGTGGGCCTGGGCGACATCGGGCGAGAAGACGTGGCGCAGCGCGTACTGCTTCAGCGTGATCTCAGCGATCCCCAGGTTGACCGCCTCCGGGTTGTGGGCGGCGATATTGCTGTTCTCCTGGGACTTGGCGAAGATCAGCTGCTCCAGCTCGCTGACCGGAATGCCCATGGTGGCCTGGCCGGAGATGCGGGCGCCGTAGCCGGCCTGGAGGAGCTCGTTGTCCACCAGCTCCCGGATAAAGCCGGTGGTCACCTGCTTCAGGTTCGATTTGAGCAAGCGCTTCTCGACGGCGTGGGCGATCTTTTCGGCCGGCCGCTTCAGGAGGCCCGCCTCGGCGCGCAGGGCGACGACGATCTTCTTGCGGTCCCAGGCGAGGAGCTCCGAGGCGGATTCCGCCAGCACCAGCAGGGAGAGGTCGGTCGTGTCGGTCTTCCCCTCCCCCCGCTTGACCACGCGGATCAGCTTGTCGGCCTCCATCTTGCGCTTGCGGAGAAAGGCGTAGGCGCCGGCCAGTGTCTTCTCGCCGGACTCTCCGGCCACCTTCTCCACCGCCCGGGCGATGGTGTCGGTGAGGAGGGTTTCCCCGGGAAGGTAGTTCTCGCGCAGGTATTGCTCTACGCGATCGGCGATCTCCTGGGCCTTCTTCCGGTCGACACGGCCGGAGACCTTTCCGGCCTCATAGATGGACGCCGTCACCTTGCTCTTGCGAAAGGCCGCAAATCTCCCGTCTCTCTTCTTGACCGTCGTTATGTAGCCCATCTCTTCTCTCCCGAGCCGGCTCCGCCGCGGATCCGGCAACGCGCGACCAGTCCCGCGGCACTAGCTCTCATCATCTCCAGTTCTTGGTCTGGAAACGGGCTGAGCCCGTTGTATGTCTCGTTCAGGCACCGTCCGGGGCGGAACTGCTGGATCACCCAGCAGGCCTCCGGACCCAGCCAGCGGGCGATCGCCGGAACTTCCGAAGCCTCGAGGAGCCCCGGGACGACCGTCGTCCGGTATTCCATCTCGATCCCCGCGTCCTTGAGCATTTTCATCGACCGGCGGACAGCGGAGAGAGCGGGAACGTCTCCGCAGGCGCGGGCGTATCTTCCCGTCTCCGGGGCGGCTTTGATGTCCATGGCCGCGAAGTCCACCACCCTTTGGGCGAGGAGGCGTTCCAGTACCTCGGGGCGCGAGCCGTTGGTGTCGAGCTTGATCGGGAAACCCATCGCTTTCACCTCCCCGATCCAGTCCTCCAAACCGTCCTGAAGCGTGGGCTCGCCTCCGCTCAAAACCACTCCCCCCACCCAGCCGTTTTGGGCGTGGAGCTTGCGCAGGACATCCGCGGGATCAAGCCTTTCTTCCCGGTCTTCGACCAGCGATGGGTTGTGGCAGAAGGGACAGCGGAAATTGCAGCCCGGGGAGAAGACCACGAAAGACAGCCTTCCCGGCCAGTCGGAAAGTGAGTTCTCGATAACGCCGGATATCTTCATGCGGATAGCTGTTTGTGGGAGCGGCGTCTGCCCCATCCCGAATTCTTCTTCGGGACCCGCCGCGATCCGGGCCAGCTTGGATCGGGGCAAGAATGCCCCTCCTACAGTTGGCTAATGAGTGCGATCGGTGTCAGTTTGTAGGAGCGGCGTCCTCGCCGCGATCCTCGTTCAGCACGGGTGACATTAGATGCCTAGCGCCGCGCGGAGATCGGCGGGAGAGGGAGCGCGGGATTCCCAGCGCGCCGTCTCCTTCCCGTGGTCGATGACGATGATGGTCGGCACGGAAAGAGCGTTGTGCAGGGAGCCCTCCACCAGTCCCTCGGCTGTGTCCAGATCATGGTTCACAATCGCGATTCCCTCCCGTCCCGCCGCGACCGTGTTCAAAACCGTTTCGGTCTCCGCGCAGACCGGGCAATGGGCGCGGGTGAAAACCAAAACGCTTTTTGACGCCGTAGCGGCGCCCGGCGTGGCAGTTTTCTTCGTTCCCGCCGCCAGGACCGCGCGCAGGCGTTCCGGATCGATACGGCAGGAGCCGCGGGGGCACTCCGTCGCTCCCTTGCTCATACAGACAATCTCCTTCTTGTAAGGTAAATCCCCGCCAAGCGGCCGGAGTGATCCGGCCTTTCCGGGGAGCTGGTTTTACGTTTTACATCAAGAAGTCCTGCCCCTGCGGGCGGGGAGCCCCGGGGACAGGACCGGAAATACAGCGATGAAATACAGGCAAATTGCCTGTTTGTTTCCGTTCTTTTACCTTTTACAACATGATGCCACCAGACCGGAGTCATGTCAATAATAATTATAGAAAAATCGGCCCGCTATAGCGCCGTGCGCTAGGCGGGCCGATTTTACTGATCACTGATTACTGATCACTGTTTGAAAACGACCTTGAAAAACTTCCCCTTCTTCCGCTCCTCGAACTGACGCTTCATCGGCTCAAGCTTCTCCCGGAACTCCTTGTCCACTTCGGAGAGGGGCCGAGTTTCCCCGCCGATCCTGACCCGGGGGTCGAAGTAGCGGACCTTGAGCTTGATGTGGTTGAAATCATGCTCTCCCTCCGCTACCTCTTGGACGGTGAAGGGGGTGGTGAAGAGCTTGTAGTGCGTCTCCGGAAGCTCATCCCGGTGGCGCTTGATGATCGCGAAGACGGTCGCGTCGTCGGTGAACAGGTCGCGGTCGGTGAGCCAGCGGCCCTTCACTCCTTCCCGGATGATCTCGGTCAGCGCCTGGTAGACGCAGGAGACCTTCGGCTCGTAGATGCAGAGCCACATCGCCTCGAGCCCCGTGAGCGCGTAGTCGCGGGCCACGGCGGCGTCGGTGAAGATGATCTCGCGGCCCTCCCCGGCGATCGCGCCGAGGACCCTCCTCCCCAGCTCGGGGCGGGTGTTGGTCGCCCCGACGAAATCGCGGACGCCGTAGTCGATCCGGTCCGCGCCCACGTCGGGCAGCGACCGCTTGATCTCGGGATAGTCGTCCGGGTTCTGGATGGCGACGCCGTGGGCCTTGAGGATCCGCTCGATGTCGCCCATCCCCTCGATCAGGGCCACCTTCTCCTCGTGGTAATCCTCGCCGGAGGAGGCCAGCGCCATGTCCACCATGTGGGAGAAGGCGGTGTGGCCGAGGTCGTGGAGGAGAGCCGCGGCCTGGACCTCGATGGAGGCCTGGAGGGATTCGAGGACCTTCCAGACGCCGAGCGAGTGCTCGTAGCGGGTGACCTGGTATTTCCCCGGGAAGACCAGGTCCACGCCGCCGTACTGGTTGATCCGCCTGAGCCTCTGGAAGGGACGGGAGGCGATCAGCTCCTCAATGAGCGGGGAGGCGATCTCGAACTCGCCGTAGATGCGGTCGTGGATTTTCATCGACCGGGATCGGGGCTCTCTCACAGTTGGCTATCGGATGCTGTCTTAATGTATCTGTGGGAGCGGCGTCTCGCCGCGATCCGGGCTTACCTGGATCGGGGCCCCGATTTTTACATGCAACTTATAGTCATCGGGGCAGGCGAGACGCCCCTCCCACAAAAAGCAGCAAAAACGAAAGAAGCAATCAGCGCCCGGCCGCGCCCAGAGATTTACTCCACGACGTTGAACTCGGCGTCGTCGCCGTAGCCGCAGGCGGCGGTGGGGGTGAAGCCGCGGATCCAGACCCGGGCCGAAACCGTCCCCGCCGGGGCGGTGGACTGCACGCTGAACTGCTGCCACTGGCCGGCCGAAGTCGAGGTCGGCGTGGTCCAATAATGCGCGGTGATGTTGTCCCACCAAGAGACAGTGATGCCCATCGAGCCGGTCTGCAGAGACCAGAGCCAGGAGGAAAACTCGTAGGTCTGCCCGACGGTGACATTGACATCCTGATAGAAACCAGCGCCGTAGATGCCGGGGTCGGTGGTCGTGGTGGTCCCGACGCTGTGCGATCCGGAGTGGACAGTCCCAGTCTCGTCCGCGTAGGCGGCATTGCTCCCCAGCGTCCAGTGGTCGGGCGCGGCCCCGGTCCAGTCCTCGAAACCGGGGTTCAAAAGAAGATGCGCCGGGTCCGGCGACGGGGTCGGCGAGGGCGAACGGTAGCCCTCCGGCGTCGGGGTGATGGTCGGCGTCGGTGTCTCGGTCGGGGACGGCGTGGGCGTTTTATAGCCCGCCGGCGTCGGCGTGGGCGGGACGGGAGTGGTCGGAAGAACCCCGGCGGGGTCGACGGAGACGAACTGGCTCGGATACTTTCTCGTGAGGTTGTACCGTCTCCAGAGGTCGAGGTAGAAGGTCCAGAAGAGGTCGCCCACCCCCTGGATCGAGGAGGGGTTGTCCCGGGCGATGGAGAGCTTCTTGGCCGTGCCGCAGATGGTCAGGTCCTCGATGTAGCCGGCGTTGGTGGCGGGGAAGTTGGCCGCGTTCAGGAGATCGGCGTCGCCGTAGATCGGCCGGCCGGCCACGATCGTGAGTTTGACGTCTTTCGGCCCGCACTGGTAATTGTACGAGGAACCCCCGCCGGCCGTCATCAGCAGGTCGTCGTAGGGGTCGCCGGCGCCGTCGTCGATGACCATGAAGTTTGCGAGCTTGCCTATCTCGATGGTCCCCATCCGGTCGAGCTGGCCGAAGGCGAGGGCGCCGTTGCGCGTGAGCATGTCGGCGAACTGGACGCTCTGGATGTTCCATCCGCTCAGGTCGCTGATGTGCTTGCAGAAGTTCAGCTCGGCGAGCATGTTCGCCCAGGCCCAGGGCGCCGCGTCCGTCCCGATGGCGACGACCGCCCCGGCATCGAGCGCCGCCCGGATGTTGGGCTGGGCGCCGTAGTAAAGCTCATTGCAGTATGCCGCCCAGGAGAGGACGGTCTGGTTGCCGTCGGCATGGGAGAAAAGGGCGAAGTCGGCGGCCTTGAGGCTGGTTCCGTGGATGATGGTGTCATGCCCGTCGAAGCCGGCCCGCACCTTCCACCAGTTGAACTCGTAGGCCTCGGGTCCCCCGACGATGGACTGGGACAGGTGGATCATGTAGCGGTGGAGCTTGCCGTTGACCGCCGAGAGGTGGTCCGCCGTCCAGTAGGCCTCACCTTCGGAAATCGGGAAGACCACCTGGTCCACGCGCCCGGGGAAGCGCTCGCCGTTGATGATCCCCACACCGAGCTTGGCGAGTTCGTCCCAGTTATGCGCGGAGGAATACACTTGGCCCTGGGTGGCCGTGGCGCCGCTCGAGGCCATCCGGACTTCTGTAAGTTTCCCGATCGGGTAGGTCGGAATCTTGCTGGAGAACATCTCCCCCTCAGTCTGCCATTTGAAGTCGCTGTATGTAGAGAACGTCGCCGCGTCGGTGTCCCTCCCCGCCCAGTCGTTCAGGCAGGTGTAGCCGCCCGGCAGCCGCGGCAGGGGGATGGTGCCCCACAGTCCCTTGCTCGGGTGATCGTGGGTGTTGATCAGGCCCGGGAAGATGAGGCCGTCCACGTCGATCACCGCCACCCCGGCCGGCGCGGAGGCCGAGAGTGACTCGATCGACTCACCCTTCACCTCGAGGTAGTAGCCCTCGAAGACGTTGCGGGCGTCGTCCATCGTCACCACGTTGCCCTTGAGGGCGTAGTGGGGGATGACTGAGGCGGGCCCCTCGAGGTCGTCGGTGTCCCGGGCCTGGAGCCACTGGTTGGGGGTCGATCCGGTGTTCCGCTCCACCACGCCAACGAACGCATTGAAGCTATCCCCGTTGCGGGGGAAGTAGTTGTAGTCGAGTTCGTCATCGAGCGTGACCGGGCCGCCCGCGCCGGTCACCACCCACTTGCCGCTCCCGCTATTCTGGTTGGTGACGGTGAAGGTGTCCTCCACCTTGACCAGGCATCCCTCATACTGCTCATCGGTGATCGATGAGGCCCCGATGGTCGCGGCGGCGTAGGGTGTGCTGCCTTTCGAGACGACCGAGTAAGCGGTGAGGCCCTGGATCATCGTCTTTCCGTTCGCCGTCGCCACTGATCCGGTGAGAGTCACGCTGTCGCCGATATCCGGGCCGTAGGTGGTCTGGTTGACATAGATGCCGTGATAGGCCCCGCTGGCATCGGCCATGAAGAAACCCATCGTCGGGTAGACCAGGTTGACAACGCCCGGGACGGTCACCGTCCCGGTCAAACCGTCGTGCTGGATCTGATAGATCACTGTAGGAGGGGTATAGGAGGAGCGATAGACCGCGATCTCGTCCGCGCCGTCGCCGTTGTAGTCTGCCGGCACGGTGACGTTCCCGGCAGTCCCGAAGTAGACGCGGGTCAGGTTCCGGATCGCCCAGAGGCCCCCGCTCGCTCCCTTGAAGACCCCCGCCTCGGCCGTCCCGTCGGCGTTGTAGTCTCCGGAGACCGCGATGTCCCCCGTCACCCCAAAGTAGAAGCGGCTCAGCCCGTTGACCGCCCAGAAGCCGGCGGAGGGACGGAAGATGGCGACCTCGGTCGTCCCGTCGCCATCGTAGTCGTGGCAGGCGGCCTGGTCGCCGGTGGAACCCAGATAGACCCGGGGGAGACCGTTAAACGCCCATAAACCCGCAC
>CAZKCI010000143.1:0-3515 GCA_964551475.1 uncultured bacterium | reverse complement strand
TCCTCTTCCAAATGGGCGGGCAGGGCAATGCCACCGCGATCATCGCGGCGCTGGACGAGCTCATCCGACGGCAGAAGTGGCGGCGATATTTCGCCGACTTCCGTTTCCCCTATCTCTTCCCCTCGCCCTCGGAATACCGGTCCTGGCTGGAGGAATCAGGACTGGAGGCAATCCGCGTCGAACTGATCCCCAAAATCATGGTCCAGAGGGGCGCCGGGGAGCTCCAGGCCTGGATCCGGACCACCTGGCTCCCCTGGCTGGAGAGGGTGCCCGAAGACCGGAGGAATCGCTTTGTCCAGGAGCTGGCCGGACACTACCTGAAAGACCATCCTCCCTCTCCCCGCGGATCCATCCGCGTGAAGATGGTCCGTCTCGAAGTGGAAGCGGTCAAACCGAGTGATCAGTCATCAGTAATCAGTGATCAGTAGAAACGGCCCGGACCTTCCCCGAACGGGAACGGCAATCCCAGTTTCTTCCACATGGCCGCGCTCTCCATGCAGAGATAGACTCGGAGCCGCGGCGACCATATTTTCAATGCCTCCAGCAGAATCCGGTAGGCCCGCAGGCGATCGCCGTCCGGGTAGCGGAGCTTGCCGTCGAAACCGACTACCAGCTCTCCGTCGAGGATCGTGTTCCCGGGGAAGCGCTTCTCGATCACCGTCTTCAAGTCCGGCGGGAAACGCAGAGTCCCCAGGCTGATCCAGGCGACTTTTTCCGGGGGGACGGCGTCGGCCAGCGCCTCCACGACACCGCCGTATTCCCTTTCCCATCCGGCGTAGAGCAGGATCGGGTCGAAGTGAAAGGCCAGCCGGTAACCCGCCTCGGCGCAACGGCCCGCGGCGGCGAGCCGGGCGGCCAGCGAGGCCGAGCCGAACTCGTTCTCCCCGATCATCCGCTCGGGGTTGACTGACCAGCCGACCACGATGTTTCCCCCGTGGCGGGCGCGGAGAAGCCCGTCGACCTCGGCGGTCTTGGTCTTGAACTCGAAGAGACATCCGCTCTTCTCCCGGAAGAACTCGACCAGGGACGGGGAGTAGCCGGTGTAACGGTCGAGAGCCAGCGAGTCGGAGAACTCCCCCGTGCCGAGACGAAGGACCTCTCCCCTTTTCCCGGGAAAGGCCGGGCGGGATTTTTCGCATTCGGAGAAACAGGAGAAAAAATCCTCGATATTGGCCGGGAAGATCAGTCCGGGGGCGTTGCTGTATCCCTGAAGAAAGCAATAGGAGCAGTCGAGCGGACAGCCAAAGCCGAGGTTGAGGATGCGGTAGCCGCAGGAGACCGCGCGGATGGTGCAGGGGCAGTCTTTGAGGAAATCGAAACTCTCCCGGACGATATAGGCCGTCTCCCGGCGGCGATTGTAGCGTTCGACCGCCTCGACCGGAGCGGAGGGGAAGCGCAGGGATTCCACGCGGCTGAACTCGGCTGCCGGAAAGGCGGAACGGAAACGCCGGACGAGAGCGGAATCGGCGACGGCGTCTTCCGCCACTATCCGCCGGGGATGAAAAGGATCGACGGCCTCGTTCGCGACAGCTTCCTCGCGCAGATCGAGGCGGGGGAGGTGGAACCGCGCGGGCGGGCGGGCAAAAATGACCGACGGATAGCGGCGGGCGAGCAGGGCGCTTTTAACCGCGGCGAATGTCCTTCCCTCGATTCCTCCGAGCGCCTTAGCCGGTGACTTCCCCTCTCTCTTGCTGATCTCGTAGAGGAGGCGGACGGTCTCCCGCTGCTTGTTCACGCCGAAACGGGGGAAACGCCCGGCCACCAGAGACCGCGATTCCTTCAGGCGGAGAGCTTCGCGCCGATAGACGTCCTGAGCCATTCGGCCGCCCTCCGGACTTTGAGAAAAAGCGCGCCGCGCTCCGCCGGGCTCACGGCGCGATAATGCGGGAGAACCCCCGGAATGTCCGTGACATAGAGAAGCGCCCCGGCCCGGGACCGGGTTTCCCGCGCCGCCGAGAACAGGGCGGCGCACTCGAGGTCGACCGCCTCGATCCCGGACCGGCGGAGTCTCTCCGGATTCTCCTCGACGTCTTTGAGCGATCCCACGGAGGCCGCGGCGACTTCCCGGGCGCCGGGACAGGAGAGCAGGAGGCGCAACAGCCCCGGATCGGGGGATGCGGCGGCGTAACGCGCAGCGCCGCCCACATCCTGGCGACGCCCCAGGTCAGAGCAGACGCGCGGAACCAGCAGGCTTCCGATCTCGTCGTCCGGTCGGGGAGAGAGCAGCCCGCAGGCGGAAAAAAGGACAAAGTTCTTCGCTCCGGCTTCGGCAAGATAGAGAACGGCGTCGCCCAGATAGACCGCCCCCATCCCGGTCTGGACCGCGCTGAAGCCGTCCCCCCTCCCTGTCTGGTAGAGCCTCCCCCGGCTCAGGGAAGAGACACCCAGCCAGCCGAGGACATTCTTCCGGGCGTAGGGGAGAAGAACGCAGGTCGGAGCGATTTCCGACCGATCGCTGCCGAAGAGAGCGGAGAAGGCGTCCATGGGAGGAGGGTAGCAGACCGGACCTATAGGACCTATAGGTCTTATAGGTCCTATGAAATCCTTTGACTACCCTCCCTCCCGGCCGGAGAATGCGGCGAGCGGCAGAAGGAGCCGGGACATGAAAACCCCCACAACAGACCGGACCCTCGGCTGGGGTATTCTCTCCACCGCCCGGATTTCCCGGCGGGTGATCCCGGCGATCAACTCCGCCGGACGCTCGCGGGTGGTCGCGGTGGCCAGCCGGGACGAGAAGCGGGCGAAAGACTTCGCCGCCCGCTGGGAGATCCCGCGGGCCTATCCCTCCTACGAAGCCCTCCTGGAGTCGAAGGAAATCTCCGCCGTCTACATCCCTCTCCCCAACTCCCTCCATGGCGAATGGGCGGTCAAGGCGGCCGAGGCCGGCAAGCATCTCCTGGTGGAGAAACCCCTGGCCCTCTCCACCCCGGAAGCGGACCGGATCATCGCCGCGGCCGAAAAGAACCGCGTGAAAATCCTGGAGGCCTACGCCTACCGCGCCCATCCCCAGTTCCTGAAACTCCTGGAGCTGGTCGGGAAGGGGGCGGTGGGCAGCGTGAAGCTCGTCCGGGCGCGCTACTGCTTCACGCTGGGGGCGGGAGAAACCAACATCCGCTGGAACAAGGAACTGGGGGGAGGAGCGCTCTGGGACGTGGGCGGCTACCCGGTCAGCTTCGCCCGGGCGGTGGTCGGCGAAGCGCCGGTCGCGGCCTTCGCCAGCCTGGCCGGCGGGAAGTCCGGGGTGGACGTCCTCGGCGCGGGACAGCTCCGCTTCCCCTCCGGCGCGCTTGCCCAGCTCGAATTCGGCTACTGCCTGTCCTATGGCGTGGGGGCGGAAGTGGTGGGGGATAAAGGCACGCTCGTCCTCCACAACCCCTGGCAGCCGGATGTCGACGGGAAGCGCAACGGCCTTCTTTTTGTCTCCCCCGACGACAAGGCCACTCCCATCGACTTCCCGCCCGTCGATCCCTACCTCTGCGAAGCCAAAGCCCTGGAAGGGGCGGTCCTGGACGGCC
>CAZKCI010000142.1:0-1879 GCA_964551475.1 uncultured bacterium | reverse complement strand
GTCGGGAAGAGAAGAATATAGATCAGCGGTTCACCTTACATTGTGAAAACAGACTGGGGAAACGAGGTTCGGCAAGACTAACCTGGCACGGATAGCGATATCTGGCCGGGACTTTCTTCGGTATTCAACCTAGTCCCTATTGAGTCGAATCCCCTCATCCTCATGAAGAAAACGGCCGCAGCGGGATTAGCAATTTTATCCATATCGGTCTCTCTGGCTTGGGGACAGGTATTCGAACGCAAATCGGCGACACCATATCCTGTCGTTAGGCCCATCAACTGCTTCAAGCTCTCAAAGACCGGAGAGACAGGCTCCCAAAAGCTTGATGCGACCGGCGCACTGGTCTATTCAAACGTCTCGAATTCGACGAGTTACAGTTGTTCATTCGGGGTGGGGAGTGAAGTCGGCGATGACCTCGCGATGACGGAGGGGGGGACTCTGGATACCTTCTATTTCTCGGTTGTAAACCCTTCGAACTCGGCCGGCCCTCTTACCACGGGCGACCTGACCTTGCGTTTTTATAACTGGAACGGATCGGATTATGTCGGGGCCGGCGCATTGGGCTCCATTGGCGAGACATTCAATCTTGCTACCGGAGAGGGATCGGTCTTCGTCACAGAAAACCTGGCTTCCAGCAATATCGTTCTTACCGCCGACATACTGGCCACACTGGAGATCACCAACGCCCGGGGAGGGGCTACGCAAATCGGGCAGCTCCTCTATGATCCGCCCACGGTCGGCACCAGTCAGGATATGTTCTACATGGACGGCTCATGGTATTGGTTCGGCGGCGATCCCAAGGCCAACCTTTACTCAAGAATCGGAGTGCTCGTGGCATCACCCACCCCGACACCGGTTTCTCCCACTCCAACCGCGTTATCGCCGACCCCAACCTCCGCCCCGCCGACTCCAACCTCCGCCCCGCCGACCCCGATTCGGACCGCCACTCCGTCCCGCACTCCCACTCCATCCCCCACCCCTACCTGCGGGCCAAGCGTCGTCCCCCAGCGGGCGGTTATCCAGTCGGGGGATTACAATGGCGATGGCTCTTCCGACATCGCAATCTTCCGTCCCTCTGCTGGACTCTGGTCGATTCGGAACATCACCCGTCTGAACTTCGGGAACTCCTCCGACCAACCTGCCCCCGGCGACTACGACGGCGATGGGACGGCGGAGATCACTATTTACCGGGCTTCTACCGGGCTCTGGTCGGTCTCCGGAGTGACCCGCGCCTACTTCGGCTTGTCGGCGGACCGCGCTGTCCCGGCGGACTACGACGGAGACGGCAGCTGCGAGATCGGCATATTCCGCGAGAACGGGGGGATGTGGTCCATCCGCTCTCTCACCCGCTTCTACTTCGGGGCGACCGGCGACTGGGCGATACCGGGCGACTACGACAATAACGGGACGGCGGAAGCGGGTCTCTACCGCGTCTCATCCGGGCAGTGGATGATCCAGAACACCACCCGCTTCTACTTCGGCGGCGCCACCGACTGGCCGGTCCCCGGCGACTATTTCGGGTCGAGCGAGAAGGTTTTCGCCATCTACCGGGGGTGCTCCGGCCAATGGGCGCTCAAGGACCTCACCAGGATCTACTTCGGGAACTGCTTCGACTACCCGCGCCCGGACGATTTCAATGGAGATGGCACGGATGACTTCGGCATCTTCCGTGATTCAGCCGGAATGTGGTCAGTGCGGAACCTGACCAGGGTATATTTCGGTTCAACGGATGACATCCCGGTGACACGGTAGAAGCAGTCAGGCGGGCAAAGAAAGGGCGGTTTCTCCAGGAATAGGGGGTCGCCCTTTCTCTATTTCGGTTGGGTAGAGGTGAACCAAGCCCGAAGTTTACGTTCGGTTATCTTCCGGGAGGGTAGTG
>CAZKCI010000141.1:0-36255 GCA_964551475.1 uncultured bacterium | reverse complement strand
GTAGATAGGAGAGGGTTAGGAAGTGGGTTTGGTAAATGGGATAGGGTTAGGTGTGGCCTGATCAAGCGGCTGCCGGCCAGGCACCATCAACCTCACCCTAACCTAAACCGATATCCTAACCCTTACCCACCGACAATCATTTTAGGGGGATAATAATGGCTACCGGCAACGATCTCAGAAAAGGCAACGCGATGCGTTACCAGGGGGATGTCTACATGGTGCTGGACGTCCAGCACCGCACCCCGGGGAACCTGCGCGCCTTCGTGCAAGCCACTCTGCGCCAATTGAAGAGCGGTTCATCTACGCTGGTGCGTTTTTCCTCCACGGAGCCCGTGGAGATCATCAACCTGTCGCGCCGGAAGCTCGAATACAGCTACCGGGACGGCTCCGGCTACATCTTCATCGATCCCGAGTCCTTCGACCAGATCACCATTCCCGCGGCGATGGCCGATCCGATGAGCCCTTTCCTGGTGGAAGGGGGCGGCTACGACGTGCTCTTCTCCGACGACGAACTTCCCCTGGTCCTGGAGCTTCCCTCGTCCGTGTCCCTCAAGGTGGTGGAGTCCCCGGAGTGGCTCAAGGGCGACAGCGCCACCAACGTCCGCAAGCCGGTGAAGCTGGAGACCGGTCTCGAGGTCCTCGTCCCCCTCTTCATCGCCCAGGGGGAAACGATCAAGGTCGACACCCGGACCAAGGATTACATCAGCCGCGCCTGAGCCGGGGAAAGATTATCTCGCGCCAAGACGCCAAGGCGCGAAGAATAATCTCACGAAGTTTTGTGGGAGGGGCAGGCAGGAAGGTCGCTCCCACGGTAAAACCAAGCGTCATATGCGCACACGCGGGTTTGTATTCCTCGGAGAGACTCAACAACCTCACTATCTGACAGGGGAACAGGATCATGCCTGAACTGGAAGTCGCCAACGTCCGCACCATCGCCATCCTGGGCGCCAACGGAGCGGGGAAAACCACACTGGTCGACGCCCTCCTCTTCGCCGCCGGGGCCAATACCCGCCAGGGATCGGTCGATCAGGGCACCTCGCTCTCCGACACCGACGAAGAGGAAAAATCGCGCAAGATCTCCATCCGCACCGCCCCCCTCTCCGCCGCCGCCCACGGGAAAAACCTCTTTATTCTCGACACGCCCGGATACGTCGATTTCTGGGGGGAGGTCGAGATGGCGCTCGCGGTGGCGGACAGCGTGGTCATCGTGGTCGACGGAGCGGCCGGATCGGACGCGGGGACCCGCCGGGTCTGGAACGCCGCTCGCGCCCAAGGCCTCCCGGTCAGCTTCTTCGTCTCCAAGCTGGACAAGGAGAACACCGCCTTCTCCGCCTGCCTGGAGCGGTTGCAGGAGGCTTTCGGAGAGACCGTGATCCCCGTCTCCCTGCCCCACGGCGACCAGGCCGCCTGCACCGCGACCGTGTCCCTCTTCGATTCCGCCGCCTCCGCCCAACTCTCCGAGCCCTACCGTGGCGCCGCCGCCGGCTTTCGGGAGAAGATCATCGACGCCGCCGCCGCCTCCGACGACGCCCTGATCGAAAAGTATCTGGGGAGCGGCGAGCTTTCGCCGGAGGAAATCGCCCAGGGCTTCCGGGCCGCTTTTCGTCAGGGCAAGGCCGCGCCGGTCTTCCCGGGCGCCGCGCTCTCTCTGGTCGGGGTCAAGGAGTTCCTGAAATCCGTCTGCGACTTCTTCCCCTCGCCGGCCGACCGGGGGCCCCTCACCGTCGGAGACCAGTCGATCGCTCCGGACAAGTCCGCGCCCCTGGTCGCCCAGGTCTTCAAGTCCGTCACCGACCCCTTCGTGGGACAGCTCTCCTACCTCCGCATCTGGTCCGGGACGCTCCTGCCCGAGTCCGAGGCCGTCAACGTGAACAAGGGGAAGAAGGAGAGGATCGGCCACATCTACTTCATCAAGGGCAAGGAGCAGATCGACGTCCCCGCCGCCGTCCCCGGTTTCATCGTGGCCCTGGCCAAGCTCAAGGTCACCTCGGCCGGCGACACCCTGTGCGCCGCCGGGCGCTCGGTCCAGTTCCCGCCCATCCGCTTCCCCTCGCCGACCGCGATCTTCGCCGTCTACCCCAAGAACCGCGGGGACGAGGAGAGAATTTCCGAGGCCTTCCATAAGTTCACCGAGGAGGACCCCACCCTGATCGCCCGGAGAGACCCGCTGACCAAGGAGTACATCCTCTCCGGCCTGGGCGACGTCCAGATCCAGGTGGCGATGAGCCGGATGCGGACCAACTTCCATGTCGATGTCGATCTGAGAGAGCCCAAGGTGGCCTACAAGGAGACGCTCAAGGGCAAGGGCGACACCAAGTACCGCCACAAGAAACAGACCGGCGGCGCCGGGCAGTTCGCCGAGGTCTGGATGCACGTTCAGCCGTATACGCCGGGAGCGGAGAACGCCGAGGGCAGGGCCCGCCGGGAGCTGATCGAGCTTCCCTGGGGCGGCAAGCTCCTCTTCTCCGACGAGGTGGTCGGGGGTCATATCCCGGGCCAGCTCGTCCAGTCCGTGAAGAAGGGATTCCTGGCCGCCGCCGAGCGGGGGGTCCTGGCCGGCTTTCCGGTGGTGGACGTGATCGCCACGGTCTACGACGGCAAGACCCACCCGGTCGACTCCAAGGACATCGCCTTCCAGGTGGCCGGCCGGATGGGGTTCAAGGAAGCCGCGCGCGCGGCCCGTCCGGTCCTCCTGGAGCCGATCATGAACGTCACCATCCGGATCCCGATGGAGCAGATGGGCGCGATCACCGGCGACCTGAACTCCCGCCGCGGGCGCATCCTGGGGATGTCCCCCGAGGGCGGCTACCAGGTGGTCAAGGCCCAGGTCCCGATGGCCGAGCTGCTCAAGTATTCCACGGAGCTCCGCTCGATGACCGGCGGCGCCGGGGAGTTCAGCATGGAGTTCGACCGCTACGAGGAGGTGCCCTCGCAGATGGCAGCGAAGATTGTGGAAGCGCACAAGAAGGAAAAGGAAGAGGGCGAGGAATAAAGTTGTAAGTTATAAGTTGTAAGTGATAATGCGGATCGTCGCGCTGCTCGCGGCGGCCGGGCCTTACAACTTATGACTATATAACTTATAACTGTTGTTGCAGTTCATCGGAGGAACGCATGAGTGGCCATTCAAAATGGGCAAAGATCAAGCATTACAAGGGCGCGCTGGACGCCAAGCGGGGGAGGATGTTCAGCAAGCTGGTCAAGGAGATCACCGTGGCCGCCCGCCTGGGCGGAGGCGATCCGGAGAAGAACCCCCGCCTGCGCACGGTCGTCCAGTCGGCCCGGGACGTCAACATGCCCGCCGACAACGTCGATCGGGCGATCAAGAAGGGCACCGGCGAGCTCCCCGGGGTCTCCTACGAGGAGTGCACCTACGAGCTCTTCGGCCCCGGCGGTGTGGCGATCCTGGTGCGGGCGCTCACCGACAACCGCAATCGGACCACCGCGGAGCTTCGGAACATCCTCTCCAAGAAAGGCGGCCGGCTGGCCGGGGCGGGGGCGGTGGCCCGGATTTTCGAGAGCCGCGGCTTCATCACCATCGCCAAGGAAGCGGCGGAGGAAGACGCGCTCCTCGCTCTCGCCCTGGAGGCGGGGGCCGACGATTTCCAGGTGGCGACGGACGGCTACGAGATCTACACCGCCCCCAACGCTCTGGAGGCGGTCAAGGCCCAACTCGCCAAGGCCGGGATCAAACCGGCGACGGCCGAAGTCACCATGATCCCTCTGAACGAGGTGAAGGTGGCCGGGGACGACGCCCGCCAGGTCCTGGATCTGGTCGGCGTCCTGGAGGATCATGACGACGTCCAGAACGTCTACGCCAATTTTGATGTCCCCGAAGACATCCTCGCCGGTCTCCAGTCCGCGGGCTGAAACAGGCGCCACTCCTCCCGGCGGCCTGCGGATACTGGCCATCGACCCGGGGACCAACGCCACCGGCTTCGCGGTCCTGGAGGAACGGGGGGGAGAGATCGTTTCCCTGGCCCACGGCGTGATTCGCAATCCGGCCCGGGCGGAGGCGGCGGTGAAGCTCGGCCGCATCCAGTCCTCGATCGAAGAAATCCTCCTTCGCCACCGCCCCTCCGCCATGGTCCTGGAGGAGATCTTCTACCATGTCAACGTCCGGGCCGCCCTTCGCCTGGGAGAGGTCAGAGGCGCCTGCCTCGCCGCCGCCGCCCGCTCCTCCGTGCCGGTCCGCTCTTACGCCGCCCGGCGGGTGAAAAAGGCGGTGGTGGGGAGCGGTTCGGCGGGCAAATTCCAGGTCCAGAGGATGGTCCAGGCGCTCTTGCGGCTTCCCGATCCTCCCCCTCCGCCCGACGCCGCGGACGCGCTGGCGCTGGGGATAACGTATTTTCAGGACAAGCGTTTCGAGAGCAGAATACGATGAGAGAAAGACGGGAGAGTGCAATGTGTAAGGTGTAATGAACTGACGCTTGGCGTTGTTTCCATTACACATTACACCTTACACATTCCACTGGGCACGGCAATGATCGACTACCTGAAAGGCACTTTGGTCTCCGCCACCCCCCACCACGCCGTGATCGAGGTGGGCGGCGTCGGCTACCGGGTCCTCATCCCCATTTCCAGCTACGAAGCCCTGCCCCGCCCCGGGGGGGAGGTAAAGCTCCTCACCCATCTTCATCACCGCGAAGACGAGGTCACTCTCTACGGCTTCGCGGCCGAGGAGGAGCGCGCCATGTTCGATCTCCTCCGGGGCGTGTCGGGGATCGGCCCCCGGACGGCTCTGTCCATTTTGAGCGGCGTCTCCGTTTCCACTTTTCGGAAGGCGATCGCCTCCGGAGACGTTCGTCTCCTCTCCTCCGTGCGCGGGATCGGGAAGAAGACCGCGGAGCGGCTGGTGGTCGAGCTCAAGGACAAGGTCTCTCTCCTGCCCGCTCTCCAGCGCGAAGCCTCCCAATCCAAGCTGGAGGGGGGAGAGGCCAAGTCCGCCGATGTCCTGGAGGCGCTCCTCTCCTTGGGCTACAAACCAGTCCAGGCCCAGAAGGCGATCGAAGCCGCCCTGGCGGCCGCCGAAGCGTCGTGGTCGGTGGAGCAGCTGCTCAAAGAGGCGTTGAAGAGCGTATAGACAGTGGGTAACGAATGGCACCATCTCCCGACAAACGATTTCTCCGCGAGGCGCTCAAGGAGCGCGACAGCGCTTTCGAGTCGCAGATCCGTCCGCGCGGCCTGGCCGAGTTCGTCGGTCAGGAGAAGGTCAAGGAGCGGCTCACGATCGCGATCGAGGCGGCCCGGTCCCGACGGGAGCCGCTGGAGCACGCCCTTTTCTACGGCCCGCCGGGGCTGGGGAAGACGACACTCGCCTACATCATCGCCAACGAGCTCAAGGTCGCGGTCAAGTCCGTCTCCGGCCCTTCGATCGAGCGGGCCGGCGACCTGGCCGGCCTCCTCACCAACCTGAAAGACGGCGACATCCTTTTCATCGACGAGATCCACCGCCTCTCCTCCGCGGTGGAGGAGTATCTCTACCCGGCGATGGAGGACTTCGTCATCGACATCATGATCGATCAGGGGCCCAACGCCCGCTCCGTCCGCCTCAACCTCTCCCGTTTCACGCTGGTCGGGGCGACCACGCGTTTCGGCCTCCTCACGGCGCCGCTGCGGTCTCGATTCGGCCTGGTCAACCGCGTCGACTTCTATCCCGCGGCCGATCTCTCCCGGATCGTGGAGCGGTCCGCCAAAATCCTCGGCGTGGAGCTGAATCCCGCCTGCGCCGCGGAGATCTCCCGCCGCTCCCGGGGCACGCCCCGGATCGCCAACTCGCTCCTCCGGCGGGTGCGCGACTACGCCCAGGTCCGAACCGGCGGCAAGATCACGCAGGATTCCGTCCGGGCGGCGCTCTCCCTCCTCGAGATCGACGAGGAGGGGCTGGACGAGATGGACAAGCGCGTCCTCGACGTCATCATCTCCCATTACAACGGCGGACCGGTCGGCTTGGATACGATCGCGGTGGCGATCGGAGAGGAGGCCGACACCATCGAGGAGGTCTACGAGCCCTTCCTGATCCAGAAAGGCTATATCCAGCGCACGCGGACGGGACGCTGCGCCACGAAAAAGGCCTACGCGCATCTCGGGATCAAGGTTCCGAGTTCCCAGCAGAGTGAGCTGGGGATCGGGGGGGGCGTGTAATGTGTCAAGTGTAAGGTGCAATGGAAACGCCCTGCCCAGGCGCCATTTTCATTACACATTACACCTTCCACCTCACACTTCTTCCACGTGTCCCTCGGCGTTGTCTTCGGAAATCCGTCCGCTGTCGGCAAGCATATGCGCATCCTCCTCCACGTCTGTTGCGGACCCTGCGCCACTCACCCGTTCCTGGCTCTGCAGGACGCCGGTCACTCGGTCGAAGGGTATTTTTACAACCCGAACATCCATCCCTTCACGGAATGGAAACGGCGGAGGGAGGCGCTGGAGAAGTTCTCGGCCGGGTCGTCGTTCCCCGTCCGCTACCCCGCCCGCTATGACCCGGAAGAGTTCTTCCGGGCGGTCTCCTTTCACGAGAACGAGCGCTGTCCCCTCTGCTACCGCCTCCGCCTTTCCGCCGCCGCCCGGGAGGCGAAGGCGGGCGGCTTCGCCGCCTTCACCTCCACGCTCCTGATCAGCATCAAGCAGAAGCACGATCTCATCCGCCGGATCGGCGAGGAAGCCGGCCGGGAAGCCGGCATGGCCTTCTTCTATCAAGACTTCCGGACCGGGTGGAAGGAGCACTGGCGGATCACGGAAGAGCACGGACTGTACAAGCAGCAGTATTGCGGGTGTTTGTACAGCGAACACGAACGATATAGAGATATGGAAACATAGAAATATTTCCAGGTCTTCATGCGCACCGCCGACTTCGACTACCTTCTTCCCCCCGAGCTGATCGCCCAGCATCCCCCGTCCCGCCGCGAGGATGCCCGTCTCCTTGTCCTCTCCCGGGAGTCCGGCGAGATCGAGCATCTGAAGTTCCCCGATATCCTCCGCTGGGTCAGTCCAGGGGACCTCTTCGTCTTCAACGACACCCGCGTTCTCAAGGCCCGGCTTTTCGGGAAAAAGACGGGGACCGGGGGAAAGGTGGAGGTCCTTCTCCTCGGCGGGGAAGGGGAACTCTGGCGCGCGCTCCTCAAGCCCTCCGCCCGCGTTTCCGTCGGCGCCGTGATCGAGTTCGGCCCGTCCGCTTCGGCTGAGTTGGTGGAAAAGAGAGGGGGAGGGGAGGTCATGCTCCATTTCCGGGTGGGCGAGCCCGTGGCCTCGGTCATGGAGAAATTCGGCTGTCCGCCTCTGCCGCCCTATATCCGTCGAAAACGGGAAGACTATCCGGAGAAAATGAGAGTTGAGGACACGGAACGCTACCAGACTGTCTTCGCCCGCGTTCCCGGCGCCGTGGCCGCTCCCACCGCCGGTTTTCATTTCACTCCGGAGATCATGGATTCTCTGCGGGCGAAAGGAGTTGGGGCCTCATTCGTCACGCTCCATGTCGGCACGGGGACGTTCCGACCGGTCACGGCGGAGGCGGTGGCGGATCACCGGATGGATAAGGAGTTCTATGAAATCCCCGTCGAGACCGCCGCCGCGATAAACAGCCTGAGCCCGGACAATCATCTCTGGCTGGTGGGGACGACCGTCGTGCGGACTCTGGAAAGCGCCTCGGACGAGAACGGGAAGGTCCGTCCCGGGAGGGGTTCGACCGGGATCTTCATCTTCCCCGGCTACCGTTTCCAGCTCCGCTTCAACCTGGTCACCAACTTTCATCTCCCTTGCTCGACCCTCCTCATGCTCGTCTCCGCCCTGGCCGGGAGGGAGAAAGTCCTCGACGCCTACCGGGAAGCGGTCGCCTTGCGCTATCGCTTCTACAGCTTCGGCGACGCGATGCTGCTTCTGTAGCACGTACCACGGCTTGGCCTGGCTTGGCTCGGCGTTTTAACCGCGAATTCACGCGCTTGCGCGCCGTAGCGCTTCAGCGCGCAGGCGCGGATTACGCGGATTAGAACCCCGCCTCACCACGACCGTAGACGCTGACTTCCCCCGCTTTCTGTTCGCTGTCGCCCAGCCATCGTCGTTTTGGACACTTTCATTCCGATCGGATAAAAGTGTTCAAGGATTCTGTTTTCCCAACCCCATGCCTCTCATTGGGTTGTAACACCCGGCCCCCTTATTCCTCCTTATCCCCCCCCTATTCCCCTTGTCTCCTTGCTCTCCTTGTCTTCCCTGCCTGCCCCGCGATGGATGTCCGAAGGGCGTTCATTCTGCGGGGTTTCCCTTGTTTCCCCTCGTGAGATTGGCTATCGTCTCCGCCTATGGAATTCGCCATCCAGGCCAGAGACACCGCGACGCGCGCTCGGGCGGGGAAGCTCATACTCGCCCACGGCGAGGTGGACACCCCCTGTTTCATGCCGGTGGGGACTCAGGGGACGGTGAAGGGGATGACGCCGGAGGAACTGAAGGACCTCGGGGCGCAGATCCTGCTCGCCAACACCTACCACCTCTCCATCCGCCCCGGCGTCGATATCGTCTCCCGGGCCGGCGGCCTGCACAAATTCATGCACTGGGACCGGCCGATCCTCACCGATTCCGGTGGCTACCAGGTGATGAGTCTCGCCGACCTCCGGACCATCTCACCGGAGGGGGTGGTCTTCCGGGACCACATCTCCGGCGACCTGCACACGCTCACGCCCGCCCGCTCGGTCGAGATCCAGAGAGGGCTCGGGAGCGACATCCTGATGGCCTTCGACGAGTGTCCGCCCTACCCGTCCGACCATGATTATGCTTGCAAGTCACTTGCCCTGACCCTAGAATGGGCGCTTCAATCTCGCCGCAGCCACGAAGACGGCCTGGAGACCCTGTTCGGGATCGTCCAGGGGGGCCTCTTCCAGGATCTGCGGCGAAAAAGCGTGGAGGGTCTGGAGAAGATCGGGTTCCGGGGCTACGGGATCGGGGGGCTTTCGGTCGGCGAGCCCAAGGAGCTGATGTACGAGATGGCGGAGTTCTCCGCCGCCTGCCTCCCGGAGGAAAAGCCCCGCTACTTCATGGGTTCGGGGACTCCGGAGGACCTGGTTGTCCAGGTCGCCTTCGGCGCGGACATGTTCGACTGCGTGCTGCCCACCCGCTACGGGCGCAACGGCTCGGTCTTCACGCCCGACGGCAAGCTCACGCTCCGGAACGCGAGCCACAAGGACGAGCACATACCGATCGACCAAGACTGCGCCTGCTACGCCTGCCGGAACTTCACCCGGGCCTACATCCGCCACCTCTACCACGCGGGGGAGATCCTGGGGCTGCGGCTGGGGACGACGCACAACCTGCATTTTTATTTTCGCTTGATGGAGAACGCGCGGTCGGCGATCCGGGAGGGAAGATTCGCAGCGTTTCAGAAATCGTTCCTGGAGCGCTACCGGGCGGGGGAGGAGCAAGCAAAAGGAGTAGTGGAGTAATGGAGTGCTGGAGTAATGGTTGGCGGTTCATCACTCCATTACTCCGATACTCCATCACTCCTTGATCGATCAACCGTATCCCGAACATTTTTTCGGCGCCTCCGGGCGCCGAAAAAGAGGAGGAAGATGATGCAGCAGTACATCCCGATCGCCATGGCGCCGCCTCCCGGCGGCAAGGAAGGGGCCGCCCCCAAGAAGGAGGGTTTGGAGGGATTCCTCTCCAACCCCATGCTCATGCTGGTCCTCCTGGGCGCCGTTTTCTACTTCCTGCTCATCCGCCCCCAGCAGCAGAAGCAGAAGGAGCAGAAGAAGCTGGTCTCCGAGCTGGAGAAGGGCGACGAGGTGGTCACCTCCGGCGGCATTCACGGTATGATCAGCAACGTCAAGGAATCCACGATCATGGTCAAGGTGGCGGAAAACGTTAAAATCGAGGTCGAACGGTCGTCGATCACCAAGGTGGCGAAGAAGACGTCCGGGGAACCCGTGAAGGACTAGCGCGGAGCGCGCGTTCATTATGGACAAGAGCCTGATGTGGAGAGTGATTCTGATCCTGGCCGTGGTCGCGGTCTGCGTCCTGGCCTCCAGCCCCCTGACCGAGCGGGACGTCCGGCAGTATCTCCGGACCGAGGCGGTCAACCAGGACGATGCCTTCCGGGAGCTCCTGACCGCGATGGAGAAGGAGTACGACCTGGCGGCGAAGAAGGTCCCCGTCTCCGGGATCGATCTCCTGAAGGAGAAGTCCCGGGAGATGGACCTGGACCTGACCCGCTATTTCCCCGAGGCCGGCGTCGACAGCGAGGCGGTGCTCAAATACATCAACCGCCAAACCCGCGGGAAACTCAACCTCGGGCTCGATCTCCAGGGCGGCATGCAAGTGGTCCTGGAGGTGGACGAGATCGAGCTCCTGTGCAAGCGGGCCGAACACGTCGATGAGCCCTTCACCGCCTTCATGAACGGGGTGAAGGAGGAAGCGCGGGGATCGACGAAAACCGCGCTCGATGTCCTGATCGCGCGGGCCCGCGCCGCCGGCTTCGACCTCACCACATACTACAAGGCCTATTACACCGATAAATTCAGCCTGGAAGAGGACGGGATCACCAAGAACGAGGACGTCTACCAGTATTTCCGGACCGACCTGGCGGCCGCCAACCTGGGGGCGCTGGAAATCCTGCGCAACCGGGTGGACAAGTTCGGCGTCTCCGAGCCCGACATCCAGAAGCAGGGCTCGGGCGAGCTCCTGATCCAGATGCCCGGCGTGCGGGACCCGGAGAAGACGCTCGAACTCATCCAGGGGCAGGCCTTCCTGGAGTTCCGCCTGGTCGAGGACAACCCGGAGCTGCTGGCGAGGGCGGTGCGGGAGAACAAGGCGCCGGCGGGCTTCGAGCTCAAGGTCTACGAGAAGGCCGGCCGGGGCGGGAAGATGGTCGAGGAGAAGATCCTGGTCCGGGCCCGTTCGGAGCTGACCGGGGAAAACCTGGTCACCGCCTATCCCGGCACCCGCGCCGACACCCGGGAGCCGATCGTCCACTTCAAATTCGACCGCAAGGGCGCCCGGACCTTCTCCCGTCTGACCAAGGAGCACAACGCCGAGGAGAACCCGCCCGGCCGCCAGCTGGCCATCCTCCTCGACGGGAAGGTCCTTTCCGCCCCCCTGATCCGCACCCACATCCCCCAGGGGGAGGGATACATCGAGGGGTCCTTCACGCGGGACGAGGCGATGCTTCTCTCCAGCCAGCTCTCCGCCGGCGCCTACCCCGCGCCCTTGAAGATCAAGGAGAAGCGGACGGTCGGCCCCACGCTGGGCGAGGATTCGGTCCGCCAGGGGGTCCGCGCGGGGTTGGCGGGGCTCATCATCGTGATGGTCTTCATGCTGGTCTACTACCGCCTGGCCGGCGTCATCGCCAACATCGCGCTCATCCTCAACATGGGGATCATCGTCGCCTTCCTCTGCCTCCTCCCCGAGCTTATCGGGGTGAAGGCCACGCTCACGCTTCCCGGGATCGCCGGGATCATCCTCACCATCGGCATGTCGGTGGACGCCAACGTGCTCATCTACGAGCGCATCCGGGAGGAGCTGGAGTCGGGCAAGCGCCTGGCCCGGGCGATTGCCTCCGGCTACGAGAAGACCTTCCTCGCCATCTTCGACTCCAACCTCACCACCATCATCGCCGCCCTGGTCCTCCTCAACCCCTTCAACCTGGAGTGGCTCCCGACCTCGGGACCGGTCAAGGGATTCGCGGTCACGCTGACCATCGGCATCGCCGCCTCCATGTTCACGGCCCTGGTCGTGACCCGTGTGATCTTCGATCTCCTCACCCGCTCCCCCCGCTTCCAGAAGCTCAGGATGATGAGGATGATGGCCCACCCCAACTTCGATTTCGTGGGCAAGTGGAAGGTGATGTCCCTGATCTCGCTTATCCTGATCGTCATCGGCATCGCCGCCTTCGTCCTCCGGGGGAACCTGAACTTCGGCCTCGACTTCACCGGCGGCATTCTGATCCAGCGCCAGTTCACGCGCGACGTTCAGCTGGAGAAAGTGCGCGATATCCTCAAAGACCTGGATCTGAGCGATTCCTCGGTCCAGTCCTACGGGGCGGGGAAGGGGATCATCATCCGGGCGGCCACCGACAACCCGGAGGCGGTCGACGCCAAGCTCAAGGAAACCTTCGCGGACGCGATCGACGCGGCCACTTTTGAGCAGAGGACGGAGATGGTCGGTCCCAAGGTCGGCAACCGCCTGAAGATCCAGGCCCTCCTGGGCATCGGCGTGGCGCTCCTAGCCATGATGGCCTATGTCTGGTGGCGTTTCGGCTCGGTCGCCTTCGCCGTCGGCGGCGCCCTCTCGCTGGCCCACGACGTCCTGATCACGATCGCCTTCTGCACCGGCTTTTTCATCCTGCCCATCCGCCAGTTCAACGTCACCACCGTGGCGGCGCTGCTCACCATCATCGGCTACTCGATCAACGACACCATCGTTCTCTTCTCGCGCCTGAGGGAGAACATGAAGCTGCGCAAGAACGAGCCCCTGGAGAAGCTGATCAATATCTCCATCAACGAGACCCTCTCCCGGACCATCCTCACCTCGCTGACCACGCTCCTCGCCGTCCTCATGCTCTATCTCCTGGGGGGAGAGGTGATCAACGACTTCTCCTTTGCGCTCCTGATCGGGATCGTGGCGGGGTCCTACTCCACGATCTTCATCGCCAGCCCCGTGCTTTTGCTGATGCCCTTGAAGGGCCGCCGCAAATAGCTGGGGGGTAGGCCCGATCGTCTCGTATCCGAAGCGGCCGGGCCGAAGAATTTAACAGACGATTGAATAGGATTGAATAGGATGGGCTCGGCTGGCCGTCTGTATCCTATTCCATCCTATTCAATCGTCTGTTGAAAATGCCGAGCCGGCCAAGCCAAGGTGACGGCTTGCCGTCGGTTCGCGCCTGTCCGGCTTTAGACGACCTGGCCGCAAATAAATAATCCGGTCCGGAGGCAATCGCCTCCGGCCCGGATTTTGGATTGCTCGCGCCAAGTTTACCCGCCTCCGGCGGGACGCCAAGGCGCGAAGGGATGATGGCCGGCGATGATTAGGGCTTGACCACCTTCCCCGAACGAATGCAGCGGGTGCAGACCCGAAGGACGACCACCTTGCCGTTCACCCGCGCCCGGACGGAGCGCAGGTTGGGCAGGAACCTTCTCCTCGTGACGCCGGTGATCTTCCGCCCCACGCCGCCCTTGGCCTTGGCCAGCCCGCGCCGGGTTATCTGGTTCCCGCTCATAGGGCCTTTTCCACACAGTACGCAAACCCTAGACATGGTATTCTCCTATCGGTGAATAGTTTGAGGGTAACGAGCATTGTGTTTATCAGAAGATGGGTGCGGAGACAAGGCCAAAGTATGAGGTTGAAGGGTTCACGGTTCAGCGGTTCACGGTTGCTATCGATGCGCCAACCGTTGAACCGCTGAACCGTTGAACCGCTGAACCGCTGAACCGCTGAACCTCCCATGACTACAGTTCCTTCTTCGTCCCCATCCGACTCCGTCCAATACCTCCCCGGAGTGGGTCCCCGCCGGGCGGAGTTGCTCCAATGCCTGGGAATCGCCACGCTGGAAGACCTCCTCTATTTCTTCCCCCGCCGCTACCTGGACCGCCGTTCCTTCACCCCGATCGCCTCCCTCCGGGAAGGATCCGAGGCGACGATCCGGGGGACGGTCCTCGCCTCCGGGCTGGACCGGACGCGGTCCGGCCGCGTGGTCTTCCGCCTGGTCGTCGCCGACGGATCGGGACAGATCGCCTGCAGCTGGTTCAACCAGCCCTATCTGAAAAACAGCTTCCGGGTCGGCGAGGAGGCGATCTTCAGCGGGAAGCCGGCGCGCTACGGGACGCTGCAGATGGCCAACCCCGAGTTCGAGAAGATGGAGAAGGAGGAGGGGGAGCTTCTGAGCGCCGGGAGGATCGTCCCGGTCTATCCCCTGACCGAAGGGCTGAGCCAGAGGGTTCTGCGTTCGACCGTCCGCGCCGCCCTCTCCCGTTTCCCGGCGGGTCTCCCCGACATGCTCCCCGATGAAACCCGCGAACGCTGGAAGGTCGCGCCCCTGGAGAAGGCGCTCGCCCACATCCACTATCCCCCCGATCTCGCGGCCCTCCGGGCGGCCCGCCAGCGCCTGGTCCTGGACGAGTTTTTTCTCCTCCAGATCGCCCTCGCCCTCCGTCGGAGGATACTGGTCAGCGGCCGTCCGGCGCCGCCCCACTCCCCCGAGACGCCGCTCTTCGACGCTTTCCTGCGCTCGCTTCCTTTTACACTCACCCGGGCGCAGAAGCGCGCTCTTGGGGAGTTGAAGAAGGACATGACCGCGTCCTACCCCATGAACCGGCTCCTCCAGGGGGACGTGGGGTCGGGGAAGACCGTGGTCGCCGCCGGCGGCCTCCTGATCACCCGGGACAGCGGCCATCAGGGGGCGATCATGGCCCCGACCGAGATACTCGCCCAGCAGCACTACCGGACGCTGACCGAACTCCTCCGCCCCGTCTCCGTGACCGTCGAGCTTCTCACCGGCGGTATCTCCGGCGCGGAGCGTTTGCGGGCGCTCGAGCGCATCCGGACGGGGGAGAGCGCGGTCGTCGTCGGGACACAGGCCTTGATCCAGGGCGCCGTGGAATTCAAGTCCTTGGGGATGGTGGTGGCGGACGAACAGCACAAGTTCGGCGTCCGGGAGCGGGCCGAGCTCAGGGCCAAGGGGCCGAACCCCCATCTCCTGGTGATGTCCGCGACGCCCATCCCCCGCACGCTGGTCCTCACCATGTACGGCGATCTCGACGTCTCGGTTCTGGACGAGATGCCGCCGGGGCGGAAAAGGGTGAAGACGGCCTGGATCGGGCCCGACGCTTTGGACCGGGCCTACGCCTTCATTCGCCGCGAAGCGGCGAGGGGGCGCCAGGCCTATATCATCTATCCCCTGATCGAGGAGTCGGAGTCGCTGAAAGTCAAGGCCGCGGCCGAGCGTTTCCGCTGGCTGCAAGAAAAGGTTTTCCCCTCGCTCCAGCTGGGGCTTCTTCACGGACGGATGACCGCGGCCGAAAAAGATCGGATCATGGGAGAATTCCGTTCCGGCGTCGTCCAGGTCCTGGTCTCCACCGTGGTGGTGGAGATCGGGATCGACGTCCCCAACGCCACGATCATGCTGATCGAGAACGCCGAGCGTTTCGGCCTCTCCCAGCTGCACCAGCTCCGGGGGCGGGTGGGCAGGGGAGGGGAGCAGTCCTACTGCATCCTGCAGGGGAACCCCACGACCGAGGCGGCGCTGCGCCGGCTCAAGGCGATGAAGACGATCGACGACGGTTTCCTCATCGCCCAGGAGGACCTGGAGATCCGGGGGCCGGGTGAGTTCTTTGGCACCCGCCAGCACGGGCTGCCGGAGCTCCGGATCGGGCGGATCGTGGCCGACGCCGCCCTGATGGAGTTTTCCCGGCGCCAGGCTTTCGCCCTCATCGAGCAAGATCCCCGTCTCGCCGCGCCCCCCCTCGCCCTTCTCCGGAAGAAGGTCTACGAACGCTACGGGGATAAGTTCGCTTTGGGCGGAGCCGGGTAGATGAAGAATCTCAGATCTCAGATCTCAGATTTCAGATCGCGATGAGAATCACCGGAGGAGAATTTCTCAACCGCCGACTGCTCGTTCCCCGGGGAGCGGCCACTCGCCCCACCACCGACAAGGTTCGCCAGGCGCTCTTCAACATACTCGGGGAGCGGACGGCAGGTTCCCGCTTTCTCGACCTCTTCGCCGGCTCGGGGGCGGTGGGACTGGAGGCGTTGAGCCGCGGCGCCCGGTCGGCGGTCTTCGTGGAAGGCGCCCGCCCGGCCCTGGAGGCGCTGCGGATGAACCTCCGCGCCCTCGAGGCCGAGGAGCGGGGGCGTGTCCTTCCCCTTGACTGGCGGGCAGCCCTCAAACGCCTTCAGGCGGAGGGGGCGCCCTTCGACCTGGTCTTCGCCGATCCGCCCTACCGGATGTCGTCCTCCCGCTCCGGGGAAAATTCCTTGTTCCGTCATTTTCCCCGTGCTATCCTGCGCCCCGGCGGTTTGTTGATCCTGGAGAGCTTCGCCCGCGATCAAGAGCCGGCAGAGGAAGGGCTGCGGCTCTTCCGCCGGGCGGAATACGGCCAGACCGCGCTATCTTTTTTCGCCCCGGATAATCCCGGGCCGGCCTAGCGTGCTGTCTTACAAATAACTCTCACAAGCGTGTCATTGCGAGGAGTCCCGAAGGGACGACGAAGCAATCTCTTGGATGGCAATTGGTTGAGATTGCTTCGCTATCGCTCGCAATGACAAATTTATGCAAGGTATTTCTGAGACGCCACACGAGCGCTTGTCATTCCATCTCGCGCCCCGGCGCCCAGAGAAGACAATCAGCGCATAGCTGATAAAACTTGCCCTGTCATGAAAGCGTCCATCATCTACGCCGGGTCCTTCGACCCGGTTACCAACGGCCATCTCGATCTCATCCAGCGCGCCGCCCGGATCTTCCCCGGTGTCATCGTCGCGGTGGCCCGGAACCTGGAGAAGCGCCCCTTTTTCCCGGTCTCCCGGCGGTTGGATTTTCTCCGGGAGAGCCTTAAAGACCTTCCTTCGGTGGAGGTGGATTCCTTTTCCGGCCTGCTGGTCGATTACGCCGCCCGGCGTGGTATCCGTCTCCTCCTGCGCGGATTGCGGGCGGTCTCCGATTTCGAGTACGAGTTCCAGATGGCCCTGACCAACCGCAAGCTCCACCCGGAGCTGGAGACCCTCTGCCTGATGCCCGGCGAATCCTTCTCGTACCTCTCCTCCCGGATGATCCGGGAGATCGCCGCCCTGGGCGGCGACGTCTCCCTCTTCGTCCCGCCGGTGGTGGCCAAGGCCCTCCTCCGACGCCGGTCGCGATGAAAATCAGCCTGAAATCCATACCGCCTTCGGGACAGAAGGTCCGGGAGACGCTTCCCGGCGATTGTCTCGACATCCGGGACGAGCTGCTGACGGAGATTTCCCCCATCTCCTGCGAACTGGAGACCTACCTGAGCGGCCGCACGCTGATCGTGACCGGCGCCCTCTCCGCCTCCGCCCGCTTCTCCTGCAGCCGCTGCCTGGAGGAGGTCGCCGCCCCCGTCTCCGTCCCCCGTTTCCGGACCGAGATCGAAGTGATCAACCCCGAGGGGACGATCGACTTGACAGACGCGGTGCGGGAAGATATTATCCTCGCCCTCCCCTATAAGACGCTTTGTTCACCGGACTGCCGCGGGCTCTGCCCGCACTGCGGCCACAATCTCAATCACGGCCCCTGCTCGTGCGCGGGGGGGCAACCGGGGAAGGATAGTTAATGGGAGAGGGTTAGGATGTGGGTTTAGTAGATGGGTAAGGTTAATGGTGTTGGCTTGGCAAACCATCCACCTAACCCATTGACCAGACCAGTATCCTTACCCTTACCCATCGACTCAAGCTTGGAAAAGCATGTAAGCATTATTCGGACCAACACTCTAACGGAGGACCTAGTATGGGCGTTCCCAAAAGAAAATCCAGCAAGCGCCGGAGCCGGCTGCGCCGGCACAGCCATGTGGTGACACTGCCAAGCCTGGTCTCCTGTCCCCATTGCCACGGTCGGCGCCCCGCTCACCGGATCTGCCCGCTCTGCGGCTTCTACCGGGGCGCGGTGGTTGTCCAGGCGGAGGAGAAGAAGGCCTAGAGCATGAAGATCGCCCTCGATGCGATGGGGTCCGACGGCTGTCCCGCGGTCGAGGTGGAAGGGGCGATCCTGGCCGCCCGGGCCGAAGGCGCTCTTCGGGAGATCGTCCTGGTCGGCGACCGGGAGGTCCTGGAGCGGGAGCTGTCCAAGTATCGCCGGGTCCCCCCGGGGATCTCCATCGCGCATGCCCCCCATGCCATCACCATGGAGGACAAGCCGGTGGAAGCCCTCCGGAAGAAGAAGAACACCTCGCTGGGCATGATGCTGGAGATGGTCCAGCGGGGAGAGGCCCAGGCGGCGGTGAGCGCGGGGAACACCGGCGCGGTCCTGGTCGGTGCCCGGATCGCCCTGGGGTTGTTGCCGGGTCTTGATCGCCCGGCGATCGCCACCGTCATTCCGGTCATCCCCTCCCTGCGCGGGATCTCGGTCCTGATCGACTCCGGGGCGAACAGCGATTGCAAGCCCCTCCACCTCCTTCAGTTCGCGGTCATGGGAAGCGAGTATTACCGTTTTCTTATCGGGGAAGAACGCCCCTCCGTCGGTCTCCTCTCCGTGGGGGCGGAGTCCACCAAGGGGAACGAGCTCACCCGGGAGACCTACAAGCTGCTGGAGAAATCCGGCCTCCACTTCACCGGCAACCTGGAAGGGCGGGACGTCTTCATCGGCAAGGCCAACGTGATCGTCGCCGACGGCTTCGTCGGCAACATCGTGCTCAAGGTGGGGGAGGGGCTGATCTCCGCCCTGCACACGGTGCTTCTCTGGGAGATCAAGCGCCATTTCCTGAGGATGATCGGAGGGGTGCTGATGAAACCGGCCTTCATGCGGATGGCCAAGCGCGGGGATCCCAGCGAATACGGCGGAGCCCCGCTCCTGGGCGTGAAGCGCACCTGCATCATCTGCCATGGGAGCTCTCCTCCCAAGGCGATCGGCAACGCCATCCTGGTCGCCGAGCGATTCGAAACCAACGCGGTCAACGTGAAGATACAGGAAGCCCTGGCCGCGGTATGGAGGAAGGAGGCGTCATGAACGATGGTTCTGTCGGGATCGCGGGCACGGGATTCTATGTCCCCCGTCGGATTCTGACCAATGCCGAACTGGAGACGATGGTCGACACCAGCAACGAGTGGATCCTGGAGCGGACGGGGATCCGCGAGCGCCGGATCGCCGGGGACGACGAGACGGTCTCCTTCATGGCCGAGCAGGCCGCGCGCAAGGCGCTGTCACGGGCCTCCGTGGCCCCCGCCGATCTCGACCTGATCGTGCTCGGGACTTTCACGCCGGACAAGCCGCTGCCCGCCTCCTCCTGCCTCCTCCAGGCCCGCCTGGGCAACACCCGCGCCCCCTGCTTCGATCTCGCCGCCGCCTGCTGCGGCTTTCTCTTCAGCCTGGAGACGGCCCGCCACTTTCTCCTCTCCGGACGGGATTACCGCACCGCCCTGGTGGTGGCGGGGGAAAAGCTTTCATCGGTCACCGACTGGAAGGACCGCAACACCTGCGTCCTCTTCGGGGACGGGGCCGGCGCGGCGGTCCTCCGCAAAGACTCGACCCGCGGGCGGATCATCGACTCCTTCCTGGGAGCGGACGGCCGCAGTTCCTCCCTGCTCGAGATCCCGGCCGGCGGTTCGTCGCTGCCGATCTCGCCCGAGATTCTCGACCGGCGGGAGAATTTCATCCGGATGGCGGGCAAGGAGGTCTTCAAGCTCGCGGTCTCCTCGATGACCTCCGCCGCCCGGACCGTCATGGAGCGGAACAAACTGGGACCGCAGGACATCGCCTGGCTGCTTCCCCACCAGGCGAACATGCGGATCATGAGCGCCGTGGCGAAAACGCTGAAGATTCCGGTGGAGAAGGTCTACATCAACGTCGACCGTCTCGGCAACATGTCCGGCGCCACCATCCCCATCGGCCTGGCCGAGATGGACGAGAAAGGGCTCCTGAAGCCCGGCGACCGCCTGCTGATGGTGGCCTTCGGCGGCGGCCTGACCTGGGCGGCCACGCTGATCCAATGGTAAGGATGATCTCGGATTGCTGATCGGAGCTCTCCAATCGCAGATCTCAAGTTGCCGACAGCCGATCTGAAATCTGAGATCTCAAATTTGAAATCTCAGATCTCAGATCCGCGATCATAAATCATGGATTACTTTGGGAGGGAACCATGAAACTGGACGGACAGACGGCGATCGTCACCGGAGGGGGGCGGGGGATCGGGCGGGCGATCGCGCTGGCCTTAAGCGCGGCGGGGGCGGCGGTCGCGGTTTTCGAGCGGGAGGCGTCCACCGCCGCCGAGACGGTCTCCGCCATCGAAAAAGCCGGAGGCCAGGCGCTGGCGGTCCCGGTCGACGTGACCAGGCTCGCGGAGGTGGAGGCGGCGGTCAACAAAGTCGTTGATTTCTGGAAGCGCCTCGATATAGTAGTCAACAATGCTGGAATAACCCGGGACTCGCTCCTCATGCGCATGAGCGAGGAGGACTGGGAGGCGGTCCTGAAGGTTAACCTGACTGGGGCGTTCAACATTTGCCGGGCGGTCGCGCGGGTTTTGCTCAAGCAGAAGTCCGGTTGCATCGTCAACATCGCCTCGATCATTGGCCTGATGGGCAACGCCGGACAGGCGAACTACGCCGCTTCCAAGGGCGGCCTGATCGCCTTTACCAAGTCGGTGGCCCGAGAGCTGGCCCCGCGGGGGGTCCGGGTCAATGCCATCGCCCCCGGTTTCATCGCCACCGCGATGACCGACAAGATTCCCGCGGAGCTGAGGGAGAAGATGGTGCAGTCCATCCCCCTGGGGAGGATGGGCCGTCCCGAGGACGTGGCCGATGCGGTCGTGTTCCTGGCGGGGAAGTCCGCCTCGTACATCACGGGGCAGGTGCTGGTGGTGGACGGGGGCATGCGAATCTGACCGGTCGACCGGGAGGAAGAAGCAAACGAGAAAAAGCGTCGCGGCACAACGTAAACTTATAATTTTTCCGCGGGGAAAATTATAAAGGAGGAAGAAAATGGAAGACGTGGCCAAGAAAGTCAAGGACATCATCGTGGACCAGCTCGGGGTGAACCCCGATGAGGTGACGCCGGAGGCTTCCTTCATCGATGATCTGGGAGCGGATTCCCTGGACACGGTGGAGCTGGTGATGGCGCTGGAAGAGGCTTTCGGGATCAAGGTTCCGGATGATCAGGCTGAGAAGCTGACCTCGGTCGGCGCGGCCATCAAGTACATCCAGGAAAACGCCAAGAAGTAAGCGCTTCCCTCTTTCCCGGACGGGTCCGGGCGCGTCTGGCCGGTGTCGGCCCGATCCGCCCGGACCCGTCCGAAAAGAAGCGTTCGCCAGCTCGAGGAGGAGCCATGACCCAACGGAGAGTTGTCGTTACCGGCATCGGGGTGATCAGCCCCATCGGGAATGACCTCGCCTCCTTCTGGGACTCCTTGTCCCACGGACGGGGAGGGATTACGCGGATCACCACCTTCGATGTTTCGCGTTTCAGTTCCCAGATCGGCGGAGAGGTCAAGAATTTCGATCCCGCCGCCTACATCGATCCCAAGGCGGCGAAAAGGATGGATCGGTTCATCCAATTCGGCGCGGCTGCCGCCAAGCAGGCCCTCGCCGACTCCGGCCTGGATCTGTCGAAGGAGGATTGCACCCGGATCGGCGTCATCGCCGGATCAGGGGTGGGGGGGCTGAAGACCATCGAGCAGCAGTACAAGATATTTCTCGAGAAGGGGCCCTCGCGGGTTTCTCCTCTGTTGGTTCCGATGATGATCGTCGATTTGCTCCCCGGCCAGATCTCCATGCTTTTCGGCCTCAAGGGGCCGAACTACGCCGTGGTCTCCGCCTGCGCCACCGCCAGCCACTGCCTGGGGCAGGGGATGTGGGCGATCCGGGACGGCATGGCCGACATCATCGTCGCCGGGGGTGCCGAAGCCTCCATCTGCGAGCTCGGCCTGGCCGGCTTCTGCTCCATGCGCGCCCTCTCCACCCGCAACGACCAGCCGGAGCGCGCCTGCCGCCCCTTCGACAAGGACCGGGACGGCTTCGTGATCGCCGAGGGGTCGGGGATGCTGGTGCTGGAGGAGCTGGAGCACGCCCGCCGCCGGGGCGCCCGGATCTACGCGGAGGTCTCCGGCTACGGAGCCACCGCCGACGCCCATCACCTGACCGCCCCCGCCCCGGGAGGGGAAGGCGCGGCCCGGTCGATGAAGATGGCGATGGCCGACGCCAAAGTCAGCCCGGCCGAGGTCGACTACGTCAACGCCCACGGCACCTCCACCGACATCGGCGATAAGTACGAGACTATGGCGATCAAGTCCGCGCTGGGCGAGGCGGCCAAGAAGGTCGCGGTCAGCTCGACCAAGTCGATGCACGGTCATCTCCTGGGAGCGGCCGGAGCGGTGGAAGCGGCCGCCAGCATCCTGGCTCTGACCCGGGGGCTCATCCCGCCCACCATCAACTACGAGACGCCCGATCCGGAGTGCGATTTGGACTACGTGCCGAACAAGGCGCGGGAGGCGACGGTCAAGGTCGCAATGTCCAACTCCCTCGGCTTCGGAGGGCACAACGCTACCGTGCTTCTGCGCCAGTTCGTCTGACCTCTGTAAACCAGGGGCGAGAGAACCCCGGGGGAGACCCGCCGCGGCTCCGGGTGCTTCTCCGGGGTTCCTTTTACAAAGGTTACTAAAGGTTGCGGACTGCCTTGGACATTGGGTATTCTGGGTAAAACTTTGTCCGGCTGTTTATCGATCCGGAGGATGGAAATGAACTATTTTTTCACTGAAGAGCAGATCATGGTCCGCGACCTGGCCCGCCGGGTGGCGGAGGAGAAGATCCGCCCGATCCGGGCCGAGTGCGACGAAAAAGCGGAATTCTCATGGGACGTGGTCAAGGTTTTGCGGGAGTCCGACCTTTTCGGCATCTACATCGATGAAGCGTACGGCGGACTGGGGGGCGGGGTGACCGAGCTCTGCCTCGCCGTCGAGGAGATGAGCCGGGTCTGCGGCGGGCTTTCCCTCTCGCTCGCCGCCACGGCGCTGGCCACCTTTCCGATCATCCTCTTCGGGACCGAGGAGCAGAAAAAGACCTATCTCCCCCGCCTCGCCTCCGGGGCGAACCTCGCCGCCTTCGCCCTGACCGAGCCGGAGGCCGGGAGCGACGCCGGCTCGATCAAGACGACCGCCCGCCAGGACGGCGACTCCTACGTGATCAACGGAACCAAGTGTTTCATCACCAACGGCGGCGTGGCCGACGTTTTCACCGTGGTGGCGATGACCGACAAGACCATGGGATCCCGGGGGGCCAGCGCCTTCCTGGTCGAGAAGGGGACGCAGGGATTCTCCGCCGGCAAGGAGGAGCACAAGATGGGGATCCGGGCCTCATCCACCTCCGAGCTCATCTTCGAGGACTGCCGGATCCCGGCGAAAAACCTGCTGGGGCGGGAGGGGATGGGTTTCATCGTGGCCATGCGCACGCTCGACCAGTCCCGTCCCGGCGTCGCCTCCCAGGCCCTGGGGATCGCCCAGGGGGCGCTGGACGAGGCGGTCGCCTACGCCCGCAAGCGCGAGCAGTTCGGCCGCCCGATCATCTCCTTCCAAGGGCTGCAGTGGCTGCTGGCGGACATGGCGACGAGGCTGGAAGCCGCCCGCGCCCTCGTCTACTGCACCGCCCGGGCGATCGACTCCGGGGAGAAGAGGTTCACCAAGGAAGCGGCGATGAGCAAGCTCTTCGCCTCCGACGTCGCCATGTACGTCACCACCAACGCGGTCCAGATCCTGGGCGGCTACGGCTACATGAAGGAGTACCCGGTCGAGAAGATGATGCGGGACGCCAAGATCACCCAGATCTACGAGGGCACCAACCAGATCCAGCGGGACGTGATCGCCGCCCAGCTGATCAAGGAAAGCGCGAGCAGGAAATAACTGAAGGTTACTAACGGTTACGAACGGTTACGAGCGGTTGCCAACCATTCGCAACCGTTCATCGCTTCTCGTAACTGTTCGTAACCGTTCGTAACTGATAGTAACTGTTCGTAACCGTTCGTTCCCATGCCTTCCCCCGTTGCAGTTCTCAAGACCACCCCCGAGACGGTCCTCGCCGACTACGCCCGCCTCCTCGACCTGGCCGGTCTGGACAAGGCGCTCGATCCCTCCCGGGAGACGATCCTCAAGGTCAACGTCTCTTGGCACGTCTACTACCCGGCCTGCTCCACCACCCCCTGGCAGCTCGAGGGGGTGATCGCCTACCTGCTCCAGAAGGGCTTTTCCGCCTCCCGCCTGATCGCCGCCCACAACCGGACCGTGGTGGTGAGCGACCGGGTGGGAGAGGTAAACAACAAGCAGAAGCCCGTCCTCGACAAGTACGGGATCCGGACCGTCTACCTGAACGAGCCGGGCGTGGAATGGGTCCCCTACACCCCCCGCCGCCCCTTCCGGGTCCTCGAGTGGATCTTCCCCGACCGGGTCAGGATCCCCGCCCTCTTCATCGGGAAGAACATCATCCATCTCCCCACGATGAAGACCCACGTTTTCACCACCATCACCGGGGCGATGAAGAATGCCTTCGGCGGCCTTCTCTCCGAGCGGAGGCATTGGACCCACGCGGCCATCCACGAGACTCTGGTCGATCTCCTGCAGATCCAGCGGGAGATCCATCCCGGGATTTTCGCCGTCACCGACGGGACGATCTCCGGAGACGGACCGGGTCCCCGGGCCATGTTCCCCCACATCACCAACTACATCCTCGCCTCGGCCGACCAGGTGGCGATCGACGCCGTCGCCGCCCGCATGATGGGCTTCGATCCCCTCTCCCTGGCCTTCATCCGGCTCGCCCACGAGGCGGGGCTGGGCGTCGGCGATCCGGCGGCCATTCCGATGGCCGGCGACGACGTCTCGGACGTGAACTTCCATTTCCGCACCGCCGACACGCTGGCCAGCCGCGGCCAGAAGGCGATCTACCACGGTTCCCTGAAGCGCTTCGAGAATTTCCTCCTCCGCAGCCCGCTGGTCCCCTGGTCGTTCGCCGCTTCGCGCCTCTACCACGACGCCTACTGGTTCCCCTGCCACGGGAAGAAACGGGTCCGGGCGATCATGAACAGCGGTTGGGGCAAACTCTTCCAGAAATATTGAGAGTGAAAGGGTGATGGCAGGCCGATCAAGATGGTAGATGGGATAGGGTTAGGAAGTGGGTTTGGTAGATAGTTTAGGTAGATGGTGCTGGCCAGCCGAGCCGCACCTATGACTTGACCCATCGACCAGACCCACTTCCTGACCCTAACCAATCAACCGATGTAAACCGGAAAAAGGCTGGGTATGGAAATAATAGTCTGCATCAAGCAAGTTCCCGATACTACAGAAGTGAGGATCAATCCGGAGACGAACACGCTGGTCCGGGAGGGCGTCCCCAGCATCATCAACCCCTTCGACCTCTACGCCATCGAGGAGGGGGTGAGGATCCGGGAGAAGCACGGAGGGAAGGTGACGGTGATCAGCATGGGGCCGCCCCAGGTGGAAACGGCCCTGAGGGAGGCGATCGCCCTGGGGGCGGACGAGGCGGTCCACCTCTGCGACCGCGCCTTCGCCGGTGCCGACACGCTGGCCACCTCCTATGCCCTGTCGAGGGGGATCAGGAAGATCGGCGCCTTCGACCTGATCATCTGCGGGAAGCAGGCGATCGACGGCGACACCGCCCAGGTCGGCCCGGGGATCGCCGTCCATCTCGACATCCCCCAGATCGTCTTCGTGAAGGCGATTTCGGAGATCGCGGGCGGGAAGATCCGGGCCCAGCGGATGACCGAGGACGGCTTTGAGGAGGTCGAGGGGACGCTGCCCATCCTCCTCACCGTGGTCAAGGACATCAACCAGCCGCGCCTCCCCTCGCTCAAGGGGAAGATGAAGGCGAGGAAGCAGGAGATCAAGCGCTTCAGCGCGGCCGAGATCGGGGCCGACGAAAAAAAAATCGGGCTCAACGGCTCCCCGACCTGGGTGATCAAGATCTTCACGCCTCCCGCCCGGAGCGGAGGGAAGGTCTTCACCGGAGAGGCGGCCGCGATGGTGGAGAGTCTGGTGGGGGAACTGGAGAAAGGGAAGCTCATTTAGTGGTTATGTACTAATCCGACCGTTGTAGTCTGGACTTTATCAATGACTGTCATTGCGAGCGAAGGCCGGTAGCCGCGAGCGCAGCGTGGCGGGAAGCAATCTCTTGCTGCCCACGGGGTTGAGATTGCTTCGTCGCTTCGCTCCTCGCAATGACATGTCTATATTATTATGGACTGACTTATAACTTCATTTCACGGAGCTTATCCATGTCCATCGAAGTCATCGCCGACAAATGCGTGGGCTGCGGACTCTGCCTGAAGGCTTGCCCCTTCGGGGCGATCACGCTCGAAGAGTCGTTGGCCCGGATCAAGGATAATTGCAACCTCTGCGGCGCCTGCGTCGATTCCTGCAAGTTCGGGGCGATTGTCCTGCGCAAGGCGAGAGCGGAAGGGGAGGCGATCGGGGATTACCGCGGTGTCTGGGTTTTTGCCGAGCAGAAGGGGGGGAAGATCCAGGGGGTGACCTTCGAGCTTCTGGGGGCGGGGCGGAAGCTCGCCGCCGCCCGGGAGACCGAGCTTTCGGCCGTGGCGATCGGGGAGGGCCTGGCTGAAGAGGCGAAGAGGCTGATCGCGGGCGGCGCCGACCGGGTCTACCTGATCGAGGCCGACGGTCTCGCTTCGTTCCGGGAGGAGCCCTACGCCCGACTCCTCGTCCGCCTGATCCGGGAGCGCAAGCCGGAGATCGTCCTCACCGGGGCGACCGCGATCGGCCGCTCGCTGATCCCGCGGGTGGCGGCGGAACTGGGGACCGGCCTGACCGCGGACTGCACCGGCCTCGAGATCGACCCCGAGAAGGGACTGCTCCTGCAGACCCGCCCCGCCTTCGGCGGCAACATCATGGCCGTCATCATCACCCCCTCCCGCCGCCCTCAGATGGCGACGGTCCGCCACAAGGTGATGAAGGAGGCCGTCCCCGATCCCGCCCGCTCCGGCGAGATCGTGCGCATCGAGACGGCCGCCGACGATCTCGCCTCCCGGACGCGCGTCCTTTCGTCCGTGGACGAAGCGACGGCCACGGTGAACATCACCGAGGCGGACGTGATCGTCTCCGGCGGGCGGGGGATCAAGGGGCCGGAGCATTTCGCCCTCCTCACCTCTCTCGCCCAGGCCCTCGGCGGGGCGGTGGGCGCCTCCCGGGCCGCGGTCGACGCCGGCTGGATCCCCTACTCCCACCAGGTGGGTCAGACCGGAAAGACCGTCCAGCCCAAGCTCTACATCGCCTGCGGGATCTCCGGGGCGATCCAGCACCTGGTCGGCATGCAGTCCGCCGAGACGATCATCGCGATCAACAAGGACCCGGAGGCGCCGATCTTCAAGGTCGCCACCTACGGCCTGGTCGGGGATGTCTTCGAAATCGTGCCCCTGCTGGTTAAGAAGCTGAAGGAGAAGAAAGGAACGGGCTGAAGGCTGAAGAATAAAGCGGAGGCCTGCGCCCTTGACCCGTTGAACCCTTGAACTTTTGAACCGTTGAACCCTGAAAGTCGCTCGCCCGCGCGCGAGTTTCAGCCGCACTTTCCCCTTTACACCGTCCTCCCCGCGTCGTATATTTCCGCTCTTCTGCGCCCATAAGCGCGGAGAGGTGAAAGCCATGTACATACTCGGAATTTCGGCCTTCTATCACGACTCGGCCGCCGCCCTGATCAAGGACGGCGACATCGTCGCCGCCGCCCAGGAGGAGCGTTTCACCCGGATCAAGCACGACTTCAACTTCCCCCGCCGGGCCATCGCCTACTGCCTGAAAGAGGCCGGGATCACCATGGCCGACGTGGAATACGTCGGTTTCTACGACAAGCCGATGCTCAAGTTCGAGCGGATCCTGGAGACCTACCTCTCCTACGCTCCGCGCGGGATCGCCTCTTTCCTCCAGGCCATCCCCCTCTGGCTGAAGGAGAAACTCCATATCCGGGAGACGCTGGAAAAGGAGCTGAACTTCTCCGGGAAGGTCATCTTCACCGAGCACCACGAGTCCCACGCCGCCTCCGCCTTCTTCGCCTCCCCCTTCCCGGAAGCGGCGATCCTGACCGTGGACGGGGTGGGGGAGTGGACGACCACTTCCTACGGCGTGGGGAAGGGGAACCGGGTCCAGCTCCTGGCCGATATCCATTTCCCCCATTCGCTGGGCCTCCTCTACGCGGCCTTCACCTACTACTGCGGATTCAAGGTCAACAGCGGCGAATACAAGCTGATGGGGCTCGCCCCCTACGGCGAGCCGAAGTACGCGGACCTGATCCGCGAGAAGCTGATCGACATCAAGGAAGACGGGTCCTACAAGCTCCGCCTCGAGTACTTCGACTACCCGGTGGGGCTGACCATGGTGGGGAAGAAGTTCTGCGACCTCTTCGGCGCCCCGGTCCGCCGTCCCGAGAGCGATCTCACCCAGCACTACATGGACTGCGCCCGCTCCATCCAGGACGTGACCGAGGAGATCCTTCTCAAGATGGCCCGCCACATCCAGCGGGAGACGGGGATGAAAAACCTCTGCCTGGCCGGAGGGGTGGCCCTGAACTGCGTCGCCAACGGGCGGATCCTGAGGGAAAGCCCCTTTTCGGGGATCTGGATCCAGCCCGCCGCCGGAGACGCCGGGGGCGCCCTGGGCAGCGCCCTCTTCATCTGGCACCAGTATCTCGGCCATCCCCGGACGGCGGACGGCCAGATCGATTTCCAGAAGGGGTCCTATCTCGGCCCCGGCTTCGACAGCCAGCGGATCGAGGCCTTCCTCAAGGAGATCAAGGCCGATTACGAGGTCGTCCCCACCGAGCGGATCCCCGAGCGAGTAGCCTCCCTGCTCAAGGAGGGGAACGTCATCGGCTGGTTCCAGGGACGGATGGAGTTCGGCCCCCGGGCGCTCGGCGCCCGCTCCATCATCGGGGACGCCCGCTCGCCCGAGATGCAGTCGATCATGAACCTGAAGATCAAGTTCCGGGAGTCTTTCCGCCCCTTCGCCCCCACCGTGATGAGGGACCGGGTGAGCGAGTTCTTCGAGACCGAAGCGGCCAGCCCCTACATGCTCCTGGTGGCCGACGTCCGCAAAGACAAGCGCCTCCCCCAGCTCGGCCCGGCCGACCTCGAATCGCGCCTGGAGGAGCAGAAGAAATTGCTGGTCAAGGAGATGAACGATCTCAAGGAAGTGGGGAGGGAGGAAGAAGCCCGCAAGGTGGAGAAGGTGATGGGGAAATCCGACTTCCTGAAGTTCCGCTCCGTCATCCACCACCCGCGCTCCTCAGTCCCCGCCATCACCCACGTCAACTACTCCGCCCGCCTGCAGACGGTGGACCGCCGGGACAACCCTCTCTACTACGACATGATCAAGTCCTTCGCCGGGATGACCGGCTGCCCGGTGATCATCAACACCTCCTTCAACGTTCGGGGCGAGCCGATCGTCTGCGCCCCCGAGGAGGCATGGCGCTGTTTCATGCGCACCAAGATGGACTATCTGATCCTGGGGAACCACCTCCTGGACAAGAAGAAACAGAAGGAATGGAAGGAAACTTCCGACTGGATGAAGGAGTTCCAACTTGATTGATTTCAAATTTCCAAGAGAGACCAGGGACATCCGGTCCTTCGCCCTGGTCGTTCCGGCCGCGCTGATCCTGGTTTGGGGGGTGCTCTTCCTGGGCGTCCTCCAAGGCCGCTGGGGCGGCGTGGGCCAGATCGTCGTCTGCGCCGTCGGCCTGCTGATTTTCCTCTGGGGGCGGATTTCTCCGGAGACTCTGAAGCCGGTCTATGCCGGCTGGATGTATCTCACTCGGACGGTCGCCTGGTTTCTCACCACCGTGGTCCTGGGGCTGGTCTTCTATCTCGGCTTCACCGTCGTGGGCGGCCTGATGCGCCTCTTCGGCCGGGACCCCATGCGGCGCAAACTCGATCCCGCGGCGGCCTCCTACTGGCTCCGCCGCCCCCCTTACCGCTTCGACCGCGAGCACTACGAGCGGCAATTTTAATCTTCCCGCGACGCGGGAAGATTGAAAATTGGTTTGGGTCCGGAGAATTGAGCTTTTTGATTCGGGCACGGTCATCGACGCACCAGCTAGCGACGATTCGAGAACAAAGCATAAATATTCCGGAGGAATATTTATTATGAAGATGGGCCTGATCAAGGAATTCTGGGATTTTCTCAGGGTACGGAAGAAATGGTGGCTGCTGCCGATCATCATCCTCCTCGCCCTTCTGGCCGCGCTGGTCTTTCTCACCAGCAATCCGGCGATCTCCCCCTTTGTTTACACCCTATTTTAATCTGTCGATTAAAATAGGGTGTAAACAAAGAATCGCGGGCCAAAGCGCACCCCCGTCCGGCAAGATTCTGTTCTGTTCGGAATGGCGATATGTCTCCCCTGATTCATAAAATTTTCCCAAGGAAAATTTTATGTATTTGAAGAAACTCAAGCTGAATGGCTTCAAGTCGTTCGCCGACCGGACCGAACTCAGCATCCTCCCCGGGGTCACCTCGATCGTCGGTCCCAACGGCTGCGGCAAGACCAACATTGTCGACGCCATCTCCTGGGTGCTGGGGGAGCAGAGGGTCCGCCTCCTGCGCGGGACGCGGATGGAGGACGTCATCTTCAACGGCACCGCCTCCCGCCCCCCGATCGGCCTGGCCGAGGTCTCCCTCACCTTCGATAACGCCGACGGGAAGCTCCCGGTCGAGTTCTCCGAAGTGGCCATCGCCCGCCGCCTGTACCGGAGCGGAGAGAGCGAGTATCTGATCAACGGCCGGGCCTGCCGCCTGCGCGACGTCCAGGATCTCTTTCTGGGCACCGGTCTGGGTTCGCGCTCCTATTCCCTGATCGAGCAGGGGAGGATCGACCAGATCCTCCGCTCGCCGCCGGAGGAGAGGAGAATGCTCCTGGAGGAGGCGGCCGGGATCAGCAAGTACCGGGCGAAAAAAGAGGAGGCCCTGCGCAAACTGGAGTCCACCCAGAACAACCTGATGCGGGTGGACGACATCATCCGCGAAGTCAAGCGCCAGCTCTCCCAGGCCGAGCGCCAGGCCCGCCACGCCGAAGCCTACCGCGTCTGCCGCGACCGGCTTCGGGAGGTGGAGATCCGCCTGGGACGGATCCGCCTCGACGGCTACCGCGCCCGGATCGCGGAGGCGGCGGCGGAAAAAGGCGAATGGCAGGGCAAGGTGGCGGCGCTGGAGAAGGAAGTCCAGTCGGTGGAGGGCGAGGTCGCTTCTCTGCGCGAGTCCTGGCGATCGCGGGAAGAATCAGCCGGCCGCCGGCGCGGGGACGCCATCCGCCGCCAGGCCGAGCTGGAGAACTCCCGGCGGCGCATCGAGATGAACCGGGAGCGGATCGAAGAGCTGTCCCGGCTTTCGGAGCAGATCGTCCGTGAAAAAGAAGAGATCGAACGGACGATCAACGCCGAGCGCGGCGAGCGGGAGACCGAAGACGGCATTCTGAACGAGCTTTCCGCCCGGGGCGGGGAGCTCGCTTCGCGTTGGGAGGAAAGGGAAGCCGCGGCGGCGGAGCTGCGCCGCCAGGTCGAGGCGGCCGCCCAGGCGGTCGCGGCCGCCCGGGACCGTTCGCTGGAGGTTTCGCGCCTTTCCGCCCGCGCCCAGAACGAGTTTCTCTCCCTCCAGACCGGGGGCAAGGAGCTGCTCCTGCGCCAGCGCAAGCTCGAGGTGGAGCTGGAGAAGCTGACGGCCGAGGAAGGGGAGCTGCGCAACGAGCTTCACGCCCTCACCGCTTCCGGCGACGAGCTGGAATCGTCCCTGCGGGGGGCCGGGCGGGAGGCGGAGGAGAAGAAGGCCGCCTCCACGCGGCGGGAAGAGGCGCTCGCCCTGATCCGTTCCGAGGCCGAGTCGATCGGCCTGGCCGTCAGGGAGAAGGAGGGGCGCCGGGAGGCCCTCTCCGCCCGGAGCCGGGAGGAAGCGGAGGGGGACGCCGGTGCCCGGACCCTCCTCGAGTCCCGCCGGGAAGGGGACGGATTGCTGGGAGCGGCCGCCGAGTTCGTCCGGATCGATCCCGGCTACGAACGGGCGGCCCGGGCGGCGCTCGGCGACGTCCTGAAAGCGCTGGTGGTGGAGTCCTGGTCCGCGGCCAGCTCCCTGCTCGCCTCCGCCCACGCCCTCCAGGCCGGACCTTTCAAACTTCTGATTCTTTCCTCTCTTCCCGTCGACGCCTCGGCCCCCGCCGCCCCTCTTCCCGCCGCTCTGGGCGAACACGTCCGATTCCTCCCGCCCCTCTCCGGGCGGGAGGGTGCTCTTCTGAGGGGGGCGGCGGTGGCGCAGGACCTTTCGTCTCTCGCCGAACCGCCCGTCGGCCCCGCGGTCACTCCCCACGGCGAGGGTTTCTTCCCCCCCGCACTCATCAGCTGGCCGGGAGAGGCGGCGGCGGGCGCAGCGGAAGTGGCTAAGCTCTCCTCCGAGATCGACGCGCTCAAACGCCGGGCGGACGAGCTCCAGTCCTCCATCTCCGCCGAGGCGGAAGCGCTCCAAGCGGAGAAGGAAGTCGTGGAAGCGGCTCTCCTCCTCTCCCATCAGGCGGAGGTGAAATCCGCCCTCCAGAAGGGGGAGATCGAGCGCTGGTCCAAGAACCTGGAGCGGACGATCCTGACCCGGGAATCGACGGCGGCCGAACTGGCCTCCCTGCGCGCGGAAGGAGAAGCTTTGGTCAACCGGAGCCGGGAGTGCGAGGTGCGGGCCGCCCAGAGCGCGGACCGGGAGCGCGAGCAGGCCGCGGCGCTCGCCGCCGCCCAAAGCGCCCTGGACGCTCTGCTGCCCCAGGTCAAGGCCGTGGAGGCGGAGACGGTCGATCTCAAGATCGCTCTCGCCGCTTCCCGGGAGAAGAAGGACGCCTCCGCCGCCCGCCTTCGCCGTCTCTCCGAGGATATCGCCGCCCGCACGACTCTCCTGAGCGTCCGGGACGGCCAGAGGGAGGAGGGAGCCGCCCGTTCCCGCGCGCTCCTGGCCGAGAACGAGGAGCTCAACCGCTCCGGCGAGGAGATCCGGAGGCTGGTCGCGGAGGGCGAACAGGAGCTCAAGGCCGAAGAGGAAGCGGCGTCCGCCGCCCGTCTCGCCCACGAAAAGAAGGAGAAGGAGTACCGCGATCTTCGCCCCCGTTTCCAGGAGATCCAGACCAAGCTTTCCGGCCAGGAGACGCGGCTGGCCGAGTTGAAGCTCAAGGAGATGAGCGAGATCGAGAAGATCAGGGAGAAATACTCCCTCGAGCTCGACACCGTCGCCCCCTCCGCCGAACCGGTCGAGGAGGACGTGATCGCCCTGGAGGCCGAAACGCTGAAGAAAAAGATGGAGGGGATGACCGACGTCAACCTGGGCGCCCTCCAGGAGAAGGAGAGCTACGAGTCCCGCTACAAGCATCTCACCGAGCAGAAAACGGACCTGGAGGGGGCGCGCGCCGATATCGAGGAGGCGATCAAGACGATCAACCTCACCGCCCGCGAGCGGTTGCGCGAAACCTACGACAAGGTCCGGGAGAATTTTCGCACTCTCTTCTCCGAGCTTTTCCAGGGCGGACAGGCCGATCTCATCCTCCAGGATTCCGCCGACATCCTCGACGCCGGGCTCGACATCGTGGCCCAGCCTCCGGGCAAGCGCCTCACCCATCTCACGTTGCTTTCGGGCGGCGAGCGGGCGATGACCACCATCGCGCTGATCTTCGCCCTGTTCATGGTCCAGCCGAGCCCGTTCTACATCCTGGACGAGATCGACGCCCCCCTCGACGAGGCGAACATCGGGCGTTTCGTCATTCTCCTGAAGCATCTGGTGAAGACCTCCCAGTTCCTCATCATCACCCACAACAAGCGGACGATCCGCGAGGCCGATATCCTCTACGGGATTACCATGGAGGAATCGGGCGTCTCCAAGGTCGTCTCGGTGAAGCTCAAGGGGAGAGACAAGGGCGAAGAGCCGCCGCCGGAGCAGAGCGTGGCGGCCGCTCCTGAGGAAGAAGTCCCCGTAGCGCCTCCAGAGGAGGCGCCCGTTTCGACGGCGGAGGAGACCTCCGCGCCCTCCCCAGAGAAGCCTCAGCCTCCGCCTGCGCCGGAAGGCGAGCCGCCCGCACCCGCCGGGCTCGCATAGGTTGTATAGCAATCTCCCTCCCCGTGATGGATAAGACGGTGCCGGGCTGCTGTAGAAGCTGTAGGCCGGTTCTGTGAACCGGCGGTCAGGCCTGTCACGCCCGATCGCAGATCGGGCCTACACGGAGCATAGGACTTATTGTTTTCCCGCCGGGCCTGTGCTATAGTGTCACCGCATCTTCGGGGCAGGGTGATGCGGCGCGTTTCTGCGACGCAAACTCCCGACCGGCGGTGATCCCCCGGCGCTGAACGCCGGGGGCGAGCCCGCGAGCCCCGACGCTGCCGCAGGCAGCGTCGGGACAGAACCGGTGAGAAACCGGTGCCGACGGTACAGTCCGGATGGAAGAAGATCGACGATGCGTGAGTGCGTCCGCCCCGGAGAGATCGCTCTTCGGGGCTTTTTCTTTCTCCGCTGCGGGGCTAAACGGGAGTACAGGAGCAATGGAGTATTGGAAATACCAACCTCACTCCATTACTCCAGTACTCCATCACTCCTCTGTCGTCGCGCCAAAGGCGGACATAAGCGATTTTCACATTGATTGTGGGAATGCATCCGATGACCGACATCGACACCATCGAGACTCTCCTCCGGGATCTTAAAGCCGGGAAGATGATCATCCTCACCGACGACGGCGCCCGGGAGAACGAGGGCGACCTGGTGATGGCCGCCGAAAAGGTCAGCGCCTCCGCCGTCAACTTCATGATCACGCGGGGAAGGGGCCTGGTCTGCGCGCCGCTCTCCGCCGAAGCGGTCTCCCGTTTCCGCCTCGCCCCCATGGTCCAGGAGAACCGGGAGGCCTTCCAGACCGCCTTCACCGTCTCCGTGGACGCGGCCCGGGGGATCACCACCGGCATCTCCCCCCGCGACCGTTCCCGCACCATCCGCATCCTCGCCGACCCCGCCTGCGGACCGAAGGACATCGTCACCCCCGGCCACGTCTTCCCCCTGGCCGCCCGGGACGGGGGCGTGCTGGTCCGGGCCGGCCACACCGAGGCGGCGGTGGACCTGATGCGGCTGTCCGGGCTCAAACCCGCGGCGGTGATCTGCGAAATCATCAACGACAACGGGACCATGGCCCGTCTCGCACAGCTCCTCAAGTTCAAGCGGTCCCACCGCCTGCATCTGGGCACCATCGCCGACCTCATCCGCTTTCGCAGACAGAAAGAGAATCTGGTGCGGGAGGTCGCCGCCACCGATCTCCCCACGCCTTTCGGGATGTTTCGGACCCGGGCCTTCAAATCGCTGGTGGACGGCTCGGTCCACATCGCCCTGGTCCGGGGCGATGTGGACGGCATCGACGACGTCCTGGTCCGCGTTCACTCCTCCTGCCTCACCGGGGATGTCTTCAAATCCTTCCGCTGCGACTGCGGATTCCAGCTCGAGGAGGCGATGAAGCGGATCGCCCGGGAAGGGAAGGGTGTTGTCCTCTATCTTGCCCAGGAAGGCCGGGGGATCGGCCTGGAGAGCAAGATCCGGGCCTACGGCCTCCAGGACCGCGGGATGGACACGGTGGAGGCCAACGAGGCGCTCGGCTTCGCCGCCGATCTCAGGGAATACGGGATCGGGGCCCAGATTCTCCGCCAGCTCGGCCTGTCCTCCATCCGCCTTCTCACCAACAACCCCCGCAAGGTGGTGGGACTTCAGGGATACGGCCTGCGCATCGCCGAGATCATTCCCCTGAAGGTTCCCCCGACCGAGTACAGCCGGAGGTACCTGGAGACGAAGAAGAAGAAGATGGGACACAAGCTCTAAACGGGAGAAATGTGATGCACAAAGTGCAGAGGATTGTTTCGCCTTCTGGATGGCCGTTTCACGTTACACGTGACGAATCGAACAGACGTTGAAACCGTTGAAGTCGTTGAAACCGTTCAAATCGTTCAAACCGCTCAACGCGGGGGCCGTTGCACGTAACACGTATAAGTCAGTCCAGAATAATATAGACATGTCATTGCGAGGAGCGGAGCGACGAAGCAATCTCAACTCTATGAGCGCCAAGAGATTGCTTCGCTGCGCTCGCAATGACATCCATAGCTGATTCCTGGACTACAATGGTCGGCTTAGTAACACGCAACACGTTACACCCTGTCTTACGTAAAAAAGGAGGATTCGGAATGAAAGTCTTTGAGGGCAAACTGGACGCCACGGGGCTCAAGTTCGCCGTCGTGGTCAGCCGCTTCAACGAGTTCATCACCAAAAAGCTTCTGGAGGGGGCCCAAGACGCTCTCCTTCGCCATGGCGCCCGGGAAGAGGATATCGCCGTAGCCTGGGTGCCCGGCGCCTGGGAGATCCCCGCCGCCGCGCGCGTCATGGCGGAAGGGAAAAAATACTCCGCGGTGATCTGCCTGGGGGCGGTGATCAAGGGCAACACGTCGCACTGGGAGTACGTGGCCGGCCAGGTCACGCGCGGTCTCTCCTCGGTGGGCCTGGAGACAAAGGTCCCGGTGGCCTACGGCGTGATCACCCCCGAGACGCTCGAGCAGGCGATCGAGCGGGCGGGGACCAAGGCCGGGAACAAGGG
>CAZKCI010000140.1:0-48426 GCA_964551475.1 uncultured bacterium | reverse complement strand
GGGTTGAGTCTGGCCCTGGGATTCCTCTACTACATCATCTACTCCCTGGCCGGGGCCTTCGGCAAACAGGGCTACCTGCCCCCCTGGCTGGCCGCCTGGGCGGGAAACCTGATCTTCGGCATCGCCGGGCTGGCGATGCTGCGCCGGCTGGAATAAAAATTCCCTTCGCCGCGAACGGCGAAGGGAATTTTGTTTGCTCATTTTCCCGTCCCGGGAAAATCAGGTGCCCATCTCCCACGACGCCAGGTACTTTTTCTGCTCGGCGGTGAGAGTGTCGATGGCGACGCCCTCCGCGGCGAGCTTCAAGGAGGCGACCAGGGCGTCGATCTCGGCGGGGACCTTGTAGACCTTCTTTTCCAGCTTCCGGGCGTTCTTGACCATGTGCTCGGTGCAGAGCGCCTGGTTGGCGAAGGACATGTCCATCACCTGGGCGGGATGGCCCTCCGCCGCGGACAGGTTGATCAGGCGCCCCTCGGCCAGAAGATAGAGGCGCCGGCCGCCCTTGAGGCGGAACTCCTCGACGAAGGGTCGCACCGTCCGCCGCGAGAGGCTGATCTTCTCCAACCCCGGGATGTCGATCTCCACGTTGAAGTGGCCGGAGTTGGCGATGATCGCCCCGTCCTTCATCCGGCGCATATGCTCGACCCGGATCACCCTGATGTCTCCGGTCAGCGTGACCAAGATGTCCCCCAGGGGCGCGGCCTCCTCCATCGGCATCACCCGGAAGCCGTCCATGACCGCTTCCAGGGCCCGCAGGGGATCGACCTCGGTCACGATCACCTCCGCCCCCATGCCCCGGGCGCGCAGGGCGAAACCCCGCCCGCACCAGCCGTAGCCCGCCACCACCGCGGTCCGTCCGGCGAAGAGAACGTTGGTCGCCCGGATGATCCCGTCCACGGTGGACTGCCCGGTGCCGTAGCGATTGTCGAAGAGATGCTTGGTCATCGCGTCGTTGACCGCGATCACCGGAAAAGCGAGGACGCCGTCCCGCTCCATCGCCCGGAGCCTGATCACCCCGGTGGTGGTCTCCTCCATCCCGCCGATCACCGAGGCGAGCAGGGAGTCCCGCTCCTTGCGGGAGAGGGACCCGGCCCAGGCCGACACGGAGGGGTTGAGATCCTTGATCCGATCCAGGGCGATGAAGAGCAGGCTGGAGACGAGGTCGGCCCCGTCGTCCATGGTGATCCGGGGGCGATGAGAGAGGGCGGCCCGGATGTGGTCGTAGTAGACCGAGTCGTTCTCCCCCTTGACCGCGTAGACCGGGATGCCGTAGTCGGCGACCAGGGAGGCGGCCACGTCGTCCTGGGTGGAGAGAGGGTTGGAGGCGCAGAGCACCGCGTCCGCCCCGCCCGCTTGGAGCGTCCGCATCAGGTTGGCGGTCTCGGTGGTGACGTGGAGGCAGCAGGAGATCCTGAGCCCCCGGAGCGGCTTTTGCCGGGAAAAACGGTTCCGGATCAAGCGGACCACCGGCATGTTGTTTTCCGCCCACTCGATCCGCGAGCGGCCCTGCTCCGCCAGGCGAATGTCCTTAATGTCGCAATCCATGTGGATCCCTCGGTCGAATAGTTGATTCGGTTGGTCGTTGAACGGTTCAGGGTTCAACGGTTCACGGTTCAACGGTTGACAAACAACCGTGAACCGCTGAACCGTGAACCCTGAAACCGTGGTAATCGCTACTTCGCCGCTTTCTTGAGCGCTTCCGCCTTGTCGGTCTTCTCCCAGTGGAAACCCTCGTTCTCCCGGCCGAAGTGGCCGTAGGCCGACGTCTTCTGGTAGATCGGCCGGCGCAGGTCGAGCATCTCGATCATCCCCCGCGGGGTGAGCTGGAAGTTGTCGCGGATCAGCTTGATCAGCTTCTCCTCGGGGATCTTGCCCGTCCCGTGGGTGTTGGCGTAGACGGAGACCGGTTCGGCCACACCGATAACATAGGCGAGCTGGATCTCGCAGCGGTCGGCCAGTCCCGCCGCCACGATGTTCTTGGCGACGTAGCGGGCGGCGTAGGAGGCGGAACGGTCAACCTTGCTCGGGTCCTTCCCGGAGAAGGCGCCGCCGCCGTGCGGGACTTCGCCGCCGTAGGTGTCGACAATGATCTTGCGGCCGGTCATCCCGGTGTCGGACTGGGGACCGCCGACCTCGAACTTGCCGGTCCCGTTGACGATCCACAGCGTCTCCCCTTCCTTGTAGAAATCCTTGAGCACCGGCTTGATCACGGTGTCCCGGATCTGCTTCTTGGCGTCGTCGCACATGAACTTGCCGGTCTTGTCCACCACCTCGTGGGTGTGCTGAGCGGCCAGGACCACGCGCTGAATGGAGACCACCTTGCCGCCGCGGTATTCCACCGTGACCTGGGACTTGCCGTCCGGCCCCAGCCAGGGGAGGGTCTTATCTTTCCGGACTTTGGCGAGCTGGCGGCAGAGGCGGTGGGCGAGCATGATCGGCAGGGGCATCAGCTCTTTGGTCTCGCGGCAGGCGTATCCGACCATCAGCCCCTGGTCGCCCGCGCCGCCGGCGTCCACGCCCATGGAGATGTCGGGGGACTGCCGGCCGATGGAGTTGATCACCGCGCAGGACCGGTAGTCGAAGCCGTAGCGGTAGTCGGTATAGCCGATGTCCTTGAGCGCGTCGCGGACCAGGCGGGGAACATCGACGTAGGTGGTGGTGGTGATCTCGCCGCCGACGACAACCATGCCGACGGTGATGAAGGTCTCGCAGGCCACCCGACCCTTGGGGTCGTCGGTGAGCACGGCGTCCAGAACGGCATCGGAAATCCGGTCGCAGACCTTGTCCGGATGCCCTTCCGTCACCGATTCCGAAGTGAAGATATAATGTTGGGGTTTCATGACTCCTCCTGTCTGTGAACGTTCAGTCGTCAATTGATATCCGAAACGCGATAAAGTACGCTAACGGATGGCTCAAGGCAAGCAAATATTTCTTGAAACCCCAGGTTCCGGGGTTCACGGTTCAGCGGTTCAAAGGTTCCAGGTTCAACGGTTCACGGTTCAACGGTTGCCCCATAACCGTGAACCGTTGAACCGTGAACCCTGGAACCGTTTATTATTGACCCTTGTCCGCCCGACCGGTCTCCCATTCCAGGAGGGCGGGCGCCGCGGCGCTCAGAAACTTCTGGGACTCGGCGCGGATCTCCGAAGCCGCCCGGTAACCGAGAACCCTCCGCGCCAGGTCGCGAGCTTCCGGGAGCTTCAGGGAGCGGATGAGCTTCTTCATCTCCGGCACCATCGCCGGGCTCACGCTCAATTCGTCCAGGCCCAGCCCCAGCAGGATGGGAACGGCGTGGACGTCTCCCGCCATCTCCCCGCACATCCCGACCCAGATCCCCTGGGCGTGGGCGGAGCTGATCACCTGGCCGATCAGGCGGATCACCGCCGGGTGCAGGGGCTCATAGAGATAGGCGATCTTTTCGTTCACCCGGTCGACAGCCAGCGAATACTGGATCAGATCGTTGGTCCCGATCGAGAAAAAATCGACCTCCCGGGCCAGGACGTCCGCCATCAGGGCGGCCGAGGGGACCTCGATCATGATCCCGGTCTCCATCGCCGGGTGGAAACTCCGGCCGGAGGCTTTCACCTCCTCCTTGGCCTCCTCCCACACCTCCAGCACCCTTTTCAGCTCCGAGTAGCCGGAGATCATGGGGAACATGATCTTGACGTTGCCGTGGACGCTGGCCCGCAGGATGGCCCGCAGCTGGACCTTGAAGATGTCCTTGTGCTCCAGGCAGAAACGGATCGCCCGCCAGCCGAGAAAGGGATTGATCTCCCGGGGGATCTCCAGGGGGGAATCGAACTTGTCGCCGCCCAGGTCGAGAGTGCGGATAATCACCGAGTGAGGCTTGAGCCTGCGGGCGACCATATTGTAGGCCTGGAACTGCTCCTCCTCGGAAGGAAGGTCGCCCCGGCCCAGATAAAAGAATTCGGTCCGATAGAGCCCCACCCCCTCCGCCCCGTGGGAGATGACCGAGGGGAGGTCCTCGGGCATCTCGATGTTGGCGGCCAGGGTCACCCGGTAACCGTCCCGGGTCTCCGCCGGCAGGTCCTGGAGTATCTTGAGCTGCCGCTCAAAGCGGGCAAAGCGGCTCTTCTCGCGGGCGATCTTGGCCAGGGTGGCGCGGGAGGGATGGAGGATGAAGAGCCCCCGGGACCCGTCCACCACCACCGGGTCTCCGGTATGCACGGCGGCATAGACCGAGCGGAGGCCGACCACCGCCGGGATAGCCAGCGAGCGGGCCATGATCGCGGTGTGCGAGGTGCGGCCGCCGACGTCGGTGGCGAACCCGATGACCTTGCCCCGATGCATGAGGGCGGTGTCGGAGGGGGAGATATCGTGGGCGACCACCACCACTTCTTCGGTCAGGGCGGCCAGGTCCTGGCGCTTGCGGCCGGTCAGGTTGTGCAGGACCCGTCGAGCGACATCCCGGATGTCGGTCTCGCGCTCCTTGATGTAGTCATCCTTCATCTGTCCGAAGGCGGTGGTGTATTTCCTGATCACCTCTTGGAAGACGTGCTCGGCGTTGACCTTTTTCGCTTCGATCCCCCGCACCACCTCCTCGATCAGCGCCCGGTCCTCCACCACCAGAAGGTGAGCGTCGAAAAGCGAGGTCTGATCCCGATCCAGGCGCTGGGCCAGCTCCCGCCGGATCTTCATCAGCTCCTTGCGGGTGGCGATCAGGGCGTCCTCGAAGCGGGCGATCTCGGTCGGAACCTCCTCATCCCGAACGGTCCGGGGGGCGACGGTCGCCTCCTCGATGTTGAATAGGTGGGCTTTCCCCATCACCACTCCCGGAGAGGCGGCGATACCTTCGAATACGATTTCTTTGTTCATCTATGACTGCCCGAATGGTCAGGTGCCAGGGTTCAACGGTTCAACGGTTCAACGGTTCAGCGGTTCACGGTTCAGCGGTTCAGGGGCTTTTGTCAACCGTTGAACCGTGAACCGTTGAACCTTGGTTCTTTTTCCTAGTCCTCTCCGAACTTGTTCTCCACCAGGCTCTCGATCTCCCGGACCGCTTCGGCGGCATCCTCTCCCCTGGCGATCACCTTGATCTGAGTCCCCTGGGGAGCAGCGAGCATAAGCACGCCCATGATGCTTTTGGCATTCACCTTTTCCTCCCCCCGCGCGAACATGATATCGGATGAAAACCGGCTCGCCACCTTGACCAGCTGGGCGGCCGGACGGGCGTGCAGGCCCAGCTTGTTCCCGATGACGACGTTTTTGCTGATCTCTTTTTGCACGATAAGTCGATAGGTAAGGGTAAGGATGCGGGTCTGGTCGATGGGTTAAGTCGGTGGCGCGAAGCGAGACAGCCGAGCCAAACCATCGACCTTACCCTCTCCCAAACCCACTTCTTGACCTTGACCAATCACCAGCAGTTGTCATTCCTCCGGCCGCCGGACTACCTGCATTCTCTCCCGGATCTGCCGGTCCAGCTCCTGGGCGGGGTGGTAGCCCATCATCTTGATCCGGTGGTTCAGAGCGGCCACCTCGATCAGCAGGGCGAGGTCCCGTCCGGGGCGCACCGGGATGAGCAGGTGGGGGATGGTCACACCGAGCTGGGTGTAGCGGCCCTCGTCCAGCCCCAGCCGCTCATACTCCTTCTCCGGATCCCACTGCTCCAGGGTGACCGCCAGATCGATCCTTTTGCGCTGGCGCACGCAGCCGGCGCCGAAGAGGGTCCCCACGTTGATAATCCCCAAACCCCGGATCTCCATGTGAAAGCGGGTCAGCTCCGAACCTTCCCCGAGCAGGTTCTCGCCCTCCACCAGGCGAACGCGCACCATATCGTCGCTGATCAGGCGGTGCCCGCGCTCGACCAGACTGAGGGTGCATTCGCTCTTGCCCACACCGCTTTTGCCCATGATCAAAACCCCCACCCCGTATACCTCGACCAGGTTGGCGATGATCGAGCTCTGCGGGGCCAGGGTTTCCTCCAGATAAATCGTGCACATGCTCATCAGGCGGATGGTGAGCAACGGAGAGCGGAAAACCGGGATGGACAGACGGTCGGCCTCCTCCACCAGTTCGGCGGGGGGGGCATAATTGCGGGCGATGATGCAGAAGGGGATCCGCTGGCCCAGGAATCGCTTGAGCGCCGCCCGCCGTTCGACCGGCCCGAGCTCGCGCAGATAGGTAATCTCGACCTTGCCCAGCACCTGGCCGCGGCGGTAGGCGAAATGCGTGAGGTGGCCGGTCAGGGCCAGGCCCGGACGGTTGAGGGACGAGACCAGGATGCGACGTTTGAGGCCCTTCTCCCCCGCCGCCAGGGTCAGGCGCAGGCGGGAGGAGAGGTTCTCATAGAATTGCCGAACGGTGATGCCTTTCATAGCTCTTGGACCATGGGTTGTCGCCGAAAAAGCATATCAACGGGATCAGTATCTCGCCCCGTATCTATGCTGGTTCCAAGGTGCAACGGTTCAAGGGTTCAACGGTTGAAAAACAACCGTGAACCGCTGAACCGTGAACCGCTGAACCATTCTTTTAGAGTTCGATGAGGCCAAGATTACCGTCGTGCTTGCGGTAGATGATGCACACCCCTTTCGTCTCGGCGTCCCGATAGACGAGGAAGGAAAGGCTGGAAGCGCGCAGGTGCAGAGAAGCCTCCCGCTCGCTGATCGAACGGATCTCGAAATTCTCCTCCCGCACCAGCCGGGGCACGTCTCCCGCCACCTCGATCGGAGCGGCCGGAGCGGGAACCATGCGTCTCCTCCGATCTCCGGCGCGCTCCTTGATCTTTTCCAGCCGACGGACGGCTTTCTCCGCGACCTGGTCGATCGCGGTTCGCAGGTCCCGGTCCCGGGCCCGCAGGCTGATCGGGGCGCCGCCGGCGTTCAGGTTGACTTCGATCGCGTACCCCCGTTTCTCGGCCTGGATGATCATGTGGGCGTCGGTGGTCCGGGGCCAGATGCGCTCGCACCGCTCCAACAGCCCGCGGGCATGCTCCTTGATCTCCTGGGCGATCTCTCCATGCCTGACCGTGATGGTGATCTGCATCTCCAGATACCTCCTTTGAATCAAAGGTTCACGGTTCATAGGTTCACGGTTCATCGGTTCACGGTTCAGCGGTTCAGAGGTTCACGGTTCAGCGGTTATGTCAACCGTTGAACCCTTGAACCTTGAACCGTTGAACCCTGGCACCGTGAACCATGGAACCGTGAATTCGCCCCCTCGGGCGAATTCACATGGTAAATTTTTCCCCGAGATAGATTTCCCGGGCCTGGGGGTTGTTGGTCAGCTCCTCGCTGGTCCCTTTGATCAGGATGTGGTTCTCGAACATGATGTAGGAACGGTCGGTGATGGAAAGGGTCTCCCGCACGTTATGATCGGTGATGAGGATGCCCATCCCCCTTTTCTTCAAGTCCCGGATGATCTGCTGAACGTCGAAGACCGCGATCGGGTCCACCCCGGAAAACGGCTCGTCCAGGAGCATCAACTTGGGGGATATCACCAGGGCCCGGGAGATCTCCAGGCGCCGCCTTTCTCCCCCGGAAAGGGTGTAGGCCTTGCTTTTGGCCAGGTGCTCGATCCCCAGTTCGGAGAGAAGCTCCCGGGCCCGCCGGCGGCGGGCGGACCGCCGGCCTTTCAGTGTTTCCAGGATAGCCAGCAGGTTCTCCTCGACGGTGAGATTCCGGAAGATCGAGGGCTCCTGCGAGAGATAGCTGATCCCCAGACGGGCCCGGCGGGACATCGGCCAGCGCGTGATGTCCTCTCCGCTGAAAAACACCCGGCCCGCGGTGGCCTTGATCAGGCCCACCACCATGTAAAAGGTGGTGGTCTTGCCCGCGCCGTTGGGGCCCAGCAGGCCCACGATCTCTCCCTGGTTGACGTCAAGCCAGACGTTGTCCACCACCTTCCGGTGCTTGTACATTTTGACCAGGTTTTCGGTTTTCAGCAGCTCGCTCATTTATAAGTCGGTCCAGAATAGTATAGACCTGTCATTGCGAGGAGCGAAGCGACGAAGCAATCCAATCCGCTGAACAGTTAGAGATTGCTTCGCTACGCTCGCAATGACATCCATGGCTGATGTCTGGACTACCACGGTCGGATTAGTATTTCCGCCAGGACCCCGATCGAAGCCGACGGCCTCGATCGAGACTAGAATCCGACATCCACGTCCTTCTCGGGGATCACGTCCGCCCCCGGCGAGCCTTCCACCTGCATCTCCCGCCGATCCAGGAAAAAGGTGATCGTCTCCCCCCGCACGATCCCTTCCGCCTGCTTGATCGTCGCCCCTCCGGACATGACCACTTTTTTTTCCTGGGGGAAGTATACCACCGCGTCCGCGCGTCCGGTTCTCTCCCCCATGTCGACCGCCACTCCGCCCAGGGCTTCCGCCTTCTCCACCGCCTTCCCCTGCTCGGTAAAATAGATGATCAGTTTCTCGGAATTGAGCGTCCCGCGGGGGTTCTTGATCAGCACGTTTCGGAAGAAGGTCGCCTGGTTGAGCTCGTAATCGACCGTCAGGTTCCCGTCGCAGGTCACCACCGTCCAGTCCTCGGCCGGCGTGGGGGCGGAAGGCTCGATCGGGACGGAAACGAGCAGAAGGGCGAAAATGACGGCGGCGATCATTGCGGAAACAGCCCTCCGTTCCCCTGCTCCTTGATCAGAACCCGGACATCCTCCATCACCCGGATGGTTTTCTGGCGAGGATCCCAGGCGATACCGCGGCCGGTCAGGACCATATTCTCCCGGCGCACGTTCACCCGCTCTCCTTTGGCCACCACCTCATTGGTGCGGGTGTTGAAAATCACCTGGTCAACCTGGATCTTGAGATCTCCGGCCTGGGGCTCGTAGGACTGGGCGAAGAGACCGCCGATTTCAACCATCTGCGCGGAGAGAAACCGGGCCATGGTGCCCTTGAGAACCCAGGCAATCTCGCCCGCCTGATTCGGGATGAAACGCTCGAAACCTCCTCCCATCTGCTGGTTCCCCGCGGCCGAGGGAGACTCGGCTCGGGCCGCCGGACACAAGATCTGTCCGGCCGCCAGCATTCCGGCGGCGATGACCGATGCGTGCGTTTTCACTATTTCACGTTCCGTTCTTGCGTTTTGTGAGCTTTTTTGCGGCAGAATTGCTTTTCGCTGCGGTCCGGGCGCATTCCAGGATCAGATCGATGACTTCCCTGACCGCCCCCCGCCCCCCTCTTTCCCGGCAACGATAGTGGACTGACGCGTCGAGGTCGGGATGGCCGTCGGCGGGCGTGGCCGCGAAACCGGCCGCTTCCAGGAGGCTCCGATCGGGAAGATCGTCTCCGATGACCGCGGTCGTGGCCGGCGAGCGCCCCGGACGCCGCGCGAGATCGCGGAAGATCGCCGTCTTGTCCCGGACTCCCTGGAAGACCTCCCGGATCCCGAGCTCGCGGGCGCGGCGGAGAACGGCGGGCGATTGCCGTCCGCTGATCAGCGCCACCTCGATCCCCGCCTCGATCGCCCGCCCGATCGCCGAGCCGTCGCGAACATGGAATGCCTTGACCTCCTCGCCGGAGGGCCCGAAAAAGATCCGGCCGTCGGTCAGCACGCCGTCCACATCCAGGACCAGGAGACGGACGCGGCCTGCGCGGGCCGACACGTCGCTTTTCCGGAGCTTTCGCCGCATCTTCAACACTATATTTCGAGTAATGGGTCAGGGTCAGGAAGTGGGTCTGGTCGATGGGTCAAGTCGATGGTGCAGTACGGCGACCGGTTTGCCAGGCCGCACTTTACCCTAACCCATCTACCAAACCCACTTCCTAACCCTTACCCATCGGCCATAACTATCGATGTCGCCGCGCGTTGGTCCCGCCCGGCGGCCGGTTTGCAGGCCGCACTTTACCTCAACCCATCTACCAAACCCACTTCCTAACCCTCACCCATCGACCAGATTATACGATGCCCGCGTTCAGCAGGTCCTGTATATCCAGCAGTCCCAGCGGCTTCCCGCGGACCGAGACGACCGGCATCTCGTCCACCTTCCGGTCGCTCAAAAGCCTCAACGCCTCCGCCGCCAGAATGTCGGGTCCCAGGGTGAGGGGAGACCGGGTCATGACCTCCCGAACCGGGCGGGCGAGAACCTCCCGGTCTTTCTCGATCTGGCGGCGGAGATCGCCGTCGGTGAAGATGCCGGACAGGCGGCCGAAACGGTCGACCACCGTGGCCGATCCCGCCCGGGCCGAGGTGATTTTGAAGAGCACGTCCTTGACCGTGGTCTCTTCTCTCACCACGGGATGATAGCGCCCGGTCCGCATCAGATCGGAAACCCGCAGAAGCATCCGTTTCCCCAGCGCCCCGCCGGGGTGGAGACGGATAAAATCGGCCGGCAGAAACCCCCGCCGCTTCACCAGCGCCACCGCCAGGGCGTCGCCCAGCGCCAGGGCGGCGGTGGTGGAAGCGGTGGGAGCGAGGTTATGGGGGCAGGCCTCCCGCTTCACCTGCGCGTCCAGGACGACGTCGCTGTGGCGGGCCAGTGTCGACCGGAGGTTCCCGGTGAGGGCGATCACGGGGACTCCCAACTGCTTGAGAAAGGGGAGGAGGTTCGTGATCTCCTCCGATTCGCCGCTGTGGGAGATGGCCAGAACCGCGTCCGCCCGTCCGACCATGCCCAGGTCGCCGTGCAGCGCTTCTACCGGGTGAAGGCTCAATGACGGCGAACCGGTGCTGGCGAGCGTGGCCGAAATCTTGCGCCCGATCAGGCCCGCCTTGCCCATGCCCGTGACGATGATTCGGCCGCGGCAGCGGAGCAGGAGCTCAACCGCCTTCTCAAACTCCGGCCCCAGCCGGGGGATGAGATCGAGGATGGCCCGGGCCTCGATACGGAGGACGGACCTCCCGATCTCCCGGACATCCTTCCGGCGGGTGAGGCGCTTCTTCGATCCGGAGGAGTGGTCCCTCACTGTCCCCTCCCCTCTTTCACCACCCGGTCGATCGCCGTCACCGCCGCGAGAAGCTCGGGCAGGCGACCCAGCGGCAGAACGCTGGCGGCGTCGGAGCGGGCTTTTTCCGGCCGGTCATGGACCTCGAGAAAGAGAGCGTCGCAGCCGGCCGCCGCCGCCGAGCGGGCAAGAACGGGAATATATTCCCTCTGGCCCCCGGAGAAGCCGGCGGCGCCGCCCGGGAGCTGGACGCTGTGGGTGGCGTCGAAAACGGCGGGGTAGCCCAGCGCTCGGATCGCGGGCAGAGCCTTCATGTCGTTGATCAGGCAATGGTAGCCGAAGCTCGTTCCCCGTTCGGTGATCAGGATGCGCCGGTTGCCGGCGCTCTCGATCTTCCCGATCACATGGGCGACATCGTCGGGGGAGAGAAACTGGCCTTTTTTGACGTTCACCGCCTTGCCGGTCCGGGCGGCGGCGAGAAGCATGTCGGTCTGCCGGCAGAGAAAAGCGGGGACCTGGAGGATGTCGGCCGTCTCCGCCACGGCCACAGCGTCTTCCGGCCGGTGAAAATCGATGAGCAGGGGCAGCCCCGTCCGGTCCCGGACGGCGGAGAGGATGGAGAGCCCCTCTTCGAGGCCGGGGCCGCGGTAGGAATCGATCGAGGTGCGGTTGGCCTTGTCGTAGGAAGCCTTGAAGACCAGGGGGACGGAGGCGGCGGCGCAGAGAGATCGGAGACGGGAGGCGAGGCGCAGTGTGTGTTCGCGGCTCTCGATCACGCAGATTCCCGCGATCAGGACCAGCGGCCGCCGTCCGCCGATGATGACGTTGCCGACCTTTATCTCTTTAACTCTGGGTATCATGAGAAAATGGCATGGTTCGGAATTCAGGGTTCAGGGAGCAGAATAACAATAGCTGATGTTTCAGTTCAGCCTGCTCCTTCTGAACCTATCTTACTGAATCCTCTTTTCCTGAACCCTGAACCCTTTATTTTCGTTTTTGCCTTATGAGTTCCCGCGCCCGCTCCAGATCCTCCGGCGTGTCGATCCCCACCGTTTCGGAGCGGACGGTGATCACCTTTATCCTATACCCGTTTTCCAGCACGCGCAACTGCTCCAGGCGCTCCCGCCGCTCCAGGCCGGAGGGGGGGAAACGAACCAGGCGCAGGAGGAAATCCTTCCGGTAGCCGTAGAGGCCGATATGCTTGAAGGTTTTCCCTCGGGGGGCCGTGCCGCCCGCGGGGATGAGGGAACGCGAGAAATAGAGAGCCCACCCGTCCGCGTCGGTCACCACCTTGACCGTGTTGGGATCGTCGAGCTCCCGCTGATCTTCGATCTCTGTGCGCGCCGTCGCCACCAGGATGGAGGGATCGCTCCGAAGGGCATCGACCACCCGGTCGATCGTCCGGGGACGAAGAAAAGGCTCGTCTCCCTGGATGTTCACCACCCAGGCGGCTGCTATCCCCCGGCAGGCTTCCGCCGCTCTTTCCGTCCCGGTCCGGCAGCGGGACGATGTCATCACCGCTTTCCCGCCGAAGGCGGCGACGGCGGACCGGATTCGTTCGTCGTCGGCGGCCACCAGGATTTCGTCCAGCGTTTTCGCCCGCGCCGCCCGACGGTAAACATGCTCCAGGACGGTCCGGCCGCCGAGGTCTTGGAGAAGCTTGCCCGGAAAACGGGTCGATCCCCAGCGCGCGGGGATGATCCCGACCGTCCGTCCGGAGAGCGCCTTCATCCCTTCCTCCTTCCGGCCTTTCCGGAGCGGCGGCGGGAGGCCGCCCGGGGAATGAGCCGGGCGGCGGCCTGGAGATCGGGGGCGACGACGTCGGGGGCGGACCAGGAGGGAGAGCGCTTAAAAACGCGCAGGCGCGCGCCCGAGGCGATGAGCGCCGTCCGGCAGCCGGCGTTCCGCCCGGTCTCCACGTCGAGAATTTTATCGCCGATGAAATACGACCGCCCCAGATCGATCCGGAAACGGCGGGCGATCTTCTCCACCAGGAGGGGCGACGGCTTCCGGCAGCGGCAGCGGGCGTCCGGGTGATGGGGGCAGACAGCGATCCCCTTGAGTACCACCCCGTCCCGGTTGAGTTCGCGGCGGAGCTTGCGGTGGATGGCCGCGAGGTCCCGGCGGGTCAGATAGCCCCGGGCCAGACCGGACTGGTTGGTGACCACGAAGAGTAGATAGCCGCGGTCGCGCAAGAGCTGGAGGCCGCGCCGGGCGGCGGGAAAAAGCTCCAGCTCATCGGCGGAGGACACATAGCCGGAATCGAAGTTGAGCGTTCCGTCGCGGTCGAGAAAGATAGCCGCCCTTTTCATCTCCGGTCCAGCGTCCGGATTAACTCCTCGCGGCTGGCGGTGGCGGTGCCGAGCTTGCCGACCACGACTCCGGCCGCGAAATTGGCGAGGTGGGCGGCCTCCCTCAGATCGGCGCCGGCGGCCAGCGCCAGGGCCAGCGTTCCCGCCACCGTATCCCCCGCCCCGGAGACATCGAAAACTTCGCGGGCGACGGTAGGGATATGAAACAGCGGGCGCTTACCCTCGAAAAGGCACATCCCTTCTTCCCCCAGCGTGACCAGCACCGACTTCGCTCCCCAGAGCTTGAGCAGAGGCCGGCCGAGATCCGCGAGGACCGCCTGGCGGCCCAAACCGGCCGCGGCCAGGGCCTCCCTCCGGTTGGGCGTGACCACGGTCGCCCCCCGAAAACGGAGCGGGTTGCCCTCGTTGGGATCGACGATGGCGAACTTCCGGCGGGAACGAAAGACGGCGATGATCGAGTCCACCATCTCCTGGCTGATCAGCCCCTTGGCATAGTCCTCGATGATCACGCCGTCCACGTCCGCCGCCAGGCGGCGGGCGGTTCTGACCAGGCGTTCGGTCCGGTCGCGGCCGACCGGGGTCACGTCCTCTTTGTCCACCCGGACCACCTGCTGGTGGCCGGCCATGACCCGGGATTTGGTGATGGTGGGGCGTCCCCGGTCGACGAGCAGGAAACGGACATCGATCCCGGTCCGCTGCAAATATTTTTTCAGCCGGCGGCCGGGCAGATCCGCGCCCACCACGCCCAGAAGGACGGCTTTTCCCCCCAGGGCCTGGACATTGTTGGCCACGTTGGCGGCGCCTCCCGGCACCCAGTTCTCCGAGATCACCCGGACCACCGGGACGGGCGCCTCCGGGGAGATCCGTTCCACCTCGCCGCGCACGTATTCGTCGAGCATCAGGTCGCCGATCACCAGAACCCGGGCCCGGGAGAATCCGGCGATGATTTCCCGCCAGCGCGCCATCTCCGCCGCATTGCTCATCGCGCCATCTCCTCGATCACCGCCCGCGCCAGCAGGGGGATCATGATCTCGTGGTGTCCGGTCAGGGCGTATCCTCTCCCCTTCTTCCCGGGGGGGCGTTTGATCACGTTCTCCATCGGACGATAGGAGCGGATCATGTCGAAGTTGGCCGTCCAGAGCCCATCGAGCTTCCGGCCCAGGTTGCGGGCGATCGCCACCGCTTTCAGGAAGACCTCCGGCAGGACCACGGCGGAGCCGATGTTGACATAGCCTCCGTTTTCACAGCCGGTCACCAGCTCGGCGAGAAGGCGAAAATCGCGGAGCGAGGCTTCGCCGAGCGCGGCGCCGGAGGCGGAGGGATGGGAGTGGATGGTGTCAGTGCCGATGGCGATGTGAACGGTCAGGGGGAGGCCGAGCGCCGAACCCCGGGTCAGGACGGACAGGGAACGGTGGGGCAATTTTTCCTTCTCGATGAAGCGGCCCAGCGACTCCCCCGCGCCCCAGCCGCGCTTCACCCCCGCGCGCAGGGCCTCGTTCATCATCCGCCCGGTCTCCTCGGCCATCCCGAATATCCCGTCTTCCAGGGAGGAGGGCACGTCCTCGGAGGTCTCGCCGATGAGCGCGATCTCGAAGTCGTGGATGGCGGCCGAGCCGTTCATGGCCAGCGCCGTGACCACTTTCCGCTCCATCAGGCCGATCAGGACGGGGGAGAGGCCGCACTTGATCACGTGGCCGCCGATGCCGAAGATCAGGGGGTGCCCGCCGCGCCGGGTCCGGACGATCCGGCGGACCAGATCCTTGAAATCACGGGCGGCCAGGATGCCGGGGAGAGAAGCGTAGAACTCCTCCCACGAGCACCCCGGCGAGCAGGCTTTGCCGAAATCGGCGATTTTGACCTTGTGCGGTATCCGCCGGATCGGCAGTGTCTTGATTTTTCTGAAATCGACCATCTGTGTCTCCCCGGATGGATTCTCCGATTGGGGGGATGGGACAAGCCGGACGATACGGGCCGCTTATGGTAGCAAATCGCCCTCCCCTGTCAAGCATTGGGGAGGCGGATAGATGATTGCGGATCGCTGATCATTCAATCATACGCGCCCGGCGCAGCTCGTCCCCGATGCCTGGTTCCGAGCGGACGCGCTTCCACCTGCACCCGGTCACCGGGCGAGCGCTACCGCCTCGATCTCCACCCGTGCCCCCCGGGGCAGGCGGGAGACCGAAACGCAGGCGCGGGCGGGCGGCGACTCGTTGAAATGGCGGGCGTAGACGCCGTTCATCGCCTGGAAATCCTCGAGGTCGGCGAGAAAGACGGTGGTTTTAACCACGGCGTCCAGGGCCAGGCCGGCGGCGGAGAGGACGGAAGAGAGGTTCTTCAGCGCCTGCTCGGTCTGCTCCTCGATCCCTCCGGAAACGATTTCGCCGGACATGGCCAGGGGGAGCTGGCCGGAGACGAAGACCAGGCGGCCGGCTTTCACCGCCTGGGAGTAAGGGCCCACCGCGGCGGGGGCGTCGGAGGAGCGGATGATTTCTTTCTGAGAGTTTTTAATTTTCCCTCCTTTGGCCGAGGATGGACGCTAGGGACGAAATGGACGCTCGTCGCGGAGTGCGACGAGCATAGCGCAGAGCGCCCCGTCCCGGCCAGAAGCATTTCGATCCGGGCTGGGCGCTATGCGCTATGCGCTTTGCGCCGCTCCACCGCCCGCTCGACCTGGCGGCAGACGCCGTGCAGGCCGTTGCACTCGTCCCGGGTGAGGCCGCTCCGGCTGAAGACGCGCTGGAACATCTTGAGGACACTCGAGGGGATGTCGCGGTCGCCGGATTTCTCGTAGCCAACCGTCCCGATCAGGCGCTTCAGCCGCCGGTAGAGAAACCGGAGGTCGTCCTGCCGGACCAACGACAGAGCGGACGGACGACCGTCGGCCCGATGCCGTCTCAGCTCATGGGCCACGACCATCACCGCCTGGGCGACGTTCAGTGAAGATGCGGGCGGCGCGGCGGGAATGGCGAAGCTGAACTGGCAGAGAGCGAGCTCCTCGTTGCTCAAACCGTAGTCCTCCCGCCCGAAGAGGATCGCCACCGGGTTGCGCGCGGCCGCGCGGACGATCCGCTCGATCGCCTGGTCGAAGGAGAGGACGGAGCGGCGGAATCTTCCCTTTCTCCGCGTGGTCCCCGCCACCAGGCCATAAGGGGCGATCGCCTCCGCCAGAGCGGGGAAATAGCGGGAGCGGCGGACGATATCTTCCCCGTCACGGGCGAGCTGAAGAGCCCCGTCGATGTCCTTCAGGGGGGAGACGGCCAGAACCAGGCGCTGCAGGCCCATGTTGGCCATGGCCCGGGCGGCGGAGCCGACGTTCCCCGGCGTGCGCACGCCGACCAGGACGATGTCGACGTTAGCCAGATAAGACTCCCGCTCTTGACTGCTCCTGCACTCTGTTTCTCCGTCGCTTCTCACGCCACCTTCCTGATCACCGCGAAGAAATACCCGTCCCCTCCTTCCGCCGACGGCAGGCGCGACTCCCGGCGAAGGAGGCGGAACTCGGGATGCCTCTTGAGGAAGCCCTCCACCACCCCTTCGTTCTCCTCGGTTTCGATCGAGCAGGTGCTGTAGGTGAGGGACCCGCCGGTCTTGAGCCAGAGGACGGCCCGTCCCAAAAGCTCCCGCCCCTGGGAGGCCAGGCGGACAATGTCCTTCTCCTCCAGACGCCAGCGGACATCCACGCGTCGGCGCAGGACGCCGGTGTTGGAGCAGGGCACGTCGAGAAGGATGCGATCGGCCAGCGGCGCCTCCAGCGTCTCCTCCGCCTGGAGAAGATCGAACTTTTCCACGCGGACATGGGAGGCGCCGAGTCGGTCGACCGTATTTTGCAGAGCTTTCAGCCGCTCTTCGCTCAAGTCGGCGGCGATCAGCGTTCCCCGGTTCTGCATGGCCTGGGCGAGGAAGGACATCTTGCCCCCGGGAGCGGCGCAGAAATCGATCACCGTCTGGCCGGGCTTGGCCTCCACCGCCGCCGCCACCGCAATGGTCGAGAGGTCCTGGACCTGGAAATGGCCCTGGCGAAAAGCCTTGAGTTCAGCCACCGGACCGGACCCCTTGAGGGCGAAGACGTCGGGGAAGGACGCGACCGGGCGGAGGGAAACCCCCTCGGCGGTGAGCTCCGTCCAGACCCGGTCCGGTGTGGTCCGGAGACGGTTGATCCGGATGAAGATGGGCGGGGGGGCGTTATCCGTCCGGCAGATCTCCTCCACCGTCTTGAGATCCCAGCGGCCGAGCCAGCGGGAGAGGAGCCACTCCGGATGGGAATGGAGAACGGCAAGAGAGCGGGGAGATCCGTCCGCGGGCGGCCAGTTGATTTTAGCCTTGGCGGCCGTGACCTGGCGGAGAAGGGCGTTGATGTAGCCGGCCTCGGACGGGCTCAGGCGAAGCTTGGCGAACTCGACGGCCTCATGGACCAGGGCATAATCCGGAATCCTCTCCAGATAGAGATGCTGGAAGATGGCCAGGCGGAGGATCTGGCGGGCGATCGATCCGACGGAAGGCTGCTTCTGGGGGCTCAGGGAATCGATGACCCAATCCAGCGAGGCGCGGCGGCGGACCGCACCGTTCACCAGAGCGGTGGAGAGAGCTTTATCGGGCCGCGAGAATGCCGTCCGCGACCAGAGAAGATCGAGCAGGTCCTGGGCGTATCCTTCCTTCTTTTCCCAACGGCGGAGAACCTCCACGGCCGCCTCCCGGGGGGTTTTCGGCAACGGCGCTTCCTGGACCATCCGCTCTCTCATCTTCCCCTCTCCTCTCCCAGAAAATGCCGCGCCGCCGTTTCCACTTCGGGCAGAGAAACTCGCGTGTCACGGCAGGGCCCGCGGGGCCGGCTCAGCGTGACCGCCAGGACCGGCTTGGACCGCTTCGCCAGAATCCCCGCGAAGAGCTCCTTCTCGCAGGCGATGGCCACCACGGCGCGAACATTTTGATCCCGGAGACGCTCCCGGGCCAGACCCCCGCCGGTGGCGAAGACCAGCCTCAGGCCGCGGCGGCGGGCAAAGGCGACCAGGTCCTTCACGTCACAGCGGCCGCAGGACAGGCATTCTCCCGGATCGGAGACGATCCCCTGCCGGCAGTCGCTGTTCTGAAGGCAGCGCGGAGAAAGGATCAAAAGCTCCGAGGGTTTCACCCGCCGGGCTTTCCTTCGGGTGAGCCAGTTGTTCAGTCTGATGACGAGCCGTTTCATAGCTGTCGCTCGCAGCCGCTACTAATCCGACCGTTGTAGTCCGGACATCAGCTACGGCTGTCATTGCGAGCGAAGCGAAGCAATCTATTGCCGCCCATAGGATTGGGATTGCTTCGTCGCCCCTCCGGGGCTCCTCGCAATGACAGCTATATATTTTTCTGGACTGACTTATAAATAGCGATGCTGATCATAATCCGATCCTCTCTCCCGCCGCCAGCCGGAACCCTCTCAAAAACTCACCCGCCGCCATGGCCTTCCCCCCCTCCGCCTGCAGGCGCAGAATCAGGAGAGCTCCCTCCCCCGTCGCGATCACCAGGCGTTCTTCGGCGGCCTCCAGGATTGTCCCCGGTTCCCCCGATCCGGCGGAAACAACGCGGGCGGCGTGGATCTTGATCAAGCGGCGGCAGCCGGCGCGGTCGAGATGGGTGAAGGATCCCGGCCAGGGGACGAAACCCCGGACGCGGTTATGGATCGTCTCCGCCGGCTGCGCCCAGTCGATGAGGCCGTCATCCTTGGAAAGCTTAGGCGCCAGCGTCGCGCGGGAGTCGTCCTGGGGAAACGGAGCGGCGCGCCCGTTCTCGATCTGGTCCACTACCGCGCGCAGCAGGCGGGCGCCTTCCGGGGACAGGCGGGCGGCCAGCGTCAGCCCGTCGTCATCGGGAGTGATCGGGAACGCCTCCTGGGCGAAAATCTCTCCGGCGTCGAGCCTGTCCACCAGACGGTGGACGGTCACGCCGGTCTCCCGGTCGCCGGCGATCAGCGCCCAGGCGATGGGGGCCGCGCCCCGCCAGCGGGGAAGGAGCGAGGGATGGAGGTTGATCCCGCCGTGAGCGGCCGCCGCCAGATACGCGGAGGGGATCAGCCGCCCGTAGGCGGCGCTGACGATCAAGCCGGGAGCGATCTCCCTCAGATAAGCGATCTCCTCCGGATGGGAGAGGCTCTCCGGCTGGCGGATGGAGAGTCCCAGTTCCCGGGCCCTCGCCTTGACCGGGGCCTCCGAGAGACGCCGACCCCGCCCGGACGGCCGGTCGGGCCGGGTAATGACCGCAACCGCTTGATGGCCGGCGGAGACGAGCGCGTCCAGGCTCGGCACGGCAAAATCGGCCGTTCCCAGGAATGCGATTTTCATGGTGCCGCTTCCAGCCCGATCACGTCCCCCGCCCTCACCCCGTTCCGGCCGAACCAACCCTGGTTCATCTCCAGGGCATGGACATACTCGGCGAGCGGCAGATGGAGCGTGAGGTCGAAGGGGGCCATATCCTGGATCTCGATGACCCGCCCGGAGCGGTCGAGAAAGGCGATCGAGAGGGGGATCCGGGTGTTCTTCATCCAGAAAGGATCGCGGACCGGCCGGTCATAGACGAAGAGCATCCCTCCGTCCTCCGGCAGGCTTTTTCGGAACATCAGCCCCCGCGCGCGCTGGGCGGGCGTGCGGGCCACCTCCGCCCGTATCTTCCTCCCTCCCGCCGTGATCCAGGCTTCCTCGAAGAGCGCCTCCGGCTCACCGCATCCCGAAAGAGCGATCAGGAGAACGCCGAGCGCGCAGGAGGGAGGAACGCACCACCGGTTTCCGCCGTAGCGTGTCACTCGAGCAGGCAGCAGTGTTTCGCGCCCAGGGCGACGTAGACGCCATAGATGATGACGTGGGCCCACAGAATCTGGCCCAGGGAAAGGGGGAGAAATCCGGCCAGGACGGCGAGAAGAGCCGCCGGCGTGAGGGCGAAAACGGCGACGGCGAACGCCTGCCGCCAGGGAAGCGGGCGCTGGAGGAGGGCGGCGGTGAGCCGGGCGAGAAGAGTTCCGAGCAGGGTGAAAACGGCGGACCCGAGAACGACGAAGAGGTAGACCATGACCAGCACGATCGGGGCCTGTTGCCAGACGATGAGCTGGCGCCAGCGCTCCAATGTCTGGTCGTTGACCACCAGCGAGGCGTCGGCGGGGAGCGGACGCTTCATCGGCCGATCCGGGGCGTTGAAAATCGGGAAGTTGAAGAAATACGAATCGGCGCTCAGGCCGAATCCCCAGGCCCCCGGGGGAAAACGGGGGGTCTCGTTCTTGAGATCGACCAGGAAGATGAAACTCCCGGCGTTGCCGGTAGCCTGAAGGAGGCGGCCGGTCTCCTGGTTGCCGGGAGGAGCCGAGTCGAGGACGGCCTGGGCGGAAGAGCGCTTCAGCTTCGCCTCCGCCTCGGGAAAGTGGCCGTCGATCCAGCCGAGGGCATCCGCGCGCATTTCCGGGGAAACCGCGGAGATCAGGCCGACCTGCTCCTTCCACTGTTTCGGCGTGAACTCATTCTCCTTTTCAAAGACAAAGGTCTCGCCCTCCATCTGCGCCTTCCCCTTCTCGATCCGGAGGGCCGGGAGGTTGCCCTGGAGAGCGGCGGTGATGGAGGCGGTCATGCGGTTCAAGGCGACCACCTGCATCCCCCCCGAGACCAGGGCGGGGAGCGCGAGCAGAACGGCGGCGTAGACCAGGATCTCCAGCGCCGGACGGCGCGCCATCTCCCGGTAGACGGGGAGGTTGCTGAGCGAGGATCCCGCCGTCCCCAGAAACGTTTTAAACGTGAAATGCATGGTCGTGGAAAAGAGTTGAAGGGCGGGCGCGCCCCGAAGGGCTCCGGGACGCGCCCGCCGAACTCCCGTTCATCCCGAATGATTCGCTTATCTGACGATCTGAATATCCTCGGCGGACTTGATCATGATCTGCTTGCTGCCCTTGTAATCATCGACCTTGCCCGTCACCCGCACCGTCTTGTAGAGATACTGCTTCGGGTCGCCGATCTCGGACATCTTCCCGTCCTTGCCCTTCTTGAAATACACGAAGGTCAGGCTGGTCTTGTAGTCCTGATCCACGTTGAGCTTGACCGGGCCGGTTTTGCCCTTGTCCTCGGGATCATAGACCTTGACCACCTTGGCTTCGACGGTGACGGTCTCTCCGTCCTTCTTCATCGCTTCCTGCCAGGTGAGAGCCGCGGAGGCGGCCGGAGCCGCCGGGGCCGCCGGAGCTTCCACGGCGGGCGCCGCCGGAGCGGGCTCAGCCGGAGCCGGAGCGGCCTCTTCCTCGCCAGTCTGCGCCGGAACGAGGGGGAGGCAGATCAGCGCCGCCAGAACCACGGCGAAAAACGCGAACCACATCTTCATCTTGTTACCCTCCTTGGTTGAGTGCTCAGGTTATCAGGTTCAGAGGTTCACGGTTCAGCGGTTCACGGTTGTTTCAACCGTTGAACCCTTGAACCTTGAACCGTTGAACCTGATCTATTTTACCACTTCGATATCGGACACCGACCGCAGCATGATCTGCTTGCTGCCTTTGTAATCCTGCACCTGGCCCGTGACCCGCACCGTTTTGAAAAGATACTTGCCCGGATCGCCGAAACCGGCGTCGCTCTCGTCCTTGTTCTTCTTGAAGTAGCAGATGGTCAGGCTGGTCTTGAAATCCTGATCGACGTTGAGCTTGACCGGGCCGCTCTGGCCCCTTTCCTCGGGGTCGTAGATCTTGATGATCTCGGCCTCCACCGTCACGGTCTCGCCGGCTTTGTTCATCGCCTCCTGCCAGGTGAGAGCCCCGCCCGCGGGACGGGCCGCGGGGGCGGCGGCGGGTTGGGCGGGCATCGCGGGAGCGGCCGGGGCCGCGGTCTCCACGAAGACACCGGGATTCGCCCAGTCTCCGTACATCGGGTTGGGGATCATGACGAAATCCTTGGCGTAGCGATCCTTGACGGATTCGAAGGTCGCCCCCTTGGCATACAGATCGTCGCACTGGTCGCCGGCCAGCATCAGGATTTTGAGCGGGGGGAGCTTGACGGTGAGAGTTTTGATATCCCCCTTCTCGACGTCCGCCCGGCGGCCCGTCTTGTCGCCGTCCTTTTCGTATACCCCTTCTCTCAGGAGAAGAGCGTCGTAAACGATCCCCTGCTCGTCCAGGTTCTTGGCCGTGGAGTATTTGAGCGGCGGGTTCTGCCGGTTGGTGATCAGGACCACCTTCCCCCCGAGTTCGCGGATGAGCGCGCAGTACTCCTGGGCGCCCGGGAGGGCGGGAGCGATCCCCTTCAGGCACCAGTCATTCCACATCTGCCGATCATACCCCTTTTTCGCCTTGGCCAGGTCGATCTGGAAATCGACGTTGTTGAGCACCGTCTCATCGACGTCGAGGACCACGCACCAGGTCCCGGCCTTTTCGCTCTTGGCGAGATCCCGGAGGCGGACCATCGCCCCCCGGTAGATCTGCTCGACGCACCCCTTGAACTCGTCCGACGCCTTCACCCAGGTGACGTCGACGGAGAGCTTGACCTGCTCCGCGGGAAGCGGGCAGACGACGATCAACGCCGCGGCGAGGAGGCTAGCCGCTGGAAGCCATGTCCGGTTCGTCATATCCATATCCTTCTGGTTGCGATTGCTCCCGCGCTGGCCGGGGCAATCATTATTTCTTGGGTTGTCAGGTTCACGGTTCAGCGGTTCACGGTTATCTTGCCCGACCGTTGAACCGTTGAACCGTTGAACCGTTGAACCCTTGAACCGTTGAACCCTTTTTACAGGTGTACGTTCAGCATCCCCACCATCTTCGGATACCCCGACGCGATCAGATAGTCGATCTGGGCGAGCGAGGTCTTGAGCAGGCGCACCTTCTCGTTGTAGGGGAGGAAGGCGCTCTTGAAACCGTTGATCAGGATATCCCGGAGGTTCAGCAGGCTCAAGTTGAAGTTCCGGCAGGCGAGGTAGAGCTCCTGGCTCACCGAGGTGTCGGACATCAGGCGGTTGTCGGTGTTGACGGTGACCCGGACGCCGTATTCATAGTAGAACTTGAAGGGGTGCTCCTTCATCATCCGCACCGCCCCGGTCTGCAGGTTGCTGGAAAGGCAGATCTCCAGGGGGATGCGGTGGTCGGTGACGAAGTTCAGAAGCTCCGGATCCTCGCGGAGACGGACCCCGTGGCCGATCCGATGGGCCCCGCAGTAGCGGATGGCCTGGGCGATCGACTTGGGGCCGAAAGCTTCCCCGGCATGAACGGTGGAGTTGATGAAATGGTTGATGATCAGGGAGAAGGCCTTGCGGTGGTCCTTGGCCGGGAAATCCTTCTCCGCTCCGGCCAGGTCGAAACCCACCACCCCCTGGTTCTTGAAATCCACCGCGAGCTGGGCGAGCTTGTAGGACCAGCGGGGGGTGATGTTGCGGAGCCCGCAGATGATGATCCCGGAGCGGACCCCGAAGTCCCGCTCGGCCTTTTTCAAGCCGGCGATCACGCTCTCCACCACCTCCGGGAGCTTTAACCCCCGGCGGACGTGGAGCATGGGCGAATAGCGGACCTCCACGTAGCGGACATTTTCTTCGGCGCAGTCCTGGGCCAGCTCGTAGGCGATCCGGATCAGGGCCTCCCGGGTCTGCATGACCGCGAGGGTGATCGCGAAGCCCTTGAGGTAATCGACCAGGGAGGCGTGCCTCTTCCCGGGCGCGATGAGGCGCCGGGCCTCGGCGGGGGAAAAATAGCCGCGCTCGCCCCGGTTGCCCTTCATCAGATCCAGGACCGTCTCCATCCTGAGCGAGCCGTCGAGATGGCAGTGGAGGTCGGTCTTGGGAAGTTTCTTGATCAGCTCCCGGGTGATCTCCACCGCGGGAGCTTTCGGGCTGGAACGGCGCGGATATCTCACAATGATTATCCTTGGGGTTATCGTGCCGCGGGGAGCGGCAGCTACCCGATTACTATACTCCTGCCCCCGTCGCTATGCAAGCAGGCGCGAACCTTCACCCCCGATCCATCATCTCCTCGGAACGGGTAGGCGGCGTTTTTCCGCCGGCGGCGGGAGCGGGGGGATTGTCCGGCGGGGGGGCGGGCGTCTCGCCGGACTCCAGCGATTTCAGCTCCAGCCCCTCGATCTCCTGCAGTGTCTTCCCCGCGATCCCCTGGAGGTCCCCGTAGAGGCCCACCGTCCCCGCCATCATCCGCGCGATCTGCTCCTCCCGCTTGGCCCACTGCTTGGTGATGACCTTCCTCTCCCGGTCGAGGTCCTCGCTCATGGAAGAGAAAGCCTCGTGAATCGCCTGGACCCGCTGGCGGAAGCGCGGTCCGGTCAGATAGTGGTAGACCAGTTCCATCTTGGATTGCTGGCCCTCGGCCGCCTGGCGGGCCGACGCCAGATCGATCAGGCTCTGACGCAGGGCAAGAGCAACCGGGATGGCGGAGCGGGGATGGGTCACCCAGATCCCTTCCACCAGGTCGAACGTCTCCACGCTCCTGGGAAGCGCCTGGCTGACCAGAACGGCGACCTCCGCCCGGGCCTCCCGCTGGTCTTCGCGGAGCTTCGTGAGCCAGCCATCGGACCAGTTCCTGGTCCGCTTGGACTCCCAGAGGATCGTCCCGCAGGGCTGTCCGGAGGGGCCGACGACCCTCTGCAGGGCGTCGCCGCCGTGCTCTCCCTTGGGAACCGGGTCGATGATGTCCAGGGGAAACCGCGCCCTCAGGATCGCCTCGATCTCGAGTTCCTGGACCTCGCCCTGGAGCTGCTGCGATCCCTGCTCGGATTTGCGCTTCAGTTCCTCGATCTGCCTCTGCATGGAGACGATCGTCTGCTCCTTCTCGGCCACCTTGAGCTTGAGCCCCTCCTCCGCCTCCCGCCGGGCCTGGTCGCGGGCGGCGCTGAGCCCTTCCTGCACGCGCTTCTCGACGGTGAGGGCGAGCTCCCGCCGGGCATCGTCGAGCTCCCTCCCCTTCCGAAGGAGATCGGCCTGAACCTTCTGAGCCTCGGCGAGCTTCTCCTCGCGCTGTTTGATGAGGTCGTGAAGCTCTCCGATTTCGCGGGCTTTCTCTTCCAGATCTCCGGCCAGAGCCTGTCTGGCCTTCCGGGATTCCTCGGCGGCGATCTTCGCTTTCTCCTGTTTCAGTTTTTCGGCCAACTGGTCATCGATCGTCTCCCGGGACCGGACGATCTGGGCTTCGCGCTCCCGGAGCGCCGCCTCCCGGGCGGCGGCCTCCGCGTCCTTCCGGGCGAGACGGCCTTCATACTCCCGCCTGGTCGCCTCGATCAGGGGCGCGGCCAGGGATTCGTTGAGCTTGATCTCGGAGCCGCACTTCGGGCAGACGATGATCGCTTCGGTGGGTTTCATCTGTCTCTTCTTCCCGCCCAGGCGGGGCGCTGCTCGGAGGGATCGGTCGAATCCGACGGATCGGACTTAGGGACAATCATCGGGCCGGAGAAGGCGCGACGGCGGGCAACGCCGGCGGCACTCTCCGGAACCTGGCCACGTATCCGTCCGAGACCCCTCCGAAGGAGGGCTGGAAGGCGTTCCGGGTCGGGAAATCGAAGGAGCTGGTCTGACCGCTGATATAGACCGTCCCCTTCCCGTTGGCCCAGGCCGCGTAGTGTTCGTCCTTGGAGGATCCGCCGAGGTAGGTGGAGAAGAGGAGATAGGATCCGGTCGAGGAAAGGACGGAGAGGAAGCCGTCATAGTGCTTGGCCTGGGCCGCCTGGAAGGGGTCGACGGTGGGGAAGTCGGCCGAGTTGGTGTGGCCGGGGAGGTAGACGTTCTTCTCGTCATCGATACAGATGTGCTTGGAGGTGTCGCTGGAGGAGCCGCCGAGCAGAGTGGAGAAGACCAGGGCTGATCCGGACGAGGTGAGCTTGGAGACCCAGGTGTCGCCGCTGCGCCGGACGGAGAGGTAGGGGTTGACCAGGGGGAAGTCGCTCGAACCGCAGGCGCCGGTGACATAGATCTCCCCGTCTTGGTCCACCGCGATCGCCCGCCCGGTCTCGTGGCCGGCCCCGCCCAGGAAGGTCGAATAGAGGACGGAGGAGCCGGAAGACGAGAGGATGGTGACGAAAGCGTCCTCGCCGCCGGCTTTCTTCGGCTGGTAGGCGTCCTTGATCGGGAAATCGTCACCGCCGGTGTTGCCGATGACGTAGACCTTGTCCCCCCGGGCCAGCGCCATCTCTCCGATGTCGGGGTTGGTCGTTCCCAGGTAAGTGGAGAAGACCAGGGCGGATCCGCTGGGGGAGAGCTTCACGACATAGGCGTCCCAGGAGTGGCCGAAGGCGCCCTGGTAGGGGTTGACGGTGGGGAAGTCTGGTGAAAGAGTCTTGCCGGCGAAGTAGAAGGAGCCGGTGGAGTCGATCGACGACTTGTAGGCCCACTCGTCGTTGTTCCCGCCCAGGAATGTGGAGTAGACCAACGCCGATCCGGAGGAGGACAGTTTGAGCGCGAAGGAGTCCCAGGCTCCGTGATGATGGGCCTGATAGGGATTGCACGTCGGGAAGTCGGAGGCGGTGGTCGCGCCGTTCACGTAGATGCCGTAGGCGGAGTCGACCTGGACGGTGAACCCTTCGGAGCCGCCGGTCTCGCCGCCGATGTACGTCGACCAGAGCAGGTTCTCTCCGCTGGAATCGAGGACGGTGACGAAAACCGACTCGCCGGCCTTCTTCTCCATCTGATAGCCGTCCTTGACCGGGAAATCGGCTGAGTGGGTATATCCGGTGATGTAGACCCGCTCCCGGTCGTCGGCGGTCACGCCGAAGGCGAACTCCCCCGCCGATCCTCCCAGGTAGGTGGAGAAGACCGCTTCATAGAGATGGGGGGCCGGCGCGGCGAGGGAAGGGGCCTCTCCATCCTTTATCACCGACCCGGTGGTGGCGGCCTGGCAGCCGATCAGCGATAAAGCCAGGCCCAGGCACAATAAGTTGTGTCTCATGGTTTCTCCTTTTGTTTGAAGTCCGCCGGCACTGGCGGCCTGTGGGAGAAGGACTATACTTTCGGCGCCGGAAGGCAGGCAAGATAAATAGTGATCAGTGATCAGTAACAAAGACCTTCCGACCTGCCCTCGGTCACTGATTACTGATAACTGATCACTGATTACTGAGTGCTTTCTTCCCAGCCGCCGCCCAGCGCTTTGTAGAGCTGGACAACGACCAGGAGCTGGGAGAGGCGGGTCTGGGCGAGGGCGTTCTCGGCCGGGAAGAGCTGCTGCTGGGCCTCGAGGACTTCGTAGTAGCTCGCCTTGCCGGCGAGATAGCGCTGGGTCGAAACCTTGACCGCTTCGGTCAGCGAGCTGACCGCGATCTCCTGCTGGGCCCTGACGCCCTCCAGTTTCTCGCGGGTGATCAGGGAGTTGGCCACCTCCTGAAAGGCGTTGCGGACGATCTGCTCGTAGCTGAGCCGCGCCTCGTCCCAGACCGCCCCGGCCTGGTCATACTGGGCGACCACCTTTCCCCCCTGGAAGATCGGCCCGGAGAGGTTCCCGCCGACCGACCATGATTCCTGTCCCGGGTCGTCGAAGGCCCCGAGCTCGCTGCTGACCCGGCCGTAGAGGCCGGTGAGGTTGATCCGGGGGAAGAAGCTTCCCAGGGCCGCGCCCACCTGGGCGGCGGCGGCGTGGAGATTGGCGGAGGCCTGCCGGATGTCCGGACGCCTCTCGATCAGGGCGGAGGGGATCCCGGCCGGGACAGCCGGCGGGAGCGACTGCTCCAGCAGTCCCGCCGACCTCGTCACCGGTCCCGGATCCTTTCCGAGAAGAATATTGATCTGATTCTCCTGGACGGAGATCTGTCTTTCGAGTTCGGGTATGGCCGCGGAGACGTTGGCGAGGGCGGCCTGGGCCCGGACCACCTCGAGCTTGGAGGCGACGCCGCCCTGGAGGCGCTGGCTGAAGATCCTCAGTGACTCCCGGAAGGAGTCGGCCGTGCGGAGGGCGATGTCGAGCTCGAGGTCGAGCGCGAGCAGGTTGAAGTATGACTGCGCCGTCTCCCCGATCAGGCCGATCCGGACGCCGTTGCGGGCTTCCTCGGTGGCGAGAAAGCGGGCCTTGTCCGCTTCGTTCAGGCGGCGCAGGCGCCCCCAGAGATCGATCTCCCAGCCCGCCGTGATCCCGGCGAAGGAGGAGTCGCCTGCCTCGGTCACGGAGAGCGTCGGGGACCCCAGGAACTCCCCGCTGCCGTGGCTCAGCTGGTACTGATAGCCGGCCTGGGGGAGGAGAAGGGCGCGGGACTGGGCGGCCACGAAACGGGCCTGCTCCACCCGGCTCACCGCGATGCGCAGATCGTAGTTGGATTCGAGCGCGGTTTCGATGAGCGCGGTCAGCGTCCCGTCCTGGTAGATCTCGGCCCAGGGCTCGTCGGCGAGCGACTCCGGCGCGGCGGGCGCGGTCTGGTCGCGGAACGACGGCGGCGTCTCCAGCGCGGGGGGAGAGAAGTCCGGTCCCACGGCGCAGCCGCCGAGGAGGACCAGCGCTCCGCCGGCGATGGCGCTCCATGTCCGGATGATGGGGCGGGTGGACAACCCTCTGAATGTCATTGCGAGCCCCGGAGGGGCGAAGCAATCTCCGGCCGAACCCGAGATCGGCTGCATTTCGATAGGACGAGATTGCTTCGTCCGTTTCGCTTCGCTCAACGTCCTCGCAATGACAACCCGGCCGATGCCGGTCCCGGCGGGCGGATAGTTGTGATGGATCATGAGGATTTCCTCCCCTCCCCCGATCCCCCTCCCGGCGCGGGAGCAACCCGTGCTCCCGCCAGCTTCTCCACGATGAAGAAGAGGGCGGGAATGATGAAGACGGCGATCAGCGTGGAGGCGAGCATCCCCCCGATCACCGCCGTCCCCATCACCTGGCGGGCGTTGGCGCCCGAGCCCGAGGCGATGAAGAGCGGCACGCAGCCCAGGATGAAGGCGAGCGAGGTCATCAGGATGGGGCGGAGCCTCAAGCGCGCGCCGGTCAGGGCGGCCTCTTTGAGCCCCTTCCCCTTCTTATGCTCCATCCGGGCGAACTCGACGATCAGGATGGCGTTCTTCGCAGCCAGGCCGATCAGCATGATCAGGCCGATCTGGGCGTAGATGTTGTTCTCCATCTTCCGAAGCATCAGAAAGGCGAAGGCCCCGAAGACGGCGACCGGAGTGGAAAGGAGGACGCTGAAGGGCAACGACCAGGACTCGTAGAGGGCGGCCAGGATCAGGAAGACGAAGACCAGGGAGAGGGCGAAGATGACGCCGGGGGAGATCCCTTCGGCCGCGAGCTTCTGCTGGTAGGACATCCCCATGTAGTCGAAGCCCATCTCCCCCGGCATGGTCTCCCCGAAGACCTCCTCCAGCGCTTTCATCGCCTGCGTTGAGCTGAACCCCTGGGCGACGGTGGCGTTGATCTGGGCCGAGCGGTAGAGGTTGTAGCGCATGGTGAACTCGGGGCCGGCGTCGGAGCGGTCGGCGATCAGGGCGGAGAGCGGCGCCATGTCGCCGTTGGCGTTCCGCACGTAGAACTGGCCCAGGTTAGCGGCGCTGGTCCGGAAGTCCCCCTCGGCCTGGACAAAGACCTGCCACTGACGGCCGAAGCGGTTGAAGTAGTTGACGAAGTAACCGCCCATGAAGGTCTGCAGGGTGGTGTAGACGTCGGAGAGGCTCACCCCCTGGCGCAGGGCCTTGTCCCGGTCCACGTCGACGAAGACCTGGGGGACGGCGGGCACGAAGGTGGTCGTGACCTGGGAGAGTTCCGGACGCTTCTGGGCGGCCTCCATGAAGATCTGGGTGTTTTTCGCCAGGAAGGCGATGTCCCCCCCGGAGCGGTCCTCCAGAACGAAGGTCACACCGCCGGAGGAGCCGACACCGGGGATGGCGGGGGGCGGGAAGGGAAAGGCGATTGCTCCGGGGATCTTCTTCAGAGCGGCGAAGACGCGGTACATGATCACCCGGTAATTCCCCTGAAAGGATTTCCGCTCCTCCCAGTCCTTGAGCGAGAAGAAGAAGGAGCCGGCGTAGGTGGTGGAGACGCCGCTTAAGAAGTTATAGCCGACGATCGTCGTAGCGTATTCGATCCCGGGGATATCCTTGATCGCGGCTTCGATCTGGCGACAGACGGCGTCGGTCCGCTGGAGCGAGGCCGCGTTGGGGAGGGTGACGCTGGCGAAGAAATACCCCTGGTCCTCGTCCGGGAGAAAGCCGCCGGGGAGCTTTCCTCCGATCAGAACCGCGCCGAGCATGAAAAATCCCAGGAAGACCGCGGTGACGACCGTCTTGCGGATCAGCCCTCCGCTCCATCTCACGTAGCGGTCGGTCGTCCGCCCGAAACCGCGGTTGAACCAGGCGAAGAAGCGGCCGGAGATCCCCCGCGACTCCTTTCTCGGGCGGAGGATCAGGGCCGCCAGCGCCGGGGAGAGGGAGAGGGCGTTGAAGGCCGAGATCAGGACCGAGATGGCGGTGGTGACCGCGAACTGCTGGTAGAGACGCCCGGTGATCCCGGAGATGAAAACCGTGGGCAGGAAGACCGAGGCCAGGATGAGGGCGATCGCGATCACCGGCCCCGATACCTCCTCCATCGCCCGAAGCGCCGCCTCCTTGGGGGCCTTCCCCTCCTCGATGTGCCGCTCCACCGCCTCGACCACGACGATGGCGTCGTCCACCACCAGTCCGATGGCCAGGACCAGGCCGAAGAGGGAGAGGGTGTTGACGGTGAAACCCATGAGGGGAAAGATGATGAAGGTGCCGATCAGGGAGACGGGGACGGCCAGCAGCGGGATGAGCGTCGCCCGCCAGCCCTGGAGGAAGATGAAGACGACGATGATGACCAGGATGAGGGCCTCGATCAGGGTCTTCTGGATCTCCTTGATCCCGGAAGTGACCGCCTTGGTGGTGTCGAGCGAGATCTTGTAATCGAGTCCGGGCGGGAACCTGGCCTTGAGGTTCTCCATCAGCTTCTTGGCCCGGTCGGCCGCGTCCAGCGCGTTGGAGCCGGGCATCTGGTAGACCGAGACGATGGCGGCCGGATGCCCGTTGAAGCGCCCCATGACCCCGTAGGAGTTGGCGCCCATCTCGATCCTGGCCACGTCCTTCAGGCGGAGGATCGAGCCGTCGGAGTCGGCCCGGACGACCACCTCGCCGAACTCCTCCGGCGTCTGCAGCCTCCCCTGGGCGCGGACCGCATAGGTGAACTCCTGTCCCGCCGGCGCGGGCTCGGCGCCGATCTGGCCGGCGGGATTGACCCGGTTCTGGGCGCTCACGGCGTTGACGATCTCGGGGATGGTCAGGTTGAGCTTGGCGAGCTCGTCGGGGCGGACCCAGATCCGCATCGCCATCTGGCCGCCGCTTAAGACCTGCACGTTGGCCAGCCCCGGCACCCGCGAGAGCTCGTCGATCAAGTTGATGGTGGCGTAGTTGGCGAGGAAATACTGGTCGTAGACCCCGGTCGGCGAATAGATGCTGAAGAGGAGGAGCGGCGAGGATAACGATTTCTGCACGAGTAGTCCGTAGTTGCGGACGTCGGCCGGGATCTGGGCTTCGGCCTGCGACTCCCGCATCTGGGCGAGGACCTGGTCGGTGTTGGGGTCGGTGGAAACGTCGAAGACCACCTGGAGGCTCATCTGGCCGTTGTTCGCGCTGGTGGAATACATGTAAAGCATGTTGTCCACGCCGCTCATCTGCTGTTCGATCGGCGTGGACACCGACTGCTCGACGGTCTGGGCGTCGGCGCCCGTGTAGGTGGCCTTGATGCTGATCTGGGGGGGGACGATGTTCGGGAAGAGGGCGACGGGGAGGCCGAGGAGGGAGACGACCCCGACGATCACCGTGACGATGGCGATGACGATCGCCACCGTGGGATGGTTGATGAAAAATCTGGCCATCGCTGATTAGCGCCGCGTTACGGACGTAGCCGTTGGCTCGTCATTGCGAGCGGAGCGAAGCAATCTCAATTATTTGGGCTGGCCGAGATTGCTTCGTCGTCCCTTCGGGACTCCTCGCAATGACAGATTCACAGTCAAGAGATGTCAGGAACATAACACTACCCGGCGGGCGCGGGAGACGGCGCCGGGGCCGGGCCTGGGGTGTGAAACGGCTGGGGAGAGACGACGACGCCGTCCCGGGCCTTCTGGACGCCCTCCACCACGACCTGCTCGTCGGACGCCAGCCCTTTGGCAACGATCCAGAGGCTGCCGTGGCGCTCGCCCATCTCCACCGGCCGCACCGAGGCTTTGTTGTCGGCGCCCACCACGGCGATCTGGTAGGTGCCCTGGAGCTCGATCACCGCCCGCTGGGGAACCAGGAGGGCGTCCGGACGGAGGCCGACTAAAGCGCGCACGCGGGCGAACTGGCCCGGACGGAGAACGTTCTGGGGGTTGGGAAACTCACCGACCAGGCGGATCGCCCCGGTCCGCGGATCGACCTGGCGGTCGGCGCTGACGATCTTCCCCTTCGGAGGATACGACCGGTCCCCGGCCAGCATGAGTGCGAGATCGATCGACGGCGTCGCCGGCCGCCCTTCCCCGCTCTCCAGAATGCCCTCCATCGTGGCCAGGTAGTCCTGCTCGCTGACGCTGAAGTAGACCCGGATCGGGTCGACCTGGGAGATGACGGTCAGGGGCTCGCCGGAGGGGCCGGCCAGGTCGCCGATCTGGGCGGAGGCGATCGCCGCGATCCCGTCGATGGGGGCGGTGATCCGGGTGAACTCGAGGTTCAAGCGCGCCTGCTCCGCTTCCGCCTGGTTGGCCAGGTTGGCCTGGACCGCGTCGTCGAGCTCCTGCTGGCTGACCGCGTTCTCCTTGGCCAGCGGGGTCAGCCTTTTCACGTCGAGCTCGGTCTTGCCCAGGGCGGCATTGGCCTGGTCGAGCTTGGCCTGGAAGGGGCGCGGGTCGATCTGGAAAAGGAGGTCTCCCTTGTGGACCAGCGTCCCGTCCCGGTAGTTCTGGCTCTGGAGATAGCCGCTGACCTCGGCCCGGATCTGGGCGTTGATCGATCCGTCCAGCGTTCCCACCCACTCGCTGAAGATCGGCACGTCCATCCGGACGGGCGAAGCCACCTGCACGACCGGCGGGCCGGCCGGGGGGATCTTGGGCATGCAGGAGAGGGCGGACAGGGAAAGAATCGAAAGAAGGAAATAAAGGATCTTCGTCTTCATCTCACGCGTTTCCTCGAGTGACGGGCGGACGATGATCTCCGATGGTTGATCCATGGAAACATAAAATTATATCAGGCCGACCGGGCCGCCACCACAATGAAATCCGGTGAAAGTGCGGGATCGGAGAGACCGGATTTGGTATAATCCCTGGCATGAAAGGATATGTTTCCCATCGGCGTTCCGAAGAGTCCATCGAGGCTAAAACCCGTTGGTTCCGTTCCCTCCCGATCTCCGAACGGATGGATCTCTTGTGCGCTTTCACCAACCTGGCCCTGCTGGCCAACCCCCGTTTGCCGGACCGAAAATATGCTCGATCGCCTGAAAGCCGTATTCGCGTCATTTCAAAATCATGACGTGAGATATGTCGTGATCGGGGGGATCGCCGCCGTTCTGCACGGCGTTCCCCGGGCTACTTTCGATCTGGATATCCTCATCGACGCGACTCCGGAAAACGCCCGCCGGCTGCTCCAGGCGTTGCTGGCCGCCGGGATGGGAACGGCGGCCCTCACCACTCCCGAAGAAGTCCTCGCCAACGAGATAACCGTATTCGCCGACCGCATTCGCATCGACGTCCAGACCCGAACCCCGGGTGTGAGCTTTTCTGAAGCCTGGTCGAATCGCGAGACCATGGACTACCGGGGACAGAATTTCTTCGTCCTGTCGAAGGCAGACCTGATCGCCAGCAAGCGCGCGGCCGGGCGGCCGATCGAACTCGAAGACGCCCGTCTCCTGGAAATACCCGCGAACGGGGAAGAATAACCCGCGGGCTATTCCTTCCGAGCATCTCGATCGCCGCGGATCCTCCGGATCAGCCCGCTCGTCGAAGAATCGTGGCCGAGCTTTGGTTCCTCTTTTGCTTCAAGCTCCCCCAGAACCTTTTTCGCCAGCGCCTTCCCCAGCTCCACTCCCCATTGGTCGAAGGAGTAGACGTCCCAGATCACCCCCTGGGCGAAAACCTTGTGCTCGTAGAGCGCGATCAACTGCCCGAGGACCGCGGGCGTGAGCTCCTTCGCCAGGATGGCGTTGGTCGGCTTGTTTCCGGCGAAGGTCTTGAAGGGGACGAGGGCCTCCTTCGCCCCTTCCGCCCGGACCTCCTCGGCGGTCTTCCCGAAGGCGAGCGCCTCGGTCTGGGCGACGAAGTTGGCCAGGAGTTTCAGATGGTGGCCGGGGAGAGGGTTGTGGGAAAGAGAGAAGCCGATGAAGTCGGCCGGGATAAGCTTCGTCCCCTGGTGGATGAGCTGGTAGAAGGCGTGCTGTCCGTTGGTCCCCGGCTCCCCCCAGACGATCGGCCCGGTCTGATAGCCGACCGTTCTTCCTTCCTTGTCCGTCGACTTCCCGTTCGACTCCATGTCGAGTTGCTGGAGATAGGCCGGGAAACGGCTCAGGTACTGGTCGTAGGGGAGAACGGCGTAGGAGGAGGCGCCGAAGAAGTCGTTGTACCAGACGCCGAGGAGGGCCAGGATCACGGGCATGTTCATCTCGAAGGGAGCTGAAGCGAAGTGGCGGTCCATCGCGTGGTAGCCCGCGAGCATCTCCCGGAAGTTTTCCGGACCGATCGAGATCATCAGGGAGAGGCCGATCGCCGAAGGGAGCGAGTAGCGGCCGCCCACCCAGTCCCAGAACTCGAACATGTTGGCGGTGTCGATCCCGAAGGCCTTCACCTCCTTGGCGTTGGTGGAGACGGCGACAAAGTGCTTCGCCACCGCGGAGGGATCCGGCAACGCCTGGAGGAGCCACTCCCGGGCGGAGAGGGCGTTGGCGAGCGTCTCCTGCGTGGTGAAGGTCTTGGAGCAGACAACAAAGAGGGTCTCGGAGGGATCGAGATCGCGGACGGACTCGGCGAAGTGCGTCCCATCCACGTTGGAGACGAAGCGGAGGGAAAGAGCGCGGTCGGCGTAGGGTCTCAAGGCCTCGGCCGCCATGGCCGGGCCGAGGTCGGAACCGCCGATCCCGATGTTGACGACGTTCCTGATCCTCCGGCCGGTCTGCCCCTTCCATTCACCCGAGCGGACGGAACGGGAGAATGACGCCATGTGGTCCAGGACGCGGTGGACGGCCGGGACGACGTTCTCGCCGTCGACCATGATGCGCGCCTCGCGGGGGGCGCGCAGGGCGGTGTGAAGGACGGCCCGCCCCTCGGTGGCGTTGATCTTCTCGCCGCCGAACATCGCCGCGATATTCGATTTCAGTTCGGCGGACTCGGCCAGAGCGAGAAGAAGGCGCATCGTCTCGGCGGTGACGCGGTTCTTGCTGTAGTCGAGATGGAGATCGGCGGCCGGAAGGGAGAAGGCCTCGGCGCGGCGAGGATCCTTGCGGAAGAGCTCGCGGAGATGGAGGTCTTTGATCTTCCGATAGTGTTCTTCCAGCGCTTTCCAGGTTTCGGTTTCATTCACGGGACGGCGTTTCATTATTATTCCTCCGGTTATGGTTCCGCTATTTTAGCAATGCATCGCCTACTCTCCCAACCGTATTATTCCGGCTATGGTAGAATAGCCGGATAGGGCAGCAGGGACATAAGGGACTAAAGGGACTGCAGGGACAAAAGAGACACCGAAGGATTAGCCGAGCCGAGCCAATTCGCGGAATTCCCGCCTTTGCTCTAGGCGCTGCCGACTCCGCCAAAGTAGCCTTTGGCTACGACGGCCGGAACGGCGGGCAAGCGTGATAATTCGCGCAATTCCCGTTAGCCATGCCCACGCCCCAGACCATCCTCCTGATCGACGACGAGCCCCACATCGCCGACGTGGTGGTCTACGTCCTGGAGGAAAACGGATTCAAGACCTCCACCGCGCTCACCGGCGAGACCGGCCTGAAGTCCTTCCGCGCCCGCCGGCCCGACCTGGTCGTCCTCGACCTCAACCTCCCCGGGATCTCCGGACTCGACCTTTTCCGCCAGATCAAGGCGATCGACCCCGCCGTCCCCGTGATCATGCTCACCGCCAAGTCGGAAGAGGTGGACCGGATCCTGGGCCTGGAGATCGGAGCGGACGACTATGTGACCAAGCCCTTCAGCCCCCGCGAGCTCGCGGCTCGCGTCCGGGCGGTACTGAGGCGGGGACGGGCCGCCGGGGCGGAGAGCGGGATGATCCGCCACGGCCCCTTCGAGATCGACTCCGCCGCCTACATCCTCACCTACTGCCGTAAACGGATCGCACTCACCCGCCAGGAGTTCCGCCTCCTGGAAGCGTTGATCCGCTTCCCCGCCCGCGTTTTCACCCGCGAGAACCTGATGGACCGCGTCTACGAGGGCGAGTCCTTCGCCGCCGACCGCTCCATCGACGCCCATGTGAAAAGGATCCGGAAAAAGCTCGCCGAGGTCCGCCCCTCCCCCGATCCCATCCAGACCGTATACGGGATCGGCTACAAGCTCAACCAGGAACTGGAAACGCCGGCAAACCGCAAACCGTGAAGACACGAGACTGAAGGCTGAAGGCTGAAGGCTGAAGGTAAAAAATACTGTCACGGACAGAGGTTATCTCCCCTGAACCCCGAACCCTGAACCCTGTTTCCTGTTTTCCTGAACCCTGAACCCTGTTTCCTGTTTTCCTGAACCCTGTTTCCTGTTTTCCTGAACCCCGAACCCTGAACCCTATTATTTCTTATGTTCAGCCTTCGCTGGAAACTGATCGCCGCCTTTCTCCTGGTCGTCTTCATCCCCTGCTGGTTCCTCCACCGCTACGCCATCGGCTTCTTCGACCGCTACACCCGCCGGGCGCTCGAGGACGAGATGGTCGCCTACGCCTATCTCCTCGGTGAACAGTATCGTTCCCTGGTCCTCGAAGAGCCGGAGGAGAGCCGCCCGGACGCCTTCGGCGCTTTCGAGAGGCTGATCAAGACCTGCGGCCCGGAAATGCAAACCCGGATCCGCATCGTCTCCCCGGAGGGAGAGGTTCTGGCCGATTCCCACGACGATTCCACGGTCGGGCAGAACTTCTCCGACCGTCCCGAGCTGCGCCAGGCTTTGACCGGGAAATACGGCTCGCGGGCGGCGCTGACCGACGACCGCCAGTACATGTACTACTACATCGCCTTCCCCATCCTCTCCGCCGCCGCGCCGCCCCAGGCGATTGTCTACATCTCCCGCCACACCGGGCCGATCATCCACGCTCTCAAGGAAATGCGCTATTACCAGCGGCGGGGCATGGTGGTCGCGCTCCTCACCGCCCTCGCCGTCGCCGTTTTCCTCGCCTTCACCATCACCATCCGCCTCCGCCGCCTCACCCGCGCCGCGCGGGACGCCGCCGCCGGGGACGGGCCGCTCGAGGCGGCGATCCGGGGGCATGACGAGATCGGGGAGCTTTCCGCCTCGCTCGCCCATATGTCGGAGGAGGTGGTCAAGCGATCCCGCTACAACCGGGACTTCCTCTCGGAGACAATGCACGAGCTCAAAACCCCTCTGACCGCGATCAAGGGGGCGGCGGAGATCCTGGAGGGAAGCGCGGGCGAAAAAACGGAGACGCGAAATAAGTTTTTGGCCAACATCCGCTACGAGACCGAGCGGCTGATCCGAATGGCGGGGGAACTCTCCCAGCTGACCAAGCTCGACGCCGACGTTCTCTCCGAGCCGAAGGAGACCGTCGACTATCTCGATTTTCTGAGGGGCTTTGTCGAGCGGCTCCGGCCGACGCTGGAGTCCCACCAGGCCGCTTTCCAGGTGATCATCCCCGAGGGAAAATTCTGCGTCTCCATCCTGCCCGGGAGGATCGAGCAGGTGATCGCTAACCTCCTCGAAAACGCCTTCCGCTACACCGCGCCGGAGGGATCGGTGACGCTCTCCGTTTCTCCCGGAGCGGAAAAAACCGTGGTCACCACCGTCGCCGACACCGGCGTCGGGATCCCGCTGGCCGTCCAGGACAAGGTCTTCGACCGCTTCTTCACCACCGAGCGGCGCCAGAACCATCCCGGCTACGGCTCGGGCCTCGGACTCGCCATCGCCAAGTCGATCGTCGAGCACCACGGCGGAAAGATCCGGGTGCAGAGCGAGCCGGGCCAGGGCGCGTCTTTCTCCTTCAGCTTAAAACTCGTCTCTTAGCACTTTGTGGGAGCGACATTCCTGTCGCGATCCATCTCGACTCGGATCGCGCCAGGAATGTCGCTCCCACAATCCGCGGTCGCAATTGATCACTCTCCCGTCACACTTTTGCCGCATTCCTTTTATATATTTTCCCCGATGCTGGCGGCGGGTGAAATATAAAAAAGGAGAGCGCAATGTCGGAGAAATGGAGACGGGACAGGTGGTTTGTTCTGGCGACGGTTTTTCTTCTGCTCAACGCCTATGGAGTCTTCACCCTGGTAAGAAACGCCGGCGGCCGCGACGGCGTCTCGGTCGTCGCCTTCTCGCCGGGAGACGAGCGGCCGGTGGGAGAGGCCGAACCGCTTCTCTTCCGGTTCTCGGAGGCGATGGTCTCCGCGGAAAAGATCGGCGGTTCCGCCTCTCCGGGGGCGCTTTCCCTCGATCCCCGTGTCGAGGGGGAGTTCGCCTGGACCGCCGCCGACACGCTCACCTTCACCCCCCGGGAGAACTGGAAGAAGTGCTCTCTCTTCGACTCCCGCCTGGACGAAACGCTGACCTCGCTCTCCGGGAGGATGATCGCCGGGCAGCGCGTTTTCCGCTTTCACAGCGAACCGCTGCGCCTCCTCTCCGTCGCCCAGTCCAACTTCAACGCCGAACGCCAGGCCACGCTCCGCTTCGAGTTCAACGACGCCGTCTCCCCGTCGGTCCTCGCCTCCGCCCTCGCGCTCGCGAGCGACCGGGGGAAAGCGATCGATTTCTTCACGCTGGGCGGAACCGATTCCGCCGTCCTCCTGGTCCAGACCTCCTCCGCCGAGACCGACCGGATCCGGATCAAGATCGGGAAGGGATTGACCGGCGTCTCCGGACCCCTCGGCCTTTCCGAAGCCGCGGAAGAGACGATCGCGCTCCAGGCCGAGCTCGCCCTCCTCGGTCTCGATCCCTCCTCCCGCCCCTTCTCCGGCGGTTCGATCACCGCCTCCTTCACGGCTTCTCTCGATCTCCCCGCCGCCGCCCGTTTCATCGCCGTCGAACCCCCCGTCGCCATCGTGGTCGAACCGCTCTACTCCTGGGGAAACGAGGCGCGCTGCCGGATCGAGGGGGACTTTGAGCCCGCCCGGTCCTACACGCTGACCTTCCTCCAGGGCCTCCCCGCCGCCGGCGCGCCTCCCCTCTCCTCCGCTATCGTCCGCACCGTCTATTTTCCCGACCGGCCGCCCGCCCTCTCCCTCAGCGTCGGCGGGAACTACCTCTCCACCCGGGGGAACCTCCTCCTCCCCGTCCGCACCGTGAACGTCCCCTCCTTTAAGCTCGAGGTCAACCGGATCTTCCCCAACAACCTGGTCGCCTTCGCCCTGCGCGACCTGGGAGAGAGCTGGTACGGGTGGGGAAAAACCGACCGCGATCTCTCCCGCCGGGTCGACGAGAAAGAATACCGGACCGTCGGCGAAAACAACCGGTCCGTGGAAACACTGATCGACCTCGGCCCCTACCTCGCGGACGCGCCCTCCGGGGCCTTCTTTCTGACCGCCCGCGCGGAAGGGGCCGAGGCGGAGGACCGCCTGGCCGTCGTCACCGACACCGCCATCTCGGCCAAGCTCGCCCCCCATGATCTCCTGGTCTGGGCCAACTCCATCCACTCCCCCGCCTCCATCGAGAAGGCCGAGGTGACGGTCTATTCCCGCGCCAACCAGGCCCTCCTCTCCGGCGCGACCGACCCTGACGGCCTCGCCCGCTTCAGCCTCCTCGGCCTTCCGGCCGAAGAGAAGCCCTTCCTGATCACGGTAAAGAAAGGCGAAGACATCTCCTATCTCTGCCTGGAGGGAACGGAGGTCTCCGCCGCCGCCGATCCCGAGGGGAGAGGCTATCTGAGCGAAGGATACGAGGCTTTCCTCTTCACCGACCGGGGGATCTACCGTCCCGGGGAGACCGCCCGGGGTTGCGCGATCGTGCGCGGCCGGGGCGTCTCCCGGCCGCCCGCTTTCCCCGTCTCGCTGCGCGTGGTGGGACCGCTGGGCAAGACCGAGCGGACGCTGTCGGCATCTCTCGACGATCTGGGAACGGCGGAATTCGAGATCCCCTTCCCCGCCTACTCGCTGACCGGGCGGCGCCGCCTGGAGATCGCCCTGCCGGGGGACGAGGGAGCGAAACTCGGCGAAACCGAGATCGCCCTGGAGGATTTCGTCCCCCCCCAGATCGAGGTGACCGCCGGCGCGGACGAGGGACGGGCCGAGCCGGGCCTCGCCCTCTCCTTCTCCGTCGCCGCCCGCCATCTCTTCGGGCGTCCCGCCGCGGGCGCCCCCGTCCGCGCCTGGGCGGAGTTCCTGGCCGAAGAGTTCGCCCCCTCCGGCTGGGAGGGCTGGACCTTCGGCGACCCGGAGAAGAAAACGCTCCCCCCCTCCGCCGACCTGGGGGCGGGGAGCCTGGATGAGAACGGCGAGGCGGAGTTCACGGTCTCCGTTCCCGAGTCCTATCGCCCCGCCGCCGCGCTCGCCGTCTCCTTCGGCTGCTCCGTGACCGAGATCGGCGGCCGGTCGGTCGCCGACTACCGTTCCCGCGTTTACGACGCCTATCCCTTTTATGTCGGCCTCCAGACCGCCCCGCCCGAGGGAGGCTATCGGACCGGCGAAAATATCCCTCTGGATGTTGCCGCCGTCCGCGCCGACGGCTCAGTCGACCAGGAGGCCCAACGGCTCGCCCTCACCTTGAGCCGCGTTTTCTGGTCCTCCGCCCTGAAGAAAAACGACGCGGGGCGCTACGCCTACGTCTCGGAACGCCAGATCAGCCCCGTCCACGAAGAAACGCTCCCGCTGGCCAACGGGCGGGTCTCCGCCGCCTTCTCTCCGCCCCAGGGCGGCGAGTATCTCCTGACCGTCTCCGACCCCGATTCCGGATCCTCCACCTCCCTCTCCTTCTTCGCCGCCGATCCCGGCCAGCAGTGGTTCGCCGGCTCGCTGGAGACCCCGGAGAAGGTCGTTCTCTCTCTCGACCGCAAAAGCTACCTTCCCGGCGAGACCGCCACGCTCCTGATCAAGTCCCCCTTTCCCGGCCGGGCTCTTCTCTCCCTGGAGTCGGACCGGGTTCTCCAAACCCGGGTCCTCACGCTGGACAAGAACACCGCCCAGGCTGCGATCCCGGTCCTGCCCGAGTATTCGCCCAACGTCCACTGCGTGGTCTCCGTCATCCGCCCGGTTCGTCCCGGCGAACCCTGGGCCGCCCATCGGGCGGCCGGGACCGTCCCCCTCTCCGTCGATTCGCCCGAGCGGAAGCTTTCCCTCTCTCTCGCCGCGCCGGAGGCGATCCGCCCGGGGGAGAAGCTCGAGGTCTCCCTGTCGCTCGCCGATTCCCGGGGAGCGCCCCGGACCGGCGAAGCGGTGGTGGCGGCGGTGGACGACGGGATCTGCCTCCTCACCGACTTCCCCGTCCCCGATCCCTTCGCCTTCTTCTTCGGGCCGCGCCGCCTCGAGGTGGCCCTCCACGACCTCTACGCCCTCCTCATGCCGGAGACCGAGAAGAAAATCTCCGACGGCGCCGCCGCTCCGGGCGGCGACGGCGAGATGGGCGCGGCGCTCCGCCGCCGTCTCAACCCGATCCGCTCCAACCGGTTCAAGCCGGTTGCTCTCTGGTCGTCCCGGGTCTCCCTGGGGGCGGACGGGAAGGGATCGGTCACCTTCGCCGTCCCCGAGTTCACGGGCCGCCTGCGGCTGGCCGCGGTCGCCGTCGACCAGCAGGGTTTCGCCTCCGCGCGCGCCGACGTCCTGGTGAAACGTCCCCTGGTCGTTCGCTCCTCCCTCCCCCGCTTCCTCGCCCCCTCGGACCGCGCGGTCATGCCGGTGGAGGTCTTCAACGAGACCGGCGCGCCGGGGGAAGTCCGCATCACGGCGGAGGGGACGGGCGGGATCCTCTTCACGGACAACGGATCGGCGAAGCCTTTGCTCGCGCGCGACCTCCGCCTGGAAGCGGGCGAGTCGAAAGCGATCGAGATCGCGCTCGCCGCGCCCGACGGGCCCGCCGCCGCTTCCGTCACGCTCGCCGCCGCGCTGGGAAAGGAAACCTATCGCGAGGTTTTCGAGATCCCCGTCCGACCGGCCGAGGGTCTCTCCTCGAAAAGCGGTTGGGGACGCGTCGCCCCCGGCGAATCGGCCGAAATCGAATTCCCCGGCGGCTATCTCCCGGGGACGATCCGCGGCGGCCTCCAGGTCTCGGGGCGTCCCACGGTCAAGCTGGGCGGGGCGCTCTCCTACCTCCTCGCCTATCCCTACGGCTGCATCGAGCAGACCGTCTCCGCCTCCTTTCCCCTCCTCTACCTCTCCGATCTCGTCGAAGAAGTCCGCCCCGGCGCGCTGGGGAAAGAGGAGACAAACCGCTTGGTGGAGGCGGGCATCCTGCGCGTCCTCTCCATGCAGCTCGGCGGGGGCGGCTTTTCCTCCTGGCCGGCCGGGCGCGATCTCTACGAATGGGGATCGATTTACGCCGCCCATTTCCTGGTCGAGGCGGGACGGGCCGGCTATGCTGTCCCGAAAGACCGCCGGGAAGAGGCCATTTCCTTCCTGCGCAAAATCCTCTCCCGAACGGCCGCCTCCGGCAACGTCGACACGCCGTCCTTCCGGGACGAGATGTATCTCAAATCCTACGCCGCCCTCGTCCTCTCGCTCGCGGGCCGTCCCGAGAACGGATGGATCGAGCGCCTCTCCGAGCAGAGGGACCGTCTCGACCCCTCCGCCCGCCTGAACCTGGCGGGATCGCTGATCGCCGCCGGCCGGAAGGAAGAGGCGGCGAGCCTGCTCGCCTCCCCCGGACCGGTCCCGGAGATCGATCGGGAGAGAGGCGCCTGCCTGCGCTCCCGCGCGCGGGATGACGCGCTTCTCCTCTCCCTGCGCCTGGATCTCGATCCTCAAGATCCGACCATCCCCCTCCTCGCCGGTCGCCTGGAATCGGCGGCGGAAAACGGGCGCTGGGCGACCACCCAGGAAAACGCCCTGGCCCTGATGGCTCTCGGAAAGTACTCCCGCTTTTCCGCCGGGACGGCGAAAAAGGTTTTGGGCTCGGTCCAGGGATTGTCGGGCGAACCAACGGCGATCACGGACCAAAGCCCGTTTCACCGGACTTTTGATTCCTTACCCGGGGAAACAGTTCGCGTGGTCAACCAGGGGGAGGGGGATATTTTCTATCACTGGTCGGTCGAAGGCGTCTCCGCCCATCCCGAAGAGAAGGAGACCGACTCCGGTCTCCTGGCGCGCCGCGTCTTCCGCGATCTCTCCCTCCGGGAGATCGATCCTTCCCAGCTCGTCCAGGGAGACCTGGTGGTCGTCGAAGTGGTCCTGGACGCCGGCGAGGAATACCTGGACAACGTGGCGGTGGAGGAGCTCCTCCCGGCCGGGCTCGAAATCGAGAATCCCGACCTCAAGACCTCGCGGCTGGTCCCCGGGCTCAAGGACCAGGCGACCCTGCCGGTCCGCCATGCCGATCTCCGCGACGACCGCCTGCTCATCTTCACCGGGGGTTTCTCGGGGCTAAAATCCTTCTTCTACGCCGCCCGGGCGGTCTCGCCGGGCGAGTTCATCCTCCCGGCAATCTCGGCCTCCTGCATGTACGATCCGTCGATCAGGAGCGTCCACGGACGGGGAAAAATAACAGTGATCAGTAATCAGTGATCAGTAACTGAGGGCATGAGGCGTGAGGAGTGGTCCACGGGGTATGAGAACCCATGCCTCAAACCTCAAGCCTCCTGCTGCGCATTCTTCTGACTCGCCCATGACTCTCCGCAAAAAAATAATCCTTCTCTCGGCCGTCGCCTCGCTGGCGGCGCTGCTCTCCCTTCCCCTCCTCTTTCCCTTCCCCTGGGAGCGCCTGGACCGTCATCCCGCCTCCGTCGCCGTCTACGACCGGGAAGGAAATCTCCTCCGCCTGACCCGCGGGGAGGGCGACATCATCTCGCTCCCCGTTCCCCTCTCCGCGATGGGAGACTGGGCGGGGAAGGCGGCAATCGCCGCCGAAGATAAGCGCTTCTTCCGGCACCCGGGTATCGACCCGATCGCCATCGGCCGGGCCGCCCTCCAGAACCTCTCCTCCGGGCGGATCGTCTCCGGCGCTTCCACCATCAGCACTCTCACGGTCAAGCTCCTCCATCCCCCCGCCCCGCGGAATCTCGCCGTCAAGATCCGGGAGACGGTCCAAGCCTTGCTCCTGGAAAGGCGGGCGGCGAAGGAGCGGATACTCGAGGAATACCTGAACCGCGCGCCGTTCGGCGGGAACCTGGTCGGGATCGAGGCGGCCTCCCTGGTCTACTTCGGGAAATCCGCCCGCGACCTCTCCCTGCCCGAAGCCGCGCTCCTCGCCGGGATCCCCAAGTCTCCCCGCCGGCTCCGTCCCGACCGGGCGGCAAAAGCCGCGGAAGGAAGAAGGGACTTCATCCTCCAGCGGATGGCGGCGGCAGGGATGATCCCCGCTGACACAGCCCTGCCTGGTGCCGCTGAAAACGCTGGAGACACTGGAAATCATGGTCTGGATTCTGTGGGAGGGGCATCTTGCCCCGATCCCGGCCGACCCGGATCGCGGCGGAGGGACCTCCCCTTCCTCGCCCCCCACTTCTGCGACCTCGTCCTGGCGCTGCGCCCGGACGATAAACGGATCGAAACCACTCTCGATCCCCGTCTTCAGGAGATGCTGGAATCCGCGCTCGCCGCCCACTCCGAACGCCTCCGTCAACGCGGTGTCCGGGGCGGCGCGGCGGTGATCATCCACGTTCCCTCCGGGGAGGTGCGGGCCCTGGTCGGATCGCCCGACTATCGGGAGACCGAAGCCGGCCAGGTCAACTGCGCCACCGCGCCGCGCTCGCCCGGGTCGGCTCTCAAGCCTTTCATCTATGCGTTGGCTTTCGAGCGGGGGCTCATCGCCCCCGCCGCCGTGGTCGCGGACATTCCGCTCACACTGGGCGACTGGCGACCGGAGAACTTCAGCCGCGATTTCGAAGGGCTGGTCAGCGTCCGCGACGCGCTGGTCCGCTCTCTCAACATACCCGCCGTCGAACTCGTGCGCGATCTCACACCGGAAGCGGTCCTGATCGCTCTCAAGAATCTGGGCCTCTCCACGGTGAACCGGACGGCCCGGGACTACGGCCCCGGTCTCGCGGTCGGGACCTGCGAGGTGAGGCTCCTCGACCTCGCCGCCGCCTACGCCTGCCTGGCCCGGGAGGGGATCTTCCTCCCGCCCCGTCTGACCGGGGGTCCTCCCCCCCCGCCCCGGCGGATCTTTTCCCCCGCGGCGGCCTATTTGGTCTCGGATATCCTGAGCGGTGATGAGCGGTCTCTTTCCGTCTCCGGCCATGCCGCCGACACCCGCCTCCCCCGCTTCGCCTTCAAGACCGGGACCTCCAACGGCCTGAAGGACGCCTGGGCGCTCGCCTGGAACCCGGAATATATCGTGGGAGTCTGGTTCGGGAACCCGGACGGCCGGCCTTCGCCCGCCCTGATCGGAGGCGAGGCGGCCGCCCCCATGGCCGGAGAGGTCTTCCGCCGCCTCTATCCCGGAGGCGACGGCCCCTGGTACCGGAGGCCGGTGAATGTCGTGGAGAGAACGGTCTGCGCCCGGAGCGGTCAGCCGGCCGGAGCGTCCTGCCCGGCGCGGGTCGGGGACCTCGCCATCGCCGGCGTTTCCCCCTCATACCCATGCCGCGTCCATCGCCCGGGTGAAACGGGCGAGTTCTGGCCGGAGGCGATCACCGCCTATCTCAAGGAAAATGGGTTGGAGAAGTGTGCGAGAATCGGCGAGCAAATAAGGAAAAAACGGCCGGCCATTGTTTCCCCCGCCGCAGGGCAGACCTTTGCCCTGCTCCCGGAACTCCCCGCCATCCCCCAGGGACTCACCCTTTCCGCCTCCGCTCCGGAGGCGGAAAGGGTCTTCTGGTTCGTAGACGGGGCTCTCTTCGCCGAGTCATCTCCGGCTTCGAGCGAGTTCTGGCCGCTCCAGCGAGGGGAGCATGTCATCCTCTGCAGCGACAAGGAGGGAAACGCGGACCGGGTGAGAATAAGGGTGGAATAAACTGATAAGGCGGAAGTCGGAAGTAAGAAAGCGGAAGTTGCAAGGGAGAAGGCAGATCTGCCCTCTTACTTCCGACTTCCGCTTTCTTACTTCCGACTTCTTACTAGTCCGACCGTTGTAGCCCGGATATCAACGCGGGTGGTCATTGCGAGCGAAGCGAAGCAATCTCTTGTTGCTCATGTGGTTAGGATTGCTTCGTCGCTTCGCTCCTCGCAATGACATATCTATATTATTTCGGACTGACTTATACTTCTGCCTTATTTCTTGGTCAGGTTGGCTTGTCCGTTCCGATGGCTCCCCAGACAGTTGGCGCCGGAAAAGGTCAGAACCAGGGTGGATCCATTGAGCGCGCCGGAACCGTCAAAGTCGCCCGGGCAGTCCGCGGACGGATCGAGATCGAATATGATGGTGTTGCCGCTGATCGTTCCGGTGATCGCCCCGCCGCTATCCTCGGTGGCATATGTTCCCGAAAACTCGTTGTTGTCCTGAGTCACGTTCATTGTCAGAGCCGACGTATCCATGAGGCTTGTGGAATATGTCCCTTCCCAGGTCCCGGACATGGCATTGGCTTCGCCGGAATCGTTTCCGCCTCCTCCCCCGCCGCCACTGCAGGAAACAGCCGCCAGAGCGCATACCAGCGCTGCGGCGATCAGGTATTTTTTTTCGAGAATTTGCATTTCTCTCCTTTGCGCTTCTTCGCGCCGATCATCGGAGCATGGAAGATGATTTGTTCATCGTACAGTAAAAGAGGCTTCTGTCAAGAAGAAGCCGTCGCCGTATATCTTGACCGTCCAATCCCCGATGAACTTGCCGCTTCCCAAAGGCCCCAGGGAGATCGGGAAGATCTCCCCTTCCAGCTCGATCCAGGACCAGCAGGAGTAGACGCCGTCGTCGGAGCGGAAGTCCCTCCGGAAGGTCTCCTGGCACTTTCCCCCGGGCGTAAACCAGTGAAAAGAGACACGATGCGGACCCGGCGTCACTTCTCTCAGCGTGGCATAGGCATAGATCTTTTCGCCGAAACCGAAGTAGGTGCGCGGTCTCTCCGGCACTGTTTCCTTGATCCCGGAGCAGGTGACGACCTTGGCAATGATCTTGGGAGCCCCGGTCGGGGAAACCGTTTCGCTCCGCTCCGGATCGAAGATCCGGCTACGGAAACCCGGGAAATGGAGGAGAACCAGGTAAGCAACCACGGCCACGACCAGCATGACCACCAAGCCATGAAATATCTTTTTGATCATACTACGAATTTCGCGCTTGCGCGATTTTGGCCTGGCAAATGGAACTACGAATTTCGCGAATTACGCGAATTGACACGCTTGCCCGCCATAGCGCGAAGCGCGAAGGCGGGAATTTTCACGAATGAGATCGGCCGGGCCCGGCGGAATACTTTTACCGGGGATGGCTTCCCTAGTGTTAGATTTGCCAAGCCTAATTCGCGTAATTCGCGCCTGCGCGCTGTAGCGCTACGGCGTGCAAGCGCGGAATTCGTAGTTCAAATTGCCGCGCCGCGCCGGGCCGATTCGCGTAGATTCGTGGTTGATATTTCCGCGGTTCAGTTCGCCCTGCCCACTGCCGGCTGATCGGCGGACGTGCCGTAGGTGATCGTCGTCACGCCGTAGATGTACCAGGCCCCTTCCGACGGACGGTAAAGCACACGGTCCTGCGTCCCGTCCCCCTCGTAGTCGATCACCACCGGGATGTCGCCGGTCTGGCCGAAGCTGACCGTCGGGGACCCCAGGATATACCAGGTGCTGGCGTAGCCCCGGAAGACCGAGAGCTCGGCCGTGCCGTCGCCGTTGTAGTCGCCCGGCGCCGCCGCGTCCGACCCGTAGCCCCAGGCCCGGGAGGTGAGGTTGCGGACATACCACAGGCCGCTCATCGCCCCGTTGTTCCGGAACATCGCCGGGTCCGCCCTCCCGTCCCCGTTGTAGTCAGCCGGGACCGGCAGGTCGGTGGATACCCCGTAGTAGAACCTCGTCTGGCTCTTGATCGCGTAGAGGCAACCCGAGCCGGTCGGCCGCCAGATCGCCGTGTCGGTCCGGAAGTCCCCGTCGTAGTCGGCCGGGACGGGGATGTCCCCGTAGGCCCCGAAGAGGAAGTTGGTGTAGGGCGTGCCGCTGTAGATACCCCGCACCCACCAACGGGCGCTCGCCCCCACCGCAGCCCC
>CAZKCI010000139.1:0-26023 GCA_964551475.1 uncultured bacterium | reverse complement strand
TTCGGGAGGCGAATAAGGAGCATCCAGCAGCCCCAACGGGGCTGAGTCCGTTAGCCCAGGGTTGCGCCGGAGGCGCTACCCTGGGTAACGAGGCGAGACAGTGTCCAACCCCAACGGGGTTGTGTCGGAGAAAAGCGATCGCGTCATGATCACTGTCCTGCGTTCATCGGCTGAACGGCAATTCCCGGTTGAGGGGGACGGACACAACCCCTTCGGGGTTGGCGGGGTATGTCGATGCCGTTTCCCGGGGTAGCGCCGAAGGCCCCAACCCCGGGCTAGGTGACGGAATCCCTTCGGGATTCGCGGCCCGTCCGCCGCGGCAAGGTTTGAGGTTTTGACGGGGGAGGCGATTCCAGCTTCAAATCGGACAACTTCTGTCCGATCGGACAGAAGTTGTCCTAATATAAGAGAAGCCACCCACACGAAATGGAAGAGAACCCGGTTTTGCTCCGCGCTTCCTTCAGACCCTGCCTCGCGGCAACGCCCTTGCGCTTCGCTAACACTTCGCTTCCATCAGGCTGTGTAGGGGACTTTCACCCCCAAACTGCTGAACATGCTCGGCACACAAAAAAATCCCGATCCCCTTGCGGGGACCGGGATTTTTGGGTTCCAACGTGAGCTGCTTACGCCTGGCGGACCACGTTGACGGCCTGCTGACCCTTGCGGCCGGGAGCGACGTCGAACGTCACCGACTCCCCTTCCTTCAGGGTCTTGAAACCGTCGCCCACGATCGAGCTGTGATGGACGAACAGGTCCTCTCCGCTCTCCGGGGTGATGAAACCATAGCCCTTGCGCTCATTGAACCACTTCACTGTGCCCTTAGCCATGACAACCAAACTCCTTTCACGTTTGCCCGGATTGCTTTTCGGGAGACCTTCTCCCGCCTACTCTGTTCGGTCCCGAGCATTTCGACCGACCCTGGAAAATACAAAAACCGTGAGTTCGAGTAACCACTCACGGCTGATAGGTACCATACCTATTCACACCAGGGCTTTACTCTAACTACGCGCTGAATATAGCACACCCCGGATCCCTGTCAACAGAATTTTTGACTTTTTTCCTTCCCCGGCTGGACGGCCGGGGAAGGGGAAAAAGATTGAAGAAAGCGCCTCGATGGGGTATCCATGCCCACCGGAGGCAAGAAGGAAGCGATGACCTTTCGCGCCGTTCATTTCGAGTCCTTTCTCGGACCGCAGCGCCTCTACGTGGAAGGGGCGCGGCCGGAGATGGAGACGGAGAAGCCCGCCATCCTCTTCATCGGGGGGGCTTTCGACGGCTCCTGGATCTGCCGCCAGCAGCTCGACTTCTGGGCCGCCTACGGATACCCCTCCTACGCCCTGAACCTCCGGGGCTACTACCGGTCCCGCTGGCGGGACGTCGCCGACCTGACCTACACCGACTACCTGAACGACATCCTCACCGTCCGCGAGAACCTCGGCCTGACCCGGGTCATCCTGGCCGGATACAGCCTGGGGGGGATCCTGGCCCAGAAGTTCGCGGAGATCTTCGGGGCGCACGCCCTCGTCCTCTATGACCCCGACCCGCCGCGCGAGGCGGCCAGGGCGGCCGGCCTCCCCCCCGCCTCCGACCGCTATATCCCGCCGGTCATGAACTTCTGGCCCTCCCGGGAGATCGTGGAGGAGATGCTGGGACGTCCGGCGGACGCGAAGGAGTATCGCCGCCTGCTGGATCTGTTCAAGCAGTCCTATCTCTCGGGCAAGGCCTACCGCCAGCTCGAGGTGGACCGCATACCGGTCCGGGCGGACAAGATCTCCTGCCCCGTCCTGATCATCGGGATCTCGGCGGCCTCACCCGTCCAACTGGAGCTCGCGCGCTATCTCAGCGCCTCCCGCTATGTCTTTGAAGGCCACTCCCACGGATCCATCCTCTTGAGCCGCTTCCACAAACCGATCACCCGCCGCGTCCTCGACTGGATGGAGAGCGGATTCCCCCGGGGGGAAAGCCGCGTCTTCCCCCGGGAGGAAGAAGAGAGCAAGAGCGCCTCCTCGCTCACCCTCTTCTACTTCACCAGCTGGCAGGCCCCCCGCGTCCGTCTCTGCAACAGCCGGGGGGAGGAGATCGGCATGGTGGAGATGACGCGATCCAAACGGGGGAGATCCGAAGACGAGGGAGTGTTCCGCGCGGAGATACCGCTCGATCCCGGAGAGAAGTTTTTCCTGAGCGATGACGGGGAGGAGGACCGCCCCTTCCCGAAGGGCCACTACGAACCCGCGGCCCGGCGCGCCTACCTGCAGGACGGGGAGTTCTTCCCCCACCCGCCCCCCTTCCCCCGGGAGAAGCCGATGCATCTCACCCGGGAGATATTCTCCGCTTCGCTCAAGCACATCTTCCGGCTGATGATCATGCTCCCCCGGGATTACGACCCCCGGCGCGGGCCCTATCCGGTCGCCTTCCTCAACGACGGGCAGAACCACTGGGCCAACCAGGGGGCATACGGCGGCTGGCACACCGATGCCGCGGCACTCTCGGCGGCGCGGCGGGGGCGGGCGCGGGACATCGTCCTGGTCGGCGTCGCCTCCCATCCCGAGCGGGACTGGGCCTACCTGCCGCCGCCCCGAGGCGCGGCCGACCGCTACATCGATTTCATCGCCGACACCGTCCTCAGCCGTCTCCGGCAGGAGTTCGCGATCTCCTCCGATCCGAAGGAGATCGCCATCCTGGGCTCTTCCTACGGGGCGAACTGCGCGGTCTTCGCCGGATTTCAGCGCCCCGAGGTCTTCGGTCTGATCGGCGCCCTTTCCTTCGCCTTCGCCCAGGAGGACCCCGTCCGCCAGCTGATGATCTCGTCGCGGTCGCTCCCTTTCCGCAAGCTCTATCTCGACTGCGGGACCCGTTGGGCGTACGATACTCCCGGCCGGGACGACTACACCGCGCTCACCCGCGAGATGATCCGGCTGGCCCGGGAGAAGCGGATGGTCCCCGGGAAGAACCTGCTCGGGATCGTTGCCGAGGGCCATTTTCACAGCGAGCTCTTCTGGAGGCAGAGGGTGGGGAGATGCCTCGAGTTTCTTTTTTCCCCGGTCTGAAACCGGAGGTTTCAGACCGGGGGAAAAAGAAGGAGTAGTGGAGTGAGAGAAAAAAGGGAGTACTGGAGTGATGGAGTGATGGAGTAATGTAAGGGATCGGCCGGCAGCCCCAATACTCCAGTACTCCATTACTCCTGTTGCGTCTTATGCCCAATCCCCTGAAAAGCCTGACCTCGCTGAAGAAACTCGCCGCCCGGCGGGGATGGTTCAAGGACATCAACATCGTCTTCCAGGGCTTCGGGCCGCTCTCGGCCCACATGTTCACCCATTTCGCCCGGGTCCCGGTGGCGGTGACGGAATACGACGGCGAGGAGGCGGAGAAATATATCGAAAAAGGCTGGGGGACCAAGGTCTTCGCCTACGAGAGATACACGGGCGTCCGCCACTGCAACAGCTCCTTCTTCAACCGCCGCTTCTACCAGGACCATGAGAAGGAGATTATCTCCGCCCTGAGCCGTCTCCGGGGGAAGACCTGCTTTATCCCCTTCGCCTCCACCCCGTCTCTCGCCCGGTTCCTCTTTTCACCGGGCTCGCATTGCCAGCACCTCCAGAACTCCTCGATCGTCCAGAACTACTTCGACTACAAAGCCCGCCTGGCCTGGAACGCGAAGGAGATCGGGATACCGATGCCGCCGGCGGCCCGGGTGACGCGTTTCGGCGCCCTGGAGTATCGGGATCTCACCGACCGTTTCCCGGACGGCTTCGTCCTGCAGACGCCCCTCTCCCAGGCCGGGGGCGGGACGCTCTTCGTCTTCTCCGAGGACGACTTCGACCGGGTGGTCGAGGAGAGCCGCCGGACGCTCCTGGAGTTCTTCGACCGGACCGAGGTCAAGGTCACCCCCTACCTCGCCGGGCCGTCTCTGAACTGCAGCGGCTGCGTGGTGAACGGCGCGGTGGCCGTCTCGGAGCCCGACATCCAGATCGTCGGCGACCCCTACTTCGTCCAGACGCCCGGCCAATACATCGGCTCCGACTTCGCCCGGAACGAGATCTCCGCCCCCCACCGGCGTCTGATCTTCGACGTGATGCGGAGGGTGGGGACCTGGATGGGGCGGCAGGGATACCGGGGGAACTTCGGCGTCGACTTCCTGACCACGGTGGACAAGGGGAACCGGGTCAAGGACGTCTACGTGAGCGAGGTCAACGCCCGCCTGGTCGGTGAGCTCCAGTACCTGGCCGACTGGCAGACGATGGAGGACTGCGTCCCGCTCACCTTCTTCCATCTCGCCGCCTGGCTGAACCTCGACGAGATCACGCCTAAGGACATCGAATCCTACAACCGCTCGCTCCCGCCGCTCCAGGGATCGGCGCTCCTCCTCTACACCCGGGAGAAAGGGACGCTCACGCCCAAGGGAAAACTCGCCACCGGCATCTACCGCTGCCGGGACGGCAAGCTCGAACGGGTGCGCGACGGCTATCTCCTTTCCGAGACGAGAAACGACGACGAGTTCGTGGTCACCAACGGGATCCCCCGTTCCGGGACGGTCGTCGGCCATCCCCTCTACGGGGACTTCGGCGTTTTCCTCTGCTACATCATCGCCCGGGAGTCGATCGTCGATCCGAAGAACTGGCGGCGGGTGAACCTCAAGTGGAGGGAGATCGCCGACCGGGTCTACCAGGCGATGGGTCTCGTCCCCTGCCCGCCCCGGGCGCTGCCGGGGGAAAAAGCGCCAGATAGAGGGTAGAGGATAGGGTTTAGAGGATAGTAGCAAAAGATAGGCGAACCGGTCTGTAGGCCCGTTCTGCGAACGGGCGGCGCGGCCGCCGCTTCATAGAAGCGGCCTACAATGCGCCAAGCCATATCTTCCCGCCTCGCCGGATGAAAGCAGTTATTTTCCTGCTTCTTCCCGTTTAGCGTTGCTCTATAATAGCGTCGAAGAGGACCCTCATGCCCTGCGGATACCACGGGAAGATCCTCGAGGTCGATCTCAGCCGGTCCGCCACGACCGTCCGGGAGATCGACGAGAAGGATGCTCAGACGTATTTCCTCGGCTCCGGCCTTTCCGCCCATATCCTCTCCGCCGAACCGGACCGGGAGCCCCTTTCCCCCGATTCCCCCCTCATCTTCCTCTGCGGCCTCCTCACCGGGACCGGCGTCCCCACGGGCGTGAAGCTCACCGTCTGCGGCCGCTCCCCCCTGACCGGGATCTGGAACGAGGCGACGGTGGGCGGCCACTGGCCCTCCGAGTTCAAATTCACCGGCTACGACGGGATCATCTTCCGGGGCCAGGCCCCTCGCCCGGTCTATCTCTGGATCCACGACGGGGCGGTCGAGTTCCGCGACGCCGGCGAGGTCTGGGGGCAGGACACCTTCGAGACCGGCCGCCTCCTCACCGCGAAAACGGACCCCAAGGCGAGGGTCTGCGCCATCGGGCCCGGAGGCGAGAAGCTGGTCGCCTTCGCCGCCATCACCTTCGACCCGCCCAACGCCCGCCACGCCGCCCGGGGAGGCGTGGGGGCGAACATGGGTTCGAAGAACCTCAAAGCGATCGTCGTCCGGGGAAGCACCCGCCCCCGGATTCACGACCACCCGGGGCTGGTCGCCCTACTCCGGGAGGACATCCCCCACATCAAGGAGTTCGCCAAGGGCCTCTCCGAGTTCGGGACCGCCGGCGGCGCGGTGGCCGTGGAGGCCTTCGGCGATCTCCCGATCAAAAACTGGGCACTGGGAACGTTCCCGGAGATCGCCAACCTCTCCGGCCAGAAAGTGCGCCAGACGATCTTCGAGAAGCACTACGCCTGCTGGGGCTGTCCGATCGGCTGCGGGAAGATCGTCAAGGGAGAGCTCAAGGGCTACGGCGCCTTTCACGGCCACTACGCCGAATACGAGACGATCGGGATGATCGGATCCAACCTCCTGAACGCCGACCTCAACGTTCTCTCCTACGCCAACGAGCTCTGCAACCGGTACGGGATCGACACCGTCTCCGCCGGCTCGGTGATCGGCTTCGCCATGGAGTGCTTCGAAAAGGGGCTGATCGGCCCCGCCGAGACCGGCGGGATGGAGATCGCCTGGGGATCGGCGGAGGCGATCATCACGCTGATCCGCCAGATCGGGGAGCGGGAGGGGTTCGGGGGGAAGTATCTCGCCGACGGGGTGAGGGCCGCGGCCGCGCGGATCGGGAAAGGGAGCGAGGATTTCGCCGTCCACACCAAGGGGCTTGAGTATCCGGCCCACGACCCTCGGGGCCATTTCTCGATGGCCCCCAACTACGCCACCGGGGTCCGGGGCGCCTGCCACCTGGAGGGGCTCACCTACTTTCTCGACCGGGGGATCCCGGCGGCCGATTTCGGCTACGTCCATCCCCCCCACCAGTTCGACCCGGCGGGGAAGGCGGAGATCTGCTGCAACCTCCAGAACTACCTCGGCGTCTTCAATCCCCTCGGGATCTGCAAGTTCCTCTTCACCGGGCGGGTGGGTCCGAACGCCATCTCCCGCTGGATCGGAGCGGTCTGCGGCTGGGAGATGAATATGCCCAAACTCCTCCTGACCGGAGAGCGCCTCTTTAACCTGAAGCGGATGTACAATGTCCGCCTGGGGATCACGGGGAAGGACGACATCCTCCCTCCCCGCCTCCGCGAGGGGAAACCGGACGGAAAGGCCAAGGGGATGGTCCCCCCGATGGAGAAGATCCTTCCGGAGTTCTACAAGCTCCGCGGCTGGGACGAGAACGGGATCCCACTTCCGGAAAAGCTCCAGGAGCTGGGGCTGGCGAAATATGCCGCGGGCCGGTAGCCGCAGCCTTTAGGCTGCGCTCGTGAACGCAGGCTAAAGCCTGCGGCTACCCGGCAGAGATAGAGAACGCGTCAAGCCCGCTGAACGCGCTCGTAGGCGCGGACCCTTGGGGTCCGCGCGACAGAGGATGATGGATCGCGGCCCGCGGACCTGAAGGTCCGCGGCTACGATGGTCAGTCGGTCGATGCGCGGTTAATAACCAGCAGGAGGTAGGCCATGCCGAGGATAGTGAAGGGCGGATTGATCCAGGCGTCGAACCCCGTCGCCCCGGCGGCGGACACGAGCCGGATGTCGAAGGCCGAGATCGCCAAGGACCTTTCCCGGGTCAAGGAGGCGATGCTCCTGAAGCACGAGAAGCTCACCGCGGAGGCGGCGAAGAAGGGGGTGCAGGTCCTCTGCTACCAGGAGATCTTCAACGGCCCCTACTTCTGCCCCGAGCACCACATGCGCTGGTACCAGACCGCCGAGACCATTCCGGGCCCCACCACCAACGAGGTCGCGAAGTGGGCGAAGAAGTTCTCCATGGCCATCGTCGTCCCCATCTACGAGCGCTCATCGGTCGCCGGCGTCTACTACAACACCTGCGCGGTGATCGACGCCGATGGCTCGCTCCTGGGCATCACCCGCAAGATGCACATCCCCTACGTCCACCCCGGCTTCTACGAGAAGTACTACTTCAAGCCGGGGAACACGAACTACCCGGTCTTCCAGACCGCCTACGCCAAGGTCGGCCCCTACATCTGCTACGACCGCCACTTCCCCGACGGGGCGCGGATCCTCGGCCTCCACGGCTGCGAGATCCTCTTCAACCCCTCCGCCACCACCGTCGGCGTCTCCCGCTATCTCTGGAAGATGGAGCAGCCCGCCCACGCGGTGGCCAACGGCTACTTCGTGGGGGCGGTCAACCGGGTGGGCGTGGAGGAGCCGTGGAAGTTCGGGAAGTTCTACGGGACCTCGTACTTCTGCGACCCCAAGGGGAAGATCCTGGCCGAGGGGTCGGAGGACCGCGACGAGGTGGTGACGGCCGACCTGGACCTCGACCTGATCGAGGAGACCCGCCAGATGTGGGCCTTCTACCGCGACCGCCGTCCCGAGACCTACGGGGACCTCTGCCAACAACTGCCGTGACGAGCGACCACCGCGGACCAGCAACTGATTTTCCGCGAACTGGCACGAATGGCGAGGCCCCGTTTACTGATCACATCTTCTTCAGTTGCTGATCACTGATCACTGTCGTTTTGTGGGAGCGACATTCCTGTCGCGATCCGGGTCAACGGGGATCGGGGCGAGACGCCCCTCCCACAGTTACGTTTAGTGCGCGTTCGTCAGTCTGTGTGGGGGGGGCGGCATTCCTGCTCCGACCCGAGCCGACCCAGATCGGGGCAAGAATGCCCCTCCCACGGGAAAGAAGTAACAGAAGAAGAAGCCATCAGTAACCGGTGATCAGTTACTGATCACTGATGACTGATCACCGATCACTGTCGTTTTGTGGGAGCGGCGTCCCCGCCGCGATCCAAGTCGGCCCGGCGGATGACGAAGACGAATCGAGACTAGCAGGCGACTGTGAGCGACACCCGGACAACGAATGGGATCGTAGATCTCAACGCCGACCTCTCCCACAGCCCTCTCTACAACACCGACATCGCCCCCGTCCCCGCCGCGAAACGCAAGTGGGGGACCTGGGACATCGCCGCGCTCTGGGTGGGGATGGCCGTCTGCATCCCCACCTACATGCTCGCCTCCTCCCTCCTCGCGGGGGGGATGTCCTGGTGGCAGGCGATCCTGACCATCCTCCTCGGGAACGCGATCGTCCTCCTCCCGATGGTCCTGAACGCCCACGCCGGGACGAAATACGGCATCCCCTTCCCGGTCTTCTGCCGCGCCGCCTTTGGAACCCGGGGCGCCAATATCCCGGCCTTGCTCCGGGCGCTGGTCGCCTGCGGCTGGTTCGGGATCCAGACCTGGATCGGCGGGTGGTCGATCTACAAGCTGGTCTGCGTGGTCTATCCCGGCATCGCCGCCTGGCCCACCCTGTTCCCGCCCGGCTGGGGGCTCACCTCGGGAACCGGCCTCTGCTTCCTCATCTTCTGGGCGATCAACCTGTGGATCGTCTGGCGGGGGATGGACTCCATCCGCATCCTGGAGAAATGGGGCGCGCCTTTTCTCATCCTGGTCGGGCTCGCGCTCCTCGCCTGGGCGTTCATCCGGGCGGACGGTTTCGGCCCGATGTTCTCCCAGCCCTCCCGTTTCCGGAGCGCGGGCGAGTTCTGGCGTTTCTTCGTCCCGGGGCTCACCGGGATGATCGCCTACTGGGCGACACTCTCGCTCAACATCCCGGACTTCTCCCGTTTCGCCCGCTCCCAAAGGGACCAGGCGCTCGGACAGGCGATCGGCCTGCCGACGACCATGACCCTGTACTCCTTCATCGGCGTGGCCGTCACCTCCGCCACCGTGGTGATCTACGGGAAGATGATCTGGGACCCGGTGGAACTTCTCTCCCGCTTCACCCATCCGGCGGTCGTGGTGGTCTCGCTCGCCGGGCTGACCATCGCCACGCTGACCACCAACCTCGCCGCCAACGTCGTCTCCCCCGCCAACGACTTCTCCAATCTCTGGCCGCGGAGAATCTCTTTCAAGACCGGAGGGCTCATCACCGGGATCTTCGGAATCGTGATGATGCCCTGGAAGCTGATCGCCGATCCTACGGGCTATATCTTCACCTGGCTCATCGGTTACTCGGCTCTCCTGGGGCCGATCGGAGGGATCCTGATCTGCGACTACTTCGTCCTGAGGCGGACCCGCCTCAGCCTCCCCGACCTCTACCGGGAAAAGGGGGAATACGCCTACCGGGGCGGCTTCAACGGGCGCGCGATCGCGGCCCTGGTCGTCGGAATCCTTCCCAATATCCCCGGTTTCGCGGCCCAGTTGGGGGCGGCCGGCATCGCCCCGTTCTGGAGGGGGCTGTATACTTATGCCTGGTTCACGGGCTTCGCCCTGGCCTTTTTCGTCTACCTGCTCCTGATGAAACTCCTTCCGCCACGCCCGGCCCGGCGAACTATTTAACCGCGAATAGACGCGCTGGCGCGCCGTAGCGCTATAGCGCGCAGGCGCGAATAACCCGCGAATGGCCTGGCTGGCCCGGCGGATGATGTCCACGAATTGACACGAATTTGCACGCATGGCTCGGCGTGATCGATTTCAACGGCTTCAACGATTTCAACGGTTTGAACGGTTTTCCCTGGAGGTGACATCATGGATCTGATCATCAAGAACGGGACCGTGGTCAACTCGGACAAGACGGTCAAGGCCGATATCGGGATCGAGAAGGGACGGATCGCCCGGATCGCTCCCCATCTTTCCTCCCCCGCCGGATCAACGATCGACGCCAAAGGCATGCTCGTCCTTCCCGGCGGGATCGACATGCACGTCCACCTGAACCTCTTCTTCTGCGGCACCTACTCCGAAGGCTGGGACACCGGCACCGCCGCCGCCGCCTGCGGAGGCGTGACCACGATCATCGACTACGCCATCCAGGCCAAGGGATCGACGATCCGGAAGGCGGTCGAGGCGAGGATGGCCGACGCCCAGGGGAAGGTCTGCATCGACTACTCCCTCCACGGCGGGATCACCGACTGGAACGAGCAGACCCGGGAAGAGATGGACTATTTCACGAAGAACGGCATCCCCTCCTTCAAGATGTTCATGATCTATCGCTCGCAAGGCTGGATGGCCGACGACGGCATCCTCTTCTCGGCTCTCGAGCAGACGAAGAAGAACGGCGCTCTGATCATGCTCCACGCCGAGAGCGCCTTCGTCCTCGACCTCCTGGTCGAGCGCTACCACACGCCGGAGCTGATGAAGAAGTACGGGGCCTACTGCCACGCCCTCTCCCGCCCCTGCTTCACCGAATACGAGGCGGTCCAGCGCGCGGCGACCTGGGCCAAAGTCACCGGCGGCCGGGTCTACATCGTCCACGCGTCCGCGGGGGAGACGGCCGAGATCATCGCCCAAGCCAAGGAAGACGGGGTGAAGATCTGGGCCGAGACCTGCCCCCAGTACCTCCTGCTCACCGACGCCGTCTTCAAACGAAAGGACGGCCATCTCTTCGGCACCTGCCCCCAGATCAAGCAGAAGCACGACAACGAGGGTCTGCTCCAGGGGCTGAGAAACGGCGCCCTCCAGGTCCTCGCCACCGACACTTGCGCCTTCACCATTGCGCAGAAAGCGATGTGGAAGGGGGATTTCACCAAGATCCCCTACGGCCTTCCCGGTGTGGAGACGCTCCTGCCCACCATGTTCACTTATCTAGTGAAAAAGAATCGGTTTTCCCTGGAAAAATTCGTCGCTCTCTCCTCGACCAATCCGGCGAAGATCTTCGGCCTCTATCCCGGGAAGGGCGTGATCCGCCCCGGCGCCGACGCCGACCTGGTGATCTTCGACCCGAAGAAGAAGGTCACGCTCGACGCCAAGCATCTCGCCTCCGCCTGCGACTATACCCCGTTCCAGGGGATGAACCTCACCGGCTACCCGCATCTCACGCTGCTTCGCGGCAATGTGATCGCCCGGGACGGGAAGTTCGTCGGCGTCCGCGGGGCGGGCCAGTTCGTGAAAAGGACGCCCGGTGGCAAACTGTAACCATCGGTGCTCAGAGGCGGCGGCCTGCGCGCGGTTTGTAGGCCCGCTCTGTGAGCGGGCGGCCCGGTCGCCGGTTCCCAGAACCGGCCTACAGGCCCGCTCGCCTTTCGCCGGTTTTCCTTGAAATTCGCCGGCGGAGGAGTATTTTCTAATGCCCGTCAAACCATACCGTAGGGAGGTCCTCCATGGATAACCGATTGACCGTCAAACAGATCGCCGAGAAGCGGGAGAAGTTCCTGATGCCCGCCTACCTGACCTACTACACGAACCCCCTCCACCTGGTGAAGGGGGAAATGCAGTACGTCTACGACGACCAGGGCAAGAAGTACCTCGACGGGTTCTCCGCGGTGGTGACCATCTCGGTCGGCCACTGCCACCCGGACATTGTCCCCGAGGTCCAGAAGCAGAACGCCACCCTCCAGCACTCGACCACCATGTACTACACCGAGTCGCTGGTCAGGCTCGCCGAAAAGCTCGCCTCCGTCACGCCGGGGAACCTCCAGAAGTCCTTCTTCACCAACTCCGGCACCGAGGCCACCGAGTTCGCGGCGGTGATCGCCAAAAACTTCACCAAGCGCCACGAGTTCATAGCCCTGCGCCACTCCTTCCACGGCCGAACGATCATGTCGATGTCGCTCTCCGGCCAGAGCCTCTGGCGCCATTCCGTCCCCTTCGTCTTCGGCGTGAGCCACGTCGCCCCCGCCTACTGCTACCGCTGTCCCTTCGGCCTCTCCTATCCCTCCTGCGCCCTGAAGTGCGCTTACGAGGTCGAGGAAGCCATTAAATACTCCACCTCGGGGAAGATCGCGGCCATGTTCGCCGAGCCGATCATGGGCTTCGGCGGCGTGATCACCCCCCCGCCGGAATACTTCAAGATCGTGGCCGGGATCGTCCGCAAATACGGCGGCCTCCTGATCATCGACGAGGTCCAGACCGGTTTCGGGCGGACGGGCGGGAAATGGTTCGGGATCGAGCAGTGGGGGGTCGTCCCCGACGTGATCACCATGGCCAAGGGGATGGGAAACGGCATTCCGATCGGAGGCGTGATCACCACGGCCGAGATCGCCGAATCGCACCGCGGCCTGATCCATTTCTCCACGTTCGGGGGGAACCCCGTCTCCACCACCCAGGCTCGCCTGGTGATCGAGACGATTGAAAAGAGAAAGTACCTCGAGAACATCACAAACGTCGGGGACTACCTGAAGAAGAAGCTTGGCGCCCTGATGGAGAAGCGGAGGATGATCGGCGAGGTAAGGGGGATGGGGCTGATGCTCGGCGTGGAGCTGGTCAAGGACCGCCAGACCAAGGAACCGGCGGCCAAGGAGACGCTCGCCCTGATGGAGCTCTGCAAGGACCGGGGGCTTTTGATCGGCAAGGGGGCGATGGCCGGGAACGTGGTGCGGATCAAGCCCCCCTACTGCGTCACCAAGGACGACGCCGACTTCATCTGCGCCACGCTGGACGAGGGCCTGGGGATCATCGAGAAGGGGGCAAAGTAGCGCCATAAAACCGACTTCCACGAATTGACACGAATTACCACGAATTGTAATTCCCTTCGTGTCAATTCGTGAAATTCGTGGAAATCCGTGCGGTTTCTTTTCGGGGGCGCGGCGGGGAGGTGATCACGATGGACGAGATCAGCAAGACAATCGACAAGATGATCCGGGGCGCCATCCCGATCGCCCGGACGATGGAAATCCACGTCGTCGACTCCGATCCCCACCGGATGGAGCTGGACGCGCCCCTCTCCGGCAACCACAACGACAAGGGGACGGCTTTCGCCGGGAGCCTCTACTCTCTGGCGGTCCTCTGCGGCTGGGCCTACGTCAACCGGATCCTCCTCGACCACGGGCTCACCGCCATCGCCATGGTGGCCGACAGCACGATGCAGTATCTGAGGCCGGTGCGAGCCGACTACCGCTCGTCCTGCGAGTGCCGGGACGACGCGGCGATCGGAGAGCTGGCCAAAGCGGTGAAAACCGAAGGCAAGGGCTCGATCAATCTGGAAACGACCGTGACCGCCGACGGTGTCGTCTGCGCCCGCTTCACGGGCCGTTACGTGGCTAAAATATGATCCCGCCCCATCGGTCCGACCGGTCGGACTAGTCCGACCGGTCCGTCCGGTCAGCCCGTCCGACGCGGCTTCCCCGCTCTCCCGCCTCCACCCGGAATCTGCTGTACAGCTCCAGCAATACCTCCGCGTCCATGGCCGCGTATTTCAGCTGCTCGCGGGAGAGCGGCCGGCGCGCCCAGTCGGAGCGCTGGAGGATCTTGTTCAGTCCGATCCCCAGCTCCCGCCGGCAGACCGCCCCCAGGCTGTTCCCGCCCTCGACCCGCCTTCCCCGGAGCGACCGCGAAACGGAAAGGGTGTCGTAGACGCCGTCGATCCGGAAGCCGAGGCGGCCGAGGACGGATCGCTCGAAGGGGGCGTTGTGGATGATCTTGACCGGCCGGACGCGCTCCAGGATCTCCCGGAGCGGCTCCAGTGTATCCAGCTCGAAAGGATCGATCACGGCGTCGTACTCGGGCAGGGCAAATTGGGCCAGACAGAGATCGGGCTCGCAGGAGAGCGTCGTCTCCACGTCGAGGCCGACCGCATCCTGGCCGAGCATGTCCTCGGCCAGCTCTTCCAGCGCCGTGGAGTTCGTTATCATCCGGACCGGCTTCTTCGGCGCCGGGCCGACCGGGACCCCATCGTCGTCGTCGCAGAAAACCGAGCGGCCGCCGACGGGCGCATACTCGACCTGGGAACGGAATACGATTTCGAAATACTCGGCCATCCGGTCGCTCTCCATCCGTGATATTATTCCCGATTATTCATGAAAACTATCGGTTTCCATGAGTAATCGGGGTTATCGCCCTCGTCTCCGCGGGATCAGGATTAACGCTTCGACCTCATGACCACGCTCAACCCCAGACGGCTCCGCCGGATCGAAGACTGGTTCGCGGCCTTCGTGCGCCCTTTCTCCCGGGGCGATGAGGCGGCCCGGCAGAACTGGGCACTCAAGCGGAGCCACACGCTTCGGGTGAGGAAACTCGCCGCCGGCCTGGCGCTGAATCTGGAAATCGGCGCGGCGGAGACGAGAACCGTCGAGGCGATCGCCCTGCTCCACGACGTCGGCCGCTTCCCCCAGTTTCGCCGCCATCGGACCCTTTACGACCGCCGAAGCGAGGACCACGCGGCCTTGGGGAGGAGGATCGTTCGGGAAGAGGGCGTCCTTCAAGGCCTGGCCCCCGCGCTCCAAAAGACCGTTCTCCGGGCGATCTTTCTGCACAACAAGGCGTCTCTTCCCCGCGGGGAAGACCGCCGCGTCCTTCTCTACACCCGGATCATCCGCGACGCCGACAAGCTCGACAACCTCAACCTGATCTCCCGCTACTATAGCCGCCCGCGGCGAAAGAGGATCCACGCCTTCGAGCTCGGCCTGAAGGAAGGGCCCCGGATCGCCGATCAGTTCTTCGAGGATGTCCGGGCGGGAAAGATTGTCTCCCTGAAGAGGCTCAGAACTATCGGCGAGCTCAAGCTCCTGGTCGCGGGCTGGATCCACGACATCAACTTCCCCTCCTCCTTCCGACGGATCCGGAAGGGGAGGTATCTCGATCTCCTGCGCCGGAGCTATCCGCCGTCGAAAAGGATAGACGCGGTCTTCGCGTCATTGGACGCGCGCCTGGCGGCGGGCTGCCGAACTACGAATTCCGCGAATTGCCCCCCCCCGTAAAAAATAATCTTTAACCGCGAATAACGCGCGAATTGACGCGAATTAAAACCGGAGCGGCCCGTAACGGATATCTTATCCGACTCGCGATAATCTTTTTTTCGCAAACGCGGACATTCATGTCCGCGTGACAGGTCGCCCTTCAATCCGCGTAATCCGCGTAATCCGCGGCTTTCTTTTGCCGGGCTTTTTCACGCCCCCAGATAGGCCTCCTTCACGCGGGGGTCGTTTAGAAGCTTCGGCCCCTCGCCTTCGATCACGATCCTCCCCGTCTCCAGGACATCGGCCCGCGTAGCGGTCTTCAAGGCCAGGCGGGCGTTCTGTTCGACCAGGAGAACGGCGGTCCCGGCCCGGTTGATCTCCGAGAGCACGCGGAAGATCTCCCGGACCAGCATGGGGGCGAGTCCCATCGACGGCTCATCGAGGAGCATCAGGTCCCCCTTGATCATCAGCGCCCGGCCGATGGCGAGCATCTGCTGTTCGCCGCCGGAGAGCGTCCCGGCGGACTGCTTTCGCCGCTCCCGCAAACGCGGGAAGAGGGCGAAGACCTTCTCCAGCGACGCCGGCACGCCGGCCCGGTCCCGGCGCGTCCAAGACGCCAGAACGAGATTCTCCAGAACCGTGAGGTTGCCCAGGATCCCGCGGCCTTCGGGGACATGGGCGATCCCCATCGCCGTCCGCCGGTTCGCCGGCGTCCCGGCCAGAGGCTGTCCCCGGAAACGGATAGTCCCGGATGAGGGGATCAGGCCGGAGATCGCCCGGAGGATGGTGGATTTCCCCGCCCCGTTGGACCCGATCAGGGCGACCAGCTCCCCCTCCCCAACCGAGAAGGAGACATCCCGGACCGCGCTGATCCGGTCGTAGGAAACGGCGAGAGACTCGACCGAGAGGATGGGTTCCCCCGTTTTCATTGCCCCTCCTCGCCGCCCAGGTAAGCCGTAAGCACCTTCGGGTCCCGGCGGACCTCCTCCGGGCGCCCGGCGGCGATGGTCTCGCCGAAGTCGAGGACCACAATCCGTTCGCAGACACCCATGACCAGCGACATCTGGTGCTCGATCATGAGTATGGCAACGCCGAAATCCTTCCGGAGCGAACGGATCGATCCCATCAGCTCCGCGATTTCATTCGGGTTCATGCCCGCGGCCGGTTCGTCGAGAAGGAGGAGGCGGGGGCGCAGGATGAGCGCCCGGGCGATCTCCAGCCGACGCTGGGGCCCGTAGGGAAGGTTGCGGGCGGGCTCCCGGGCGTATCCCTCCAGGCCGAAGCGGGAGAGGAGGCGCAGAGCCTCGTCGAGGATCCGCCCCTCCTCGGAGCGGCAGCGGCCGCAGCGCAGAATCGCCTCCGCCGCGGAATAGCGGGACCGGGCGTAGCCGGCGACGCGAACGTTGTCGAGAACGGAGAGGTTCTTGAAAAGGCGGATGTTCTGAAAGGTGCGCCCGATCCCCAGCGCCGCCGCCTGGTCGGGCCGCTTCCCGGCGAGCTCCCGCCCCCCGAAGCGGACGGACCCCTTGTCCGGACGGTAGACCTGGGTGATCAGGTTGAAGACCGTGGTCTTCCCCGCGCCGTTGGGGCCGATCAGCCCCACGATCTCCCCCGGAGAGATGAGGAGGTTGAAGCCGGAGAGGGCGCAGAGGCCTCCGAAAGAATGGGTGAGGCCGGCCACCTCCAGAAGAGGAGCGGCGGATGCGGTCAACGGATCCCCCTCTCGCTCTCCGGGATGAGGGCGTCCCGCCGCGCGCGATCGCGGGAAGGGAGCAAAAGTGCGAGCTCCTTGAGTCCCATGATCCCCTGGGGGCGGTAGATCATGATCAGGACCAGGATGAGCGGCAGCAGCATCATGCGCCAGATCCCCAACGGGCGGAGGATCTCCAGGAGGACGGTGTAGATAACCGCACCCGCCGCCGAACCGGCGAGCGACCCGATCCCTCCCAGGTAGACCATGATCAGGATGTCGGTGGAGCGCGTGATGTCGAACATCCGCGGGTTAATGAAGAGAAGCAGGTGGGCGAGCAGCGCCCCGCCCACACCGGCGAAGAAGGAGGAGAGGGAGAAGGCCAGAGCCTTGACCCGGCGCACGTCCACTCCGAGGAGCTCCCCCGCGGTCTCGTCCTCGCGGATGGCGAGCATCCCGCGCCCGAATGAGGAGTAGATGAAATTCCGGATGGAAAAGACGGCCGCCGCCGCCCAGACGTAGATCCAGGGGAGGGTGGTGAGGCGGTGCATCCCCAGGAAGCCCCGGGGGCCTCCGAGGGCGCCGATGTTTTCGATCGCCGACTTCACGATCATGGTGAAGGCCAACGTCACGATTGCGAGGTAATCCCCGCGGGTGCGGAAAGAGGGGATGGCGACCAGAAGGCCCAAAAGGGCCGCCGCCGCTCCTCCCGCGGCCACGGCCAGGGGGAAAAGGGGCGCCTGGAGATGGACGGGAAAGACGCGGACGGTGAGGAAGGCGGAGACGTAGGCGCCCGCCGCCATGAAACCGGCGTGGCCGATGGAGAACTCGCCCATGTAGCCGTTGACCAGGTTGAGGCTCATCGCCAGGATGATGTTGATCCCGATGTAGCCGAGGATGAGCTGATGGTAGGGGTCGAGGAGGCCGAAACGCCCGACGGCGTCGGCGAGGATGAGCCCCAGCCCGGCCAGGGAGAAGATCAGGGCGATGCGGCGGGTCTGTTGTGGATTTCCCACGATGTATCGAGATCGATCAGGTTATTAGGTTAAGAGGTTCACGGTTCAGCGGTTCACGGTTCAACGGTTCAGCGGTTCACGGTTCAACGGTTCAACGGTTCAGCGGTTCACGGTTCAACGGTTCAGCGGTTCACGGTTGCGGCTATGTTTGTTTCAACCGTTGAACCCTTGAACCGTTGAACCTTTGAACCTTGGTTGCCCCAGATGGCGCACTCTCCCTCCGTCTCCCGATCACACCTTCTGCGGTCGGGGCTTGCCCAGAATCCCGTAGGGGCGCGCGATCAGGAGGATGAGCAGGAGCGCGAAGGCCGTGAAATCCCGGAAGGTGGAGGGAAGAAAAGCCGCCACCAGGATCTCCACACCGCCCAGGATGAAACCCCCGAGGACGGCCCCGCGGATGTTGCCGATCCCGCCGACCACCGCGGAGATGAAAGCCTTCCATCCGAGCATCACGCCCATGTAGGGGTCGATCACCGGATAGGCGAGGCCGTACATCGTCCCCGCCGCACCGGCCAGGCCCGCCCCCAGGGCGAAGGTCAGGGAGATGATCTCGTTCGCCGGCACGCCCAGGAGGAGGGCGACGTCGCGGTCCCAGGAGATGGCCCGCATCGCCATGCCGGCCCGGGTCCGGTGGACGATGAAATCGAGCGCTCCCATCAGGACCAGGGAGAGGACAATGATGATGATCTGGAGAGAGGAGAGGGAGAGGCCGCCCCATGTCCAGGTGGTGTTGCCGATCAGGCGGGGGAGGGTCTGGGGATAGGGGCTCAAGGCCAGCGTCGCGTGCTCGAGGAAGAGCCCGACGCCGAGAGCGGTGATGATCGCGGATACTCGGGGGGCGCGGCGCAGGGGCCGATAGGCGAGCCGCTCGATCGCCGCGCCCAGGCAGGCCGCCCCGCTCATCGCGAAGAGAAGCGAGGGAAAAAAGGAGAACTTGAGGAGGACGGAGGCCACGAAGCAGAGGAAGGCGCCGACCATGAAGATGTCGCCGTGAGCGAAATTGATCATGGAGAGGATGCCGTAGACCATCGTGTAGCCGAGCGCGATCAGGGCGTAGATGGAGCCGAGCTGGAGAGAATTGAGGATCTGCTGGAGAAGGTAGGTCATGGACCGATCAGATAACCCGGCCGCGGACTAGTGATGATAGGTGAAGGTCAAGAAGTGGGTCTGGTGAATGGGTTAGGCCGATAGTGCGGCGCGCGGGATGGCCGACACCATCAACCTAACCCATAAACCAAACCCACATCCTTACCCAACACCCATCCCCCCGCGGTGTGGCCGGCAGGCCACATCAAGGCGTCGCGTCCGCAAACCAGGCGAAGGCCCCGTTCTGAACCCGGATGATCACCGCGCTTTTGACCGGATCGCCCGAGCCGGGCGAGAAGCGCATGGTCCCGGTCACGCCTTCGAAACGGTCGGTCGCGGAGAGGGAATCGCGCACCGCCTCGCGGTCGGCCCGGCCCGCCCGGTTCAGCGCCTGGAAGAGGAGGCCGAAAGCGTCGTAGGCGAGAGCGGCGACGTCGTCCGGGGTGGAACCGTAGGCCGCGGTGTAGGCGGCGATGAACTTCTGCGCCACCGGGGAGGCGCGGTCGGGCGCGTAGTGGGTGCTGAAACAGCACCCCTCCACCTGCTCTCCCCCCAACTTGATCAGGTCGCTGGACCCCCAGGAATCGCTCCCCAGGAAGGGGGCGGTGATGCCCAGCCGCCGGGCCTGCTCGATCTGGAGCGGAACCTCGCTGTAGTAGTTGGGGAGGAAGACGATCTCGGGGTTCGACTGCTTGATCTTGGTCAGCTGGGCGGAGAAGTCCTTGTCCGGGTTGGTGTAGGTCTCCATCGCCAACACCTTCCCGCCCTTCTTCTCATAGGCCGCCGCGAAGATCTCGGCGATCCCCTTGTTGTATTCGGAGGCGATGTCGTAAAGGACGGCCGCGGTTTTCACTTTGAGCGTGTCGAAAGCGAAGGATGCGAGCACCCGGCCCTGGAAGGGATCGATGAAACAGGAGCGGAAGACGTAGCGCTTGGGGGCGCCGCTGCGCGCGTCGAGCGTGGTCTTGGGATTGGTGGACCAGGGGGTGATCAGGACCGTCCGGGCGGACTCGGCCACCTCGGCCGCCGGGATGGCGTAGCGGCTGGCGTTCGGCCCCACGATCGCCACGACGCCGTCCTCGGAGATCAGCTTCTGGACGGCGGCGGCGGACTGCTCGGGCTTGCCGGCGTTGTCCTCGATGCTGAGGACGACCCGGCAGGCCTTCCCACCGAGGACAATCCCGCCCGCGGCGTTGATCTCTTTCGCCGCGAGCTCCGCCGCGTTCCGGCAGGACGCTCCCACGGCGGGCATGTCGCCGGTGATCTCGGCGATCACGCCGATCCTCACCGTGTCGGTGGACTGCTGGCGGCAGCCGGCGAGCGCGCATGCGATCGCCCCGAGATAGAGTATTCCTTTCTTCATCATCCATGAGCTCTCTCCGTTTCAGCGGAGAGAGCTCATGGATTATACGTCCTCGATCGAGTATTCCAAGAGAAACTTGGAAATCCGGAGCGGGAACGGTTCCCGCCGGTAGCCGCAGGACGGCCGGCGTTGGATTTCACGCCGCGATCTGGTTGATCATCGCCGAAACGAACTTCCGATCGACCTTGCCCACGATCTCGCGCTCCTCGCAGGTCTCGAACTTCTCCCGGAGGAAGCTCTTCACCCGGTCCCGGTCCCACCCCTTGGCCAGCGCCTTGGCCCAGAGGGCCTTGAGCTGAGCCTCGGTGGCGGTCCCGAAATCGGGGGAAGCGGAGGAGACGGAGTCGATCAGGCGGGAGAGGGCTTTCCGGTCCGCCTGGCCGATGATCTCTTTCTCCTCGGAGGTGCCGAAGGCCTGCTTCAGCGCCTCTCTCACCCGCTCCTTCTCCCAGCCCGCGGCCGCGGCCTTGGCATAGAGAGCCTTGAGCTGCTTGAAGCTCGCCTTGTCGCCGTTCGAGTCCTGGCCGGAGGCCACGGCGTTCCCGTTGGCGGGGACGACCTTCCCCGCTTCGGCGAGGAGGGCGTCGATCGCAGACTGGATACCCTCGCCGGGCACGAGGTCGTGCGCCAGGGAGACGGTCTTGTTCTTGAGGACAAACGACAGGGTGACGGTTTTCATTTTCCCTTCCTCCTGTTCTCCGTCGGTTCTCCGCGCGTCTCGCGGCCCGTTGCCGACAGAACGCGCGTTTCACCCAATATGTCGGAGCGAGAGGGGGAAAAATTCCAAAATTATTTAAGGAGGACGGCGAGCGACCGGGAAGGCGTCAGGCGGAATACCAGACGATAAGATGCGGGGGGGAGATCGCGGAACTCCAGGCGGCCTCTCTGGCCGGTGCGCCGGGTTTGGGCCGCCCCGCCGGGCGTTTCCAGATCGACGGCCACGCCGGGAAAAGGCTTCCTGTCCGGGCCGGTAAGACGGATTCTCAAGGAGGCCGCGCCCGAGGCGGCGGCCTTAAGCTCGACCTCGATCTTGCCCTCGGGGATGGAATAATCCCAGACTCTCCCGCGCGGAGCGGCCGGCCCGGCCTTGCGCGGCTGCTCTGCCGAGTCGGCAGTCTCCTCATCGGAGGCGGGCGGGATGCAGCGACATTCCGCAGAAGAGATCCGGAACTCGGCAGTTCGCTCGGAGACAACCGGAGGGAATCGGGGCGCATGCATCTGGTAGGCCACGCCCCGGTTAAACTCCCGCCAGAGTTCGGCGAGGCTGGCGACGATCTCGCCGAGCGGCTCCGGGCGTTTGGGGAAGAAATGTTCCCGCGTCCGCGCATACAGAGCGGGCGGAGGGGTCATCAGCTCTTCCCCGGCCAGCTCGCCGCAGAAGCGGGCGGCGAGGGAGGCGATCGCGGCGAGGCGGGAGCAACGGGCGCAGGAGACGAGATGGGCGGCGATTTTTTCCCTCTCCGCGGTGCGGAGAGACCCGTCGGCGTAGGCGAGGAGGTACTCCTCGTCCGGACAGCCCGGCGCGGACGCGGGCGGCGAGCCCTCGACGGCGGATTCCCTCAGCATCCGCCGGGCCGACACGAGATCGGCGGCAAGAAGCCGGCAGCCCGGGCAGTCCCGGAGATGGCCGGCGACCACGCGCGCTTCATCCGGCTTTAGCTCCCCGTCGACATAGCGCGAGATCTCTTCCGATGTCGGACAACGTTTGATCATGTTTCTTCAGGCCATGAGCTGCTTACAGCGATCCGATCCATCAATATGTCGCAGAAAAGCCGAATTTATTCCCGGAAATCGCGCGGGGAATATGCCCCGGATCCCTTCAGTATAGGAAGGAGCGCGATTTTCGCCAGATAAAGCTGTTTGCCGACGAAATTCTTGTCGGCCCGAGCGTTCCCTGACGCCTTGAGGATTTCGGCGATCTCCCGGTAGTCGAAGCCGTCCATCCACTTCTCCACGATGAGCTTCCGTTCCGGCGGAAGCCCCCTCAGAGCGGTGCGGACAAGCTCCTGCACTTCGCGGCGGGACGCCTCTTCTCCGGGGGAGCGCCGGGGCGGGAGAAAGCCGGGGGGGAACAGATCCGGATCCATCCCGCGCTCGATCATCTCCAGCGGATCACCCTCGGCCGGAGCATAGCGCCGGTTTCGCCGGAAGTGGTCGACGCAGGTGTTCCTGACGATGCTTCCGATCCAGGTGCTGATCTTGGCCCGTCCGCAGAAGGAGGGAAGGGCGGCGAAAATCGTCTCCCAGGACTCCACGAAAAGGTCGTCGGCGTCGGCGTCGCGGGACCCAGAGCGCCTGATCAGGAACCAGACCAGGGGCGAATGCGCCGCGTAGAGGCTTTCGAAATCGTCACGAATCACGGGCGTCTCCGGCCGGGGGAACCGGCTTCTTGTCCCCCTTCCCGAGTTTTCCCAGAGCCCCCTGGATCGTCCCCATCGGGCAAAAAGCGCACCATGTCCGCTGGTGGATGGGGATGCCGAGAACGACCGCGATCACCGTCGTGATCAGGCACATCCGGACAAAGACGAAGCCGATCCCGGCCAGGGTCTTTTCCGCCGAGGCAATCTGGAAAACGAAGAAGATCATGAAACAGACGACGAACGCCCAACGGAAAAGCGGGCGGAGCAGGAAACGGGGGATCTTCCGCTTGAGGCTGAAACGGCTCAAGACCAGGTCAAGGAACGATCCCCGGGGGCAGTAGTTCGCGCACCAGAACCTCCCCCGGAAATAGGAGAGGATGAGGAAGACGACCATCATGGCGAAGACCAGGTAGCCCAGGACGGGAACGAATATCCCCCCGATGACGACGAGCGGGAGGAGCCAGACCATGATCAGCTGGCTGGTCTTGTGCGGTTTCTGGTTCATGCGCTTCCTCTCCTTCCCTGTGGGAGCGCCGTCTGCCCCATCCCGAAATCTTCTTCGGGACCCGGCGCGATCCGGGCCGGCTGGGCGGATGACGTCCACGAATTTTCACGAATTTTCACGAATGGCCTGACTGATCACTTCTTTTTATAGCTGGAATATCCCGAACGATCTTCCTTCCAGCGATGCCTGGATTTTCTCCCCGTTGAGTCTCAGGGCGCAGCCTCGGCCCAGAAGCAACCGCGGCTCGCGCGGCGCGGGCAGGATCTCGAAGGTCGCCTCCGCCTTCCGGCGCGAGGGATTGAGGAGGACGAGGGCGCGGCGATCGCCGTTCCGACGCTCGTACGCAAACGGATAGCCGCGATTTTGAGTGTAGACCGGCAGGAATACGCCGTCGTTCCCGAGCGCGGGATTTTCCCGGCGCAGAGCGGAGAGCCTCCGGACTCTGTTCAAGAGCGACCGGGGATCATTTTCCTGTGCGGCGACACAAGGCCTTTCGGGCGAAGGATCCAGGGGGAGATAGAATGTCTTCGGATCGGCCGAGGAGAAACCCGCCTTCGATCCTTTTCTCCACTGCATCGGCGTCCGGGCGCCGGTGCGGTTGTATCCCCCCTCTTTCGAGGGAAGGTTCCTCGGATGTTTCAGGCCGATCTCGTCGCCGTAATAGATCGCCGGGATGCCGGGCATGGTCAGGAGGAAGGCGAAAGCGATCTCGATGTCGTCGGCGTCCCTGCCCAGGCTCAAACGGGGAAGGTCGTGGTTGCCGCTGGGGAGAGAGATGTAGCCCCGCCCCTTGCCCGCGTTCAGGTGTTCCAGGTAGACGGTGAGAAAACGGTTGATGTCCCCCTCCCCCGCCGAGTCGAAATAGCTCCGACCATACGCGCCGGGATAGATGTTCCGCCCCTCCTCCGCCCGGAAGAGGCTCGTGTAGGCGCCGCTCCCGAAGTGGATGAGGAAGTCGGCGTGGAAGCCGGCGGGGAGCGACTGGGACGGGTTGCACCACTCCGAGACCAGGACCGCCTCCGGGTAGTCGCGGCCGAGGAACTCACAGAACTCCTTCCAGAGGGCGATCGTCGCTTTCCGCTCCGGGTCCTCCTTGACCAGGCTGAAGGCCATATCCACGCGGAAGCCGTCGGCGCCGCGGTCGAGCCAGAAGCGCAGGATCCGCTGGAACTCGAGCTTCAGAGCGCGGATATCCGGATGATCGGGGGGGAGCTGCCAGGGCTTTTTCGGATCGGGGCGGGCGAAACCGAAGTTCAAGGCGGGCTGAAACCAGAAGAAGTTGGCGAGGAAGTTCCCGTTCCGCTCGGCGAAGCCCCGGACGAACATCAGCCCGGGCTCCTTGCGCCAGACGGAGTCGGTCCAGACATACCAGTTGGAATGGCGGTTGGGGCGGGAGCGGGCGGAGGCCCCGAACCAGGGGTGTTCGATCGAGGTGTGGCCGGGGACGAGGTCGAGGAGGACTCTCATCCCGCGCTGATGCGCTTCGCGGAAGAGATTCTCAAGATCGCGATTGGTCCCGTAACGGGGAGCGACCGTGCGGTAGTCGGAGACATCGTAGCCGGCGTCCTGAAAGGGCGAGACGAAACAGGGGTTGACCCAGAGCGTGTCGCAGTGGAGGGACTGGATGTAGTCGAGTTTGGCGGCGATCCCCTGGAGATCGCCGATCCCGTCGCCGTTCAAGTCGAGGAAGGACTGGGGATAGACCTGGTAGATGGTAGCTTGGCGAAACCACTCCGGGACGCGGGTTTTCATCGGTGATATTATATCATCATCGCAGGATCGGAATCGGCCCGGCCGGCCCGGCGAATGATATCCACGAATTTGCACGCTTGCGCGCCGTAGCGCTTCAGCGCGCAGGCACGAATCTTCACGAATGGCCGGGCTTGATCGATTTCAACGGCTTCAACAATTTCAACGGTTTGAACGAGACCGGATCTTCAATCGATAGCTCGCCTTGACTCGGACTACTGTCCTGGCATTGACTCGCCCATGTTCACATTCCTGAAGCTGATCGAGCCCTTTCTCCTCCCCCCGGCGATCATCGCCCTGGGAATAATCGCCGTCCTCGTCCTCCTTCTCGCCCACCGCCGCAGAACGGGGATAACCCTTCTCGCCCTGATCCTGGTCTTCTTCTATCTCCTCTCCACCGACCTGGGGATGAGGCCCCTGGTAAAGAGTTTGATGATCCTTCTCCCCGACACGCGGGCGGCTTTTATCGATCCGGAAAGGCCGGACGGGGCGGAGGCCGTCGTCGTCCTGGCGGGGGGCGCCTTCCGGCAGGGGAGCCACCGCCCCCGATCCGAGCTCGGCGGCGACTCCTGGAAGAGGCTCTGGCACGGACTCGAACTCTACTGGAGGTTCGAGGGAAGGCTGCCCCTCCTCTATGCCGGCGGCTCCGGCGATCCCTTCGACCCGGTCGGCATCGAGCCGGGGTTGGCCAAAGCCTACACGATCAGGATGGGAGTCCCGGAGAAGGACGTCTGGATGGAGGCGAAATCCCGCAACACATTCGAGAACACCCGTGAGATCAAACGGATCCTGGACGAGCGTTTCCCCGGCGTCGGACGCCACCGGATCATGCTCGTCACATCATTCATCCACATGCCCCGGGCGCTTTTGACCATGAAAAAGGCGGGGATCGAAGCGATCCCCGCCCCGGCCGACTTCCCCCTCGGCCAGCCCGACAAGCTCTTCTACTTCGGCTTCCTCCCCCTCATCGACCGCTTTGGCTACTCCACCGCCTGCGTCCGGGAGTGGATCGGTATTCTGGGCTACCGCCTGATGGGCCGGATCTAAAAGGCCTTTCGCAAATTAGCACGACTACGATCCCGCCGGCGCGCCCCATTTTTCGACCACGAATCACCGATCAATGTTCGCTGTAGCGTCG
>CAZKCI010000138.1:0-6287 GCA_964551475.1 uncultured bacterium | reverse complement strand
GAGGAGGGACGGAAGACACCGCCTTCCCATTTTCCCGTTCCGCTGAAATCGCCGGGGACCGGCCTATCCGTGCTCAAGCCGAGATAGAACCTGGTAACGTTTCTCGCCGACCACATACTTGATGATGGCCGGAAGATAGCGATATCCGTCGTACCATCCCCGTCGTAGTCACCTGGGACTAACAAGTCAGTGGAAGCCCCAAAGTAGATCTGGGTCAGGCAGTAAATCGACCACAGGCCGGAGCTTCCCCGGAAGGTAGTTACGTCGCAGGTTCCGTCTCCGTTGTAATCCCCGACCACAGGAACATCCCCCGGCTGGCCGAAGAAGGCGACCCCCACGTCCAGGACAGACCAGAGACAGTTCGAGGGACGGAAATAAGCGATATCCGTTGTGCCGTCGCCGTCGTAATCCCCACTGACCGGCAGATCACCGCTCGTTCCGAAATGCGTCCGTGTTATATCCCGGACCGCCCACAGACCGCTGGAAGGGCGGAAGAGGGCGAAATCGGATGTCCCGTCGCCGTTGTAATCAGAAATCCAACGTCTGGTGGAATTGTTTAAGTAATTTTTGACTCTGTTGGCGGCGTTTGCCCTTAGATCGAAGTAATATAAAGGGATATCAAAATCATGGTAAACTCCCCGGGGGAAACTTGAAGATATCGCCGCTATAAAATCTTCATCAGCAGTACTGCAGAATAACACCCCAAGCGAAGAGTTGATTTGGGCGTCGGCGTACTGCGGCACCTGTACAAATTGTCCCGACGAATTCGGCAGGTATGACCCCAGGCTTTCGGTCTTAGGCGCCAATGTTTCGCTTCTTGTCCAGCTGATTGGATTTATGACCAGGCCCACGCCCGCGTATAAGACCGGATTGGTTGCCGTGTCACAATCAGGAGCTTCAGTGTTATACGAAATTATTACTCCCGTATCATCCGCGTTTTCAGCGAATTTCAAGATAGGATTTTGGGAAAGGTACGCCGGGGTGACTGCATATCCGATAACATAAGCGGCAATCATTCTGCTGTACGCCGTTGGATTTTCATTCATGTATTGGGCCAACAGGTTGCTCGCTATATTTGCTCCTTGTGAATGTCCGAGCAAAATGTACGGGCGGCCGTCGTTATAGTGCTTGATGTAGTAGTCAAAGGCCGCAATGCCGTCCGTTGTCGGGATGCCGCCGATGAACGCCTGACGATTCGTGGGGCATGAGTTTGCCTGCCGATAGTATGGCGCGAAAATATTGCCGACGGTTTCAAAAGCACTTGCCTGTATTGCAAGATCCAGTTGTGCGCCCGTTTGCATGGCGGAATTGTTTATCGCGCAAATCTGGGGGGTCGTAGTATCATTCGTCCAGCCGGTCGTCGGATAAATGTAAAAAATATCTACTGCTTTGCCGGTAGCAGTCAAAGACAACCAATTCGCAGCTTGTGAGTAATCGGTAGCTACTTGTGCGAAAACTGAATTATTGGCTTCGCCCGCGATAAGAGAAAAAGCTACCCAGAACAGAATCTTTCTTAAGTTCATTTTCTCTCCTTTACTGGAAAGAACAACTACTTGCGTCTTGGTGTTCAATGCCTGGCCTCCCGATTTTTCCTCTGATTCTTTGTCGGAGAACCGCCCTTTCTTGCCGACCAACCTGTTTTAACGGGTGACCGGGATGTCTCCGGTAGCTCCGAAATACGCCCTCGTTATCCCCCGGATCGCCCAGAGTCCATTCGTGGCCCGGAAGATAGCCGTATCGTCGAGAGAGCTGCCCCCGAAGTCCCCTGTGATCGGCATATCCGTGCTCGATCCGAAGTAGAACCGGGTAGAGTTTCTGACCGCCCAAAGTCCCGTCGTGTAGCGATAGACCGCGATATCGGCTCCGTTATACCATCTGAACTCCGCTGGGACTGGCACATCGAGGACTGATCCGAAGTACGCCCTGGTCAGATTCTTTATCGCCCACAGCACCGATGAAGGCCGGAATACGGAGATATCGGAGAACCCATCCAGGTTATAGTCTGCGGGAACCGGCTGGTCTCCGGTAGCCCCGAAATATACGCTGGTCAAGTTTCTGATCGCCCACAGCCCCGCGGCCCCCCGGTACACCGCCACGTCACAGCTGTCGTCACCGTTATAGTCGCCGGGAATGGGGATATCGCCAGATGAGCCGAAATAGAGCCGGGTGATGTTCTTCAGGGCCCACATCGCGTTCGCCGGGCGAAACACGGCCACATCCGTAGTGCCGTCTCCGTTGTAGTCCCCGCTCGCGGGGATGTCAGCGCTGGTCCCGAAGTATATCCTCCCCAGGCCCTGGACGGCCCAGAGGCCGTTCAACGGCCGGAAGATCGCGATGTTCGAGCGTCCGTCACCGTCATAGTCCCCGGATTCGAGGACCAGATATGCCGGGATCGGCTGGGACGAGAAGGAGATCGTCCACAGGCCGGGCAGGGTTTCGCCGCCCAGTTCCTCAATGACCGTCCAGTTGAGGCCGCCGTCGGTAGTGTGCCAGATGCTTCCTTTCCAGGTGCACGATACCGCCCAGGCCTCCCGGGAATCGATGGCACTGATGCCCATCGTGTATTCGTAGGAGTTGTGCGAGCCCCAGGTGGCTCCGCCGTCGGCGGACCAGGAGATGACGGAGTCGCTGGCGGCCCAGACCGTCGAGGCGTCCACGGCGCAGATCTCGTTGCCGTCGTGGGCCCCTTCGGTCTGCATCGTCCAGGTGTCGCCGCCGTCGGTGGTTTTCAGGACGAACCAGCCCTGGCTGCCGCTGATTCCACCGATCGCCCAGGCCGTCTCCCCGTCGACCGCCGATATCCCCAGGATGTGATCGTACCCGGGCCGGGCGACGTCGCCGCCGCTCTGGCGGGTCCAGGAGAGGCCGGCATCGGCGCTCTTGAGGATGAGCGGGTAACCATCCAGGGGGCCCCCGGTCACCCAGACGGTGTCGCGGTTCGGGGAAGAGACACCCTGGAGGGGGGCGAGCTCGTATCCGGCCGGGATCCGGTTCGTCCAGGTGTCGCCGCCGTCGCTGGAGTGGAGGATCACGCTCTCGGTGAGCGAGTCGCCGACGGCCCAGACGTTGTTATCGTCGGAGGCGTGGACTTTGTTCAGGTCGATGTCCGGGATTTCGGCCGGGGATCCTTTCCGGATCCAGGTGCTCCCGCCGTCGGCGGTGTGGTAGATGGCCGCGTAACCGTCGGAATCCCCCACCACCCATGCGGTATAGGGATCGACGGCGACCACTCCGGTCAGGTCTACGGCCGCGATCTGTCCGGCGCCCTGGCGCGTCCACGAGTTCCCGCTGTCGATCGACCGCAGAATCGTGCCGTACCCGTTCTGGGCGGCGCCTACCGTCCAACCAGCGTAATTATCCGGCGCGGCTGCGCCGGAACCGCACGCCCACAGCACTCCGATCACTGTTAAGGGAAGAGCCAGCCAAGCGCCTTTTATCTTCGTGTTCATATTCATTCTCCTAATCCGGGGACACTTACCTCTTTCGCCACCGCGAAAGCCTTGATATGAGTAAGGTGACCCCGGATTATATAAGGTGACCCCGGATTATTCAAGAGGGAATTATCTGATAAAAAAATTGCCACGATTTTCCCGGATGAGGAGTCCCTATTATTGGGAGGTGACCTATGTCTCCGAGCATCCGTCTCGTTTGGGAGGAGCGACTCGTCTGCCGCCGGTGCGGGGAAGAGTATCCCCCCGTGACTGGAGCCATCCCCGGCTATATCGACGTGCCCCGGGCAGCCGGAGGATCACCGGGAGACGGGGAAGGGTTGTGTTTTACCCACGTGTCCCCTCAATTTTTCAAGAACCCCCAAGAAAACCTTCCCGATAGTAGCTGTTTGGTTCCTGGGAAAAAGGGCAGCCCCCATCACCAACGAGGGCTGCCCTTTTGTCTTGCCGACTAGACTGTTTTTACCGCGTAACTGGCACGTCTCCTGAAGCACCGAAATACATCCTGGTCAGATTACGGATAGCCCAGAGTGCCGAGTAGTCACGGAAAATTGCCAAGTCATCCGCACCGTTCCCATCGTAATCCGCCGGCCGCGGCCAGTCGGTGCAGATCCCCAGGTATTCCCGCGTGATGTTCCGGATCCCCCACATCCCCTCGCAGGGACGGAAGACCGTCGGCTCGCAGCCGCCGTCGCCGTCATAGTCGAGAGGCATCGGCCAGTCGTCTGATCCCCCGAAGAAGAAACGGGTGAGACCGGAGACCGCCCAGTATCCCGCAGTCGGACGGTAAACCGCCATCTGCAGCGATCCTCCGGCATCGTAATCCCCCGGGACCGGCCAATCGCCGTTAGCCCCGAATACCGTGCTCGTCAGGTTCCGGATATACCAGCGGCCGGTGGCGGGGCGGAAGACGGCGATATCGGTGACTGTGTCTCCGTCATAGTCTCCCGGTATCGGGATGTCCCCCGCCTGACCATAGAAGAGGCGGGTCAAGTTACGGACGAACCACTGTCCGGAGGCGGAGCGGAAGACGGCGATGTCGGAGACACCGTCCCCATCGTAGTCCCCAGAGGCAGGCTGATCAGTGGAGACTCCGTAGTAGGCAACGGTAACATCTTTCACCGACCACATCCCAGAAGAAGGACGGAAGACGGCGGCTTCGGCTGTCCCATCCCCGTTGTAATCCCCGGAAGCGATCACCGCCTCTTGCGGGGGGGGAATCGGACCGCATGTGGGAGTGGGCGAGGGTGTTTTTCCGAGTGTCGGCTCGGGGGTCAGTGTGGGTTCCGGGGTCGGTGGTGGTGTCTTGACCGGCATAAGTGTCGGTTTAGGCGTAGGCGTCGCCGTTTTGGCCGGTGTAAGTGTCGGTTCTGGTGTGGGAGTGGCGGTCTTCACCGGCGTGAGTGTAGGTTCAGGCGTCGGTGTCGTCGTCTTGACCGGTATGAGTGTCGGTTCGGGGGTAGGTGTTGCGGTCTTGACCGGGGTAAGCGTCGGCGTCGGGGTCGGCGAGGAGGTTGGAATCGCGGTCGGGGTCGGCGAGCGAGTCGGGGTAGGAATTAACGGCGTCGGCGTACTTGCCGGCGTCGCGGTCGGGGCCCCCCCGGGAGTTGGGGTCGTCATCGGAACCCGCAGGGCTGGGGGAGGATGGAGCGGCGGCGGAGTAATGGGGGCGCTATAACCTAATGGAGCCAAAATGAGTAGTGCCAAAGCTGCTACCACATACGGGTTCCATTTCATGATACTCCTCCTTTCCTGATTTAAACATTTTTATAAGATCAATGAAAAAACGAGTTTCGTTTTCGGAATCCGGGAATCCGGAGACACCTACCTATTTCGCCGCTGCGAAAGCCTTGATATGAGTGTACAGCCTCCAGATTTATGAGACCGATATCGAAGGATATGAGGTTAAACATTCTCCCTTAAAGACGACAACCCGGCCTGGACTATTCTCCAGCACCGGGTTCAGAAAGCCACTCGACCTCATCCAAGAAAAGCAATGGGAACCTCCCTTGACTGGAAGGAACGCTATCACAGGTAGGCCGAGGCAGTCAATTATATTCTCATATTTTGCAAGGAATTGCCCGGGCGAGGAGTCCTTATCACTGGGAGGTGAACCATGGCCCCAAGCATCCGTCCCGTCTGGGTGGAACGACTCGTCTGCAGCCGGTGCGGGGAAGAGTATCCCCCCGTGGCTGGAGCCATCCCCGGCTATATCGACGTGCCCCGGGAAGTCGGAGGACCACCAGGAGACGGGGAAGGTTGCGCCGGAGTAACAAAGGCGAGGCGAGTATTCAACCCCGACGGGGTTGTGGCGGGGTGGCCGCAGGATAGGCGGACAACTGCTCTTCGATCGGACAGCGGTTGTCCGGATATCAGAAAAGCTATCCCACACAAAATGGAAGAGAGCCGAAAAAGGGGCGCGATCCTATCTCCGATCGTTCGTTCCCACGGGACAAGCCCGTGGGGGACGGGCCTGACAACGCCCTCGCTCCCCTTGTCTTGCGGCGGGTTTGGGGTTATGATATGAAATCGGGTTGAGGGCGGATATCCCCGGGCGTCAAAGAGGGGACGCGGGATGGTCGGCATGTCCCCGTAGCTCAGTTGGATAGAGCATCGGATTTCTAATCCGAGGGTCGGGTGTTCGAATCACCCCGGGGACGCTGGAAACAAATGGTTTTGGGGGAAGGGTAAAGATATTGCACGGTGAGCGTAGCTCAGTCGGTTAGAGCGCCTGGCTGTGGCCCAGGTGGCCGGGGGTTCGAGTCCCCTCGCTCACCCTTATAAAGGATAGGACAGTATGGACGATAGGGACGGTATGGACCGATCATAAGGCCCGGC
>CAZKCI010000137.1:0-15866 GCA_964551475.1 uncultured bacterium | reverse complement strand
CGCTACAGCCGGCTGTAGCGTCGCCTCTCCCGAGGCGACGCCGGGCGAAGAACAGGATCGCCCCGAGAACGCCCAGCGCGAAGACCAGAGTGAAGTTCAGCGGTATCGCCCGGAGCACCGGCGAGTTCAGCCGCGCGTAGTACGTCTCCTTCAGGTTCCGGATCTCGTAGGGCCCCCAGAAAAGCAGCGCCTTGCGCCCCAAGAGCTTCAGAAACTTCCCCGGGTGGGCAAAAACGAAATCCAGTGCCTGTCCGGTCAGGATATTGGAGGCTTCCTGGTGGGTGAGCGGACGCCGCAGGTTCCTTTCCAGCTGCCGCACAATCCGGGTGTACTCGAACGGCTCCCCGACGTCGCCGATCCCGGGGATGATATGGGTGGTGCCGTCGGTGAACTCGTTGTTCGCCACCACGATCGAAAGTCCGGCGTTGGCGGCGATGGGGACGAGCTCGCCGGAGACGACATAGTTGCGGATCGTTGCGGGGGCGATGGACAGGACCGTCCCCAGGGCAAGCCCCGCCACGGTCAGCCAGGCCGCTTTTGTTCCGCCTTCGCGTTCGGCGCGAAGGAGGGCAGGCCCGTAGCGGCACCGAGACCAGACGATCCATCCCGCGGCCACCGGGAAGAAGACCAGCACGTTGGGCCGGAGAAGCGCATAGAGCCCCAAGACGACACCCGCGACCAGTCCCTCGATCCAGCCCCTTCTCCCTTCCCCCGCCGACGCGATCGTCCAGAGCAGCGGCAGGCCCAAGATGACTGAGAACGATTCCCCCACCAGCTCCCCTTCGTAAAAGATGAAGATCCAGTAGACCGCCATCAGCCCCGACCAGATCAAACCCGCCGTCTCCCCGAACCACCTTCTCCCGATGAAAAAGGCCAGGGCGGCGGCGGCCAGTCCCAGGGCCATCTGAAAAACGCGCGGGAAAATCAGATCGACCCCGTAGAGGCGGTAGAGGGCGGCCAGGATATAGGCGTAGAGAGGCGGACGGTAGAAGGGATAGCGGTAGATCAGCGGGTCCTCCCTCCCTCCGGGAGGGACCCAGTTGCCGGTGGCGATTCCCCGCGCCCAGTAATCGTGGTAGCTGGCGTCGATGGCGGGGAAGAAGAAATCCGGCTCATGCAGGATCTCCCGGAAATAGAGGATCCGCAAGACCGCTCCCAGGAGAAGTATCCCGGCCAGGATGAGATAAGGGAGGGAGCGGGCGAAGGGACGGGGGGCTGCGGTCGAGAGGGTCGGTTTCACTTCGCCCCCATGATATATGATCGCGGCCTCATCTCAAGCCATCTCTCCGCTCATTGTGGGAGCGCCGTCTGCCCCATCCCGAATGCTTCTTCGGGACCCGGCGCGAGCCGGGCTGGCCCGGCAAAAAATTCAACAGACGATTGAATAGGATTGAATGGGATGGGCTCGGCCAGCCGTCGGTATCCTATCCCATCCTATTCAATCGTCTGTTGAAAATGCCGAGCCAAAACTCTCTGGGCCCCGATTATTATTTGCGCACGATCGTCATCGGGCCGCGATCTATTATATCTGAGATCTGAAATCTCAAATCTGAGATCGCTGATCTTACTCCCCCGCTAGCCTCTCCAGCAGCTCCCGGGCGGGGGCGAATCCGGGATCGTCCGCCAAAACCCGCTCCAGGTTCCTCCTCGCCTCCTCCCTCTCCCCCCGTTCCCCTTGGATCGTCGCCAGGATATACCGTCCCCGGACATGAGCGGGATCCCGGGAGAGAAGGATCTCCAATTCCTTGACCGCCTCCGCCGTCTCCCCCCGTTCCTTGAGAAGGCCGGCCAGATTCGCCCGGGCGGCGGCATAGGCGGGATCCAGTCCGATCGTCCGGCGGTATTCCGCGATCGCCTCCTCCGCCTGCCCGGTCTTGGCCAGGGCGACGGCCAGGTTGTAGCGCACGCGGGGATTGCCGGGATCGTCGCGGGCGAAATCCCGGTAGAAGGAGACCGCCTCCGCGACCCTTCCGGACTCGGCCAGGACATTGACCAGGTTGGCCTGGGCCTCCCGGAGCGAGGGATTGAGACGGACAGCCTCCCGGTAGTGTTTTTCGGCCTCCGTGGCCTCCCCCTTCCGGGCGAGGAGAAGACCGAGTTGGTTGTGGGCCTGGGCGGATGAGGGATCGGCCGCCAGGGCTGACCGCACATCCTCTTCGGCGCCCGCTCTATCCCCCGTCTCCCCCCGGAGAGCGCCGCGCCGGAGAAGAGCCTCCGCCAGGTTCGGCTGGAGACGGAGGGCGCGGTCGTAATACTCCCGGGCTTCCTCCCGTTTGCCGGCGTGCTCCAGTGCGTAGGCCTTCCCGCCGTAAAACTCGGCCTGGTTCGGGCGCAGCTCGATCGCCCGGTCATAGGCCTTGATCGCCTCCGCCGTCTCCCCCCGGCCGACCAGGGCCAGGCCGAGGTTGTTCCAGGCCAGACCGTTTCGCGGGTTCAGGCGGACCGATTCCCGGCAGCGGGCGATCGCCTCGTCGATCTCTCCCCGGTCGAGGAGGAGAACGCCCAGGTTGTTGTGGGCCATCTCGGCGGCGGGGTTTTTCCGCAGCGTGTCGCGCCAGAGCGTCTCCAGGTCGCGGTAGGCGCCCGACTGGCGGAAGCTCAGGCAGGCGAGACCGGCCAGGACGGCGGCGGCGACGAGGCGCCGAACCGAGCGGGAGACCAGGCGGCTGAAGGCGTCCGCGGCGAGAGCGATCGGACCGATGACGGCGAGGTAGGCGTAATGGTCGGCCACGAACGAATAGACCTGGGCGTAAAAACTGACGAAGCCGAGCGAGGGCGAGACCAGGACAAGGTAGCAGGCGAAGGCCGCGGGCAGACCGCGCCCCGCGACCCGGCGCAGGAACCAGAGGACCGCGCCGAAGAGGGCTGCCAGCGCGGGATAGGCCCACTGCCGGGCGCTTGACGGATCGATCGCCCAGCGCGGGTAGATGAACGTGAAGTCGACCGGGAGAACGAGCTTGCCGAGATAGAACCAGAAGACCCGCCCGGCGATCACAAACCTCCCCGCCGCCGCCATCTCCCACTCCTCGCCGCGCACGCCGACATGCCAGATCTCGAAATACCAGGTGAAGGCCCCGGCCAGGAGCGAGAGCAGCATGAAAGGGAGGATGGCAAACACGGCCTTTCGCGAAATCGTGTTGCGCCGCAGCCAGACCAGGATAAAGAGAACGAACGGGAAGACCGAGATGTAGGTCTTGGCGCTGAGCGCGAGAAAATACAAGGCCCAGGACAAGCGCAGGCGACCGCGTTTCCCCTTCTCCTCCCAGTCTAGGAACACAACACATGAGGAGAGGAGGAACAGCGCGGAGAGCGTGTTTTTCAGCTCGGTGACCCAGGCGACCGACTCCGTCATCAGGGGATGGACCGCGAAGACGGCGGCGGCGATCCAGGCGCCGCGGACCTTGAGCCTCCTCAGGATCGTCCAGACCAGAACGGCGTCGAGCGAGTGGAGGAGGAGGTTGGCAAAGTGATAGCCGAAGGGGACATAGCCCCAGAGGAGGAACTGGCCCCGGAAAAAGGTGTAGGTCAGGGGATAGTTCTGGCCGGGGAAGGAGGGAGAATACCAGACCTCCCAGATGTTTTTCCCTCCGGTGATGTGGGGATTTTTATGGACCCAAAAGTCGTCGTCCCAGACGAACCCCCCGGCCAAAGCGGGGGCGAAGGCGATGAAGACCAGCGCGGCCAGCGCGGCCGCCCCGGCGAAATATTGCTTCGCGTTCAATGTTCTTTCTCTGCTCACTGCTTCTTCAGTTCCGCCGCTTTCCGAAAATAGCCCTCCGCCTCTCCGTTCCGGCCGGCCGCCGACAGAGCTTTCCCCAGATAATAATTAGCATCCGGCCGGGTGGGATTGATCTGAACACACCTCTGGAAACACTCGATCGCCTCGTCGAGCCTCCCCGTTTCCTGGAGCACGCCGCCGAGGCCGAGCCAGGCCTCGGGATAAGCGGGCTTCCGGCGAATCGCCTCCCGATAGCGGTCCTCCGCCCCCGCGAGATCCCCCCTCATGGCCAGCGTGTTGGCGAGGTTGTTGAGCGCCTCGGGATACTCCGTTTTCAGCCGCAGAGCTTCTTCAAAATGGGAGACCGCCTCATCGACCTGGCCTGTCCGGGCGAGAACGTTCCCCAGGTTGTTGTGGGCCTCGGGGGCAAAGCGGGAGTCGATTTTCAACGCTGCACGGTAGTGAGCGGCCGCGCCTTCCCAGTCCTCGAACCGGGCCCGGAGATTGCCCAGATTGGTCAGAGCCTCGGCGGAAGCGGGCTGGAGTGCGAGCGCGCGTTGGTATGCTGTTTCCGCTTCCGCGAACCGCCCTTCATCCGCCAACGCCCGCCCCAGGTTGTTGAATACGAGAGCGGAGGAAGGGGCGCGCGCCGCGGCTTCCTCCCAGAGATCCCGCGAACTTCTCCAGACCGGCTGACGGCGGACGGTCAGAAAAGACAGCAGGACCAGCACGGCCGCCACGACCACCAGAGCGTACTTCCGCAGGGCGGCGGCTGACCGGAGAAGATCACCAAGAGCAAGAGATATCGCCAACGCGGGAAGATAGACGAATCGGTCGGCCAGCGCGACCGCGCCCGTACGGAAAAATCCCGAGACCGGGAAGAGCAGGACCAGATACAAGAGGAAGGCGCCCAGCGGCCATTTTATTTTTCTCCTCCAGAAGAGGAGAAAAGCGAAAAGAACGCCGGCGAGAATTATCGGGTATACCCAGCCCATGGGCCCGAGCGACAGATGATCCTGCGGATAGACCGGGGAAAGATGGAAGGGCCAGACGGTCTTCCCCAGATAGAAAAAGACCGCCCGGGCGGAGAGAAAGAATCGCCCGGACAGGCTCACATCCTCCATCGGGGCGAGCGCGGAAGAGGCGCGCTGCCCGGCGATGGCCAGCAACCCCGTCACCAGGGAGACGAGCAGATAGGGAACCTTCTCGGCGATCAAACGATTCCAGCCTTCCTGCATCCGCTTCAGCGGATGAATATCCAGGATGATGAGCACGAAGGGAAGGGGCAACGCCGACGGCTTGGCCAGGCAGGCGCAGATGCCGGACAGGAGAGAGCCCAGGTAGAGTTTCCCGGCGGCCGCGCCTTCTCTCCGACGGAAGGCATAGGCGGCATAGAGCAAAAGGGAGAGAAGAAAGAAGAAACCCGAGAGACAGCCCTTCCTCTCCGTGACCCAGGCGACCGTCTCCACCCGCAGGGGATGGAGGGAGAAGAAGAGCGCGGCGACAACGGCGATCCAGACGCTTTGGTAGCCGCAGGCTTTAGCCTGCGTTGTGTGGATCGGCTTTATCCTTGTCTTCTCGCCGCGCAGGCTAAAGTTTACCCGCCCGGCGGGGGCGTGGCCTGCGGCTACCTTCCCGGGGCCGTGGCATGCCGGACTGGCTGAAGCGAGAAGCCAGAGCAGATAAAATACCAGCGCCGCATTGAGCGAATGCAGAACAATGTTCCCGAGATGATAGCCGAACGGATTCAGCCCCCAGAGGGAGTGATCGAGGGCATACGACGCCCAGGAGAGCGGCTTGAAGTCCCCCCCGGCGAAGGAGCCGAACCACCAGCGGACGTTCTGTGGACCGAACCCTCTCCAGGCGGAAAACTCGATCAGCCGCCCGTCGTCCCAGTTGAGGAACGCGCCCGAGAGCGACGGGAGAAAGACCGCCGCGGTGATCGCCGCGATCGCTATTCCAACCAGAAATGTTTGGGATCTGCGTTCCATCGTAGTCAGACGGCATATCGTCTGAATTTTGTGGGAGCGGCGTCTGCCCCATCCCGAATTCTTCTTCGGGACCCGCCGCGATTCTTTTGCTGGTCACTGATTACTGATGACTATCTTCTCCATCGCTTCCTTCGCGGCGACTGACCCTGGCTCCAGAATCAGCGCCTTCTCAACCAGTCCCCGCGCCTCCTCCTTTTGCCCCTCCGCAGCCAGAGCCAAAGCGAGCCTGAGATGCGCCGGGACGCTCACGGGCATCAGCTCCCGTGCCCGGCGGTAACGGACGATCGCCTCCCCCCGTTTCCCCCGCACCTCCAGCGTGTAGCCGAGGTTGAGTTGAGCCATGCCGTAGTTCGGATCGATCTCCAGCGCCCGGCTGTAATGGACGATCGCCTCGTCGTACTGGCCCGATCCCGCCAGGATGTTGGCGAGGTTGTTGTGGGCATCGAGAAGTCCGGGATCGACCTCCAGGGCCTTCCGGTATTCCTCCGCCGCCTCCGTAAGCTTCCCCTGGCCGAACAGAGCGTTGCCGAGGTTGTTATGGGCGGGCGCATAGCGGGGATCGAAGCGGATCGCCTCCCGGAAATGGGAGATCGCGCCCTCGACATCGCCCGAGCGCCCAAGCAGATTGGCGAGGTTGTAGTGGGCTTCTTCATAGTCGGGCTGGATCCGCAGGGCAGACTGGTAGTGATCGGCCGCCTCGTCTCGTTTCCCTTGCTTCTCCAGAACGATCCCCAGGTTGTTGTGGGCCTGGACGCACTCGGGATCGAGACGGAGAGCCTCCCGGAAGGAGGCGATCGCCTCTTCGTCCCTGCCCAGACGGGAGAGGACGTCGCCCAGGTTGCTGTGCATCTCCGCCTGGTCGGGGCGAAGACGGAGAACCTCCTGATATTCGGCGACCGCCTCCTTCCAGCGCCCCGCCCGCACAAGAATGGCCCCCAGGTTGTTCCGCGCTTCGGTGTAGTCCGGGATCGCCTCGAGTGCCCGGCGGTACTCGGCGATCGCCTCCTCGATCCTGCCCTCGGCCGCCGCCGCGATCCCCGCGTCGTAGTGCCATTTCGCCGGCGAGGGCTGATAACCCGCGGGATTGATTGAGAACAGGAAGTAAGCGAGGACGCAGCCCCCCGTCGCCGCCATGAGACGAACCCACTCCTTTCGGCGCAGGAAGTCGAACAGAGCGAGAAGAGCCAGCGAGCTGAAGAGCAGGATCCCCGGTATCGCCGGGACGCGGTAGCGGTCGGCGGCGGCGAAGGGAAGGGCGGAGAGGAAATAGACGCCTACGAAGAGGAGCGTGAGGACGGCAACGGGCATCCGTCCGTTCGAGAATGGGCCGTTGCACGTTTCACGTTGCCCGTTGAACGCGGCCCCCCCGCCTATCCCTGAACCCTGGACCCTGAACCCTGCCCTCTGTCCCCCGAGCCCGGAACCCCGAAGATAGCCCGTGAAAAACATGATCCCCCCAACTATGCCCAGCGCCAGTATCGAAGTAAAGTTCAGCGGAATCACGCTGAGCACCCGCGAACTCTTCCGGGCGAAATAGATCTCTTCGTTGTTCGTCACCTCGTAGGGCCCCCAGAAGAGTGCGGCCTTGCGCAGCGTAAGCTTGAGAAAGGCGAGGGGATGGGCGCGGATATAATCGAAAGCGCGACGGGCGAAAATCCTCGAAGCTTCCGAGTATCTTAGCGAACTGGGTGTTTCCCCCAGTGACTTCTCCAACGCCTGGAGGGCGAGCGTGTAGTCGAAGGGATTCTTCATCATCCCGTAGCCGGGGAGATAATGGTTGGTCCCGTCGGCCTTCTCGTTGTTCCCGATCGCCAGGCTCATCCCGCCGTTGGCCGCGACCAGGACGGGATCGCGGGCAACGACGGCGTTCCTGATGAATGCGGGCGACAGGGCGAGCAGCGTCCCCAGGAGAAAACCTCCTGCGCAACGGATGATGGATTTGCGGTCGCTCCCGCCGCGATGGGACCACCAGAGCCAGATCAATGCCGCCGGCCAGAAGAGCAGGACGTTGGTTCGGAAAAGGGCAAAGAGACCCAGCACCGCCCCCCGGATGAGGCCGCTTCGGAATGTCGCCTTTCCCATCCAATCCGACAGGAGAAGCAACAGGAGGACGGTGAAGAAAACGTCGACCACCGCGTCGAGGAGCTTACCTTCGAAATAGATGAAGATCCAGTAGAAGGCCGTGAGCGCGGAGTAGACGACGCCCGCCCGGTCGCCGAACCAGCGCCGGGCGAAGAGGAAGGCGAGGAAGCAGGAGGCCAATCCCAGAAGCATCTGAAAAACGCGGGGGGCGAGATAGTCGCGGCCGAAGATGAAATATATCGCCCCGAGCGTGTAGGCGTATCCGGGAGGGCGAAAATAGGCCCGCTCGCGGATGAGCGGGTCGGGGTAGTCATCGGGGACGGCCCATTCGCCGGAGGCGATCCCCCAGGCCCAGTAGTCGTGGAAGGCCCCGTCCACCTCCGGGTGCGTGAAGTCGGCCCTCCGGCTGATTTCCGAGAGGTAGAGGAGGCGGACGATCAGGCCGGCGAGAAGTACGGCGCCGAGGATCCACCATACGCGCATGTGCCCGCGTGTATCCGAACCCGGGGATACCATGGCAGCAGGTCGTTTTTTCTTCGATCTCTTCATCGCAGGGCAATAGAGGACGCACCTATATTACATCTACCCTCCTGCACTATGCAGGCAGTATATTTCCTGCCTGTGAAATGTTCTCCTTTCTTGGGTAGCCGCAGGCTTTAGCCTACGTTTTCCCCAATAATGATCTGCCTGCCCACCGGCACGCAGGCTAAAGCCTGCGGCTACCGCCACCGACATCCCCGGCATCCCTTCTCGAGAGCCGCGCCCGGTAGAGCCTTTCCGAGATGCCGCCCTCCTGAGTGAAAACCGCCTCCAGTTGTTTCAGCTGCCGGTCGAGCAGAAAGTTCGCCTGGTGCACGAGGCAGATGAGCGTGTTGGCGGCAGTCTCCGGCGGGCTGGCCTCCACATAGGCCTTAAAGGTCCTATCGGTCGTATAGGACCTATACAAGCAGGCGGATTTTCACCGTCACCCCATTAGTCGTGGCTGCCGGATTTAAATTCCTCCTTTGTTTCTTTTTCCAGCAGTCCCAGGTTCGCGCGGGCTTTTTCGTAGGTGGGGTCAATCTCCAATGTCCGGCGGTAGGACTCGGCGGCTTCCGCGGGCTGTCCGGTGAGGGCCAGTGTCACACCCAGGTTATACAGGGCATCGGTGTAGTCCGGGTCGGTCTGGAGAGCCCGGCGGTAGTGGACGATCGCTTCTTTATATACCCCCCGCGCCGCCAGCAGGTTGGCCAGGTTGTTGTGGGCTTCGGCATGGGCGGGGTCGATCTTGAGGATATCTTCGTACTCCCTCGCCGCCTCCTCCCGGCGTCCCATAACGGCCAGGGCATTGCCCAGGTTGTTCCTGGCTTTGAGCTCGGGAGGGGAGAGACGGATGGCTTCCCGGTAATGAACGACCGCATCGTTCCAGGCGCCGGAATCGGCCAGAGCGATGGCGAGGTTGTAATGGGCCTCTTCATATTCCGGTCTGACTCTGAGTGCTTTTTGATAATGAGCGATGGCGCCGCGGAGGTCATTGGCCGCTTTCAATGCATTGCCCAGATTGTAGTGCGCGGCGGCGGAACCAAGCTTTACTCCTGTACTCCATAGCGTCAGGTTATTATTCCAGATCAAACTCTGCCGAAAAGTCAATACCCCCAGGCTTCCCACAACAATAGCGCCAACGATCAGTCCTATCCTTTGCCCTCTCCGGCCTAATCCGGAGAGGGAAAAAGATAGAACAATCGACAGCCCGATTGCGGGTAGATAGGAGAAGCGGTCGGCGGCGGCGCTGAGCCCCGTCTTGAAAATCCCCGAGACCGGGAGCCAGGTCAGCAGGTAGCACCCCCAGCCCAGGACCAGCCATCGCCGGCTTCGCCCCGAGAACAGCGCGGCGAGCACGCCCGCGGCGAAGAGGGCCAGAAGCTGAGCCCATCCGGCGGGCAATGAGGAGAAGAGGAAACGATCGGTCGGATAGATCGGATTCAATCCGACAGGGATAATTGTTTTTATCAAGTATAATATCCCCGTCTGTCCCATCAGGGCCAGGCGGGACAAAACGGAAATATTTTCGAGCGAGGCAAGCGATTCTCCCTCAGCCTGCGTACTGATGGCGATTGCGGCAACGCCGGCGGCGGCGAGGAACAGGGGAATTTTTTCCGCGATCAGACGCCGCCAGTTGCGGCGGCGAAAACGCCCCAGCGGAAAGTAGTCCAGGAGAAGCAGAATCGCGGGCAGCGAGACCGCCATCGGTTTGGAGAGAAGGGAGAGGAGACCGAAACCTATGGTCGCTGCATACCACAGAGTGGGTGTAGCGTCGGGCCTTCCGCCTTCGCTCGGTGAGCTACGGCGGACAGGCCCGGCGCGACGCTCCCTTCCCCCGTATCTCAGATAGCAAAGGACCGACAGGAGATAGAGCGGCAAAAAAAGCGTGTCTTTCCTCCCCGTTATCCATACCACCGATTCAACCCGAAGTGGGTGGACAGACCAGAATATAGCACCAAGCATGGCTATACGTGGGGGGATATCGCCAGTTCCGAGGCGAAATATGAGCATAAATACGAGTACCGTTGATAGACAGTGTAGGAAAATACCAGATAAGTGGTACCCGAATGGGTTCAAACCCCAGAAAATGTGGTCAAAAGCATAAGATAACCAGGCTAAAGGCTTGAAATCCCCCCCAGTACGCGACGAAAACCACCAATAAGGCGAGAATCCGCTCCACTCCCGGTTTTCGAGGAGGTTCAGATAATCCTCCCAGACAAAGCCGTTGAAGAAAGCGGGGGAGAAGGCGAAGAGCACGCAAACAATGAGAAGTGTGGCAGCGAGAACCTTGTGCGATGTATTCACTCCGTCCATCCATTGTGCACTGCGGCTGCACTATAGCCGATTTCCCGGGGGAGGGCCAGCGGCAACCGGTCATCCCGCGCTGAAAATATGCCCTATGCTTTTCGCGGGGATTTTTCCCTCAAATACTTGACAGCCCCCTTATGAAGGGCTATATATGTAACATAGCCTGATTTTTACCTGAACCCCTCCAATCAGACATTGGCCAACCAGACTACTCCATGACCGGATTGATCATCAGGCGGAAGAGGGGGATTGTGCCCTTCTCTCCCTATCGCACTTGCCTCTTCTTCCCGCCCATTCCCGGGCTCCGTGCGCTCTCCGCTTTCACTGTCCTGATCGCTATGGCAGTGGCGGTTGGTTCGCCCCCTTCAGCCTGGTCTGCGCCAGCTCTGTTCAACGAGGGATTCAACAACTTTGACGGCGGCACCCGGCCCGCAGGATGGACCTTCACCAACTGCAACGCAAACGCCGACGTCTATACAAACGACTTCGGCGTGGCTTCGCCCTCTCTCCGGATAGATGAAACCGGCGACCAGGTGACGACCGAAACCATCGCCGACACGCCGACTAACCTGTATTTCTGGATCAAGAGCCAGGGGAGCCCGATAACAAGCACGTTGCTGGTTGAAGAGTATTTCAGCAGCTCCTGGAATGCAGTGACTTCCGTCGTCTCCCCGTGGACGACCGGCCACAACGTGGGACCGGTCCCCCTCAACGCATCCGCTACTCAGTTCCGGTTTACATATACAAAGATTGCCGGCAATCTGGCGCTGGACGACGTCATCGTCTACGGCCTGCCGACGCCGACAGTCCTCCCCTCGCCCTCGCCGACCAAAACGCCGTCGCCCTCGCCGACAAAGACGCCCTCGCCCACTCCGACGGCCCTCCCCTCGGCTACACCGTCCAAGACCCCTTCGCCCACGCCCTCCCCCTCGCCGATCACTCCCACTCCCTCGCCCAGCCCGCTCGTCCCGACGCCTTCGAAAACGCCTACGCCGTCACCGACCCCCTCGCCGACCAAGACGCCCACGCCGTCGCCGACCCTTACGCCGTCGCCGACTATGACACCCACGCCGTCGCCGACACCCACACCCTCGCCGACCAAGACGCCCTCCCCGTCGCCGACCCCCTCGCCTTCGCCTTCACCCAGCGCCGCCCCCAGCCCCACTCCCGCCCACATCGTCATCGACCAGATCTTCGCCGGCGACAACTACGACTACGTCGTCCTCTGGAACCCCACCGACGCCGCGATCAACCTCGGCGACGACGGCTACTTTTTCCCGAAAAACAGCAATCCCCAGACCGACGTTTCGGGGGATAGCTACGCTTTTTCATCCTGCGACATCATCCCCTCTTCGGGCTATTTCATGATCTCCACCACGCAGAATATCGAGGGCGTGACGGCCGACGTGACCGCGAACATCAACATCATCCGCAACAGCGCCGCCGGCCACTCCTGGGTCGCCCTCACCACTGCCGGCGGGATCGTCGACACCGTGGGCTGGGCGACGTCTCCCAAATTCTACGAGGGCGAGGCGCTCACCCAGGACCTGACCGCGTCGCTCGCCTGGTTCCGGATGACCGGCACCGCCGGTTCCTATCAGCACCACGGGGATACGAACAACAACGAGGCGGATTTCGTCCTGCAGACCCGCATCCCGGTCAGCTCGGGCCAGATACCGGACAGCGGCACGGGGTCGTGGTTCTGCCAGACGCTCTGGCCGGTGGCGGACGTCTCTCCCCAGGGGTGGACGAAAGTCCCCGCCGACCTCGACTACTACTACCGGGCGGTGAACGAGGAGGGGGACGCCGTGTCCGAGCCCTACCTCCTGAGCCCGTCGGGCAAAAACGACTACGCCTGGTTCGAGGTCAACGATACGGCGGTCGACACCATCGACTGCAACGGGAGGGTCACCGTCCAGGTCGTCGTTTGGGGCGCCCAGGACGGCGCCGTCCAGTCGCCGATCTACCTGCGCTCCGGCGCCACCGACTCCCTGCGCCAGATCGTTCTCCCGACCTGGGCCGCCGGGACGGGGCCGGCCTTCAGCAACCCCTGGAACCGCAACCCGGACGACGATGGCCCCTGGTCCAATGCGGCGCTGAACGCTATCAAGATCGGCATACTCAACGAGGACTCGGGCGCCAAAAAGATCATCACTCGCTTCTACGCACTGGTCTGGTACACCGGATCGCCGCCGCCGGCCACGCCGACCCGGACGCCCACGCCGATAACCGCGACACCCACCGCCACCCCCTCGCCTTCGCCGACCCGGTCCCCCACCCCCACCCCTTCGCCGTCCCCCACCCCGACGGCTAATCCCTCGGCCAGCCCGACCGCCACCAAGACCCCCGAGCCGTCGGCCACGCCGACCCCCACGCCATCGCCCGAGCCGTCGCCCACACCCACCGCCGTCATCTGCGTCCGGCTCGACGAGCATTTCACCGACTTTGAGACCGGGGCTCGCCCCGCCGACTGGTCCTTCACCAACTGCAACGACGACACCGACACCTACACCACGGCGGGCGACTACGGAAAGGGCTTGCCCTCGATCAAGCTCGACGCCACCGGGGACGCCATAACCTCGGCCGCTTTCTCCAATCCCGGATGGATGACCTTCTGGTTCCGGGGCCAGTCGGCCGACCCCTCCAGCCACCTCTTGGTCGAGGAATACATCAGCGACTGGGCGACCATCACCGACATCTACGCCATCCCGGGCGATTACGGCGGCTACACCTGCGGTCCCTTCGATCTCGATTCCACCTCGGTCCGGCTGAGGTTCACCTGGGACAACGATGCCGGCGGGGATCTCGCCTTCGACGACGTCCAGGTCGCCTGCATATTCACGCCGACGCCGACCGCGGAGCCGACCAAGACCCCCTCGCCGACGCCGACGCCCACGCCCAGCCCGGTCACCCCGACTCCCAGCCCGTCGCCGGCGAAAACTGCCTCGCCCACCCCTTCGCCCACGATCAGCCCGATCACCCCGACGCCCTCGCCCTCGCCGACCAAGACCCCCTCTCCCTCGCCGACCAAGACCCCCTCTCCGACTCCCACGCCGACAGCCGAGCCCTCCGCTACGCCGTCGCCGTCGCCGACCAAGACCCCGTCGCCCTCGCCGACCAAGACTCCCTCACCAACGCCCTCGCCGACCCCGACCCCGACCCCGACCGCCAACCCCTCCCCGAGCCCGACGCTGACGCCCGAACCCTCCGCCACGCCGGCGCCGTCGCCGACCACGACCCCCGCCCACCTGGTCATCGACCAGGTCTACGGCGGGGCAAACTACGACTATGTCGTGCTCTGGAACCCCTTCACTGAAGAGATCAACCTGGGGGCCGACGGCTATCTCCTCAGCATGCAGAAGAATCCCAGCGCACCGTCCGCCGACTATCCCTTCAGCTCCGTCTGCGACACCATACCCGGCACCAGTTACTTTTTGGTCGCCAACACCCACGACGTGGGCGGCAAGATGGCCGACGCCGTCGCCAACATCAACATCATCGCCGACAGCGACGCCGGCTATTCCTGGGTGATGCTCACCAATCCCGGCGGGGCGGTGGACACGGTCGGTTGGTCCAGCGACACCGTCGTCCCTCCCCAGTTCTACGAGAGCACCTCCATCCGCAAGGGGCTCTCGGGCGAACTCGCCTTCTTCCGGACCACCTACAGCGGAGGGACTTGGTACCCGCACCGGGACACCGACAACAACGCGGCCGACTTCATCCGCCAGACCCGGGGGCCGGAAAACTCCGGCCAGATCCCGGACCCCGGCCTGCAGGGAACCTGGTTCTGCCACACCCTCTGGCCGACCTCCGACGAGCCAACCCAGGAGTGGACGCGGGTCTGCTCCTACGGGTGCAGCTACTACTACCAGGCGATCGGCGAGCAGTATCCCCCCTTCGCCGATCCCTACTTGACCAGTTTCAGCGCGGTTACCGCCGCCGCCGATTTCGAGGCCTGGTTCGGCATCAGCGACTTCGCCCAGGCAACCGGGATCAACTGCTGGGACCGGGTCCATGTCCAGCTGGTGGCCTGGGGAACCCAGTCCTCCCCGAGCATGGCGAAAGCCACCCGTCTCTACATGCGTTCGGGGGGGACCAGCAGCTTCAGCAACGTCGTTTTCGGCGCCCAGACCGCGGCGGTCTTCACCAACCCCTGGAGCAAGGACCCCGACACCGGGCTCTCCTGGGACGAGGATTCGCTCGACAACCTGACGATCGGGATACTGAATGACGACGTCAACACCGAGATCAACCTGACCCGTTTCTACGCCCTGGTCTGGTACACCGGCGACCCCCCACCGCCGACCTACACCCCCACGCCCTCGCCCACGCCGACCGCCACGCCGACCGCCTCGCCCTCCGCCACGCCGACCAAGACCCCCTCGCCGTCTCCGACCTCATCGCCCTCGCCGTCGCCGACCAAGACGCCAACGCCGACCGCCACGCCGACCGCCGAACCTTCCGCTACGCCGACACCGACACCGACACCGTCACCCTCGCCTTCGCCGACCAAGACCCCGACGCCGACCGCCACGCCGACTCCCAGCCCGATCACGCCGACGCCGTCGCCCTCGCCTTCCCCCTCGCCGACGCCCTCCTCCAGCCCCACGCCCAGCCCGATCACGCCGACGCCCAGCCCCTCGCCGGAGAAGACCGCCTCGCCCACCCCTTCGCCCACGCCTTCTCCCGTCAGCCCGACGCCGTCGCCGTCGCCTTCCCCGAGTCCCAGTCCGACCCCCTCGCCCTCCCCCTCTTCCAGCCCCACGCCCAGCCCGATCACGCCGACACCCAGCCCCTCGCCCTCGACAACGCCGTCGCCCTCGCCTTCCCCGACGCCGACCGCCGAGCCCTCCGGCACGCCGACCAAGACCCCGACGCCGACCGCCACGCCCACCCCGACGCCGACCAAGACCCCGACGCCAACCGTAACCCCCACCCCCTCGCCGACCAAGACCCCGACGCCGACCGTAACCCCCACCCCTTCACCGACCAAGACCCCGACGCCGACCGCCACGCCCACCCCGACGCCGACCAAGACCCCGACGCCGACCGTGACCCCCACCCCCTCGCCGTCGCCAACCGCCACAGCCTCCCCCTCGCCCTCCCCCACCGCCGCCATCTGCGTCAGGCTGGACGAGCATTTCACCGATTTCGACATCGGGACCCGCCCCGCCGGGTGGACCTTCGACAACTGCAACGACGACACCGACACCTACACCACCGCCGGCGACTTCGGGAAGGGATCC
>CAZKCI010000136.1:0-63047 GCA_964551475.1 uncultured bacterium | reverse complement strand
TGGTGCACCTACGCCGGCGCGGACCTGGCGGGCACCTCCCGCATTCAATACCCTCCCAACGTTCGGATCATCCGTCTCATGTGCACGGGGGCGCTGGATCCCCTCTATGTGGTCAGGGCGTTGACCCAAGGGGCGGACGGGGTGTTGATCGGCGGATGTCACCCCGGCGACTGCCACTACCTGAACGGGAACTACAAAGCCCGCCGTCGGGTGGCGGTCCTGAAGACCATTCTCGAAAAAACCGGTCTGGGCAAGGACCGGGTTCTTCTCCGCTGGATCAGCGCCTCCGAAGGGCATCTGTTCGCGGAGACGGTGAAGGAATTCGTGGAAAAGTTGAAGAAGCTCGGCCCCAACCCGCTAGGACAGGCCGAATCCAGGATGAGGATCTGACTCATCAGATCAAATCCGCGGGGGCATCCTAGGACCGATTGCATTTGCCTGCATAAAAACTGCGGCTCCCGATGATCCTATACATAAAGTCTAACAACTTTTTCCGATCAGAAAAAGTTGTTCAAAATGCGCAACCGGCTGGGAAGGAGTAGGTTGTGACCGCAAGGAAGGCTGAGCTCTATGCGATTCCCCCGGCCGAGGGAGGCGCGCTCACCGCTTTCTTCCGCCGTCTGCTCTCGGAAAAGATCGTCGACGCCGCGCTCGTCCCTCAGCGGACGGGAAAGACGGTGGCGATGATGCTGGCCGCGACGCCGGAGTCCGTCGTTGGGGTCGATTCCGTGAGCCCCATAATGGCGGTGAACTCCGCCACCGCGGTCGGCGAGCTCACCTCCGGCAAGTCCGCCGGAAGGATCGCGGCCTTCATCCGTCCCTGCGAGGCGCGGGCGGTGGTGGAGCTCGTCAAGCTCAAACAGGCAGCGGCCGAGAATCTCCTTCTGATCAGCGCCGATTGCTACGGGACATTGCCGGTCAAGGATTTCGCCGATTGGGCGAAGGAGACGGACGATACGGAAAAAGCCTTTCTCGGGATGGCGGGGACGGAGGAGGCGGAGAAGAAGCTCCGCGCCGGCTGCCGCCTCTGTGTCCGCCCCGATTCCGCGGCGGTCGACCTGGCGATGCGGCTTTTCGGGGAAGACTTGTCGACGGGCATCGCCGTCGAAGCGAAGACGGAGAAGGGAGCGAAAGCGCTCCAGGCCCTGAAACTCGCCCCGGCTAAAGACAACCCCGAGAGAAGCGCCAGCCTCGCCGCCCTGGTCAAGAAACGCCAGGCGGCCCGCGAGAAGATCGACCTCGGAGATTTCCTCGCCCTGATCTCGAACTGCATGCGCTGTTACAACTGCCGCTCGGTCTGCCCGATCTGCTACTGCAAGGAGTGTCTCTTCTCCGACCCGCTGAAGCTCGGCTACGACGCCGGCCGCTACCTTTCCTGGGCGCAGAAAAAAGGGGCGATCCGGATGCCGGCGGACACGCTCCTCTTCCATCTCACCCGATTGAACCACATGGTCTCCTCCTGCGTATCCTGCGGGATGTGCTCTGCCGCCTGCCCGAACGACATCCCCCTCGCCGCGATCTACGCCTCCATCGGGTCGGCGGTTTCCAAGCTCTTCGACTACGAACCGGGGAAAAGCCTCGACGATCCGCTGCCCCTGGCGACTTTCCGGGAAGACGAGCTAAAGGGGATCGAGGATTAGGAACCGAACCGGCGAAGAAACGATAGCCGCGGATTTCGCGGATTATTACTCTGGCCACAATTTAGTTTGCACAAATATATCTTCAGACAGCGACGGTAAAATGTCCATTGGGGATGCAAACTGAAATGTGGCCAGATTAGTAAGTTCAGCCTTGTCACAGTCGAAATGCGGTATTGGTGGGAGGGGCATTCTTGTCCCGATCCCGGCTGGCCTGGATCGCGACAGGAATGTCGCTCCCACAGGCAAGCGATGAGTTCGTCGCTAGATTCTGGAGGTATCCTATGACCAAGGCCCCGCTGAAAAACGACATTGTCGACGCTTCCACGCTGGATGCCAACTTCAAGTACGAAGTCGCCGCCCGGCCCGGGGGCGAGCACATCACGCGCTGCTTCGCCTGCGCCTCCTGCACCCTCTCCTGCCCGGTGAGCGAGAAGACACCCGCCTACAGCCCGCGCAAGTTCGTCCACATGATCCTCCTCGGGATGAAGGAGGAGGTCCTCTCCTCCGACCTGATCTGGCACTGCCTGAACTGCTACCGCTGCCAAGTCCACTGCCCCCAGGACGTCCAGTTCACCCGGGTGATGGAGGTCCTGCGCGATCTCGCCGTCGAGCAGGGCTACGCCCCCGCCGAGCTCCTGCCCGCCCTGGAGAAGATCGACGCCGAGATGATCGAGGATCGGAGGAAGAAGATCGAAGAGCTGGTGGCGAAGAAGAAGACTTCCCAAAAGAAGTGATGGCTTCGATTTCCGTGGGAGGGGCGTCTCGCCCCGATGTCATGCCATCTCGGATCGCGGCGAGACGCCGCTCCCACAATTCGCAGAGAGAGCGTGTTCCCTGATCCAGGGGATATTCGCGAAGATTCGCGGTTAAATATTTAACTGGGCCGGTCCGGGGATACAATCGATGACTGACCATCCGATAACCGGCGCGGTGCTCGTGGTCGGCGGCGGGATCGCCGGCATCCAGGCGTCGCTCGACCTGGCCGAGATGGGGGCGGAGGTCTTCCTCCTCGACGAGGCGCCCTCGATCGGGGGGAGGATGGCCAAACTGGACAAGACCTTCCCCACCAACGACTGCGCCCTCTGCATTCTCTCCCCCAAGCTGGTTGACGCCGGGGGCCACCCCCGGATCAAGCTTCTCACCAACTCCTCCCTCCTGGATGTGATGGGGACCGCGGGCGAATTCACCGCCCGCGTTCTCAGGCGTCCGCGTTACGTTTCTCTCGAAAAATGCACGGGCTGCGGGATCTGCGTCCAGAAGTGCCCGGTCAAGGTCAAGGACCCCTTCAACCAGATGCTCTGCGAGACGAAGGCGATCCGCGTCCCCTTTCCCCAGGCGATCCCGCTGGCCGCGGTCATCGATGAAAAAGCCTGCCTGATGCTCACGAAAAAGCGCTGCGGGATCTGCCGGAAGGCCTGCGACGCGGGGGCGGTGGACTACGAACAGAAGCCGGAAGAGGTCGAGCTGAAGGTCGGTTCCGTCATCCTCGCCGCCGGTTCGAACGAGTTCGACCCGGCGCTGCGGCGCGAGTTCGGCTACGGCCGCTTCGAGAACGTCGTCACCTCGCTCGAGTTCGAAAGGATGCTCTGCGCCTCGGGACCCTCCGGCGGCCATCTCCGCCGCCCCTCCGACGGGAAAGAGCCGAAGCGGATCGCCTTTCTCCAGTGCGTGGGCTCGCGCGACCGGGTTGCCGGTTCCCCCGCCTGCTCCGCCATGTGCTGCATGCAGGCGGTCAAGGAGGCGGTGGTCGCCGCCGAGCACGTCCCGGGCCTCTCCGCGTCCATCTTCGGGATCGACCTCAGGGCCCAGGGGAAGCATTTCGACGCCTTCGTGGAGAGGGCCGAGCGCGAACACGGCGTCCGCTTCCTCCGCTCCCGGGCGACCGGCCTCAAGAGGGACGGGGATAAGAATCTAGTCGTGAGATATGTCGGCCAGAATGAGGAGGTGATCGCGGAGACATTCGACCTTGTCGTCCTCTCCGTCGGCTTCGCCGCCTCGGAGAGGACGCGCGCCCTGGCCAAGAAGATCGGGATCGCCCTCGACGAGACCTCCTTCTGCCGCGCCGTTCCCTTCTCCGGCGTCGCTTCCTCCCGGGAGGGGATCTTTGCCTGCGGAACCTCAGCCGGCCCCAAGGATATACCAGAAGCGGTGGCCGAGGCATCCGCGGCGGCGATGGCGGCGGCGGGGTATGCCCTCGCCTCGGGCTCACGATCCTCTCCCGCGCTCACCTTCCCCCCCGAACGGTCGACGGCCGGAGAACCGCCCCGGATCGGCGTCTACGTCTGCCACTGCGGCATCAACATCGCTTCGGTGGTGAGGGTCGGCGATGTCGCCGGCTCCGCGAAAGCTCTCCCCAACGTCGTCCGTTCCGAGGAACTGGTCTACGCCTGCAGCCAGGACGCGATCAAGAGAATCGAATCGGAAATCCGCGAACACGATCTGAATCGCGTGATCGTCGCTTCCTGTTCGCCCCGCACGCATGAGCCGCTCTTTAAAAGGATGATGCGCCGGGCGGGACTCAACCCCAACCTCTTCGAGATGGCCAATATCCGCGACCACTGCTCCTGGGTCCACCGGGACGACCCGGAAGCGGCCACGGCCAAGGCCGCCGAGCTGGTCGGGATGGCCGTGGCCAAGGCCGCCCGCCTCGTCCCCCTTCCGGAGAACCGGATCGAGGTTGGCGAGGGAGCCCTGGTGATCGGGGGCGGCGCGGCGGGTCTGACGGCGGCTTTGGAACTCGCCCGCGCCGGAAGGGCCGTCCATCTGGTCGAGAAGGAGAAAGAGCTGGGAGGGAACGCTCGCCGTTTCCAGGGCGAGATCGAGGGCGGCGATGTCCGCGCTTTCCTCTCCCGCTTGATCGACGAGGTCGAAAACGAAAAGAGAATACGCGTCCACCGCGAAGCATCATTGAAAAAGGTGAGCGGACACATCGGGAACTTCTCGTCGGAGATCGCTTCATCTTCCGGAGAGACCGCGACGGTCGGTCACGGCGTGATCCTTCTCGCCACCGGCGCCGCCGAGGATCTCCCGCCGGTCTACGGGCTCAGCGAGAACCCCGACGTGGTGACGGCGCGGCAGTTCGAGCACATGCTCTTCGTCTCCCACCCGCTGCTCAAACGGGCTTCCCGGATCGTCTTCATCGCCTGCGCCGGGCAGAGGGAGGAGAAGCGCCCCTCCTGCAGCCGTCTCTGCTGCGACCAGGCGATGAAGAACGCGATCGCCTTCAAGAAGGAGTCGCGCACGCGGGAGGTTTTCTTCCTCTACCGCGACATCCGGGCCTACGGGCGCAAGGAACTCCGCTACGGGCTCGCCCGCGACCTGGGCGTGAACTTCATCCGCTACGATTTGTCCCGTCCGCCGCGCGTGGAGAGGAAGTGGGAGGACACGCTGGTCTCCGCCTTCGATCCGATTCTCGGGGAAGAGGTGGTCATCCGGGCCGATCTCGTCGTCCTCTCCACTCCGATCGTCGGGCCGGTTGAGAACCGGGAGATGGCGAAGCTCCTCAAGGTCCCCCTGGACGCGGAGAACTATTTTCTGGAGGCCCACGTGAAGCTCCGGCCGGTGGACTTCGCCACCGACGGGATCTTCCTCTGCGGACTGGCCCACGGGCCGAAGACGCTGGAGGAATCCGTGGTTCAGGCCAGGGCGGCGGCGGGGCGGGCGATGACCATACTCACCCAGAAGGCGGTCGAAGGCGTGTCCACAATCGCCTTGGTGCACTCCGCGCGCTGCGTTTCCTGCGGCCTCTGCGTCGCGGCCTGCCCCTATCGGGCGATCGAGATCGACGAGGAGAAGGAGACCGCCGTGGTGGACGAAGCGCTCTGCAAGGGGTGCGGGACCTGCGCGGCGGCCTGCCTGTCCGCGGCGATCGACTTGAAGGGGTTCTCCCACGAGCAGATCGGAGCGGCCCTGGAGGCCTTGGCCGCGGACTGACTCGGGCCTCGGTTAAAAGAAGTCAATGTTCTAATCCATAGGGGAACGGTACCCTGCGCCAATCCGTGTCGGCCCGGATCGCGACAAGAATGTCGCTCCCACAGTGACGCACAACGAGCGGCCAGGATTCAGTGCTGTGGGAGGGGCATTCCTGCCCCGATCCCGAATGGCCCGGATCGCGGCGGGGACGCCGCTCCCACAGTGGCGCGAGGCGAGCAGTCGGAATTTGATGTTGTGGGAGGGACATTCTTGTCGTGATCCATGTTGGCTCGGATCGCGGCGGGGACGCTGCTCCCACAGTGGCGCATAGCGAGGGGCCGAAGGTTGGTTATGTGGGAGGGGCGTCTCGCCCCGATCCGTGTTGGCCCGACTTTGGGCGATACGAAGATCATCGGACCATGAACAAGAACTTCGAGCCCAAGATCGTGGCTTTCCTTTGCAACTGGTGCTCCTACGCCGGGGCGGACCTGGCGGGGGTGAGCCGCTTTTCCTACGCCCCCAACATCCGGGTGATCCGCGTCCCCTGCTCGGGGCGCGTCTCTCCGCTGATGGTGTTGAAAGCCCTCTCCTCCGGACTGGACGGCGTCCTGGTCTCCGGCTGCCATCCCGGCGACTGCCACTACTCCGAGGGGAACTACCACACCCGCCGGAGGATGACGATCCTCAAGAACCTCCTCGACTTCATGGGCATCGACGGCCGGAGGCTCCAGCTTTCCTGGGTCTCCGCCTCGGAGGGGAAAAAGTGGGCGGAAGTAGTCGACGCGGCGGTGGCGGAGGTGAGGAAGGCGGGGAGGAATCCGGTAAAATCGGTGAGCAGTGAGCGGTAAGCAGTGAACAGTCAACAGTGAACCGGGTAGAGGCTGAAGGCTGAGGACTGAAGGCTGAAGGAAATTCGTGACCGCTAGTGAGACAATGCGTTGTACCGCCGCGGAGCTTCTCAAATCGGGGAAGGCCGCGCTGGTCATCGGTTTTGAAGGCGAGAAAAAGACCCGCCCCGCCTTCATTCGGAAAACGGAGGATGTCTCCCGCCTCGTCTGGAACGACCGCTGTCCGGGTGGTCTCGCCCGCTACTTGCTCCGAAATGGCTCGGATCGGGGCGAGACGCCCCTCCCACAAAAAGGGAAAACAGCCATCGTGGCCAAGGGCTGCGACGTCCGGGCGATCGCGAGCTTGATCCGGGAGGGTCAGATCACGCGCGGGAACGTCATCATCATCGGAATGGACTGCGCCTACCAGACCGCTCGAGGTAAGAAGCTCGCTCAGTGCCTTGTGTGCGACTGCCATCGGCCCGAGATGTCCGACATCCTGATCAAGGACAGCGCCGCGCCGTCGGCACCCGCTCTCGACGCGTTTTCCGATGTGGCGGAGATCGAGAAGCTCCCGGTGGAGGAACGGCTCGCTTACTGGCTCAAGCAGATGGAGCGGTGCGTGCGCTGCTACGCCTGCCGCCAAGCCTGTCCCCTCTGCTACTGCGAGGAATGCGCAGCCGAGGCCATTCTTCCGAGATGGCTCCCCCGCTCGCCCGACGCCGTCTCCAACCTCTTCTTCCACGCCATGCGGGCACAGCACCTCGCCGGGCGCTGCGTGGACTGCGGCGAGTGCGAGCGGGTCTGCCCGGCGGATATCCCCCTGCGGACGCTGATGCGCAAGGCGATCAAGGACATGAAGGAGCTCTACGGCTGGAAAGCGGGGGCGGATCCGGAGGCAAAGGCGCCGCTCTCGACTTTCTCTCCGGACGACCCGGGGCCGGGCTTCAAGTGAACTACGAATTATCACGAATGGATAAGATGCTGAACAAGAAAGACTTGCTCGCGCTGATCGGGGGGCTTCTCCCCGGCTACGATCTCTGGGGGCCGAAAGAGGAGGAGGGGAAGGCCTACTCCTTCCGCCGGCTCGAGGATCCGGGGCAGCTGGCCTTCGGCTATCGCAACTCGGTCGTCTCGCCGAAAAGCGTCTTTTTCCCGTCCGGAGAGACGATTTTCCGAATCCAGAAAGGGAAGGCCCTGGCCGAGGACAAGCCGGCCAAACCGACTCTTCTTGCCCTCATCCGCCCCTGCGACGCCCGCGCCCTCACGCTTCTCGACAAGGTCTTCGGGGGCGAGATCGAAGACCCTCTCTATGTCTCCCGCCGAAAAAACGCCCTTCTCATCGGCCTGGCCTGTAACGAGCCGGACGAGAACTGCTTCTGCGGATCAGTGGGAGGAAGCCCCTTCGCCGAAACGGGACTCGATATCCTGCTGGTCGATCGGGGAGAGAGTTATCTTCTTCATGCCGTTAGCAAAAGGGGAGAGGAGATTGCCTCCGCTTGCGGAAAATCGTTTGAGGCCGGCGCCGCGGATCTAAAAAAGAGGAAAGAGACGGCGGAGAAACTCATTCGAGTGCAATTCCAATATTCCGGTGCGGTGGAAACCGCACCGGAATACTGGAAGGAGAAGTCGCAGGCCTGCCTTGACTGCGGGGCCTGCGCCTTCCTCTGCCCGACCTGCCACTGCTTTGACTTCAGCGACGAGGGGGGATGCCGGAAAAGGATCTGGGACACCTGCGCTTTTCCGCTCTTCACCAGGATGACCAGCGGGGAGAACCCGCGGGAGGTCCGGAGGGAGAGGCTCAGGAACCGGGTTTTCCATAAGTTCGTCTACTTCAAGGAGACCCACGGCGAGGTCGCCTGCGTCGGCTGCGGCCGGTGCCTGGAACACTGCCCGGCGGGGATCCGGATCACCGACCTGGCGGGGGCTGAAAAGTAACCACGCCCGCCCGCGGCGGGCAGGGATTGCACGGATTTCACGGATTGAAAAAATGGATAGCCGCGCCTGCCTGCCGGCAGGCAGGGATTACGCGGATTGGAATCTTGGAATAGTATGACTACGATTCCCCGACGAATGATCTGTCGTATCGTCGGCCTGGTCGCCGCCGGCCTGTCCTTGGCTGGGACGGGGATCTCACCGGCCGGAGGCATCGATGTCGGGGAGATCCAGCAAAACATGGAATACAACCAGAGGGACCTGGAGAGCAAGATCAGGAATAATCAGGTCTCTCCGGTCTACCTGGATGAAAAAACGAGCCTGCTCTACCAACAGGCCAAGGACCTGTTCCGGGAGGGACGATACGCCGAAGCCAAGGAGATGTTCAGCAAGGTCGCCCGCCGCTCCCCGCGCCTCGGAGAGTGCCACGGCTATCTCGGTCAGATCTATCTCGAGCAGGAGAAAAATTATTCCCGCGCCATAGAGCACCTGATCCGCGCGGTCAGGTATTGCCAGAAGGACCACAAGCACATCTCGCTGTATTACCTGGCGCTGGCCTACGAAGGCGCCGGGCGCCGCTCGGAGGCGGTGAAGACTTGGGAGGAGTACCTGAAGGTTTGTTCCAGGGGATCGTCCTGGGAGAGCCAGGCGAAGGAACATTGCGCCGCCCTGAAAACCACCCCGGTCCCCGCGCGAACGCCATGAAAAGTGATAATCCGCTTATCCCTCGTCTCGCCAAAGTCGTCCGGATCGTTCCGGAGACGGCGGACATCCGGACCTTCGTCCTGGAGGTCGAAGGCGAGCCGCTCCGCCATCTCCCCGGCCAGTTCGTCGAGCTCTCCGCCTTCGGAGCGGGAGAGGCCCCTTTTTGCGTCGCCTCCTCGCCCACCCGGGGAGGGGCGATCGAGTGCTCGGTCAAGAGGATGGGGACGGTGACCCAGGCCCTCCACCGCCTCCTTCCCGGTTCGACAATCGGAGTCCGGGGGCCGTTCGGGAACCATTTCCCGCTGGAGGAGATGGAGGGAGCCGGCCTCCTCTTCGTCGGGGGCGGGATCGGGATGGCCCCGTTGCGCCCGGCGATCCAGTTCTGTCTTGACCAGCGGGAAAAGTACGGCGCCGTCGAGATACTCTACGGGGCGAGGACGGCGGACGACCTCGTCTATAAGAAGGAGCTTGAGGAGTGGGCGAAGGCCCCCCGGACGAACGTGACGCTGACCGTCGACCCCGGCGGGGAGAAGGCGGGGTGGGCGGGGAAGGTCGGGCTGGTCCCCCGGGTGCTCGAGGAGATGAAGCCGCGAGCGGATTTCGTGATCACCTGCGGTCCGCCGATCATGATCAAGTTCACGCTGCTCGCCTTGAGCCGTCTGGGATTCGCGCCGGAAAAGGTCTATACTACGCTGGAGATGAAGATGACCTGCGGGATCGGCAAGTGCGGCCGCTGCAACATCGGGCGCTACTACATCTGCAAGGACGGTCCGGTCTTCAGCCTGAAGACATTGCAGGAAATCGGCGGGGCGGCCGGCTGACCGAAACCAAGGATGACGTCGGTTTTGTGGGACCCCGACCTTCAATCGGGGGATCCATACCGGCTCGGATCGCGACCCCGATTTGTATATACATATTATCGTGATCGGGGCAGGCAGGAATGTCGCTCCCACAGGCTGGCTTGGATCGCGGGCGCATGGCGAGCTTGCGGGAGGGGCGTCTGGCCCCGATCCGCGTTGACCCGGATCTTGGAACCGTTGAACCCTTGAACCGTTGAACCTTGAACCGTTGAACCTTGAACCGTGAACCGATATCCCGTTGATCGGAGAGTCCGCATCTGAATGGAGGAATTATGGCGGACGATAAAATACTAATCTACATCATGGGGAAGCAGTACCGGGTCCCGCGGAGCCTCACCATCATGCGGGCGATGGAGTTCGCGGGCTATCGTCTCGTCCGCGGCTGCGGCTGCCGGGGCGGCTTCTGCGGGGGGTGCGGGACGGTCTGGCGGACGAAGGACGACTACAAGATCAAGTTCGGACTCGCCTGCCAGACCATAGTCGAGGACGGGATGTTCCTCGCCCAGATCCCGATCTTCCCGGCGAACAAGGCCGCCTACAAGCTCGACGAGATCAAGCCCACGGTCGACACCATACGCGCCCTCTACCCCGAGGTCTTCCGCTGTCTCGCCTGCAACACCTGCACCAAGGCCTGTCCCCAGGACATCGAGGTGATGGACTATGTTCAGGCGCTCCTCAGGGGCGACATCGCCCGGGCGGCCGACATCTCCTTCGACTGCCTGATGTGCGGACTCTGCGCGGCCAGATGCCCGGCCGAGATCGTCCAGTTCAACGCCGCCATCCTGGCCCGCCGCCTCTACGGGAAGCACATCGCCCCGCCGGCCGAACATCTCCGAAAACGGGTTGACGAGATCCTGGCGAAAAAGTTTGAGAGCGAGATCGCGGCGTTAGTCAAGACGGATACGAAAAAGATCCGGGAGCTCTACAACCAGAGAGACATCGAGCCGGAATAAAGAAGTTGCGTGAGGTTGCGTAACCTCATTTCGGAGAATCCGCATGTACAGCCCCTCCATGCTCGAATCGATCAAGCGCCTGGAAGCGAGCCGCTCCTTCCGGATGAAAGAGACCCTCTCCGCCATGTCTCCCCAGGAGAAGCAGGCGACGCTCGAGAAGTATCATCCTGACTACAAGAAGGGGATGATGCGCCAACTCGCCGTCGGCCCCAACCGGGGAGGCGAGATGCCCAAAGAGGTCGCCGACCTTCTGGAGTCCTACAGCCGCCTCGACCCGTCAAAGTTCGACCTCTCCCGGATCGACTACGACACCGACGTCCTGATCATCGGCGCGGGCGGGGCCGGCTCCTCGGCCGCCTTGATCGCCGCCGAAGCCGGGGCCAAGGTCCTGATGGCGACCAAGCTCCGCTTCGGCGAGGCGAACACCATGATGGCCCAGGGCGGGATCCAGGCCGCCGACAAGGAGAACGACTCGCCCGCCCTCCACTACCTCGACGTGATCGGCGGCGGGGGATTCCACAACAAGCCCGAGCTGGTTCGGGCGCTGGTCCTCGACGCCCCCATCGGGATCAAGTGGCTCGAGGAGATGGGGATGATGTTCGACAAGGAAGCGGACGGGACGATGGCGACCATCCACGGCGGAGGGACCTGCCGGAAGCGCATGCACTCCGCCCGCGACTACTCGGGCGGGGAGATCATGAAGACGCTGCGGGATGAGGTGAGAAACCGGGGGATCGAGGTTCTGGAATACACCGCGGCCGTCGAGCTCCTGACCGACGGCGGGGCCTGCACCGGCGCCGTCCTCTTCAACATGGAGACGAACGATTACGCGGTGGCCCGGGCGAAAACGGTCATCGTCGCCACCGGAGGCTGCGGCCGTCTCCACATCCAGGGGTTCCCCTGCACCAACCACTACGGGGCGACCGCCGACGGGCTGGTCATCGCCTACCGGGCGGGCTGCCCGATGGCCTTCATGGACACCATCCAGTACCACCCGACCGGGGCGGCCTACCCGGAGCAGATCCTGGGACAGCTGGTGACCGAGAAGGTGCGGGGGCTGGGCGGCCAGATGGTCAACGACGAGGGGAAGCGTTTCATCTACGAGCTGGAGACGCGCGACGTGGAAGCGGCGGCGATCATCCGCGAGTGCGGCGAGCGGAAGAAGGGGGTGGCGACGCCGAGCGGGAGATCCGGGATCTGGCTCGACTCGCCGCTGATCGACATCCTCCACGGTTCCGGGACGATCCAGAAGAAGCTCCCGGCGATGTACCGGCAATACCAGCGCTTCGACATCGACATGACGAAGGAGCCGATCCTGATCTATCCCACCCAGCACTACCAGAACGGCGGGGTGGACATCAACGACCGCTGCGAGACGGCGCTCAAGAACCTCTACGTCGCCGGGGAGGCGTCCGGCGGCGTCCACGGCCGCAACCGCCTGATGGGGAACTCGCTTCTCGACATCGTCGTCTTCGGCAGACGGGCGGGATGGGAGGCGGGACACAAAGCCGCCGGCGTCCAGCCCGGGAAACTTTCACTCGATCACGTGAAGCGCTACCAGGAAGCCCTCGCGGCGGCGAATGTTCCCCGCAGTCGCGTCGCCCCCCTGCTCCTCCCCGATTACCGCCATACCGCGTAATCGTTGGTGGGAGCGGCGTCCCCGCCGCGATCCGGGCCGGCCCGGTATCGGGGCAAGAATGCCCCTCCCACAGAACCGACCTTCGACTGCTCGCTCTGCGTTTCCGTGGGAGCGACATTCCTGTCGCGATCCGGGGCGGCGATGGATCGGGACAGGAATGCCCCTCCCCCATCAGAGAAGCAGATGACGGGCGAGCGGGAGCATGACCAGAAGGGCGCGGATCCAGGTCGACGGCGAGCGCCAGTCCTCGAGGAGAAATAGAAAACGGGGGGAGAGATAGAAGATCGCGAAGGGGACGGTGATCAGGACGACCAGGAGGAGGTTCATCCAGACGCTCCCCTGCTTCCCCCCCGCCAGATAGGCCGCCCAGAAGCCTTCCCACCAGACCATGATGACGACGAGGGCGAGACCGAGGAGGAGGTCGGCGATGAGTTCCCGGAAGGCGAGGCGCGCCGAATCCACCGCCGGTTTTCCGGGAGGGATGATCGCCCAGACCAGCATCACGGTGGGGAGAAAACCCGCTATCATCGCCGGCAGCGCATAATGATTGTCCCCGGCTTCGCCGAAGAAGGCTTCCGTTCCGAAGGAGGCGCAGGCCAGGAAGAGTCCGAGGTGCATCACGGCGAGGACGAAGAAGACGACGGCCATACCCGTGGGGAGCTTCGGTCGATCCGGTGTCTGAAGACGGGATTGGAGAGGAAGGCGTTTGAGCCAGGCTCCGACGGAGTAAGCGGCAATCGCGGCGAAGAGAGCGCCGCCGAAAAGGGGATGAAAACCCTGGTCGGCCTCGATCACTTGCGCCAGGGGAGCCGCCAGGAGAAGGTTGAAGAGGAAGATCGCCCCGTCCAGAACGAGTCCCCGGGTAGCGATATCCGAAATGGATTTCATCGCTCCAGGCAGGTTCGATATTCGGCCAGGACGGCGTCGAGTTCGGCGTGGCTGCGGGCCCGGTTGACCCGCTCGCGCAGGCGGGCCGCGCCGGGCATACCCGTCATATACCAGGCGACGTGCTTGCGCATCCGGACGACCGCCCGCTCTCCGATGAAGGCGATCAGCGCCGCGGCGTGTGCGCGGGCCATCTCGATCCTCTCCAGCGGCGTGGGGGGCGCGATCGATTCCCCGCGGTCGAGGAGCGCGCGGGCCTCCCGGAAGATCCAGGGATTTCCCCGGGCCCCCCGGGCGACCATGACGGCGTCGACGCCGGTGCGCTCGAACATGGACCGGGCGTCCGTGGCCGAGAAGACATCGCCGCTTCCGATCACCGGTATCTGCAACGCCTCTTTCACCGCCGCGATGATCTCCCAGTCGGCCCGGCCGCGGTAGAACTGGCCGCGGGTCCGCCCGTGCACGGTCACCGCCGCCGCGCCCGCGCCTTCCATGATCCGGGCAAACTCGACCGCGTTGACCGATCCTTCATCCCAACCCTTGCGGATTTTCACGGTGACGGGGACCGGGCAGGCGGCCGCGGCGCGCCGGACGATCTCCCCGGCGAGGTCGGGGGCGCGCATCAGGGCGCTTCCTTCCCCATTGTTCACCACCTTCGCCACCGGGCAGCCCATGTTGATGTCGATCAGGGCGACGTCAGCGCCAGAGCGCTCGGCGACCGCGCGGGCCTGATCGGCCATCATCCCCGGATCGGCGCCGAAGATCTGCACCCCGCAGGGGGTCTCCTCGGGCGCGAAGGCGAGGAGGGTGCGGGCGCTCCGGCCGTCGGGGTTGTAGTGGAGCCCCCGGGCCGCGATCATCTCGGTGTAGGTGAGAGAGGCGCCGAGGCGCTTGCAGATGGCGCGGAAAGGGGCCTCGGTGACTCCGGCCATGGGGCCGAGGACGACGGCTCGGGGAGGGAGGAGAGCGGTCATGGGCAGTAACCAAAAAAGAAGTATACAGTGATCAGCAATCAGCGGCCGGTCTTCTTATCGGTCTTTGTTTCCCATCCCGTCCGCTCGGCCCGATCGGCGACGGGCGGTCCGCCGCGCGGACATGAATGTCCGCGCCTACGACCTACCGCCGGCTAACATTGCGTGTTCGTAGCCGCGGACCTTCAGGTCCGCGGGATAAGGAAAACCAGGCGGCGCAGGTTCCTTCGCTGGAGACCATGCAGGGGCCGAGCGGCCGGTCGGGAGAGCAGCGGCGGGCGAAGGCGGGGCAGGAGGGAGGCTCGATTCTCCCCGCGAGCACCTCTCCGCAGAGGCAGCGGGGGTTTTCCCGGCTGGCAGGCAGGCGGAGGGGGATCTCCCGCTCGGCGTCGAAACGACGGAACTCCCGTTTCAGATAGAAGCCGCTCCGGGGGATCGTTCCCAGGCCGCGCCATGGCGCATCGCCGGGACGGAAGACTTTCCCCAGGAGAGTCCGGGCTTTTTCGTTCCCCTCCTCCCGCACCGCCCGGGGATAGAGGTTGATCGCCTTCGCTTCCCCTCTCCCGATCATCCTGATCAGGGCGAGGACCGCCAGCAGGATGTCCCGGGTCTCGAAACCGGCGATCGCGCAGGGTATACCATGACGCCGGGCTATCCGCTCGTACGGGCGCGCGCCGATGACGACGGAGACGTGGCCGGGGCAGATGAAGCCGTCGATGCCCGGTGTCTTCTCTCCGGTCTTTCGGTCGGATGTCATTGCGAGCGGAGCGAAGCAATCCGCCTTGGGTACCGCGGTTGAGATTGCTTCGTCCGTTTCGCTCCGCTCAACGTCCTCGCAATGACACGGTGCGGGCCCTTGCTCGCTTCGAAGGAGTAAGGCTTCCATCGCGGGCGGAATCATCCGCCCGCCGGAGAGGATGAAGTAATTGTCCAAACCCCGCTCCCGGGCCTCGAGGACGCCGGCGGCGACCGCGGGCATGGTGGTCTCGAAGCCGACGGCGGCGAGTATCACCCGTTTGCCTCTCTCCGCGGCGGCGATTCGGAGGCTGTCGAGGGGGGAGTAGATGAGGCGGACATCGGCCCCGCGCGACCGTTCGTCTCCGAGCGACGAACGCGATCCGGGGACCTTCATGAGGTCGCCGAATGTGGCGATGACGGTCCCGGGAAGGCGGGCGTAGGCGATGAGGCGGTCGATGTAGGATACGGGCGTGACGCAGACGGGGCAGCCGGGGCCGGAGACGAGACGGACGGCGTCGGGGAGGAGGGAACGGATGCCGGAACGGAAGATGGCAACGGTGTGCGTCCCGCAGACCTCCATCAGCGTGAAGGCGCGGTCGCGGGCGGCCTCGGCGATCTCCCGGACGAGCGGGCGGATGGAGGGGGGAAGGCGCCGGTCGGAACGATAGGACGATATGGACGATAGGGACGGCATGGACGATAGGACGGTATGGGCCGACGAGAAGAGCCCGCGGCCCGGCGGGGCCACTTTACCTTTGAGTCGGGTTCGGCTTATAGTAAATCATAACATTCCGCTGGGCTGTCAGCCAGCGGCAGGCTGGGTGAGACCTCAATGATCAGCGTCGTCATACCGACATACAACCGCGCGGGCCTTCTCCGGAAGGCCGTCGATTCCGTTCTCGGGCAGACCTTCCGGGATTTCGAGCTGATCGTGGTCGACGACGGTTCGACGGACGAGACCGCAGGGATTCTCTCTTCCTACGGCGGCCGCCTGCGCGCTATCCGGCAGGAGAATAAGGGCCCCTCCGCCGCCCGCAACCGGGGGACCGGGGAAGCGAGAGGCGAGCTCATCGCTTTCCTCGACTCCGACGACTGGTGGGATCCCCGCAAGCTCGAAATCCAGATGGGGGAGATGGAGAAAAACCCCGCGTATTCCGTTTCACACACGCAGGAGGTCTGGTATCGACAAGGGAAGCTCCTGGAGCAGAAGAAGATTCACAGCAAACCGCACGGCTTTATCTTCGCCCAGTGCCTTCCGCTCTGCTGCGTGAGCGCCTCGACGCTGGTCATCCGGCGGTCGATCCTGGAAGAGGCCGGAGGCTTCGACGAAGGCTTCCCCTGCTGCGGGGATTACGATCTCTGGGTGAGGCTGAGCGCGCAGCACCCGTTTCTCCTGGTGGACAAGCCCCTCACCGGGAAGGACGGCGGCCGGCCGGACCAGGTATCGTTCCGGCTGCGCGTGGGGATGGACAGATACCGGATCGCGGCACTGGAGAAAATCCTGATTCGCCCGGGGTTTCTTTCGGCGGAGCAGAGGGAACTGGCAATGGGGGAGATTGAGAAGAAGTGCCGGATCTACGGGAAGGGCTGTCTCAAGCACGGGAAGGAGGAGGAGGGGAGGAGGTATCTGGAGCTGCCGGGGAGGCTGGGACGATTGTAGGCCGCTTCTGTGAAGCGGCGGACAGACCCGCCCGATCCCAGATCGGGCCTACATAGCTTGCTTGTGCTTTTGCGGGAGCCTTATTTAAACATCTCCGGGGTATTCAGCAGATCGCCGGCCGTTTTGAAGATGTGCCAACGGGATGGGGAAAGGCCGCCGAAGGCCTGCTCGAACCTCCCCGACTGGCTTTCCCCCACGCTCACGTCGCGGATGAAAATCGCTCCGATCCGCTCCGGATATTTCCGGGCGATCTCGCCGTAGACCTCGGGATCCTTCTCCCCGGAGTCGCCGACCAGGACGAAGGGACTCTTCGGATAGCGCTCGACGATCGAGGAGATGGTCTTCACCTTGTAGTCCTCGGGGGAGGAGAAGAAGGAGAGGACGGTCTCGTCGGTCAGGCGGAAAGGACGCAGGTGGAAAGTTCCTGGGGGAAGATCCGCGCGGGCGAAGCCTTCGGAGAAAAAGGGGTATAACTGCCAGGGCGATCCCGAGACGTAGTGGAAGACAGCCCCCTTCTTCGCCCAACCACGGTAGACCGCAGCCATCCCTTCCACAGCCTCGAACGGACGGGCAAAGGTGTTGGCGTTTCGCTCGTTCTTGTCCCAGCCTTTGGTCACCTTGACTGTGTCGTCGATGTCGGAGACCACCAGGGGAGCGCCGGTCGGAACCAGCTGGGATCTCCCGGCGAAGGTTCGTCCGTCCCCCTCGGGGAGGGCGGCGGTGAAGCAGATCCACTCGCCCGGCCGGCCTCTGTCCCGCCAGATCCCGAACTCCCCCCGGAAATGGCCGTTCGCTTCCGAGCGTTCACAGGTAAAGATCCGGCCGTCGGAGCGGACCGATATCTCCTTCCCGCGTACATTGTCCACGACGAACATGGACGCTCGTTCCCGAAAAACGGCCTGGGCGCCGCCCGCGGCAGCGATCCCCAATCCCCGGCGCAGGGCCGAGACCAGGGCTGCCCGGGGGAGGGAGTCAGCCTCTCTCTCGAAGACCCATCCGTGAATGGGGACGAGCCACTGCGTTCCGTCGGTGGAAAGGGCGGCGGACGTGGGGAAGAAGACGATCTCCTCGTCGGGCTTGAGGGGGGAGGCCGGGACGGGATGGAGGACCAGGAAAGGAATGATGCCTACGAGGGCAGTCAGATGTCTCGGCATTAGGAGAGGCATATCTAGTTCTTGTGGGAGGGGCGTCTCGCCCCGATCCATGCCAGCCCGGATCGGGGCGAGACGCCCCTCCCACAATCGGTACAGTGTAAGTGGGTCCGGATGGGCGGGGTTATTTGTGAAAATTAGTGGACATCGGCTTTCCCGCCGGCCAGCTGGCCGCAGGCGCCGCCAATCTCGTCGCCGAAACGGAACCGCTCGACCACTGCGATCCGCTCCGACTCCAGGACGGCCTTGAAACGCTTGATCCGGTCGGAGGGCGAGGCCTCGCCCGGGCCGCCGGGGTTGCAGGCGATCAGGTTGACGAAGTAAAGCCGGGGGAGATTCTTCTTCAAGAGGGCGGCGAGCTTCTTCGCGTCATCTTCGGAATCGTTGAAGTCCTTGAGCATCAGGTATTCGATCATCACTCTCCGGCGGGTTTTCTCGATATAGTCGGAGACGGCGGCGAGGACTTTCGCGATCGGATATTTCCGGTTGACCGGGATCAGCTTCTCCCGGCGGGCGTCGTCGGGGGCGTGCAGGGAGAGGGCGAGGTTGATCTGGAGCGGCTCCTGGGCGAGTTTCTTGATCCCCTCGACGATCCCGACCGTGGAGATGGAGATCTTCCGCGCGCCGATCCCGAGCATGTCCGGGCGGTTGAGCATCCGGACCGCCGAGAGGGCCTGGGCGTAATTGATGAAGGGCTCGCCCATCCCCATCATGACCACGTTGGAAACCCTTTCTTCTTCCTTGTGCAGGAGGCGGGCGAAGAGGAGGACCTGGTCGACTATTTCCGCCGCGACGAGGTTCCTTCGCCAGCCGGAACGTCCGGTGAGGCAGAAAGTGCACTTTAGCGGGCATCCGGCTTGGGAGGAGACGCAGACGGTGTTTCGCCCGTCCCGATGGCGGATGAGGACCGTCTCCACGGTTTCTCCGTCGATGAGGCGCAGGGCGGCCTTAAGCGATTTTTTATCCGTCGAGCTTCTGATCTCGGCGGAAAGTTCCAGCGGGAAGGCGGCTTTGAGCTTCTCTCTCAGCCCTTTGGAGAGGTTCGTCGCTTCGTCCCAGGATTCGATCAGCTGGGAGAAGAGGGCGTGGTAGACCTGCTGCTCGCGGTAGGACGGCTCGTCTTTCAGGATTTCCGGAAGGTCGGTCAGGTTCATGGCGGCAGCGATTAGGTGATCAGTAATAGACCGTCCTCGTCCGATGGCGGGGGCGGGATTTGTAGAACGGCTCTTGGCCGCGGTTCCAGAGGATGTAGTCGAGGTCCATGGGCGTGAGGGGGCGATCCGAGGATCGGAGGCTCTCTGCGATCAGCTCGACGGCGTGGACGGCCGCAGCGCGGAGCTCGATCTCCTCATCGGAACCGGACGGGATCAGCTCGCCTTTCTCGATCCGGGCGGCCAGCTTCTTATCGTAGTCGAGGATGCCGTCCACCCGCAGGACGTGGGGGACGAGGTTGTCGGCGAAGATGGTGAGGCGTTCGAGGTTGTCGAAGCGCCCCGGCCCCTTCCGGTCGAAGGCCAGGGCGAGATCGGCGCAGGCGAGCTGGGCTCGCTTGTAGAAATGGACGGTCAGACCGCTCCGGTATTTCTCTCGATCGTCGAAAGCAGGCATCTTGGTCAGGAGGCCGACCATGGTTTCGACCGATCCCCGCGCCGCGCCGGCCAGGCCGAGAAAGCTTCCGGAATACTTCGCCAACAGAAGCCCGCCGAGGTTGTTAAGTGCGCCGGAAAAAAGGCCCATCAGCTCGGCGATGACTTTATCGGAAACGTCCTGGCCGAGGATCCGCGCGCAGTCCAGGGGTGTGATCTGTTTCAGCTCTTCGGCGGAGAGCGGCCCCCGTTCGTGAAATCGGTCGGTCAGTGCGGAGGCGACGGTGAAATAGCCGGAACAGCCCGGCCGCTTTTTCAGATGGGGGAAATAGCCCGAACCGAAGTTGATCGAGTCGAGCGTGAGGATGAAGGCGACGGTGTCCTCGTCGTGGCCGAGGTAATGGCGGGCGGGGTCGAGTTCGGGGGGAGGGGGCTTGACCGCGAGCAGGGAGCGGCCGTAGGCGGCGATCGCCTCCGTGCGGATGCGGACGTGGACGGCCGCCTCCGCCGCTTGGCGGCAGGTGGAACGGACGAGATCGGTGAAGGATTTTATATTATTTCTCCGGGTTCTCTGGGCGCCTGGGCGTCTGGGCGTCTGGGCGCGAGGGTGAGTTATGACGAGCCCGCCTGGCGGGAGTCCATCACCTGGAAGGCGATCACTGCGGCGGAGACGGAGACATTCAGGGAATCCATCTCCCGGGCCATCGGGATGGAGACGCGGAAATCGCACTTCTCCAGGACCATCTTTCGTATCCCGTCTCCCTCGTTCCCGAAGACGAGAGCCACCGGGCCGGAGAAATCGACCGCGAAACAGGACTTGCCTCCCATGACCGCCCCGTAGACCCAGATCCCGCGCTCCTTCAGGGACTCGATCGTCCGAGAGAGGTTGGTCTCCACCGCGATCGGCATCCGGAAGGCGTAACCCGCCGAGGTTTTGAGGACCGCCGGTGTGACCAGGCAGGCGTCATGGGCGGGGATGACGATCAGGTCAGCCCCCGCCCCGTAGGAGGAACGGATGATCGCCCCCAGGTTGTGGGGGTCCTGGATGCGGTCGAGGATGATGACAAAGGGGGGATGGGCGAGGCGGCCGAGGAGATCGCGGGTCTCGGCGTAGGCGTAATCCGCCATCTTGGCCGCGATCCCCTGGTGCTCCCGGGAGTGGGCGACGGCGTCCAGCCGGTCGCGGGAAAGCTTTTCGATCTCGGCGCCCTTCCGCCGGAGTTCTTCTTCCAGGCTGTGCATCTCGCCGGAGGCCCCGTCCGCGTCGGCCAGGTAGGCGCGGGAGGGGCGGACGCCGGCCTGGATGGCTTCCCGGATGACGTTTCGTCCGTAGATGATCACGGTTCAATGATAGCCGCAAAGCCCGCGGCCCGGCTAAAGAATTTAACAGACGATTGAATAGGATTGAATAGGATGGGCGCGGCCGGCCGTCTGTATCCTCTTCCATCCTATTCAATCGTCTGTTGAAAATGCCGAGCCAAAGCCGGCCCGGCTAAAAATTAACCACGAATCTCCGCTAATGGCTTGGCCCGGTTTCCTGATAGCTTTTTTTGCAGTTACTGTCTTGGTGTCTTGATGGCGGGAATTAATAGTAGGTGGTCCGGAAGACCGGCTGGAAGAGATCGGTCCTCTTCGCGCAGGCCGGGACGAGAAGACAGCGCGGGCAGTCCGGCTCCTTCATCTCCGGACAGGTCTTGCGCGCCCCGAAGAAGAGGGCGTCGATCTTCGCCACACCCGCCCCCGATGACTCGATCAGCCGGGCGATGGCGTCAAATGTCGCCTGGCGCACCGCCTTTTCCTCTTCTTCGGTAACGAACTCTCTGCGCAGGAGCTTGTTCCGCAGGGACTCATCGCCCGCTTCCACCATCCCCGTCCGCAGGGCCGTCCGGATGTTGTGGTAATCGACGACGGGCGCCCAGCTCTCAGGGTCCTTGACCTTGAGGAACTTCTCCGGCCTCCGCTCGAGTGTCAGGGCGAGAAGGAGGGCCTTTTTCCGGAGGGGGTCCTCGCGGTAGCCGGCGATGCCGGAGAGGATTTTGAGGAGAGCGGCCAGGGGCCGCCGCTCGGCGTTGGCGGTCTCGACAACCCCGCGGGGAGAGAGCCCCTGCGCGAGCAGGTCCCGGCCGTATCCCCGGGCCAGGAAGACATGGGCGTCGAACATGGGCAGGGGACAGGTGCCGGTGTCGTCGGAGAAGGCGGCGGCGAACGTGCGCGGGGTGATGACGGCCTGGAAGGCGGGATCGAAGAAGGCCGGTTCGCGTTCCAACGCCCGCGCCGCCGCTTTCCAGACGAAGTCCGAGCCTTTGCGAGTCTCCCCCCCGATCCGGGCGAACATTGGTTCGAGATAGCGCCGCCCGTCGTCTTTCCAGAAGCCGAACTGATGAAGGACGATCCCGAAGAAGTAATCGGGGGCGCGGGCGGCGCCGGGCGGAGGGAAAAGTCCGCCCGCGTAGTCGAGTGAGGGAAGATCGGGGATCCCCTTCAGAAGCCCGGCGATCTCCTGAATCCGCTCGCGGTTCGCTGCGACTGTCGGCACGGGAGCCTCTCCGCTCAATTATCCCAGTCCGCGACCGTCCGCCGAAGCTTTTTGTTCCGGGAGCGGATCTTTTTTCTCTCCAGGCGCTTTTCCCTGGCCGCGGCCTTCGGTTTGGTCTTTCGCCGCGGGCGGGGAGCGACCAGTGCCCGCCGGACCAGGGCGATGAAGCGATCGACGGCATCCTGGCGGTTCTGGCCCTGGGTCCGAAAACGGCTGGCCCGGATGAGAAGCGCTCCTTCCCGGCTGACGCGGGCGCCGCCCAGTCTGATCAGGCGCTGTTTGACCGGCGCGGACAGAGAGGGAGATCCGGCGATATCGAAACGGAGGAGAACGGCGGTGGCGACCTTGTTCACGTTCTGGCCCCCGGGGCCGGGCGAGCGGACAAAGGCGAGAGAGACTTCGCTCTCGGGGATGGACAGGCTGTGAGAAATCTGGATCATGAGATAAGAGCATAGGGCATAGAGCATAGGGGAAAAGCAGCCGGGTCCGCGGCCAGATGGCTCTCTGCGCTATGCTCTTTGCTCCATGCCCAACAGTCTTCGCCGCAAGAGGTCGAGCGCGAACCGGGAGACGCGGCGCTTGAACTGGGAGCGGGTGCCGGGCCAGAAGTGCTTTTCCACGACCGTGCCGGAGGAGTCGGCAACGGCGAGGAAAGCCAGACCGACCGGTTTTTCCGCCGTTCCTCCCCCCGGCCCGGCGATGCCCGTCACGGCCAGGGCGAAATCCGTTCCCGTCCGCGCCCGCGCCCCTTCCGCCATCGACCGGGCGCACTCTTCGCTCACCGCCCCGTGCTCCCGGATGATTCTCTCCTCGACGCCGAGGAAGCGGATCTTCGCCGCGTTGGCATAGGCGACGATACCGGCGACGAAGTATTCCGAAGATCCGGGGACGTCGGTGATCCGGTCGGCGATCAGTCCCCCGGTGCAGGACTCGGCGACGGAGAGCGTGGCCGGGCGCGCGCGGAGAAGTTGGCCGACCACCGATTCCAGCGTTTCGTCGTCCGTCCCGTAGATGCGATCTCCCAGACGATTCCGGATCTCCTTTTCGAGCGCGGAGAGGCGCTCCGCCGCCCCCGCCCCCCGCGCGGACAGGCGGAGGCGCACCTCGCCGGTGGAGGCGTAGATGGCGAGCGAGGGCTCGCCCGTGAGGTCGATGAGATCATCGATCGCTTCCGCTGCGTTCGATTCCCCGATGCCCATGAGCCGGAGCGTCCGCACCTGGCCCGCCCGCGTTTCCGTTTCCTGGCGCAGGCGGGGGACGACCGAACGGAGGAGCATTTCGCGCATCTCGGCCGGAGGCCCGGGGAGGGCGACAACCAGCGCTTGGTCCCATTCGAGGAAGATACCCGGCGCTGTCCCGCAGGTATTCTCGATGAGAAGAGCGCCTTCCGGCGCCTCGCACTGGCGGAAGTTGTTCTGAGCGGGGACGCGTCCGCGGAGGGCGAAATACTCGCGGAGTTTCTCTTCCGCGCTCTTGTTCCGGCGCAGCGGCCGGCCGGAAGCCTCGGCGAGCGCCTGGCGGGTGAGGTCGGCGGGGGTGGGGCCGAGGCCGCCGGTGACGATCACCAGCCGGACACGGCTCGCCGCGGAGCGGATGGCGTCGGCGATCTCGTTCTCCCGGTCTCCCAGAGTCTGACGGCGGACGACGGTGATCCCCTCCGCGGCAAGAGTACGGGAGATGAAGGAGGAGTTGCTGTCGTCGGTTTCCCCGGCGAGGAGCTCGTCGCCGATGGCTAGGATTTCGGCTTGCATGCGGACAATACCCTCTACGCCGGCATTATAGGGCCTACAACAGATGTTCCTTCAGCACCTTCTTCAGTGTGAAGGGATAGGGCGGGCATCCCCGGATGCGGAAATCCGCCTTTACGCTTTCCGGGACGCAGTTGCCGAAGGCGAGGCTCAGGCTTCCCGGAATCTCCTCTCCCGTGACCGCTGAGCCGAGATAGGCGCTCAGGTCGCTGGTCAGCTTTCCCTCCAGCAGGCGGCAGGAGAGGAGGAAAGCGTTCAGGCAGGCGCTGCAGGCGTTCCGTTTGTAGACGCGGCAGCGCGCCGGGAGGATGTTATCGAGAGCGGCCCGGGCGAACGGCCGCTTCACGCTTTCAATCGATTCGCCCACCACCCGCGATGCGCCCAGGTCGATCCCGTTCGCTGCGACGAAAAGCTTGACGTGCTGGACCTCATCCAGGCCGAATCCCATGACCTGCATCCCGGCCCAATCCGTCTCGGCGATCCCCTCTCCGGCGAAGATCAGGTTCAGGCGAAACAGGTTTCCGCCCCGAGGCCCCATCTTCTCCATGACGGTAGTGGCGTCGATGATGTTGAGATGGGTCCTGAGCGCGCTGTTCAGGTCTGCGATCGCCTTGTCCAGGCCGATCTCGTGGAAGCGTATCTTCTCGTCCCGGACCAGGAAGCCCTTCAGGTTTTTCATGGCCAGCGTGACGCCGGTGGCGTAGTGGACCTTCATCACCGGGAGGTTGAGGATCTTATCCGCTTCGAAAACTTCCCGGGCGATCCGGATCTTTTCGGCGATCAGCGGCTTTTTGACCGAGACCTCGACCGCCTCCGATTCGTTCAGGTTGATCAGGTCGATCCCATAGGTCGCGGCCAGTTCGGAGAAGCCGGTTTTCCGGAAGCACATCCGGGTGACGTCGGCGTCGCCGTAGGTGGATTCGGCGATGAAGATTCTCCGGGGGGAGAGATCCTTGAGGATGCGGATCAGGGCTTCGGCGAGGGAGCGGTCGGTGCACCCCTCCGCGCCGTTGAGGTTGGGCTTGATCAGCACACGGTCGCCGGGGGAGACGAATCGTGCGAGGCCGCCGATCAGGTCGAGAGCCCGGGAAAGGCTCTCCTGCAGATTCGGGCCGGTTTTGACGATGCTGACGGCGCTCATGGCTTTTGCGGGCTGGCGAAAAAATCGGCCATATTGTGCAAGAAAATGCGGTCGAGAACCATCCTTATCAGTAGGAGCATAAACCATCGGACCGATCGGACGGATAGGACCTATGAAAAGAAAAATGACCAACCGGCCGGGCCTCTCCTGCCTGGCGCTCGCCGCGTTCGTCGCGCTGGCGGGGCGGGGCGGGCCGCCGGCGGCCTTCGGCCAGAGCGGGATGACCGGCGAGCCGACGCCCCCGCCCGATCCCCTGACCGTGGAGATCGTGGGGCCGATGTCGGCGACCGTCAACTGCGACCCCCTGATCTACCACGCGGAGATCGGCGGGGGCACACAGCCTTACACGATCATCTGGAACCCTTCCGGGAACGGAGACCAGATGTGGTGCATCTTCCGCGAGGAGGGGAAACAGACGGTCTACTGCCGGGTGATGGACGGGGGCGTCCCCCGGCTGTCGGTGACCGCGACCCTGGATGTGGACGTGGCGGGGAGGGACGAGGTGGGAGATCCTCAGTCGGTCGAGGAGTACGGGGAGTCGAGGAGAGAGAGCGACGAGATCGGTGGCGATCCCACTGGTCAACCAATAACCGTCTGTGTCTCGAAAAGCATTGTGAGCAACACGTCTCTGAATGTTTCAATCCCTTTCCCGATCAGCATTGTTGAGGCCAAGGTCGGTTACTCGCACAATGAGACGATCACACTGGAAGCGACCTATTGTTACTCGCCGATTATTCCCCCGAACAAACAGGCATCCATCTGGGTCCGACCGATACATGTGGTGACGATAGGGGAACTGACACGGAGGAATTGCATGGGCGCTTATGAGACTGGGACATACTCAGGGAAGAAACTGGATCATCTTGCCTACGATCTGGTGATTTCCGATAAGAGGGAGTAACGATGGAGATGGTGAGATTATGAAAATGACCTATTGCTTGATCGTAGTAGCTGTCTTTCCATGGCTGCTCGCCGTTCATATCCAGGCTGGGATTCCCGCGGTATCCCCTGGCCAGATCCAGACAATCGAACCGGAGACGATCCGGACGGTTGAGCAGGCTCTATCGCTGGCAGACCGCTTCGTCGAGAGAGGATTTAAAAACGGCGAGGAATCGGCTCCCCGAGAGAATATGGCGTGGGCGGATAAGTATTTCGCCCGGGCGGAAGATTTAGTGAAGAAGGAACAGGCGTCTCTATTGCTGTACAAGGGATGGGTTGCATTCAAAAGAGGCGGAGAATCTCGCGCGGCCAGGCAAATGTTGCAGGAGGGGCTTAAGCTCGATCCCGACAATCCGCGTGCTCTCTATAAAGTCGCATTTGCGGAGTTGGAGACTTACTTCGGCGGATTGGTCGGCCGCACAGTCCGTCCGCAGAGGACCGAACGACTTCCCGACGGTAACGTGGTCAATCTGGAGCCGATCTACTTGGAGTATTCGCCGGATCAGGACAACTCCAAACTGGAATATGCCAGGGAACTTCTGGAAAAAGCCGTCGCGATCGATCCGACACTGGCCATGGCATACTACGAGTTGGGGCACATCCATGGCTTCAAGAAGGACGAATCATCACTTGGTTACAATATTATGTTTCTCAAGTACCGCGATTCCATCGACATGGAATTGATTTTCTACAACGAGGGGACCAAGAGACAGCTGATCAAGAACGCCCTCCAGAGCGTCAAGCTCCGCGCGCCGGAGAAGCTCAAGGAGCTGGGTTTGGAGGGGGGCTACACGCCCATTCCCACGCCCTCTCCGGCGCCCTGATTGTGGGAGGGGCTGCCTGCCCTGAGCGCACGCAAAGGGTCTCGCCCCGATGATAGGCCGGCCTGGATCGCGGCGAGACGCCGCTCCCACATAAAAACAAAAAGTGATCAGTAACTGCGGAAGAAACGATCAGTCATCAGTAACTGATCACTGATTACTGATCACTTCTTTTTGTGTTACTGCTGTGCCGTCGGCGGGCCTGGTGCATGAAGGCTTCGAGGCGGGCGCGGCTGGAGGTCTCCTTAAGGCCGTCGAAGGCGAGCGTCAGGGCCGGGATGCCGCCGTGGTCGCGGCGGAGGCGGTGGAGGACGGAGGCGAAGATCGTCCCCGGCATGCAGGTGAAGGGCATCACGTTGACGATCCCCGCTGCGTTCTCCCGGGCATACTCGACCGATTTCCCCGCGCTTAAGGCCGCCTCACCAAACCAGGGCGGGAGATAGCGGGAGGCGTTCCTCCAAATCTCGTCGATCGTCGATTCGGATCCGTAACGGAGATAGGGGCGGGCCACGGCGATGAGACGCTTCTCGTCGTGTCTCTGGAGCCATCCGGTGAGCAGAGCTTTGAAATAACCGCCCCACATGCCCATCTCGGAGCAGAAGAACCGCATCTCCCGGTTGAGATGCCAGACCCATTCCCGAACCGGGGGGAGATCGGCCTCTCCGCCCAGATCCTCGATCTGGCGGACGATCTCGTCGTTGCTGAAGGGGTGGTTGCGGACGAAGATTTCGCCCACGATTCCGATCACCGGCCGCCGGGTGATCTTCCGCCGCGTCATCCCGTCGAACGAGGTCAGCCCTTCGGCCAGGGCGCGGGAGATGTTTCCCCCGCTTTCGACCGCCCGGCAGAGGATCTTCACCGCCCGGCGATAGGCTTGGTCGGTCTTCCCCTTCTCCTCCTCGTAGGGACGGTTCTCCCGCCGGATCCGGTCGAGGAGGTCGACCGCCACCAGGCCCCGCCAGGCCTTCCGGAAAAAGCCCGCGCCGAGACGGGCCAGATCCCCGTAGAACCCGGAGTCCTGGCTGGGGGCGAGGATGGGGACCTCGCTGTGGCCGAGTGAATCGAGGACCATCCGCTGCAGGCGGCAATACTGGCCGAAGCGGCAGGGGCCGGAGGTGGAGGGCATGAAGAAGGCGGAGGCTTCCGGGCGGAAGGAGGGGTCGCGGGTGATCCGCACCATGTCGCCGGTGGTGACGACACAGGGGAAGCACTCCTTGCCGGAGGTGAACTTCTTCCCCAGCGTGAGCGTCTCCTGGTTGGAGCGGGGGAAAACTTTGGCCGAAAAACCCTCGGCGGCGAAGGCGGCGGCGACGATGTAGGAGGCGTCGCTCATGTAGGGGATGAAGACGGTGGTCTTTCCCCGCCGGGCGACCCCTCGTTTCGGCGGCGGGGGCGGGGGCGGCGGCGGTAGGACGCGGGCGTGGGAGACCGAATCCCAGAAGGCCTCGCAGCGGGTGACCGCCCCCACGTCGGCGCTGTGCTCGTCGACCTCGATCTGAAGATAGGGCTTTCCCTCCATCTCCTTGGCGAAGTAGTGCTGGATGAAGGAATCGGGCCCGCAACCGAAATTGGAGAGGGAGATCGCGAAGAGACGAGGGTCCCGCCGGATGAAGCGGGCGGCCTGCAGGAGCTTCTGGCCGGAGCGCCAATACATGTTCGGCCAGTCGTCGGAAAGGTCGAGATCCCCGAGGGGAAGGAAATCGACGGGGATGGCGAGGATCCCGAGCTTGCGCAAGGTGCGGGGGAGACCCACGTTGAGAGCGGGATCGTAGCTGTTGTAGGAGCGGGAGACGATGACCGCCGCTTTACCTTCCGGGGGGAGGGCGGAGAGGAGCTCGCGCCCCCGCTCGAGCTGGCGGCGACGGAGCTCCGCCCGCGCGGCGAGGGCGGTCCGGGCGGCGCGCTTTGTCTCCGCCCGCCCCATCCCCAGCGCCCGGCCCACGCGAAGCAGGGACTTTTCCGGGAGGTCCCCCCTCCAGCCGAAGGCGATCACCGGGGAGAGAACCGCCACCCCTTTCCCTTCGAGATCGACGGCGGCGGCGATGATGGAGGAGAGGACCTGGACATAGGGGCAGTTGAAGCTTTCGTTCCAGCCGTCCGCTTCCCGCTCCAGGTTGATCAGGGTGGGGAGAAAAAGCGAGTCGATCCCCTTGCCGAGCAGGTTCTGGACGTGGCCGTGGGCGAGCTTCATCGGATAGCAGGTCTCCGCGGTCACGCCGCTCACTCCCGCGGCAATGATCGCGGGGTCGGTCGGGTCGGAGACGACCACCCGGCAGCCGAGCGCCCGGAAGAAGGTCTCCCAGAGGGGGAGGAGCTCATGGTTGAGGATGGCGCGGGGAAGGCCGATCCTCCGGCCGGTTCCCTCGCGTTGCGGCCGGACGATCGACTCCTCGGACATGCGCGCGCTCTCGGCGAAAAGGTCGGGGAGATCGGGACGCTCCGCCGGGCGGTCCGACGACTTGCCGTCGAACTTCTCGCAGCGGGACCCGTAGCAGAGCGGCTCGCTTCCCGGGATGACCACCCGGTTGATGGAGCAGCGGTTGGGACAGGCAGTGCATTCGAAGGAGGACTGCTCCCAGCGGCAGGCGGCGATGGCGGCGAATCCCTTAAAGCAGCTGGTGGCGAAGCCTTCCCTTTCCCGTTTCGCTTTCGCCCAGAGCGCCGCCCCGATCGCCCCGGTCAGATGGGGATGGGGCGGGACGGCGACGGGCCGGCCGAGCACCTTCCCGAAGGCGGCGGCCACGCCGGCGTTGAAGGCCACCGCTCCCTGGAAAAAGATCTTCTTCCCCACCTTCTTCCGCCCGACCACGCGGTTCAGGTAGTTGAGGGCGATCGAGTAGGCGAGACCCGCGACCAGGTCGTCCCGCCGGGCGGCGTTCTGCTGGTGGTGGAGGAGGTCCGACTCCATGAAGACGGTGCAGCGCTCGCCCAGGGCGACCGGGGCGGGAGCGGCGAGGGCGGTGTCGCCGAACTCCTCGATCCGGACGGCGAGCTTCTCCGCCTGCTCCTCCAGGAACGATCCCGTACCGGCGGCGCAGACCTTGTTCATCTCGAAGTCCACCACCGCTCCCTCCTCCAGGCGGATGTATTTCGAATCCTGCCCTCCGATCTCGAAGATGGTGTCGACCGAGGGATCGATGACGGCGGCGGCGCGGGCCTGGGCGGAGATCTCGTTCTTCACTTCGTCCGCCCCGATGAAGTCGCCGATCAGATAGCGGCCGGACCCGGTGGAGGCGGCGCCCAGGATTTGGAATCCCGCCGGGAGCTGACGGCCCAGATCCGCGATCACCCGCTGGGCGGCGAGCAGCGGGCGCCCGGCGGTGCGCAGGTAGACGGAAGCGGCGAGCGACCCGTCCGGCCCGATCACCGCCGCCTTGGTGCTGATCGAGCCGATGTCGATCCCCAGATAGCCCTCCCGGAGGGTTGACGACGGCCGCTCCCGTTTTTCGGATGTTTTCTCCCGCATCTCTCCGCCGAGTCGGGCCAACGAGGTCTCCTCCCGGGGCGGCGACGCGAGATACTTGTCCAGCGGGGAGAGATCGAGGCGAAAGGCGCCGCCGTTCTCATCCCGGGCGAGGAGGGCCGCGCCCGCCGCGCCGAAGAAGGCGAAATGGCCGGGGACGATCAGATCTTCCTCCGCCGCCTCCAGGATTTCGCGCAGGGCCCGGACCATGCCTTGGTTCGCCGCCACGCCTCCGGTGAAAAGGATCGGCGGCGTGAGCGTCTTCCCCCGGGCCACGGTGGACTTGAAGTTCCGGGCCATGGCGAAAAGGAGACCGGCGACGATCTCGCAGTCCTTTGCCCCCTCCTGCTGGAGATGGATCATGTCGGTCTTGGCGAAGACCGAGCAGCGTCCGGCGACGCGGGGGGGATGGCGGGACTGGAGGCCGAGTCGGCCCAGCTCCTCCACGCCCAGACCCAGGCGGGCGGCCTGCTGGTCGAGGAAAGAGCCGGTTCCCGCGGCGCAGATGCTGTTCATCGCGAAGTCGGCGAGGTCGGGGGAGTTCCCGTCCGGATCGCTCCGGAAGAGGAGGAGCTTGGAATCCTCGCCCCCGATGTCGATCAGCGTCCGGACGGAGGGGAAGAGGAGCCCGCAGGCGCGGGAGAGGGCGACGATCTCATTGATCGCGGGAAGGCCGAGGAGGCGGGCCAGGAGCGCTCCGCCGGAACCGGTGAGGCCCGCTCCGGCCAGGGCGAGACCGGGATTTTCCTCGATCAGCGTTCCCAGCTCCCGGCGGGCGGTGAGGAGGGGCTGTCCCTGGAGGCGGACGCACTTCTCATGCGTGAGCGTCCCCTCCGCGGTCAGGAGGACAAGCTTCAGGCTGACCGACCCGACGTCGATCCCGAGCCAGAGCCGGGGGGCTGTCTTGGCCGGCTCCCGAATCAATGTGGAAGGCCGCCCCAGGTATAGCCGAAGATGGCGCTCAAGAGGACAAAGATGCCGCCGAGCAGGCCGAGGAGACAGAGCATCCGGACGAAGAAGAGCCCTCGCTTGACGACCAGCTCGTCCGCCACCTGCTTAAACCAGACCGGGTGGACGGAGAAGACCCCCGTGACGAGCAGGAGCAGGCCGGTGGTGAAACAGACGATCAGGAAGACAGGTATCTTGGAGAAGATGAGAACCAGCGTGGAGTAGAGGAGATAGAGGCCGAAGAGGGCCATCAGCAGGGCGATGGCACGGATCCACCCGGGCTTGCGGCCCGCCATCCATCCCGTGATTTGCCGGACCTTGTCCGGGCGAAGAAAGCCGGGGAGGCGGGTGGCGATGATCAGTGCGCCGATGACGCCGACGATGATCCGCAGGACGTGTTCAGGCATGGGAGTCTCCCGATGGTGAATAGTGAATGGTGAATGGTGAATAGCAAACGACCCGGCGCGCAGCTTTAGGCCATTTCCGCCTGTCGCCGGTTTCCCATATCATGACTTTTACTTTAGAAACGAGAGAGGAGCAAGACGGAATTGTTATCCCCGCCGGCGCCGGCGTCGCGAAGGTTCGGGCCGGATGGCCACCGGCCCGATCAGGTCCGTCGCCGACCAGGCGTCCAGGCAATAGCGGCGCATGTATTCGTAGGGGATATAGCCGTAGCCACGATCCCCCCAATTCGCCCCCCAGGAGTTCTTGAACTTAAAGATCTGGCCGCCGCGATCGTAGCCGACCAGGCAGATCGCATGGCCGCCGACGGATACCGCCTGGTTGTCGGGCAGGGGGATTCTTCCCCCCAGTGTCTCGAACCAGGAGGGGAAGACCTCCACGCCGGCCAGGAAGGGCCCGTTCACGGAGAGGCTGCGTTCCATCTCCGAGATGCCGGAGAGGCGGGCATACGCACGGATGCGGAAGGATTCGGCCTGGCTGCCCGCATCCGCGCAGGGCAGGTCCTTCTGGTATGGACGATAGGGCCAGCATTCCTCCCCGCAGACGCCGGTTTTCGCCAGGACCTTCATGGCGGTGCGCGGGTAGGTGCCTTCTTCGTGGGGGATGCCGTCGATTTTCTTGCAGTGGAAGTAAAGGTAGCGCGGAGAGAGAGCGGTGAGCCGCCCCCGTTCCTTCTTCTCCTGGTATTCCTTCAGACCGACCGCCGCGGCGAAGGCGACGCAAGTCCCTTCGGAGCCCTGGTCCCGCACCGGGCTCATCCGGGCGGTGTAGTCGACCTCGGGCGCCACGGAGACGCGGGGAAGGACGGACTTCATCGGGATGTCCCGCCGGTCGGCGGGGTCCTTGAAGCATCCCAGGCCGAACCTGCTTTTCCCTTTCATGGGCGGCCCTCCTCAATAAGGATGGAGTTCAGATATAGCCTGCGCTATTCAAGATTGAACCAGAAATGTTCGAGATTGGCAATAAAAATCGCGCGGACGCCCGGCGGCGACGCCCTCGCGATTTTTGTGATAATTCTTGTCTGGTGCTATTGCAGCGATGCGTTAGGTAGGCCCGTTCTCCGCCTACGCGCTTCGCGCTGCGGCGGACAAGTGTGAACGGGCGTGACGGGCTTGGGCGCCGGTTCGCAGGAGCGGCCTACAAACCACTCGTTGTTTAACGATACAGGTTGAAAAGCTTGTAATGCTCCATCTCGATGTCAGCCAGGGCCCGGAAGACCTCCTTCATCCGTCCCTCCGGAGCAACCTGGGCGAAGCCGGTGTAGAGCTGGATCGCCCGGTCTTCCCGCGCATGGCCGGCGGCCATGTTCTCGGCGTCCGACTCCAGGGCTTTTTCCTCGGGCAGGGGGGGCTTCTCCAGGCCGCACATCTTGACGATAAGCGAGAGGTGCTCGGACTCCTGCTTGGCGATCCTCTTGAAGATCGCCCCCACCACCTGGTTCGAGGCGGCGGCGGCCACGGCGAAGTAGTAGGCGACGTTGCTGGTCTCGGTCTCCATCGCTTGTCTGCAGAAGTCCTTGGACTGTTCGGAGAGCTCCACCACCCCGTATTCGATGTATTCGGGGGCGGAGAGAAGGTAGTTGCCGGGAACCCCGCAGAAGGGGCAGCGGTCGGGCGGGAAGAAGCCGAGGTAGGTCTCCCCGCAGATCTGGCAACGGAACGGTCTCATCGTGATCCTCCTTAGCGATGGTTATGGTCGAAAGTGCACTATATCGGTTGAGGCGGAGAAAAGCAAGGGGATGAGAATCGCGGCTTTCAACTAGTGTGGGAGGGGCGTCTCGCCCCGATCCGGTGCGGCTCGAATCGCGACAAGAATGTCGCTCCCACGGGCTGGCTTGCGCCCGCGCGCGGCGATGCTATTTTGCCGGGCGATCGGGGGAGACGCGGTAGAGGCGGACCGTGAAGTTTCCGTCCGGGGCGTCTTGGTCGATCACCTGCGGCAGGCGGTCGATGCGTCGCTCCAAGAGGCCGCTGTGGTATGGATATTCTCCCTCGAGATCGAATCGGATCCCCGGCGCGGCGGGCGGCTGCCGGTCGGTCAAAAGATAATAGTCCGACAGCGTCGATCGGGACTCTATCCCCGTCGGCGTGAGCGGCCAGGGGGGAGAATCCGGATCGAAACGATAGAGCGGAACGACCTGGTGCCGATAGGCCAGATCGAGGGGCGTCGGCAGTTTGTCCGTGAAGGCGTCGCTCCAGACCACGACCACCGCGCCCTCCCCCATGCGGCCGGAAAGCCGGTCGCAGAAATCAAGCGCTCCGCGATACTCGTCGTGCCGCCAGATGACCTGGCTCATGCGCGCGGTGGAGAAGACGAGGAGAACGACAGCCACGGGAGAGACGATGCGCCAGATGGCCGCTCGCCCGCGCGGGAAGTCCGTGAGCAGGCGGGAGGCGAGGAGGACCGCCCCGGGGACCGCGATGACCGAGAAGCGCCGCGCCGCCCACAGATAGTGCTGGTGGACGAGCTGTCGCCAGAGAAAGTTTCCGGCGAAGCAGATGACAAGGAGGAGGAAGAAACCGGCCGCGGATCTTCGGTCCCGATAAGTTTCGCGGAGGAGCGCGAGCGAGGCCAGGGCGAGTCCCCAGGGAGAGACGAGCCAGCCGAACTCGACGAGGTTGGCCGCGTCCTGGTTGGCCGGGTCGAGGTAGGGGCGGACGAAATAAGCGAACCAGAGAAGGACGGCGAGGGCGACCGCAGCCGCGATCCGGGCTGGCTTCCCTTTCGCGGATTGAGCCAGCCGTTGCCGGAGAGCAAGGGGAAGAAGCCGCGCCCCGGCCAGGGCGATCATGGCGACGATGGGGAAGGAAAGGAGAGAGGGATTGTCCCTGATCCACGGGGGAAGGATCGAGGCGGCGTAGGTTTTCCCGAGGAAGAGATGGTGGCCGAGGGAAAGGAGAAGGAGAAGAGAAAACGGCCATGAGAAGGCCAGGTCGGAGTTCCGGAACGAGAGAAACCAGCGGCAGTAGAAAAAGACGGCCAGGGGAACGAGGATCAGGGCCGAGCTGATCTGGGAGAGGAGGAAGACGCCCAGGATCAGGCCGGAGGTCCAGGCCCAGAACTTCTCCTGCAAGCGGAGATAGCGGGCGAAGGAGAAGACGCCGGAGAAAACCAGGAACTGGGCGAGGATCTCGGAAGTGGGGAAGCGGGCCTGCCAGATCTCAGCGATGTTGAGCGAGAGGAGAAGGACGGCGAGGAGTGCGCTGGACTTGTCCCAGAGCTCCCTGCCGAAAAGGTAGATCGCGAGCAGGGAGAGGAGACCGAGGAAGGGTGTGAGATAGAACATCCCGTGGAGGCCGAGGAGGCCGTAGGCGCAGGCCAGCCAGACAGTCCAGAGGTGATAGAACTGCGGGATCAGGATGCGCGAGCCCGGCGGGCCGTAGCGAAAACCGGGGTATCTTTCCAGAAATCCATATTTGTGCTGATGGGAAATCGCGAGTCGATCATCCGGCGTCCTTACCGCGGCCCAGGGATCGGCGACAGTCAGGGAGCCGGTTCGGGCCAGGTGGACGGCGGTGTTGACGTATACGCCCGGGTCCCAGCCGCCGAAGATGTATTCGACCGGCCGGAAGAAGAGGATCCCGGCGAGGATCAGGACGAGGAGGAGAGGGAGAGCGGCGCTCTTCCCCCTCCGGAGGAGGATGAAGGCCCCTGGCGGCGCCGCGCGGGCGAGGAAGAAGGGGAGAAGGCTCATCACCGCCAGGATCAGGCAGAGGCCGGGAAGGGAGAAGAGGCCCAGGTAGGCGAGGATGAGGCCGACGACGGACGAAGCGGCGAAGCTGATCGCGACCGAGAGGAAAAGGAACTCCGAGCGGCCTTCCAGGCAGGAAATCTTTTTCCGGGCGAGCGCGGCGGCGACGACGCAGGCGCCGGGGAGAAAAAGCAGGACGAGGATTTCCAGCGCCTTGATCGCCGCGGAGGCCATGAGAGGAAAATAATCGATAATCCCCTCTCAAACAACCCCGAAGTAAGCCGTGAACCGTGGCCGGCCATTGGTTCTGTGGGAGCGGCGTCTCGCCGCGATCCGAACAGGCTTGGATCGGGGCAAGAATGCCCCTCCCACAAAAGCAGGCAGTGCTTGCACTGACTGCCTCGCGTCTTTGCGCAAGACCGGACTTCTCGATTAATAGTTGATCGCGCAGACGGCGTCGAGGTCGAAGCCGGACGATCCGGCGCCGGACAGCGAGCCCAGGTCCGGCGTGTGGCGAACGCGGTCGCCGTCAGGGTCGACCAGCCAATTGTCGCCGACCGCGGTGATCTTGACGAACTGTATCCAGGAGAGGCTATTCGCGGTGATGTCGGAGAGATCGAAGGAGTCCCCGCCGGAGACGGAGGGGCTGCGGGGATCGGGGGAACCGGCGTTGCTGAAGACGGGGCTGACACCGGCGAAGCCCCGGAAGTACGAGTAGGGATTATAGAAATTGATCGAACCGTCGCCGTTGAAATGGGGGACATAATCGTAGGGGAAGGTGTAGAAAGTGTTTCCGTCCTGGCTCACGGAAACGACCGCCGGCTCCATCCAGCGCCGCTCCTGGCTCCCCCCGATGTAGAAGGCGTTCTCGAAGACGGTGAAATCCTTCCCATCCCCATTGACCACGATGTTGTCCTTGAAACGGAGGACGATGTTGCCGCCGCCCGGTCCGGAGCCGTCGTACGGCCGGGCGTGGAGCGAGACCACGTCCAGGCTCCCCTGATACGACCCCTCGCCCCGGGGCGCGCCGAGCGCGATCTCCGGCATCTGATTGGCCCCGAAGCCTCCCGAGGCCAGGGGGGAGAAGGAGACGACGTCGTCGGCGAAGGGATCGCTCTCACCGAAAAGGCTCACGGCGGCGGGTTCGACCGAGATCACCGTTCCCGCGTAGATTTTCCCGGGACGGCCCTGCTGGTCGTAGGCGATGACGGCGTAGGAATAGGTTGTCCCGTTGGCTAGGTCCGTGTCCAGGAGGTCAGTTTCCTGGCCCTGGTAGACCAGCGTCCCGTCGGAAGGATCGTTGGGGGGGGTCTCGCCTGTCTTGCGGATGACCTTGACGCTGGAGAAGTTGGAGCTCTCGGGGTTTTTCCAGGCCAGTCCCGCCTTCCCGTCGCCGGGGGCGGCGATCAGGTCGCTCACCGTCTCGCTGTAAGCCGCGAGAATAGACAGGGGAAGTTCGGCTTGAGCGCTCGCCCCCGCCGCGTCGGAGACCGAGACCGTGACGGCGAAGGTTCCGACTGCCGAGGGGGTTCCGGAGATGGAACCGGAGGAGGAGAGGGAGAGACCGGAGGGGAGACCGGTTGCGGACCAGGAGTAGGGGGCGGTTCCGCCCCGGGCGGAGAGGGAGGCGGAGTAAACGTTGCCCACGGTCCCGTCGGGGAGGGAGGTGGTGTCGATGGAGAGCTGATCGCCGGGGTTGACCGTGGGCGAGGGGCTGGGCCCGGCCAAGATCGGCGAAGGGCTCGGCGTGGGCTCCAGGGACTCGCGGACCTCCAGGCGGAGCTCGACGGTGTCGTCGTTGCCCTCCGGGTCGTTGGCCTTGACCCGGAAGACGAACTCCTGCGTCCCCTGGCCGATGAAGGAGTCGGCGATCCGCCCGGAGATGGCGCCCGAGGAGTTGTTCAGGGAGAGGTCGGGGGGGAGGGAGCCGGAGACGAGCGTCCACACGTAGGGCGGCGTCCCTCCGGTCGCTTCCAGTTGATACCGATACTCCTGCCCCGCGATCGCGGGGTTCAGCGCGCCGGTGGTGATGTAGACGAGCTGGAGATTGACGACCAGGCTGAAGTAGGACTGGGCGGTGGCGAAGTTCCGGTCGCTGACCAGGACCGTGAAGGAGGAGATGCCCTCCTTCTCCGGGATTCCGCCGATCGCCCCCGTCGCGCTGTCCAGGAAGAGCTGAGGGGGGAGGGAGCCCTGCGAAACGGTCCAGACGTAGGGCGGCGCGCCGTCGGCGGCCTGGAGCTGGGCGCCGTAAGGCCTCCCCCGGACGGCGGGGGCGAGGGAGGTGTTGAGGATGCGGAAGCGTGCGGCGGACCGATTGTCGAAATAGCCGTCGGTCGGCTCCAGGACCTGCAGGGAAAACTCCCTCTCCGCCGTCCGCCCGCCCGCGTCTCGGACGCGGATCAAGATGACGGCGGCGGCGATCTTCTCGGCCGTTCCCGCTATCTCCCCCCGTTCGGGATTGAAGATAAGCCCCTCCGGAAGAATCCCCGCCACCAGTTCCCAGGCATAGGGGAGGGCGCCTCCGGCGGCGGTGAGGCGGACCGAATAGGGCCGGCCGCGGGCCGCGGGGGGCAGGGCCGCGGTCACGATCTGGAACCCCTCCTCGCGGACCGAGAGGCCGTAGCTCATCTCCACCCAGTCGCCATTGGCATCGGTGAGGCGCAGCGTGAAACGGAAATCGCCGGTCTCCCGGGGGATCCCGTAGATGGCCCCGCTCTCCTTGTTGAGAAGAAGCAGGCTGGGAAGGGAACCGGCGACGATCTCCCAGCCATAGGGAGTTCCCCCCCCCTCGGCCGAGATTGTCTGGAGGTAGTCCTTGCCCAGGACGGGCTCCGGAAGGTTCGCGGTCAGGATGGCGAGAGGGCGGGGGCCGTCGGATCCGTCCCCCTTGCGGACGAGAAGGCGCAGGACCCGCGCCGCTCTTCTCCCGTCTCCATTCTCCGTGGCCGCGACCGTGAAGATGTAGTCGCCCTCCTTCTCGGGCACTCCCACGATGAAACCCTTCGGCGTGAGTTCGAGGCCGGGGGGGAGCTCTCCCTTCTCCAGGCGCCAGGCGACCGCCCGGGTTGCGCCCTGGAGTTTCAATTCCTCCCGGTACTCCTCGCCCACCGCCGCCATGGGGAGGGACTCGGTCAGGATGGCGAAAACGATCGGCGTCGGGCTGGAGGCCGGGGAGCCCGTCTCCCCCGCGCCCCGCCTCCGGGCGGCGGGTTTGTTCTGCTTCTCCCGCCGGGCGAGCCTCGGCCGGCGGTCTTCGCCCGCACGGTAGGCGGCGTCATCCGCCTCCGCTGTCGCCGTGATCTTGAGGTAGATCAGGCGGCCGCCCACGCCGAGGAAGCAGGCCCCGGCGATGAAGAGGATGAGTCTGGCGATCTTAATGTTCACCGCGCGATCGGATAGTCCGGAATCGATCCGAAATAAAAGCGGGTCGCGTCCCTGACCGCCCACATGCCGTCCGCCGGCCGGCGGATGGCCGCCTCCGCCGTTCCGTCCCCGTCAAAGTCGGCCGGGACGGGCACATCCCCCTCCCGCCCCAGGAAGAAAGCGGTCAGGTTTCTCACCGACCATCGCCCGTCGCTGGGGCGATATATCGCCGCTTCCCAGGCCGCCTCGCTCCCGAAATTCCCGGGGACGGGGAGATCGCCCGGTTCCCCGAAGTAGAAGCGGGTCAGCCCCCGCACTGACCACAGTCCGCTCGACGGGCGGAAGACGGCGGCGCGGGCCGTTCCGTCCCCGTTCCAGTCCCCGGGAAGGGGGAAGTCCCCGTCTTCGCCGAAGCAGAAGCGCGTAACGCCCCTCATTGCCCAGAGGCCCGAAGTGGGGGTGAAGACCGCGGCAACGGCAACCCCGCCGCCAGTGTAATCCCGGGGGAGGGGAATGTCACCGCTTTTCCCGAAGTGGAAACGGCTGGCGTCCCGGATCACCCAGAGGCCGGAGGAGGAGCGGAAGACCGCGGCCTCGGCGGTCCCGTCTCCGGCGTAATCGCCGCTGACCGGGAGGTCGCCCGCCGTCCCGAGAAAGAAACGGGAGAGGCCGCGGATGGCCCAGAGGCCGGAGGAGGAGCGAAAGACGGCGAACCGGCTTTTCCCGTCGCCCAGCCAGTCTCCCGAGTCGAGGATGAAGTTCTGCGGGCAGGGCTCAAAGGCGACGACGGCGCTGGTGTAGTCGGCCCAGTCGGTGGAGAGGGCAAAGAGGCGCCCGGTCCCGGGGAGGAAGGGCGCGAAGTCTCCCGCCCCCGCCTGGAAGCGGAGCGTGAAAGGTGAATCCCCGCGGGCGAAGACGCTGGGGCGGCCATCGTTGGCGACCCGCCAGATGAATCCCGCGCCGGAGGAGACATAGAGGTTCGGCCCCGCTTGGTTGCGGTCGAAGACGAGCCCCGCCGGCGCGGTCAGCGTGGTAAAGACGGTTCCCTCCGAGGCGGAGAGGGGGATGCCGCTTGCGATCGCCCCCGCAACCTGGTCGGCGGTGAAGTAGACGACGTCCTCCGCGGCCGGGGGGTAGCTGGAGAAGCCGTAGAAGAGGCGGTCGTCGGGGTCGACCGCCACCGGGCCGGAGGACCCTCCCAGGTCGGCGATGGGGACCGGCGCGGTCAGTCCCGACCACCAGGCGTAGGCCTTGGTCCCCGCCCAGCCGGGGTTGGCGGTCAGGAGGAGGCGAGACTGGGAGTCGAAATCGCAGTCATAGTTCGTACTCAGGGAGAAGAGGTCGGCCGGAGTCCCCCCGGAGAGGGGGACCGATTTAACCGTGTGGGCGCTCGACTCGCCGAAATAGATCGCCGGGCCCATGATTCTCAGGAAACTGCCATAGACCTCGGTCCCGAAGTCGTAGAGGGTCTCCTCCGCCGGTCCGCCGGGATCGCGGATGAGATAGCGGTTCCGGGCGAAGATGGAGAGGTCGCCGGCGTTATCCAGGTCGAAGGAGCAGATCCCCGGCGCATAGAGGGCGCTGTTCCCTTCCCGGACGCAGGCGGTGCGCGCATAGAGCCCCGGCGCGGCGGTGAAACGGAGCGCGGCTCGGCCGAGAGCCGCCGGCAGCAGGTTTAGGACAAGAAGCGCTGCTCCCACGATTATTCTGGTCATCGGCATCCTCCTGGCTGGTTATCCCCTTTTCCCCCGCCGTGACGGCGCGGCGGACAAGAAAAAATCCGACCCCCCGGAGGAGATCGGGCCGATGACGACGGTCCGCCCACCATTCTCTTCCGCGGAGAATACGGCGAGCAGGCCGGGGACAGGTCTTCTGGCTTTCCCCCCGAGCCGCCCTTCCCGCCCCGACTTGCGTCGGGACAGTGGGTTCCTTCGGCCCGGGACGCGCGTTCAAAATGCGCGGGGATTTACAGCGGCGCGACCGCTCCCGATTTTCACGGGATTCCCTGAGTTCCCAGCCCACACTTTATCTTCGGAACATTCTCTATTCCAAACGGGCCGCTTTGTCAATGCGATATGCGGCTCTCTCCCGTTTTGTGCGGGCTCATTCGGACAAGTCGTGTCCGATCGAACAGAGAGGGTGAGGGGAGGGATGGTGTCTCTTTACCTGGTCGGGCTTATAGACGGCTGGGACTGGGGTGGCTGGATCGGGTTCCCGTTCTCGTCCCCTTCGGTCCGGCTGATTTCTACTCCATCGCGATATTCGATCTCTTCCGCCTTCTGTCCGTTTTCGTGCCAGAGAGTCCATGTCCCGGTCGGAATGCCATCCCGGTAGCCATGCTCTGATTTCTTCTGGCCGCTCTCGTACCAGGACATCAGTAGCCCGTTCTGCTTGCCGTTCCGATACCCAACCTCCACCCGCTTGTTCCCATTCTCGTAATACCTGATCACCGTCCCCGTGAACGGCGTTTCCGAGCCGGCTTCGTATTTGAGCTCATCCCTGTCGATCAGCCCGATCGGGCCCACCACTTTCTCTTCGCGCGCCGCGGCCGGCACCATCACCTCATTCCTCCCGCATCCGGCCAGGACGAATGCCCCCGCCAGTATCGCCAGCACTCCGATTCTCTTTACGCGTCTCACAAGAACTATCTCCGGTATTCAGTCTATTGATGCCCACCCATTCCTCCCCTTCCACCCTGTTCTAGCGGGTGAGGGGGATAGCGTGTCTTGCTTCATGCAATTTCTTACGATATCCAAAAGCCTACATCCAATATGACCCACTGGTCTCCGACTTTCCGGAAGTGAATGGACGAGCCATGCCCATCAAGGGGACCACGTTGCCCGCCGGTACTGACCTCGATAGCATTTCTCCCCGCACTCCTGATGGATAGAATCCGAGGGTCCAAGATCTCCGATTCCTCGATCATCGCAACAACTCTCTCGACATCCTCTTCGGCTAACCGCGGGTCAACGCCGAAGCCCATTTCGGCGTTGCGTTTATGGGCTGCCTCGCGTTCCCCATCAGAGATCTTGGCTTTAAATGTTGCGATACCCCGATCGAAGATTGCTTCGAGCTGCCCGAGGCCATAATACTCCGCCAGCAGCTCTACGACATTCATGCTCGATGAATCTTGTTCGAGATCGGGAACCGTTGGGATGAATGGTTCGAGCACTTTACACTTGAGCGCGAGCCTCTTCTGAAGCGGCTTGAACATGGAATTGCGGATGACGGCGCTCAAAGTCAGGTTGATTGACCAACCAACGACAATAAGGGCAAGTATTCGGAGAGCAATCTTGATCCATCGTTTCACAAGGTGCGTCCTTTTCAGACGATAGACAAGAATCCCGGCCGGACATCTCTGTCCGTAGCCGGGCTAGACCTGCCGAACCTCATGTCCCCAGTCTGTTCTCAAGACGACTCCCGCCGGGGTTAGGGTGAACCGCTGTTGGAAATCATCTTCCGATTGGTCCTGGAAGTCAAGGTTGTCCGACGTTGCTGTGTCCGACGTTGCTGTCCGACGTTGCCCGGGAAGGGCAAGACGAGATGATTGTGACACCAGCCATTTTTCTCCGACACAACCCCGTTGGGGTTGGACACCGCCTCGCCTCTTTCCCCAGGGTAGCGCCTCCGGCGCAACCCTGGGCTAAGGGGATGCAGCCCCGTCGGGGCTGATTGATATTCCTCGTGTTTCTCTTCCGTTATGTGTGGGTTCTCCTTATTTCGTCGCCCCCCATCTCTGGCTTTATTTGGGACAACTCTTGTCCGATCGGACGCGGGTTGTCCCAGTCAGGATGATTCTCATCCGCGGCAGGTTATAACACTTTCATTCCGATCGGAAAAAAGTGTTATAGCCCGACGATGCTCATTAGCAACGGATTGGAGCGGCTCTCTTGAAAGTCGGGGGTGGGGTGCGACAACTTCTTTCCGATCGGAATGAAGTTGTCCCGGCCCAGGTTCACCCAGTTCCTTGAGGTGGGCCGCTTCTCCATTGGAAAGATGTCGATTTGGCCAAGTCGTTTTCCCGGGGACCTCTTCGACCCCATAATCTATAATCAAAAATCCGAGAATTCATGCAAGAAAACGGCGACTTTAACCATCCTTATAGTAGGGAGGAGAGAGAAGACATGAGCGAGGAAAAGCTGGCCGGCGAACTGAAGAATCTCATTACCCGGGCGGAGAAGATCGTCTTTCTCACCGGGGCGGGGATCTCCACCGAGTCCGGGATACCCGACTTCCGCTCACCGGGCGGACTCTATTCCGACCCCGAAAACGCGAACGTCTTCGAGATCGGCGCTTTCCTGGCCGCGCCCGACCGCTTCTACCGCTTCGCCAAAGAATTTCTCGCCCTGCTCGACCGGGCCCGCCCCAACCCGGCTCATCTGGCCCTCGCCCGCCTGGAGGCGGGACACCAGGTGACGGTCGTCACCCAGAACATCGACGGCCTTCACCAGCGGGCGGGCTCGACCAAAGTCTGGTGCGTCCACGGGGATTTCGGGAAAAGCAAGTGCGTCTCCTGCGGCCATGCCGTCGCCACCGAATCCCTGCGCCCGGCGATCGAGAAAGGCCGCGTCCCCTATCACGCCTGCGGCGGTTTCTTCCGCCCGCTGGTGACCTTCTTCGGGGAGGCGCTGCCCGCGCTCGACTGGGAGCGGTCGGCCGAAGCGGTGGCCGAGGCCGACCTTCTCTGCGTGGTCGGCTCGTCGCTCGTCGTCCACCCCGCCGCCGCCCTCCCCCGCTACCGCCGGGAGGGAGCGCGGCTCGCGATCGTGAACCGCGGACCCACACCGCTCGACGGAGAGGCCGAACTGGTGATCAACGGTTCGGCGGGGCGGATCTTCTCGTCAATCGTCTGATCCCCGGCCGGTCGCTCGGCGGCCGATCCGGGGGAGGAACCGGACGTGGACCAGCCGCTGGTCAGGGCCGTCGCCCTCTTCTGTTTCGGGATCGTCCTGGGCCGCCATCTTCCCTTCCTGGCGGAATGGACGGGCGGGATTCTCATCGCCGCCGTGTCAACCGCACTGCTCGCCCTCCTCTCTCGGCGCGCCCGTTCGGGGCGTGTCTTCCGGATCATCCGCTTCGGCGCGGCGGCCTGCGCCGTCCTGGCCGCGGGCGCTTATCGCTACGCCCTCACGCTGCGCCTTCCCCCGGAGGATGTCTCCCGCCGCGTCGGGGCCGCTCCCGTCCGCCTGACCGGCGTGGTCGCCGATTTTCCCCGGGTGGAAAGGCACGGCGTCTCCTTCACCCTGGACTGCCGCCGGATCGCCGTCGGCGGGAAGGACGAGAAAGCCACCGGGAGGGCGCAGGTCAACCTCCATGCGCCGTTCCGGGAGTTGGAGAAGGTCATCGCCCGGGGAAACCTCCTCGCGGTCTTCTCCCGCCTGTCCCTCCCGGAGGAGAGGGGGAACCCCGGCGAGGCCTCTCCCCGGGAGAGGCTTGCGGCGGAAGGCGTGCGGGTGAAGGCGGACCTCTACGATACCGGAGGAATCGTTCTTCTCCGGGAGGCGGGACCACTCTCGCCAGCGGGATGGTTGGGGAAAATCCGCCGCCGGATGGAGACGGCGATCCACGAGTCCCTCCCTTCTCCCGGAGGCGCTCCCGGTTCGCTCGCCTCGATACTGCTGGAGGGGCTGGTCCTGGGCGTGAAAGGGCGGATCCCCTACCAGATCCGGGAGAACTTCCGCGAGATCGGCGTGATCCACGTCCTCGTGGTCTCCGGCCTTCACGTCGGTTTTATCTTCTACCTCGGCGGACTGCTCTTCAGCTCCTTCACCCTCCGCTGGCGTTACGGGCTCACCGTCCCCCTGATCTTTTTCTATGTGCGTCGTTTACAGCTGGACTACCTCCGGATAATTCCACGTTGCTGGGGGGGAATATTGAAATATCCCCCTCTATATCGAGGGTGTGCACCTTTTTCGTCTCATCCCACTCCACCTTGATCACGGGGAACAGTCTTTCCACGAGTTTTCGCCGCTCTTCCTGGGAGAAGGCAGCGAGCCTGGTCCTGATGGATTTGAAATACTCCATGGCGTTGTTCAGGTGACTTCTCTGTTCGCTTAGTCTCTCTTCCGTTTTCAGCAGGGAGTCTCGTGCGATGTTGATGTCCGCGATTTCGGCTTTTACCTTCCGCGCTTTCGCGTCTAGCTCCTCAACGGTAAAGATCTGTCCCTGGCTGTATAGGGACAGGAGTCTGTCGAGTTCGGCTTTGAGTGACTTGATGGACTTGTCGTATTCCGCAAGTCGGTCTTCGGTGACCAGCTTGTTGGCGAACAGATCCATATTCCTGGCCTTGACTGCATCAGTCAGTTTCTTCGAATCCATCACCAGATTCTGGGCCAGTTCCCAGACGCGATCCTCCACCAGAGGGATATTGATCGGCCTCATGCCACAGGGCGAGTGACTGCTTGCGCGCGGGCAATAATACTGGCTAAATTTATAGACCAGGCCGCTTCCCCTTATCCTGGTTTTCTTCCTCCCCCAGAGCAGCGAGCCGCACCTTTTACAGAAGAGGATTCCCCTCAGAAGATAGAAGTGATGAGTGTTTCTTCGCGCATTCGCCTTGTTCTTGACGTATTGCCGCTTGATCCAGTTGAACTGCTCTTCCGTGATGATGGGTGGAGCACTGATCTTGATTCCGGCGAAGTCTGCTTGGCCTATGATGATGGGGTTGAGAACCATGTCGCGGATGTTCGACTGGTGCCACTTGTGGTATGAGTGCTTGCGTTTGAACCCCTTCACGTCGCTGTAAGGTGGAATCCCCATGCTGTTCAGCTTGCCCTCAATCCACCTGCCGCTTTTTCCCTCCAGAGTCCACGCGATGATCTGCCGGAAGATCTTTGCTCTTTCCGGGTTGAGCACCAGATTCTGGTTTTTATCGACATCGTAAGCGTAGTGAGCGGTGGCAGCCACCCACTTTCCGCTGCGAGCTTTTCTCAGTCTCCCCTCCGTCATCCGCTCCCGGATCAGCTCACGTTCGAAATCCGCGAAACTGGCCAGTTGGACGAAGAACATCCTTCCTCCGGGAGTAGACGTGTCGTAGGGCTCGGTGATGGAGACAAAAGAGATATTCATCTTGTCGAAGGTCTGCAGAACCAGGCTGACCGTCAGGGGGATGCTTCTCGCCAGTCTGTCCGTCCTGTGGACCAAGACCATCTTGAATTTATTGTCCCTGGCATCCGATAACAATCTTTGCAATTCGGGCCTGTCCAGCGTGGCTCCGCTCCACCCTTCGTCTTTATAGCGGCCGTATATCTCCAACCCTTGATTGGCGCAGTATTTCTCCAGGGATTCGATCTGATTAGGGATACTGGCCATTTTCTTCGCCTGCTCATCGGTTGAGACCCGAGCGTAAATGGCGACTTTATCTGTGCAACTCATTGCTGCGAACTCCTCGTATCTCCGCGTGTCGCAGGAGGTTGCGAAGTATAGCCGTCTATGTTTCCGGTGTCAACGCCTAAAATCAAATCAACGATTTCTTTGAAGTTTCTCTCTGAATCGGGGGTATTTTTATAAACCAGACTCGTGATTACAATCTTGCCGTCATTCCGGGTACCCGTCCTTCCCTTCATCAAAACCCCTTGGATCCATCTTCTGGATCCGACCTATACGCTTGTTCTCATAAATTCCTCCCTTATCGTCGTCTCTATCTTTGTCTATTCGTTTCTCTGGCGAATCGTCGCCAGACATCTTCCGTTACAGTGCCTCATCGTCTCCCGGCCCCGTGGAGGGGCTGAAAGCGCCTCAGCTAGAATCGAATCTCATGGTTCATTCCTCCCCGGTCAATCGCCGGTTAAGCTCTGTTCTCGGGGGTAGCCCCACCCCGGCCATCCGGGGCACCCCCGTCCGTTGACGCCACCCCGGTAAACTCCCGGAATGCCTTCAAGCATCCCTCGGGTTTCCCCAGGATGTAGCCGGCGTGGTCGTTAGTCAGACCGTCGAGTCCCCCGTCCCTAACCTCAGGGAAGAAGGTTCCCAGCCACCCCTCGAACCGGGGGCGATCCAGACGGTTATCCTGGATAAATCTCAGGATCGCCGCCCGTCGATCTTTGGCCTCAGTAGCGTCCTGGGGATGTTTCGGGCGAGTTACTCCCGCCGCCCGCATGGCGTCGGCCTCGAGCAGATCAAAAAGCTTAATCGCCGCCGCCGCCGTTTCTTCCGGGGTGTACCCGTCTTGGCGGGCGGCTTTCGCACAGCTCTCCAGTCCTATAAGTCTCGTTCTGAAAATCTCGTATGGGTTGTACTTTGGTTCCATAGTCCTCCAGGAGGGACGAGATGATGGTCCCGTCCCTCCTGCTCCTAGGTTGATGTTAAAACGGCAACTCGGCCTCGGTGGCGGATGGCTGCTCCACCGCCTCCGGGGTTGGCGGGGTGGGAGTCTCCGGAGCCTCTGATTCTACGGAGAATCCGTAAGCTTCGGCATCATTGCCAAAGCTATCCGCCAGTTCCTTGACCTGAACCGCCTTCAGATATAGATTGATCCCCGACTTCCCTCCCTTGTCCTCATAGATATTGACCAATGCCGAGACTCTGATGACGGATCCACTGCCGACTACGGCATCCAGCGGTTCCATCGACATGTCGAATAGCTTGGGGGGATAAAAGCTTGCGAATTTCACCAGTTTCAGCCCGGTACAGTTTTTGTCGCGATCTTTGTCGTCAGTGATGGGTACAGTCGCCCCATCCCCGATTTCTGCCTTGGCGATATCTTCGATTCTCTTAAGGAATTCAGCATGGGACTCATCTTCGGGGTCCATCTCCACATGCACCGAATACCTCCCCTTCTCCCGATGGAATCGGGTGTCCGGTTGATTTAGGTATACAAACTTCGCCGTGGCAAACGGGGATACTACAGATTGCTTCTTCGCCTGATTACCTCCTACTACTCCACTCGTGCTCTGTTTCATTGTGATTCTCCTTACCCGATTTTCGGGTTGTTGTTCTGTAACGCTTTGCCTTTGAATGCTAGGTCCACAACGTCGGCACCGAACAGTCGCCGCGCCGTCTGGATCTTCACGATATCCTCCGGTAGCAACTCGAACCGCTCCGCCCCGGTCTTTTCCTTCACCAGGTAAACCATCCCCCATCTCGTCCGGAGACTTACCTCTCTGGGTCCATTGTCCCGGTAGTCGTCTATGTCTTTCTCCGTAAGCTGGCTTGCCTGTCCCCCCTCACTGGCACCCACGGATGTCTCCGAAGGCTCCGGGGCGGGGACTGAAGAAGCCATTGTCCGTAGCTCAGACTGAAGCCTGGCAATGGCTTCCCCGTCTTTCCGGGGATCCAGGGCGGCTATCGTCTTCTCCAGGATTCGTTGTTTAGCGTTCGCAGTCATTTCTACCCGGCCGGCGATATATTTCTCGAAAGATCTCCGCCGGATCGCCGCCAGATCGCCGGCCTACCGATCTCGTTGGACACGATGCGGTTCCGATATCCGGCCGGCTTTCCAGCGATAAAAGCGCGAAATAGGGGGGGGAGAGTGAATCCACACACACCCGCTACTTTATCTTCAGCCCTATGAGAGAGAATTTTCATGTATGGGATACCCCCCAGAACATCTATATATCTCCGGCCAGGAGAGCCTACAGTTCCAGATCTCCTTGCTGTGCAGATGGTTCAGCTTCTTCAGATGGCCGGCTTTCCGGCCGGAGATCCGGCCGGCGATCTTTTTCCTCCAGAAAGCCGGCCACCATATCCCGCAATCCGTATCGGGTGGCTATATCCGCGATTACGGAGCGCCTCAAACGGTAATACAGGGGCTTTTTAGCGTTTCCGGTGCCGGTATGGACGTATTGCTTGTCTTCCTTGCCCTTGATGACCTGGAGCTTCTTCATGACCCTGCCCACGTGGTATTTGCTCAGCTTCTCCCACCCCAGCAAGTCCTGAAGAACCCGACATAGATCGTCAGCGGAATATAATTCCGTTGGCTGATCCGATTCGTCTAACAGGGGGAGATTGTCGGGGTTCTTGATGAAATCGATAACCCCTATCAGGATCTTGATGTCCGGGTTCTCCTCTTCCTCGTCCTCCATCTTGTGCCGCTGGGAGTCCATGGCGAGGGAGAACATCTTCTCGAAGTACAGTTCCCCGGCTGGCAGGGATGGATCCTTGATCAACCGATGCCGGTCTATGAACTCGGCGATGGTAAGCATGGGACCCCATAGCTCCTCTTCCCGGTCCTTCAGCCGATCGTCTTCGTCCATTTTCGAGTAGATGTCGTAGATCTCCTGATGGTGTTGCATGATCAGGACGTAGAGGGCGTTTCGGATGGCCTGGAAGACGGGGGAGAGTTTACGGTGCATGTACTTGGGTATTCTTTTCTTCGCGCGCAGGAGACGGAGAACGAGAGTCCTATCGGCGGCCGTGGAATCGAGGCCGTCGATGTTCGCGAGAAGTTTCGGGCTGTAGGTGGAGAAGTCCCGGGGTATATGGTTGTCCCCCTCGCACCGACGGACTGAGCCGCTTTTCTTGTAGCCGGAGTTGAAAATCTCCAGCCGTTCGCTCATATCCTTGGGATTCTTCCCTTTGAATTTCTCCGCCTCGTCGCAGAAGAAGACGCAGCGGTCCGTCTCCACGGAACGGTACATCGACGCGTCGCTGACCGACGCGGAGATGATCCCGTTGAAACAAATCGGGCCTGCGATTTCGATAGTCCGGGTCTTGCCGGAACGCTTGGTGGCGTTCAGGTAGATGTAGGGGTAGCTGTCGAAAAGCATGAAGCAGTAGGTTCCGATGCACCACAGGGGAAGGAGGATGTAGTAGCGGGGATCCGGGAGGTCCAGGTACGTCTCTACCAGGGAGCGGATTTGGTTAAAAAGCTCAACCGGGTCCACCTCGGCTTCGCCGTTCAGGAAATCGTAGACGCTGTTGGGAACGTCTTTTTTCAGCGACCACCGCGGCGAGTCGGTGGGGATTTGGTCTTTGTTCTTCAGGCGGAAGCCGTGTCTTTGCAGTTCGCGCGGGTCCTGCGGATTCAGGTGAATCCTCTCCCCCGTGCTGGAGATGATGTAGGGAAGCCGGGTCACTACTCCGTCTATCCGAAAGGACAACCAGACGCTGAAATACGCCTTTCCCCCGAGAAAATCCTGTGCCGGGCCGATGATCTCCGGTTCCTCCCAGACGATCTCCTGGGGTAAAACCGTCTTGTCCTCATCTTCGGTCCCGGCCTTTCGGTACTGGGTTACCAGCTTCCGATAGGCCTTGATGTCGTCCTTGGTCAGACCGACGGAGTCTTTGAACTTATCGTGGATAACGGTGAGGTAGGCTTCGATGGCGGCTTCGTCGCGACGGGAGAGTTTTTCCAAGAGGGGCTTGATCCGCTGGGACAGCTCGACCTTGTCCAGATTCAACGGGATCAGTCCCAGTTCGTAGCGTATCCCGTCGGGAGCGTCGGCGAGTAGACGGTTGAAATCCTCCTGGGTGTGCTCCTTCATGTAATCGTTAAGGTCTTGATCCCCGGGGATAACCACGATCCTGGCCTTGTCCCCCAAGGCCTCCGCGATACGGATGGCGAGCTCCGGCGTTCCCTGTTCGTGAAGGTGGATACCGATGTAGACTTTCTCGCAGCGGGAGAACTTTTCAGCCCACTCCGGTTTGAACTGCTTCCCGTAAATGGCGACAGCCGGCATCCCGTATTGTTCTGAGGTTATGCCGTCGGGGAAGCCTTCGCCGAAAAAGACTCTGGGGTTGCGGAGGGCGTCTTCGTTGACGAGAGGCGGCTTTTCGCCGGGGATGTGCAGCCACTTGATGGGATTTCCATTTACGGTTCGTCCGGTGAGATGACCTACGCTCCCGCGAGAGACGTTGGGGAATATCTCTCGGTTATAAAAATAATCTTTTACCTCGCCATCGCCTGCCTGTTTCAGGACGCCGGCTTTGATGCACAACTCCAGGGGGAACTTGCAGTCTTCGAGAAGATGTTTCGCCAGCCCGCCGTTGGCGAAGCCAATCCGAAATTTCTTGATGGTTTCCGATGTCCACTTCCGTTGAGAGGCGAGCCGGAGCTCGAATTCGGGAGTCAGGGATTTTTCGTAGAACGCCGCGGTTTCAGCCCTGACCTGGTCAATGATCCGGCTCTCATCGATGGCTTTCTGTTCCTCCGGGGTCGGGGGTTCCAGCGTTATCCCAGCCAGGGGGGCGAGTTTCTTGACGGCGCTCCAGAAATCGATCTTGTCAATCAACATGACGAAGTCGATGACGCTGCCTCCCGCCCCGCATCCGAAACAGTGGAAGCTATTGTTATCGGGATAGACGGTGAAAGACGGGTTCTTCTCTTCATGGAACTGACATAGCCCCCTAAACAGACGCCCAATCCCCTGAAGCTTGATGCCGTAACTTTCAACAACTTCGACAATGGGGATATCTTTAATCCGTTTAATAGCGTCATCATTTCTTCCCATGTCGCACCCCCCGTACTCCTGCAGGCTCCGGCTCGTGCAGGCATTGGCCCAGGTAATCCAAAACGTCGCCCTTGGAATATCTGACGTGGGAGTGTTTGCCGGGGCCCAGCTTGTAGTACCTAGGTGGGAGCCCGTGAAGACGCCGCATTTGAAGGGTGTTTTCGGTTATCCCCAGCAGACGCGCGGCATCTCTGGTGGGAATAAGATCCTTGGGGTACTTCTGATTGTTCATGGCCGTGCCTCCTATCGTTGATCGAAAGACGGATAGGGGACGGCCTCTCGGGGAAAAGGGGAGGGACTACGGGCTACAAAACGGAGGAACTGGCTTGGTAAAAGAGTGAAAGAGCTGTTACAATGATACAGACGACTAAAAGCTAACTTATTCTTCCTTCTTCCTTGAGGGGCGGGTTCCAAAGACCCGTCTCTCGTTTTGCTTGCGAGAAATATATTAGATCCAAGATGTATTGTCAAGCCCTATTGTGGGAATTGTGGGAATTTTTCATCGACGGGAACGTAGTCCTAGTCGGGATATTCTTTTACGAATGGACGTGGAATATCGTCACCCGGAATGGGGCCGGGGGGAGCACTGGCTTCCTCGGCTTCTGGGTTCGGCGTGTTCTCGTCGTCGGCTTTATACGTGGGAGACGCCTCGCGCCAACTCCAGCCGCCGTCGTCGCCCGCTGGGCTCTCCTGGACGTTCTCTCCAGTTCCCTGAGCTTCTCGGGATGGAGACGGTAGCTCTCCCACTCCCCTAGGTCTCGCTGGACGCGGTTATAGGCGGCGGTTATCTGCGCCTCGTTGCCCTTGTCCATTATCCCCCACCTCGCGGCTTCATCGTCGGTTAGTTCCAGGCTGCCCTTCTTCAGTATCGCCTGCCTGAGGATGTCCCGGTATCGGCGGATCTCCAGGATCTTGTGAGCGGCGGATACCGCCAGCGCCTTCTCCCAGGCCAAGCAGTCTTCCATACCGAACAGATCCGGCTGGAAATACCCCTGGCGTCTCCCAGGCAGGGTTCTGATCCCCCGCAGGTATAACCCCACCTCCAGCTCTCCCGCGCCATCGTCCAGGTGGAAACGCAAGGCGGTTTCTTGGAGGCTGGAGTCGCCTGGGGCCCCGCCGGCGATCGCCGCCGCCACCTTCGCCTTCCCCGGGTTGCAGAGGAACCACGAGTAGAGGCCTTCCGAGGCGTGTTTCCCGATCTCCCAGCCCATCCGACCCTTATCCTTGGCCAACAGGCCCTTACTCCCCGCCTCCTCCAGGGAGATCGGGCAGTTCCGGAAGTAGCGCGTGTAGTCTTCCACGGTCCCGCAGCCGTTGCGGATGTTCGATTCCGCGCCCAGCGCAATCGCCCCTTGCTCCGTCACCCCATCCGCCTCGCGCAACACCTGCGCTGGGATGTCCTCCTTGCCCGTCCGTTGCGCCAAGTCGTACCGGTGGTGCCCGTCTACCACCCAAAGGCTCCCCCCCGCATCCTCCCAGACCAGTATGCTCCCCGTCCCCAGTTCCGTGTATTCCCCCTGGAGCTCTTCCCCGGCGACAAGCCCGCGCTCGTCGCCATCCCCCTTGAACTGGAACCGGCGTGGATCCAGCTTCAAGCCCGAAACCGTCACATAGGCCACCGGGGATCGCCGCCGAACAACCTGCGCGGCGGGGGAAGAGCTCCCATGCGGTTCAGTGTTCATGGCAGGGAGAGACATCAAAAACTCCTAAGACATCAGGCCGCCGCGGGCTTGGTAGCGGCTGGTTTCGGGACCTTGAACCCGTAGGCGCGCCTCAGCCTCGAGATCTGCTCCTCGTTCCAGACGATGGCGGCGTGTCCGGTGCTCGTCCGGTTCCTGGCGAACCCCAGCGCCCGCAGGCGCCAGCCAACCGTCCGCTCGTTCACCCGGAAGCCGGGATCCTTCCCCTCGTTCAGGGCAGAAGTGATCTCGGCCACCGCGAGTCTCCCCTTGGCGACCTTGGGCTTGTTGGCGATAACCGCCCGGAGGAGCTCCCCTTCGGGCGATTCGGCCTTCTCCAGAAGCCGTTCGCGCCCCAGACTAGCGGCGAGCTTAAGGAACCGCTCCTCCACCCCGGGATTGGCCAGGCGGATCATCTGGTGAAGAGGGCTCATGATGTCCGCGAACCGGCATGAACCGATCGCGGGGACGTCCGGCAGTGGCTGGTTGAGGTACTTAGCCCTGAAGGCCGTCAGGCGGGCTCGGAGGTTCCAGGACAAGGACTCGATCACCGCCTCGGACTCGAACGGCCTGTCGGCCAGGGGGTTGATGATCTCGATGCACCTCGATCCGAACACCGCGGGCGACGGGGTGTTCGTGATCACGACCGTGGGTCCGAATACCTCGTAGTGCACCATGTCGAGGTAGGGGTTCTCCCGCGACCTCATGATGCGGGAGACGATTTTTCCCCGCTCGTACCGGTCCAGCACCGCATCGGCGCTGGAGGCAGCCCCTACTACCCGCCAGAAGTCATGCACGTCGATGCAGATGGTGGCGGCGTACCGGCTCGCGTTCCGTATAAGGTGCGCCTCACGGACAGAGCTGGTAAGAATTCCCCGGTAGGCGATGTACTTAATCGCCTTGCCGGTGTGGGTCTTTCCCCGGTCGCCATCCCCGAAAAAGCAGAGGATCGGGCTATAGCGGAACCCCTCCATGACGTACGTGTGCATCGCCCAGGCGGCCAGGAGGAGATAATGGTCCTCGCTGGGGAGCCCGGAGGCGCGCTTGAAGTAGGAAACGATGTCGTTGAACAAACTCCGTTCCCACGCCCCGTCGGATGATCCGCGGGCTTGCTGGTAGTGCCCGATCACCTCGGCCGGGGCGATAAGTTGCCACTTAAAAGCGTCCCTGGGCGGCGGGACGAGGATCACCTCGCCGCCGCTCTTGATTACCGAGGGCGCGCAACACAGCTCCCCCGTAGAGAGCTTCAGCAGGAACCCCACCTTGCCCTCGTAGTCGACCAGATCGACCAAGGACTTGAAGACGGCCTTGGGCTCCGGAGAATATCGGCTCCAGGCCTCCTCGTACGGGAGCAGGTTACCGTTGTCGTCGGGGATCTGGCCCTCCGACACCTCACAACTGAACTTCACTTCGTCTGTGCTCATTACGACACCAATCCTTCCCAGCGCTTTCGCTGGGCGTTGAGAAACCTTGGTCCCGGCCTAGCCGGTGTTGGCAGCGCAGCGTGCCCGCCGCGCCACCAACACCGGCCCAGGCCGACTCTTCTAGTTCGTATTACGAGTGTTTTAGATTATTGATGCCCTCGGTGGGCATCGCGCCGTAGCCCTGGAGATGTCTCCTGAGCTGGCGTAGTTCTATATATGCGTGCCTCGGCTCGAGCGGCCCCTTGCGCGGCGAGTATCGAGCTATTTTTGTATGTTCTTGTCCCACTCTCGGGCATGTTCGGCAGCCTCACTGGGAGACATATTCCCATGTAACATTCCCGCCAACGCCGGGACGTGATAATCGGCGATGCTGGCACAGGTTTCGATCATCTTCCCCATCCTCTTGGATGGGCAGCGGGGGCCAACATTATTGAATGTAATGCAAAAATCTATGCTGCCGTCGTAGGCGCACAAATGGAACCGTCCTTTGCTCGGATCCATTGAGGATTCGCAGGCGATGTATTCCATGACCTGCCTGCGTTTGCCTTCAGGCACTATGCCAGGGAAATCTATCATGCAATATATTCCGCCATCCTCATCGATAGAGATCTTGACGCCATGATGGGCGTTATCTCTTGTTATGAACAGCGCCAGATCCGGGCCGTATCTCACGAAGGCGCAGGGAATATTCTTTCCCGCGTAGTACTCGGCCAATTTGATGAGCAACGGGTGCATTTTTCCTCCTTTTAGAGTCAAACGTTTAGCCACACATTACAGGGTGCCCAGGGCAAACAAAAATCGGGCTCCCTCCCTTCGCATAGTTCAGACACAGGCAAAACTCACCTGCGTCCCTTCGCTAATGCGGAGAAGGGGCCCGACGATTTCTATAACTGATTAGTATTCTATTGGCGGTTTCGAGCCGCCGATTTCTTTTTTATGGTGCTTCGACCTACGCGTTGCTCATTCGATAATCACCTCCTGGTTCGGGTCTGGGAACGGCAACCCGCCTTCCCACTTTCATAATATTAGCACAATGGTCTGCCAGGCGCAAGGGGGCGGAGCAAATATTTTTCTGCCCCACCGCCATCGCCGACCCGGGGGAAGAGATTCTCCGTCGGGAAAGCCTCGTTCAGAAGCGCACATCGGCGGAGAGAATATTTTCAATCCTGCACGTTCTGAGCAACCTTGCAGGCTCCTCCTCCCGCGCCGCCCGGGACTCATCGCGCATCGCCGATAGCTCACCCTCGCCTGCCGGGATTATCGGGGGCGCAGTCCAGTTAGACTGCTCCCTCGCCGGCGAAAATGCAGGCGGCGAGGACAGGATCTTCTCCGACACCTCCTCCCCGCGGGAAAGCGAATCGGAGACTATCCTTAATATATCCGCCCCTCCGGCGTCATAAGGGAAATAGACGGGAATATGCCTATCGCAAACCACAGCCAGGAGGGTGAAGACATGATCAAAATCGTCGCGTCTCACAGTCTCAAGCTGCCCCTGCCAGGGGAGCAGTATTCGTCTCACGGCTACTCGGCGAGTCTGGAGGCCGAGGTCGCGGACGCCGATGCCAGCCAGATCCTCGCCAAGACGGCGGAGCTTTTCCGAATGGCCAAGGTCGCAGTTGAGGCTCAACTCAACGGCAAAGCCGCCGTTCCGGCCAAGGAATCTCCGAAGTCCTCCCCCGCCCCGACGGAAACCAGGGATGCCCCGGCTCACAACGGGTTCCGGGGGACCAACGGTAACGGAGACGCCGCCGCGTCGAGCAAGCAGCTGAACTTCCTGCTGTCGCTGGCGAAAAAACACTGGGGCTATCCGAAGATGGAAGCCGTCCTCCGCGACGAGTTCCACGTTCAGGGACCGGAGAATCTCACCAAGCGGCAGTGCTCGGACCTCATTGAGCGCTTCCAGAAAGGGGGGAACAATGGGGGGAGAAAGTAACGGCTATTGGTCTTACTCCCGCTTGAACCGGTGGCTCACCTGCAGCCTACTTTACAAGCTGGAATATATCGACCAGAAAGAACCGGCGCTTCTCTCGTCCAATCTAATTCTGGGCACGGGGATCCATTTCGGCCATCAGATTTTCTATGAAAGCCTGGCCGCCAATGGGGGCGTCCCCTGTCTCAAGGATGTCCAGGAGGCCGTGGTCGAAGAAATCCGGATGCGGGCGCGAGTGAGTCCCCCGATCAAGTATTCCAACGGGGGAGACTTGGACGCCCTCATCCGGGAAGCAGAGGTTCTGACCGAGACGATGTACCGTGCCCTGCCCCGTGAGCAAGTAATAGCTGTCAACCATGAGGAGACTGTACCCATCGTGGATGAGGATGGGGTAACGCTGGATAAGCCGCTCAAGGTGGTTTATGACCTTGTTGTGGCATCGAAGAATGGGGGCGAGGTCATCGTGGACTTGAAGACGGCGAAGCAGGCGTTTTCTCCGGAAAAACTGAGGTGGGACCTGCAACCCACATGTTACCTCGTCGCAAGAGGTGCAAGCAACGGTCACAAACCTCTCTCCTTTCGGTACGACGCAATTCTTAAGAAAAAGAAGCCAGAGTTCGTCCAGTATCCCGCGTTTAGAGGGCCGGATGACCGTAAGAGGCTCGTCGCCGTGATCAAAGCGGTAGAGCGGGGCATCCGGCACGGGGTCTTTGTCCCCAACCGTGGGAGCATGTCTTGTCACTCCTGCGGCTATGAGCAAGAGTGTTCAACCTGGTGCGGCTGATCGAACTGGGAGGGGGGCATCCGCAAAAAACGCCGGGTGCCCCACTCCTTCCTTACAAGGGGGTGATGTTCTGAAAGTCATGGACTTTTTCCGCGATCTTCTGGAGTCGGTTCAGGCCGAATTCTCGGTCGATGAGGGAGGCAAAAAACATCTGCGAATCTCAAAGGGGGTAAGGGATGGCAGATCCAAAGATGAAGGGCTGGGCGGAGGCGCTGGGGCTGGTGGGCCTGATATTGCTGGAGATCATCCGTTATCTCGCCTGGAGGCTGAAAAATGACCGTCTGGGAAAAAACTGTCCAGGTCCTGATAAATGCGGAGAGCGCCGTGAACGCGGTTCGGGGCCCGGCCGCGGATATCCCGGAAGAGGATGCTGAAGATGAACCGCAAGCCGGCGGCCAGCCGGGGGAAGCCGTTCCATTCTAGCTCAGAGAACGAAGTGGGGGGCAACCCCCACTTTTTTCAAATAATGGCTTTTTGCGGTGAACTTAAGCGCATTTCGTCTCCACTTTGTGGCAAATATCTGGTTAATAATGAGCTTTTTCCCCCACCCAGACCCAATAAACCACCAATTTAAGTGAAATTGGGGAGAAACGGCATGGATCTCTCGCTCACACCCCGATCTCGCATATATACGAGATCCCGGGTTCTCGGGGGAGGGATGACGGGCGTCCCTATGGCCATGGGAAAAGCGTCTGAAACTTCAGAACGTCGGGCTTTTTCCCCCGGGGACTGACCTCTCCGACGTTACCGACGTTTTTTCCGAGGGCATATCCAGATAGACATTCCTCCCTACGCCCCCAAAAGGATACCAGTCCAACCCAGATCATCCCGCCTGGGCTATCCTGGAGAGGAATTCATCTGCCTTATTGGCCTTAGCCGGATGAACATCTAATCAAAAATCACCTTGCCAACAGCGGTTGGAAGTATAGAATCAGGATCCGGATATGCAGTTAGCCTAACGCGAGAGCCGAGAAGACCTAAGAAGGCTCCACCGACCATTTCGTGCTCCGTGTGATCAAAGGAAATAATAGCATGAGACTCTCAGATATCGACTGGGGCAATGACAGTGCCGAGCGTGACCCGAATCTCCTGCAGTATTATGTGACACCTTCCGACTACGATCGCCTACTGGCCTTTCGGAAATTTCTAGTGATAGGACGCAAAGGTTCAGGTAAAAGCGCTATCCGAAGGAAGCTTCTGTCCGACTTTTCCAGCAAGGGGAACCACTATGTCTGCGACATCTGCCCCACCTTTAATATGGTCAAGCCCATTCTCCAGGACAGGCAACTTAGGGATAATTTCGGCGACGAACTATTTTTTCAATATGCTTGGTTGCGTCATCTCATGGCAGAAGTGTTTTCGACAATCGGATCGGGGCGAGGCGGGACTTTGTTGACTGGTAGTTACGCCGAGGCACGCGATTTCGCCGCGAAGCGCGGCAGGATTACAGCAGACCTATTGGAGACCGTGCGCCATGTCTTATCGACAGTGAAGCTCAAAGCTGGTTCGCTTGGCGAGCTCGGCATTGACGCCGAACGGATCCTTCGGGAAGCGGCTGAACTTGACTATTTTGAGTACCACATTAAACAGATTCTTGCTGATGGAAACAATATAGTTGCCCTAGTGGATGATCTCGATATCGGTTGGGACAATTCCGATCTAGGGAATCAATATCTACTCGGCGTCTTGTTAGCTGCGAATTATTTGAATGCGCTCTCAGCCAGTCTTCGGGTCTATCTGTTTCTGCGCGAAGACATATATCGACTTCTTATGCAACGGACTCAACACAGCGACAAGTACAGGGAAATAGTTGACGTCCGTTGGACACCCGCGCAATTACAGATGATTCTTGAAAGCCGAATCCGATATTCTATCCGGAGGCGCGGACTCAGCGCGCCTCTTGACCTGTTTCACGCTGTTTTTCCGGCCCAAGTCGGCGTTACCAACACAATGACCTGGTTGGCGAATCGCACACTTGGGCGTCCACGTGAACTGTTGCAACTATCTCGACTCTACACAGAGGGCGTCCCCCAGAGCAGCCCCGACGTTAACGTCTTAAAAGGCGTTGAAGAACGCTATTCCAGATGGAAACTCGACGACCTTTGCACCGAATTCTCCAACCAATATCCAGAGTTGCGGGCAGTATTCGAGTACTGGAAGGTGAAATTTGCAAGATGCAAATACAGTCTTGAGTGGCATGAGTTGGAGGAGATGCTGCTGGATATTCTCGCAAATTTAAACGTGGCCCGGCCATGGTATGAGGCAATTCAGAAGGAGGTGAACACGCGGCGATTTGCGGAGATCCTCTGGGAAATTGGGTTCCTTGGAGACTTCATACTCGGGGGCGAAGGTGGTAGCCGAACTATCTACTCCGCAGACGTTCACACACCGCGATTTCAGCAGGTCCAAATACATCAGTGTTTTAGAAAGGCAATCGGCACCGTTGATCGCATTCGCAAATGAATGAAAGCACCGTAAATCTAACAACAAGTCGGACAGCAGTCGTCTGAATCCGCGGAAACTTCAAATAAAGTGCCAACCTGAACGTCAGAATGTGACAAGGGAGAGCCACAGCTCCCCCTGCCCTTCGTCATGACTTCTTGGGGAATAGCGTAGGCGTCGGGTCCCGGATCTTCAGCCGCGCTCTAAGAATTGCATCAACCCAGATCGAACCCGAAGAGCCCTCGAGACCGGTGGGCTGAATTTCCTGAAGTTCCTGACGCTTCTTTCGAATATACTTGTGCTTGGGGCCGACCTTCACCATTTCATTCTGACCCTGAAACTAAAGCTCATCGTTGTCAGGCGGCATTAGATCGCGAGCAGATTATTGACATGATAATAACAACATCAAATTATTCTGCGTACCACAAGATTATAAAGTTAGCACTTCACAGATACGCAGCGCATTACCAAAAGCTAAATGAGAGGATAGAGAAATTCATACCCGGAAACACTAGAGTAAATATTCATCGAGCGCGCTTTGAGAAATATAGCTATATTCTCGATGAAACGCGTATCATAATAGTTCTATTATCGCATAGCCTTATGGAGGCATTAGCAAATTTCTACCTTGCTCTACGATCTAATGAGGAAGTATTCAAATTATTGGAATATGCTAGTGTAATAGATAAATGGACAGTGGTCCCTTGTCTGTTTATTCCAGGCTACAAATTGCCTAAAAGCGAACAAATATATAATGACCTGAATCTCCTGGTTAAGATGAGAAATGCATTCACTCACGTGAAACCGAAGGTTGTACATGATGGTCGCATTATCCATAAGGGGAATTTCCCTAACCATCTACCGGATGATTATCAGTTCACGATGAACTGCGTTTCGCTTCCGTTACGCCTATTGAAGAATCTTAGGAAATTCGACAAAACAGATGCTTTTAGAGATCTGGTGATTTCGAGCGGCTACGATATTTCAGAATTCTAATTACCGGCGATGGCTTGAAACGTAGGGGCGAGCAAGATATATAGCCTCAAATGGCTTGCACCTCGACAAATGGTGGAAGAGTGAAATGGAGGACTATATTATGCCATGGGCCTATTGCGATGGGATGATCTGGGGAGGTAAAGCTCGGCCTTCTTTTGTTTGCTGTCACTACTTAAACGAAATGCGCAGTGAATATCGCAAGCCATCACAAAAACAGTTGCAGAGATTCGCGATCGCCGTCGATTCGTCCAAAACGTTTCTTTGCAACCATAGTGTATTGCACCGATTCACTCGCATAACGGCATTAGTCGATGATATCGAACATTTTGTACCCTAAATATCTTTCAGTAGACACGCGCTAAGGGAAGCTGCTAGCAAGTTGGGCTGAGCATAATGCTAAGGGGACTTGGGTGCCCCGACAAACGGAGATTTGTGTAGAAGAACAAGTTAGACGCGACGCTTGCGCGTCGCGTCTAACGGAGCGCGAGCTGTGCTCTCGGTCAGACTGCGCAAGCGCGGTCTAACCACTCGCTCGAGCCGAAGGGCTACGGCGGGAAAACCCGCCTCCGCCCTCGGCTCAGCTCGCGCTCCGATAGCTCATATGAAAAAGAAACTGTTCATAAGCCATGCCATGGAAGACCAGCCGGGCTTCGTTCGCCCACTTGCCAAATCCCTCTCTGGCGACTTCGACGTGTGGTATTCAGAGTATCAGTTGGTCGTGGGTATGAGTCTGTTTGAGGAGATCAGCAAGGGCCTCGCATCCTGTGACTACGGTATCGTCGTCCTCAGCACGCACTTCTTCGCCAAGAAATGGCCACAACAAGAACTGAACGGCCTCTTCACCTTAGAGGAGAAGGACAAGAAGGTCATCCTCCCCGTCTGGCACGGTCTCACTCAAGATCAGGTCAAGAAGCACTCTCCCATTCTTGCCGATCGCGTCGCCGCGAAGTCGGACGATGGGCTTGAAGTCGTCGTGAAGGAGATCAAGCGTGCGGTTACGTATTTCGATCGCGGCAAAGCCATTCAGACGCCAAGACCAGGTCTTGCCAAGTTACGCTCAACGCTTCAACGCAGGGCCGAGGCAGATCGATCAGAGGGGATCGTCTCATCCGATGGAGGCGTTGCCCTCGCGCGTGCCACCGGACAAGCAGCAGTTGACCTCGTCGTGGCGCACCTGAAATCCCTAGTGGACGAAGGCATAACCGGCATCCGTATTGACGGACCGAAGGGCAACAACGTCGAATACTTCGCAAATGTCTGGCTGGGTAGCCTCTGCCTTCGGATGGAGTATCGGAACCAGATAATCAACAGCGCCAGGGACGCACGCCTTGACGTGGCACTCATAGACGCGGAATTGAACCCGTGGGGTCAAATCAAAGGACATAAGGAGGTCGAACGCGAGCGATACGCCCTCTTTGTCGCGCAAAATGACGAACCCCTTTGGAAGCCTGAAGACCAAGGAGAAGCAGTTACGGCAGACGAACTCGTCAACACTTGGGTCGGGAAACTCTCCGACGGTCTCGAAGACAAGATGAGCTAACAAGCGCCGCTGTTCCCATCCGCTTCTGGGACGCGCTCGCCCGCGCCCCATCAGCGGTTGGAGCCCACGGCCTTCCGGCGGGTATACCCGCCTCCAAGCCGGGGCTCAGCCGCCGCCCGTTGGGGGGATGAACATGAAAATATATTGCCGTATATTGAATATACTTAGCTTTGTTTTTCTCATCACATTAACCTTTATGTTTGGTTGCAATATAAAACCAAGCGCGGAGGCCATTAAGAACTTTAAAGCAATGCACCCCTTTTTAATTAGAGATAGCAATATTCAGGGTCTCTATAAATATTACGACATTGATAGTGTGATTTTTACTTATTCGACATCTGCTATAAACGAAGACCAATTTTGGAATGAACTAGAAGGAAACTTGAAAAACAGTAGATGGAAAGAAACTTCCAGGACATCGAATATGCGAGAGTTTGAACGTATTTTTAGTAAGAGTGAAGTTTCACCAGATCGAACTGATATGGCTAGATTTTCAAGTGCAGAACAAATCCGAATCGTTTTTTTAAAGGAACAAAATATTGTTATCGTTGGCTGGGTTCAAGCCGATAGTTTAGAAGATATTCCTACTTTATCAGGAACCGGTGAATTTAAATGGGCAAAGAATTATTTTTGGCCCAGATTTAATCGTATAGTGAGAAAATATGCCCCCAACTACCCGCTCCAGCAGACCAGAGCCCGCGGTGCGGGCTCTGGCAGCTGAGCTCGGCGTTGGGCAAGACGAACATGAGAAGATTACTGACATCCATTGCCATAGCCGCCATTCTCATGGGTATCTTTCTGGGCAATGCCTATCTCTATACCAACATCGGCTACCCTTCGGCTTTCGACCGCATTGGTTCCGCCCTCCTTTACGTTGGCATTCTGCTGGCCGTACCTCCAGGCATGATCTGGTCTTGGCTAGGTTCTGTGGGCATCGTTCCAGAATTGCGAGGCCGGGAGAGTTTCATTCAACTGAATCCCGGACTCTGGATCTTCTGCTTCCTGTTCTACGTTCTTGTGTCCTATCTTGTGGCTGGTTTGTGGCGTTGGTACAAAGCACGACGAAACGCCAAGAAAGGTGCCCAACCAACTTCTGCTGGCTACGTCGCTACCCGCGCCGCGCCAGAGAAATGACGTTGAGCCGACGCTTCGCGTCGGCTCATCGGGCGGCGGCTGTTCCCATCCGCTTCTGGGCCGCGCTCGCGCGCGCCCCATCAGCGGCTGGAGCCCACGCCGTCCCGTCCCGCTAAGCGGGCCGGTCCGTCGGGGCTCAGCCGCCGCCCGTT
>CAZKCI010000135.1:0-29644 GCA_964551475.1 uncultured bacterium | reverse complement strand
GCTGTCTTCGACGCCGAAGAGACGCTTCTCCCCTGCCCTTCCTGCCCATCCTGCCTCGCCGGCCGTTCCGATTCTAAATACGCCCATCCGCTTGGCCGCTTATCCGGGTCAGATTTTTTCTATATATCCGCGCTTGGCCGTAGTCAGGACAAGCTCCTTGATTCCGGATGGCAACTGTTCATTTTGCCATTTTCTTTCCGCGGCTACTGATCCGCCGGCGCTCTTCACCGCTTTCAGGGCATACAATGCCGATCCCAATGAATGGTCCGCCATGTGAGCAGTCGCCGCGGCGTGGCCGACGGCACGAGCCACCGCAACCGCGGTTGGGCGGGAAGATTCTTTTGCCACCGCAATGGCGCCCAGCGAGGCCTTCCTGGCCTCGCCGACTGAAGCTTTCCCCCGTCTCCACTTTCCCGACACGCGCAGTGCATTTTCAAGCCGCTCCTCTATCTTTTCACCGGAGAGGCGCACGACATGCTCCGCGCAGTCGCAAGCCCATTGGCTGAGCTGATAATGCTGGCCCTTTTTTAAAGGCCCGCCGCGATGTTCCGCAACAAACCGTTTGTCTCGCATTCGCGCCTCCTCGACGCCTGGCCGCGAATCCCGAAGGTATCCCGTCATCCAGCCCGGGGTAGCGCCTTCGGCGCAACCCTGGGCTACCGGACTCAGCCCCGTTGGGGCTGCTTGATACCCTTGACTCGCCTCCCGAACCCACACGGAATGGAGGAGAGCCAGAGGTAGCAGTGCTCCCGGTGCTCGGGGCGAGACGGCAGCGCCGCCTCTCCCGAGGCGACGCTTTATTGTATTGTTTCCAACAAACCGCCATGATATTATGTAATAAATTTCGGCCGGTTTGAATTCCGGGGCGGGGATTTTTAACCCCGAACCGGCCGCCCCCGGGAAGAATCCGGCCGAACAGGAGAGGCTATCATGGCGGAACAACTATCCAAGGAAGAATTCGTCATTCGCGCGATCAAAAACCTGCGGCGCGAACCGTACAAAGGGATTCATTCGGTCTACAGCGGATTCAACGAGGCATTTCTCCTGGAGTTCCAGGAGAAATCCATCGCCACCACCAACCAAATGGCCAAGGACGGAAAACTCTGCCTTCGTCCGGTCCGGGGCGGGGTCATGCTCTACCTGCCCGAAGACGCGCCGCCTTCCTTGAACGTCCAGGCGGTGCTGGACAAGATAAAGTCCTGATAAAATCGGCCCATCCGGAATGGATGGGCCGATTTTATTGACCGAGGGACAAATGCTTTATTGCGAGCGGCGTCGGCCGAAAACGGCCGTCGCCGCTTTATGGCGTAAGGACTTCCCGCAGCTTTTTCAAATCCATCGGCTTCTCCAGCCATCCGTCCACCAGGGGAGCGAGGGCTTGGCGCTCCTCCCTCGGGACCGGATTGCCGCTGATGACATACAGCCGAGCTCCCGCGCAGAACCGGCGCAGTGTGGGGATCAGCGCGTCCCCGGCCGGCCCGGGCATCACATAGTCGAGCAGGATGACGTCGAAAGCCCGTTTCCGGCAGAGCCGGATCGCTTCCCGCCCGCCGGCGGCCCTGGTCACCGTCACCTCCCGCTCCGCGAGATAAAGCCGGTAGATGTCCAGGTGATCGTCGTCATCGTCGATCACCAGAAGGTTCCGTCCTCTCCCCGCCGCCCGCGCTTTGATTGCCGGGAGAGCAGCCGCCGCCGGGGCGGGGATCCGCGGGGCCCGCGGGAGGCGGATGGTGAAAACGGTCCCCTTCCCGAGGCGGCTGGCGACCGCGATCGCGCCCCCGTGGGCCTGGACGATCTGGCGGGAGACCCAGAGGCCGAGACCGAGGCTGGGGATCTGGTCGCCCTTCTGCCTGTCCTTGGTGCTGAAAAATGGCTCGAACAGCCGGCGGAGGTCGTCCGGCCTGATCCCGATCCCGTTGTCGGCGACCGTCACCTCCACCTCGCCTCCCCGGTTCCGCGCCGTGAGCGTGATCGTCCCCTTCCCCCGGGGATCGATCGCCTGACGGGCGTTGCGGAGCAGGTTGAAGAAAACCTGCTCCATCTGGGAATAATCGGCCAGGGCCGGGGACGGATCCTCGTACACGCGCGCCACCTTCACCCCGGTCATTTTCATCTCCCGCTCCTGCAGGATGACCACCTCGTCGAGTATCCGGGTCAGCTCCACGGCGGCCAGGCGGGGCTTGTCCCTGCGCCCGAAGGTGCTGAGCCGCTGGATCAGCACCTTCCCCCGCTGGGCCTGGCGCAGAATGATCTCCAGCGCGCGGGCGATCCGCTCGCGGTCGTCCGGAGCGGCCTGGGCGATCTGGGCATAGCCGCTGATCCCCATCAGCAGGTTGTTGAACTCGTGGGCCAGCCCCAGGGCCATCGTGCCCACCGCCTCCAGCTTGGAGGTGTCGCGCAGCCGCGCCTCCGTCTGCTTGTGTTCGGTCATGTCCCGGAGGATGGTGATCACCCGGGCGACCTCATTTTTTTCAAAAATCGGTATCTTGGAGGTCTCGGTCACGTACTCCCGCTCGCCGACCCGGGTCTTCTCTTCGGTCAGGAGCGGCCGGCCGGTCTGGAAGACCGAGCGATACTCGCGCCGGATGGCGGCGGACAGGAACGGGTAGACTTTCACCAGGGATTTGCCCGTCACTGCGGTCGGGAGGCCGAGCACCCGGTTCCATTCCACCAGGGCGGGGTTGGCGAGGATGACGGCCAGATTCCGGTCCACCACGTGCAGCGGATCCCGTATCGCCTGCAGGGTGGTGCGGTAGCTGGCTTCCGACTCCTTCAGTTCCTGCTCAGCCTGGAACTGCTCGGTGACGTCCTCTCCCGAGGAAAGCGTGCCCGTGATCTTCCCCGTTTCATCCCGGAGGTAGGTGTTGTGCCAGAAGATCATGCGCTCCGCGCCGGACCGGGTCCGCACCGGGTTATGATAGTTCTCCGACGGCGCCAGGTTCCCGGCCATGATCCGGTGGAAGGTTTCCTCGGTCGCCCTCCGGCAGGCGGCGGGGATAAAGGCGCGGATCCAGTTCCGCCCGACGATCTCGTTTTCCTTCCGTCCCAGGACGGCGCACCCTTTCCGGTTGATCAGGGTAACCTCGCCCCTCTCGTTCAGGGCGACCAGGATCACCCCGGCCACGTCGAGATAGGTCTGCGCCCGGTCCCGTTCCGCGGCCAGGGCGGCCTGGTCCCGGACCCGCGGGCTGATGTCGGCGACGGCGACGATGATGAATTTCTTCCCTTCGATCTCGATCATCCGGGCGCTGACCTCGACCGGAATAACCCGCCCGTCCTTGGCGATGTTCTCGCCCTCGGTGAAAAATCCCCCGGCGGCGAGCTCCCGGCTGATCAGGGCCGGGAAGCGGTCGGCGAGCTTTTTCGGCACCAGGTCCCGGGCCGACATGCTGAGCAGCTCGGCGCGGGAATAGCCGAGGAGATCGACCGCGGCCTGGTTGCAGTCCACGATCGACCCGGTGATCGTTTCCAGGAAGAGAGCGAAAGGCGCGCAGTCAAAAAGACGCCGGAACCGCTCCCGGCTCTCCCGCAGGCCGTCCTCCGCCCGGACCCGGTCGGAAATATCGATGACCGTCCCCTGGATCGCCGGTCGGCCCTGGTAGAGGATCCGGGAGGATCGGATCTCCAGCCAGCGGACGGAGCCGTCGCGATGGAGAGCCCGCACCCGGTACTGCTCCGTCGCCGGACGGCCGCGCACCCGCCGGGAGAGATACCCGGCGGCGCCGGCCCGGTCGGCGGGATGGGCAAACGCGAAAACCTTTTTCCCCAGCAGCTTCTTCGACGGCCAGCCGACGAGCTCTCCGATCATCCGGTTGCAGAAACAGAGCGTCCCGTCCAGGCTGATGATGCAGATCCCGGCCAGGGAGGATTCCACCAGGAGGCGATACTTCTCCTCCGACTCCCGGAGCGACTGGGCGGCCGACCGGGCAGAGGGGCGGCGGGCGGATGAGGCGGGGGACGGCCGTCTGTGGGCGGAAGTGGTCATGAAATTTTTCCGGAAACAATATCAGCACAATAAATCGGCTGTATGTTTATATCAAAAGCGGCCAGCGGGGACAAGCGCCTTTCCACCCTTTAGCCTTGACGGCGAAGGCGCCGCTGATTAGTATCCTGTCTCAACCTCGGCCGGTCCGTCGCGGATCGGCCGAAAGAAAGGAGACCGCCATGAAGAAGAAACCCGAGGCTCCGAGCGCTTCCTCGGCCGGAGTGCCCGAGGAAGTCAAGAAATACATCGCCCCGCGGCGCCAGCACATCAAGGACGAGGTCTGCCAGCTCCTCCCCCAGGTGCCCCGCGAGCTCGTCCGCAAGCTGGATTACTGGGCGCTCTACACCATCCACCAGGACGTCGTGAAATCGGGCGCCGATCCCGAGACGATGGCCCGCCGCCTGGTCAAGGGCTACAGCCCGGAAAAGGCCAAACAGGCCGCGGCCCAGGTCGAGACCAGGAAGGCCCGCGAGCTGGAGATCGCCCAAAAGCGGATCGACGCCCAGCGCAAAAAGGAAGAGGCGCGGGCGAAAGCGGACGCGGCCAAGGTACGGGCCTGGGCGGCGCGCGACGCGGCCCGGGCGAAAGCCCAGGCGGCCAAGGACAAGGCGCGGGCGGCCCAGCGCTGATCGAAGACAGAAAAATGCCGCGCCCATTTTCCGGGCGCGGCATTTTTTTATCCGCAGAGGCGCTAGCGGCGAAGGAGCTTCTTGTAAGGGGGAAGATCGGCTTTGCGCCCGAACCAGGTGTTGTAGATCTCGTCATAGACCCCGGAGGCGTCGAGCTTCTCCAGGGCGGCGTCGAGACGGTCGGCCAGTCCCTGGTTCCCCGGGCCGACCGCGATCGCGTAATCCTCGATGGAGAGGTTCGTCTCCACGATCTTGAACTTGTAGGCCCCGCGGGCCAGAACCCCGGCCAGGATATCCTGGTCCAGAAGGATATAGGCGACGTCCTTGTTGTTGAGCGCCCGGGCCAGGCGCTCCGGGTTGTCGAAGGTCACCCGGGTCGCCTTCAGGTTCTTCCTCGCCCACTCCTCGCCGGTGGTGCGCTTGAGCACGCCCACCCGGCGCCCATCCAGGCCGGTCTTGAACTCGGTCCGGTTGAAGTCGACGTCCCGGAAGGTGGCCAGGGCCAGGCTGGAGCGGAAGTAGGGCCGGGTGAAGAGAAAATCCTTCTCCCGCTCGGGTGTGACCGTGATGGACGCCATCGCCGCGTCGGCGGTCTTGGCGCGCAGGGCGGAGGCGAAGGAGGCAAGGTTGAAAATCATCTGCGTCCAGCGGACGGTGAGCCCCATCTCCTTGCCCAGCGCCTCGGCCAGGTCGACCTCGAAGCCCACCCGTTTGATCCCCTCCAGCGAGGCGAAGGGCGGGGCGCCGAAATCGTTGAGCAAGCGCAGCGCCGCCGCCGGGGCGGTCGGAGGCGCGCTCTCCTGGGCGCGGACGGGAACCGTCAGCAGCAAGCACAGCGCTAAAAATCCGGCAACCATGGATTTCATTCGCCCCTCCCCGGATAAGGTTTAATCGCAACCCGTTTCGGCGCTGGGGCCGAAACAGATCTCCTGAAAGTCGCAGCGCCGGCAAAAGCCTTCACTATGATGGCGGGGGAATGACCCCTCGTCAAGGGGGATGTTCCGCTCCCGGTCCCGGAGGAAGGACGCCATCTCCTCCATCTCCCGGCGGATCGTCTCCTCCGCCCTCTCCGAGAGAGGTTGGTCGATGATGACCTCATCCGTCTCCCCCGGGGAGAGGTAGATGAGCGCGCCCCGGAGGTCGGCGCCGGCCAGCTTCAGGCGGCGGCGGGCCCAGACCCCGGCCGCCGCCATCTGGACGGGATCGTCATCCGACCTTCGGCCGGTCTTCCAGTCCAGGACCGTGACCCTCCCCTCCGACCGGAAGACGAGGTCGGGAGCGGCGATCGCCTCATAGGGGGGGACCTCGAAATAGGTCTCCTCGGAGAACTTCTCCGCCGCCGGGTCGATCCAGAGATAATCCGGCCGGTTGAGCGCCAGCAGGGATCGATATAATGTCATCTCCGAAACCCTCCGGACCGCCCGACGGGCGTTCTCCGCGAACTCCTTGAGCTTTTCCGGAGAAGGCAGGCGATCGTAGTAAAGCTCGAAGAGGGGCGGGTGGGCCTTGGGGTTGACCTTCCAGAGCTGGTTTTTCGCGTCGCGCCAGGCCGTCCTCATCATCTCCACCGGGCGCTCCGGGTCGAGCTCCCGGAACTGGCCGATCCGGACCGCCTGGAAATGACGGGCCAAAACCGCGTGGACGGCCGTCCCGACCAGAGCGGGCAGCGTGGTCATCTTGCCCAGGCGATAGGCCAGGCGGGAGCGCTCGGGGGCGCTCTCCTTCCACCCTCCCCAATGGGCGTAGTAGCGGAGATAATACTTCCGCTTGCACTCGGCGAAGGCGGCGGCGCGGGACTTCGACCAGCGAAAGGGATTGGCGATCTCCGTCATGGCAATAAGCGTATTTCCACCGGAAGCGCCGTCTCGGCGCGATCCGAGTCCTCGCTCGGCCGGCCGAAAGTTTAACCGACGATTGAATGGGATTGGAGAGGATAAAAACAGCCGGCCGGGCCCATCCTATTAAATCCTATTCAATCGTCTGTTAAATATGCCGAGCTATCATTTGGCCCAGAACATGACGCCCGACCGGATGAAATATACGCCCAGGCCGAGCAGGAAGAGCGAACAGCCCCGGAGCAGATAGGTGAGAAAAATCGGGTGGAAGCTCCCTCTCCCCCTCGCCGTGGCGGAGGAAACCAGGGAATACCAGGAGAGATCGGCCAGGATATGGCCTCCGTAAAAAGCGGCGATCCCGGCCGGACCGGAGGCGCCGGCCCGGCCGAGATAGGCGAGGCCGATGGTCGCCCACCAGACGAACCAGTAGGGGTTGGACAGGGAGGTCGCGATCCCCAGGAGCACGGTGGTCCTCTTCCGGCCGGCCCGGCTCGCCGCCGGCGGGGAGGGAGACGGCGCCGGGCGCGACCGCATCCAGCCGGAGAGCCCCATCCAGATCAGTCCGCCGCCGCCGATGATCCCGATCACCGCCAGGAAGACCGGGGATTTGAAGAGGGGGGAAAGCCCGAGCAGCAGGACCGCGATCAGGCCGATCTCCAGGACGGCGTGGCCGAGCATGACCAGCGGGCCGGCGAGGGCGCCCTGGCGCGTCGACTCGCTGATGGTCAGCGCCAGGACCGGCCCCGGCATCAAGGCACCGGTCAGGGCGACCAGGAACGAAGTGGAGAAGAGGGCCCAGAGCGTCATGAGGAAAGCACGTTACACGGTCAGAAGTCCACGCCCACGCTGAAGAGGGCGATCATCCCCTTGCCGAAATAGTAGCGCCCTTCCAGGTTGGTGAAGGGCGGGATATTCACCCGCGCCCCGGCGAAGGGACGCCAGTTCTCCTCCAGGTCGTACTCCTCCCCGATCTCCCGCGCGTCCGAACTATAGCTGTAATCGAGGCGGCCGCCGGTATAGGCCTCGCCGGCATAGATGCTGACGCCGGTAAAATCCCAGCCCGCCCGCGCCTCCGCCCCCCAGAGCTTCATCCGTCCTTCCTCCTGGATCTCCTCGTTGTCGTTCCGCTCGCTGTCGGATCGGGAGAACTCCCCCTCGATCACGCCGGAGAGGCCCGACCAGCGGAAGAGCGTGTAGCTTGTCCCCGCGCCCCAGCAGAACCCCCATTGGTCATACTCGGAGGCGTCGAAATCGGGGCGGTCGAAGACGAGTCGGGAGTAGCCGAGGAGCGCATAGACCGCCCAGCGGTCGGTGATCCTGATCGTCGGACGGACCGAAATCCCCCCGTAGTCGAGATCGTACTCCATCCCCCCCGAGCGGAAGTTCCGCCGCTGGTAGTCGACCTCGCCGTTCACGCCGAAGCCGACCGCCGGAGCGGAGGCGGGCGCGGCCAGGACCGCCAGGAGAAGACCGGAAGTCGCCGTTAGCCTGATCGCTGACATGGTCCAGCTCACGTTATTCGTCAGTCCGCAATCGCCGCTGCCTCTACTATAACGGTCCGATCCATATTTCTATATTTCTATATTTCCATTGATCCCGTATCTTTTATACGCCGGGAGCGGGCAACCACGCCCCCGGCCGGGAAATTCCATGGGAACTTCCGTCTCCACCTGGGCCCGCGTGTCCCGCGCCAATTTCCTTCCCACGAGCCTCCTCCCCTTCACTCTGGGATCCGCTCTCGCCGGGCGGGAGGGCCCCTTCTACTGGATCCGTTTCCTGATCGGCCTCGCCTCCATCGCCGCCGTCCACCTCGCCGCCAACCTTTTCAACGAATACTGGGATCACTGCCTTGCCGCCGACGCCCACGGGAAGGGCTTCGCTCCCCATTTCGGCGGATCCCAGTCCATCCAGACGGGGCTGGTTTCGGCCGGACGCGTCCGCGCGGCCGCCCTCATCTGTCTCGCCGCCGGCCTGATCGGAGGGCTCTCGCTCGCGGCCGTCCGGCGCTCCCTCGCCGGCCTCCTCTTCGTGATCGCGGGCTCTTTCCTGGCCTGGGCGTATACCGCCCGCCCCCTCTCTCTGGCCTATCGCGGCCTCGGCGAAGTCGCCCTCTTCGCCGCTTTCGGCCTCCTCCTGGTCAACGGGGGATACCTCGCCCAGTCCGGGATGGTCGCCGCCGGACCCCTTCTCCTCTCTCTCTCCTCGGGACTCCTCATCTCCTCCGTTCTCCTGGTCAACGAGATCGCCGATGCTTCCAGCGACCGCGCCGCCGGGAAGATGAACTGGGCGGCGAGGTTCGGGCCGGCCGCCGGCGCCCGGGCGATCCGAATATTCGTCTTCCTGCCTTACCTCATCATTATTGTCGGATGGGCCGGAGGGATTCTCCCGATCGGATCCCCCCTCGCTCTCATCACGCTGCCTTTCGTCTTCGGAACAGTCCGCGCCCTGCGGGCGGCGGCGGCAGCGGGGATCGGTTTTGAAAAGTCCAGTTCCCGCATGATATTCTTGTACGCCGTCTATCACGCCGCCATGATCGCCATCGCCCTGATATCGTGAAATCCCCCCCGCCATCGCCTCCGGGACTGGAGCGAGCCCTCGTCTCCCTCCTCCCCTCCTCTCCCCTCTTCCCTCCGTCCTTCCGCATCGACGCGGGGCTTCCCGGCGCCCAACACCGCCGCGCCCGGCTCCTCTATCTCCTCGGAAGAAGACTGGGCGCGCCGCCGACCCTGCTCCTCCGGGCGGCGGCGGCGGTCGAAGCCGTCCACCTGGCCGCCCTCATCCACGACGATGTTCTGGACGACGCCGCCGTGCGGCGGGGCCGGGCGACGCTCCACCGGACGGGGAAGCGGGAAACCGCCCTTCTCCTGGGCGACATCCTCTTCTCCCGGGCCGTCGCCTCGATCCACCGCCTCGGGCGGCCGCGGCTGACCGAACGCTTCCTGAAAGCCGTCGAGGACACCTGCGCCGGAGAGATCCTGGAGACATCCTGCCGGAACCGCCCGCCCTGGACGGACGCGCTCTACCGCCGGATCATCGGGCTGAAGACCGCCGCTCTCTTCCGATTCTGCGGCGAGGCGGCGGGGATCCTGGCGGGAAGACGGGACTGGACGGAGTGGGGCCGGATGGGCATGGAAATCGGCCGCGCCTACCAGATCATCGACGACTGCCTTGATCTCGCCCCCCCCGCCGTTTCCCTGGACAAGGACCGCCTCTCCGACCTGAAGAACGCCGTGCCCAGCCTGCCGTTGATACTCGGCCTGGCCGACACCCGGACCGCGGATCGGCTGCGCCCGGCGATCGGATCGGCCCGCCGACGCCGCCGGGAGGAGGCGGGAAAGGCCCTGCGCCGCGGCGGCCATCTCCGCCGGGCCGCCGAACGGGCGGGGGAATATCTCGCCCGCGCCCGGGCGATCCTGACGGCAACCGAAGCCGGGAAAAGGCTGGCCGCTTACCTGGATGAACTCGATTCCCAGGCAGCCGCCATCCGGGAGTGGAAAGCATGAGCGCCCGCCGCGCGGTCATCGTCGGCGGCGGCTTCGCCGGAATCCGCTGTCTGGTCGTTCTCCGCCGCCGCTCCCCGTCCCTCCATCTCACGCTGATCGATCCGGTCCGGGAGTCGGTCTTCCGGCCCCTTCTCCCCGATGTGATCGCGGGCAAGATCGGGCTCGGACGCCTCCTCCTGCCTTTCGACCGCTTCTGCTCCCGAAACCAGGCGGACTTCGTCAACGAGGCGGCCGAGCGGATCGACGGAGGCGGGCTTCTCCTCGCCTCCGGCCGACGGGTTCCCTTCGACCAACTGGTCGTCGCCTGCGGCGCCGGCCCCGCGTTCTTTGGAAATGAAGCCGCCCGCCGGACCGCTTTCACGCTCTACTCCGCCGCCGATGCCGTCCGTCTTCAAGAACGGACGGAGACGGTCCTCTCCGCCGGCCGCCCGCACACCTTCGTGGTCGTGGGCGGCGGCTACACCGGTTTGGAGACGGCCACCGCGATCGCCTGGCGGATCGGCCGCGCCGTCCCGGCCGGGAAACGGCGGATCTTCCCGGTGAGAATCGTCGAGCTCGCCCCCCGGATCCTGGGCCGCCTCCCCGACCGCTTCGCCCTTCCCGCCGGCCGGGAAACGGCGCGGATGGGGATCGAGATCGCCGTCTCGGCCAAGATCGGCGCGATCGCTCCCGAGGCGATGGAGATCGACGGGGCGACCGTCCGGGACTTCACTCTGATCTGGTCCGCCGGCGTCGCCGCCGACTCCTTCGTCCGCGGGATCGATTCCGCCCGGGACCGGCAGGGCCGTCTCCTCGTCGGCCCCGACCTCCGCCTCCCCGGCCGGGAGAACGTCTACGCTCTGGGCGACTGCGCCTCCGTCTCCGACGGCAAAGATCCCCTGCGCATGGCGGTCCAGTTCTCCCGGGGACAGGGCGAAACGGCCGCTCTCAACATACTCCGCCGGATGCGGGGAGACCCTCCTCTCGCCTACCGCCCGCGCGACTGGGGCTGGCTGATCCCGATCGCTTCCTGGCGGGCCTGGGGGGAGGCGCTGGGACGGCCGGTCGGCGGAAGGCGGGGCGCCTTTCTTCACTATGCCCTGTGCGTCCATCGGACCCATCGCGTCGCCGACCGGATCGGCATCGTGGTCGATCTCCTCCGCGCGCTGTTTCTCCGAGATATGTAATGGTATTATTGCCGGAGTGATCTGAGATGGCGGGTTCACGGTTCAACGGTTCACGGTTCAGCGGTTTAACGGTTCACGGTTCAGCGGTTCACGATCCACCGAAAGGAGGCATACTATGTCGGGAGCGGCATCCGGTTGGGGACTTTTGATCCTTCGCCTGGCCATGGGCTCGGTCTTCATCGCCCACGGCGCCCAGAAACTCTTCGGGGCCTTCGGCGGCCCCGGCCTCAGCGGCGTCAGCAAGATGATGGCCGGGATGGGAATCAAGCCGGCGATGGCGTGGGCGGTCGCCGTGGCCCTGGTCGAGTTCGTCGGCGGCCTCTTCCTCGTCCTCGGCTTCCTGACTCAGATCGCCGCGAGTCTGATCGCCGTGGTGATGGTGGTGGCTCTGCTCTCCGTTCATTTGAAGCAGGGCTTCTTCCTGCCTCACGGTTTCGAGTTCGTCCTGGTCCTTCTCGCCGCCGCCATCGCTCTGGCCTGTCTGGGGCCGGGCAACTTTGCCATCAAGAAATAAAGAAACATCCGGCGCTCATTTTCGTCCAATCAGCGGAGGGGGAAGGGGTCAGGGGTTCAACGGTTCACGGTTCACGGTTCAACGGTTCACGGTTCAACGGTTCACGGTTCAACGGTTCACGGTTCAACGGTTCAACGGCTTACTGCTTACGGTTCCCTACCGGCCTATCCGCAATGCGCAGACAACACTGGCCCCGGTTTCTCTTCTGGTTTTTCTCGCTCCTCATCGTCCTGCCCCTGGCCGGGCGTCTCTGCCTCCCCTGGGCCGCGGTCACGGCGGCCAACGCCCTCCTCCCCTCCATCCTCGGCGCCGGCTTTCATGTCGATCAGCTCGACTTCATCCTGCACCGCGGTTTCGTCCACCTCCGCCACGGCGTCATCCGCCACCCCCAGGAGTTCGGAGAGGGCGTCTTCATCGCGGTCCCGGAGGCCTGGGTGACCGTCCGCCTTTCCTCCCTCCTCCATCCCCCGATCGTCTTCGAGGAGATCATCGCCCGGGACGGCGTGATGAACCTGATCATCAACCCGGACGGAAAGCTCAATACCTGCGTCTTCGAGTCCAAGACGCCGAAACCGGCCGCGCCGACCGCCGCCCCGCCGCCCGCGGACGACCTTCCCTCGGTGGTGCTGGCCCGGGCCACCGGGATGAACATCTCCTTCACCTTCACCGACCGGTCATCCGGCAAAGTGCCGCTCTACCTGCGCGCGACCGGGATTTTCGCCCGGGGATCGTCCGTCGTCATCGACGGCGCCGAGCTAACGGTGAAACGCTTTCCCCCCGCCCGCGCCGAAGTCACCGCCACGCTCGTCCAGGACCCCTATCCCGCAGGCCTCCTCGGCGTCTACTGCCGAGGCTACCCTTTGATGAATCCGATCCCCTCCTTTCTCGCCACCGTCCAGGCCGCCGGTCTCAACTTGCTGACGATGAAGTCCCTCCTGCCCGACGGCGCCAGCAAGGCCCTGGGGGGCGAGATCGTCGACGTCTCCCTCGATTTCTCACTGACGCCGGAAGAGCTGGCCGGCGAGGCCGACGTGGTCTCGAACCGGAACACCCGCACCACGCTGACCATGTCCGGGCCGCCGGACCATCCCTCCATCGACACCTCGTCCGTCCTCTACAGCATCCTGGTCAACTCCAGCGGACGCCTGGGGTCCTTCGTCTCCCGTGTCGGCGGGACCACCTGGGACACGGCCGGTACTCTGGGCTCGGGGACGGTGGGGACGGTCGGGGGCTTCGGGGAAGGGATCTTCCGGACTTTGAAGGGGATCTTCACCCTTTCCCCCAAGGAGTTCGCCGGCGGCGTCGGCCAGGCCACCGTGGGCACCGTGTACAACGCCGGGAAGACCGTCTATGACACCGCCTCCTCCGCCGGCTCGGGAGTGATGAACGCCACCGGCTGGAACGCCAGCGACAAGGAGCTTCAGTCCTGGCTGGCGGCGATGCCCGGGCGCTGGGGGGCGGCCCTTGCCTCCGCCCGGGATCGGCTGAACAAACAGTACGAGCAACCGGGGGAAAAAGCTGGGGAGTGAGGGGGAAGACGTGTAAAGTGTGGCGGGTAACCTCACGTAACCCGTATAGGAGGCGCCATGCAAAACCAGCTCCACCGTCTCGCCGATCTCGGCCAGTCCGTCTGGCTCGACAATATCAGCCGCGCGCTGATCTCCGATGGGCGTTTGAAAAAGCTCATCCGGCGCGGTCTCCTCGGCCTGACCTCGAACCCCTCCATCTTCAACCAGGCCATCTCCGCCTCCGACGACTACGACGACGCCATCGCCCCCCTCGCCGCCGCCGGCAAATCCGCCTTCGAGATCTACGACGCCCTCTCCATTGAGGACATCCGGGACGCCGCCGATCTCTTTCGGCCGGTCTACCGCTCCTCCCGCGGCGGGGACGGCTATGTCAGCCTGGAGATCGATCCGCGCCTCTCCGGCGACACGGCGAAGACGATCGCGGAAGGGAAACGCCTCTGGGCCGCGGTCGACCGTCCCAACCTGCTGCTCAAGGTCCCCGCCACCCGCGAGGGCTATCCCGCCGTCAAGGAGCTCCTGGGCGAGGGGATGAACGTCAACGTCACCCTGATCTTCTCCCTGGAGCAGTACAACAAGACCATCCGGGCTTATATCCAAGGGCTGCGCCAGCGCCTCTTCAAGCGGGGCGATCTCTCCCGACTGTGCTCGGTGGCTTCCGTCTTCGTCAGCCGTCTCGACACCGCCGTAGACGGCCGGTTGCAGGAGGAGAGGGCGCGCACGGGAGACGAGGCGCGCCGGAAGGTTCTCGACTCACTCCGCGGCCGGGCCGCGGTCGCCAACTCCCGCCTGATCTACCAGCGTTTTCTGGAGGCCTTCGGCGGCCACGAGTTCAAGAAGTACGCGGCGCAGGGGGCGAGCGTTCAGCGGGTGCTCTGGGGGTCGACCGGGACCAAGAACCCGAAGTACGGCGATCTCAAATACGTCGAGGAGCTGATCGGGAAGGACACCGTGAACACGATGCCGGAGAAGACGCTCGCCGCCCTTCTCGATCACGGGAAACCCGAGGCGTGTCTCGGCGCCAACGTGAAGGAGGAGAGGGAGACGATCCGGAAGCTGCGCGATTGCTCCATCTCCGTCGAGCCGGTCGGCGCGAAGCTTCTGGAGGAGGGATTGGCCGCCTTCGTCGAAGCCTTTCAGTCCCTGCTCGCCGGCATCGAGACGAAGCGGGAGAAGCTCCTCAAAGCCGCCCCGCGGCCGGAGAAAAAGGCGAAGGGTAAGAAGCGCCGCGGGAAGAAAGGGAAGAGGTAGAAAAGGGAGTATTGGAGTAATGGAGCGCTGGAGTACTGGTCAGCCCCATCACTCCATTGCTCCAGTACTACATCAGACCGCATTCTCTCGTAACCTTCTCTCCATCCGGGCGATCTTCCGCACTCGCCTGAGATGCCTTCCGCCCAGGAACGAGGCCTGGAGCCAGGCTTTGACTATCCTCCGAACCCGGTCCTTCCGGTAGGGCCGGCCGGCCAGGACGAGAACGTTGGCGTCGTTGTGCTCGCGGCTCAGGCGGGCGGAGCGGGGATCGGCGACCAGGGCGGCCCGAACGCCGGGGACCTTGTTGGCGGCGATGGAAGCCCCGATCCCCGTCCCGCAGGCCAGTATCCCCACCTTCCCCCGTCCCCGGGCCACCTCCTCCCCTACCTTTTCAGCGTAGTCGGGGTAATCGACCGACTCGTGGCCGAATGTCCCCACGTCCTCCACCCGGTACCCCTCCTTCCGGAGCAACTCCCCCACGAAGGTCTTCAGGTTGACGGCGGCGTGATCCGCGCCCAGGACGATAATCGGCTTGTTCATGATCCCTCCGGGTGGTCGTAAGGAAAAGAAAGCCGCGGATTTCGCGGATTACACGGATTATGGACCGGCTTATTTATCTTGGCATCCGGAATGCTTCACGGGAGAAGATAACAGGCTATTCCCAACTATATTCGGCTCTATTAATCAGCGAAAATCCGCGTAATCAGCGGCGGGCCGGGTCGAGTCTAGGCCGAGGCGACGCCGGCGATCCCCCGGATAGACTCCCGCAGTTTCCTCACGTTCTCCGCCACGTCCCCGCGGAAGACGGCGGAGCCGGCGACCAGGCGGGTCGCCCCCGCGCGCGCGGCGAGAGGCGCGGTGCGGGGATTGATCCCGCCATCGATCTCGATGGCGATCTCCCTCCCCGAGGAACGGGCGAGGGCGGAGGCTTCCCCCACCTTCTTCTCGCTCCCGGCTATATACTCCTGCCCCCCAAAGCCGGGCTCGACCGACATGATCAGGATGGTGTCGACGGCCTCGATCCCGCGGCGCAGCCGCTCCACCGGCGTTTTCGGACGAATGGAAACCCCCGCGCGGAGGCCGAGACCGCGGATCTGACGCAGAACCGCGACCCAGTCTCCCGCGATCTCCTCATGGATGGCGATCTCCTCCACGCCGGCCGCGGCGAAAGCCGGGAGAAAGATCTCCGGATTCTCCACCATCAGGTGGGCGGAGAGGTAGCTTTTGGTGACCTGGCGCACGGCCGCGGCCACCATCGGGCCGATGGTGAGGTTGGGGACGAAATGCCCGTCCATCACGTCGAGGTGGAAGATCCGGCAGCCCGCCGCCTCCGCCCGGGCAATGTCGTCCGCGAGATGGGCGAAGTCGGCGGAGAGGATGGAGGGGGCGATGGCGACCGGGTTTTTCATGGTCTCAAACGATGAGTATAACTCACTGTTTGCGAACTTGCTCCATCGATAATTCCCTCTTGCCGGGCGGGCCCGGGAGAAATGTCCGCTTGCCGAAGGGCCTTTCAATGCTACAATTATTTTTTACCGCTCCGAAAACTGACGCGAGGAAAGAGAATGAAGAAACTCCAGATCACGGTCAACGGAACCTCCCACGCCTTCGCCTCCGGCGCCACCATCGGCCAGATCCTGAGGAAAACCGCCGCCCCCGACGCCCTCCCCTTCCTGGGGGCGGTCCTCTACAACCGCCTGGTCGATCCGGACTATGTCGTCACCCATGACTGCGTTATCAAGCCCGTCACCTACCAGGACTACATGGGCGTGGCCATCTATCGCCGCTCCGCAACGCTGATCCTCATCCAGGCCGTCCACGACCTCTTCCCGGGCAAGCGCCTGGTCATCGGCCAGTCGATCGCCGACGGCTACTACTTCGACCTCTACCTCGACGCCCCCCTCACGCCCGAGAACGTGTCCGCGATCGACCGCCGGATGCGCGCGATCGTGGCCGAGGACCGCCCCTTTGTGAAGACCTACCTCCCCTACGTGGAGGCCAAGGCCTACTTCGAGGGACAGAACCTCCTGGACAAAACCAAGCTCCTCGACTACCTCCACTCCCCGGAGATTCCCGTGGTCTCCTGCGGCGATTTCTACGAGCTCTACCCGGGGGCGCTCGCCCCTTCCACCGGCCAGATCCGGGTCTTCGCCCTGGAGCCCTACCATGAAGGGCTGGTCTTGCGCTTCCCGGCCTGGATCAAGGGCTGGAAGCTCGCCCCCATGCGCAAGGAGTACAAGCTCTTCAACGTCTACCGGGAGACCCGCGACTGGAACAAGATCCTCTCCGTGGAAAACGTCGGCCAGCTCAACGAGCTCTGCGTCTCCGGAAAGATCCGGGAGCTGATCATCGTGGCCGAGGCCCTGCACGAGAAAAAGATCGCCCAGATCGCCGACGCGATCACCTCGCGCGGGGACGACGTGAAGCTGGTGCTGATCGCGGGGCCCTCCTCCTCCGGGAAGACCACCTTCGCCAAACGCCTCCAGATCGAGCTCAAGGTCAACGGCTTCGACCCGATCGCCCTCTCCATGGACAACTACTTTCAGGACCGGGAACGCACCCCCCGCGACGAGAACGGTGAGTTCGACTTCGAGGCCCTGGAAGCCCTCGATCTCCGCCTGCTCAATGACCACCTGGAGCAGCTCCTCCAGGGGAAACAGGTGAAAACGCCCGTCTTCGACTTCAAGAAGGGCGCCCGGAGGGACAACTTCATCCCGATCCAGATCACCCCGGGACGGATCCTGATCGTGGAGGGGATCCACGCCCTGAACGACCGGGCCTCCGCCGTCATCCCGCCGTCGAAGAAATTCAAGATCTACGTGAGCGCGCTCACCCAGCTCTGCGTAGACGACCACAACCGCATCCTCACCTCGGATTCCCGCTTGATCCGGAGGATCGTGCGCGACCGCACCCACCGGGGATGGTCCGCCGCCGACACCATCAGCCGCTGGCCCTCGGTCCGGCGGGGCGAAAACCGCAACATCTTCCCCTTCCAGGAAGATGCCGACATCATGTTCAACTCGGCCCTGATCTACGAGCAGGCGGTGCTCAAGAATTACGCCGAGCTTGCCCTCCTCGAGGTGACCCCGGACAAGCCGGAATACATGGAGGCCGACCGCCTCCTGCACTTCCTCTCCTTCTTCGCCCCCATCTCGGAGCGGGACGTGCCCTCCACCTCGCTCCTGCGGGAGTTCGTGGGAGGCTCTTTCTTCGAATACTAAACATTCGCTCTCAACGCTACCAGAGCCGAACGCAGATCCGCCCCGTCAGCGAAGAGACTTCCTTCACGTCCACTACCTCATGGGAGACAAAATCCAAGTCAAGATCGGCGGAAAAACTCTCGCCTTCCCCGCCGGAACCACCGTGGGCACGGTCCTCGCCCACCTCTCCGAAACCACCACCTTCCCGCCGCTGGGCGCGGTCGACCGCAACCGCCTCCTCGACCCCGAGCTCCCCCTGCACGAGGACTGCGCCCTCTCCCCGGTCAACTACGGTGACTTCGCCGGGATGACCGTCTACCGGCGAACCGCCGTCCTGATCCTGGCCGCGGCCGCTGGCCAAGCTTTCCCCGGACAGCGGCTGATTATCGGCCATACCCTGGCCAACGGCTATTACTGCGACCTCTGCCTCGATCGCCCTCTCACCTCCGCCGATGTCGCCAAGATCGAGAAGGAGATGTGCCGGATCGTCAAGGCCGACCTGCCCATCGGGCGCTCCCTCTATTCACGGGAGGAGGCTCTCGACCTCTTCTCCGGCCCGGAATACGCGGACAAACGGATGCTGATCGAAAATATCCCCGGCGAAGAGGTCTATCTCACCGCCTGCGGCGAGGCCTACGAGATCTATATCGGGCCGATGGCCCCTTCCACCGGACTCATCCGGACTTTCAACCTCACGCCCTACCGCGAGGGTTTCATCCTCCGCTTTCCGCCCCAGTCCGACATCCGGCGCTTCCCCACCTGGGCCAAGGACTGGGCCGCGCCCATCCCCCAGAAAGCGATCAAGCTCTTCCGGATCTATCGGCAATGCCGGAGCCATTCCCAATCCATGGGGATCGAGAACGCGGGCAGCCTCGACCAGGCGATCCGGGAAGGGAGAGCGAGCGCGGTGATCATGGCCTGCGAAGAGGCGCATCGTCGGGAGATCGCCGACCTGGCCGCGAATGTCCTCCGCCGTTTCCCGGAGACCTGTTTCATCTTCCTGGGCGGGCCTCTCGCCTCGGGGAAAAGCGCCCTGGCCCGGCGGCTCAAGGACGAAATCGCCAAAGCGGGTATCACCATCCTTGCCCTTTCCCTGGACGGCTATCGGCGCGGAGATCGGGACGAAGGCAACGCCGGAGAATGCGCCGGTCTGGAGAAGTTCTCCTCGCTCGACCTGCCCCTTCTGAACACCCAGATCGACGCCCTCGCGCGCGGGGAGGAGGTCCAGCCTCCGCACTTCGACCGGGAAAACAGCGCCGACGGGGAAACACTTGCTCTGGGCGAAAAAGCGGTTGTGCTGATCGAAGGCACCCACGCCCTGAACGAGGCGATCGCCCCCCTCCTCTCTCTGCGGGCCAAGTTCAAGATCTACGTCAGCGCCCTCACCCAGATCTCCATCGACGACCACACCCGTCTCTTCACCGCCGACACCCGCCTGATCCGGGCGCTGGCCCGCGGGTGGCGCGACCGGAGCCAAGACGCCCTCACCAGCCTCAAACGCTGGCCCTCCATCCGCCAGACCGAAAACCGGGAGGTCTACCCCTTCCAGGACAAGGCCTCGGTGATGTTCAACTCCGCCCTGATCTACGAGCACGCCGTCCTGAAAAACGACGCCGAGGCGGCCCTGCGCCGGATCGGACCGGGAAACCCGGAGTATCTGGAAGCCGAGCGCCTCCTCTCCTTCCTCTCCTTCTTCCTGCCCCTGCCCGCCGAGGAAGTACCGGAGGACTCTCTGCTTCGGGAGTTTTTGCCGTAGAATTATCGCGGCGGGGACGCCGCTCCCACAGGCAAGACAGTGATCAATAATCAGTAATCAGTGATCAGTAACTGACCACTGTTTACTTCTTTTTTGCTGATTTTGTGGGAGGGGCGTCTCGCCCCGATCCCGGCAGGCATGGATCGCGACCCCGATCGAATCTTAGATTCGATCGGGACAGGCAGAAATGTCGTTCCCACACCGAACATAATGGCCAGATTCATCCTCGGCGAGTTCCGTCTCGATTATCCCGCGCTCCGGGAGATCCGCTCGGCTTTCGCCGCCCGCCTCCGGGAGGGGCTCCCCGCCGTCGGCAACGAGATCCGCGCCCTGCCTACTTTCCTTCCGGTCCCGGGCGCCGGACTTTCGGGAGAGGCTGCCGTCCTCGATCTCGGCGGGTCGAACCTGCGGGCGGCCGCCCTCTCCCTCTCTCCCGGTCCTCATGTCCGCTTCGCGGCCGGGCCGCTGGAGGAACCGCTCAAAACGAGTTGGCCTTCCTCCCGAGAGTTCTTCGACCGCCAGGCGGAACTGGTTCGGAGACTGAGCCGTCCCCCCGGCCTCCCCTTGGGCTACTGCTTCTCCTACCCCGCCCTGGTCGGCGAGAATCTGGATGCCGTCCTGGTCAAATGGACCAAGGGGATCGCGGTCCCGGACGTGGTCGGGCGCCCGGTGGGGAGTCTCCTGCGCGCTGCCCTCGCCGCCCGGGCGGGCGCAGCCGGGCGGGTGACCGTCCTCAACGATACGGTGGCCGCTCTGCTGGGAGGATTCTGGCTCGCGGGGGGAGAGCAATGCTTCAGCGACGCCGTCGGGCTGGTCGCGGGGACGGGGACGAACCTGGCCGTTTTCCTTCCCGCCGCCTCCCTCGCCGGCAAGGCGCGCGGGCGGAGCGGGCGGATGGCGGTCAACCTGGAAAGCGGCAACTTCCATCCCCCCCGACTGACCCGCTGGGACGACGAGCTCGACTCCTCGCGAACCGATGCCGGCGAGCAGCGCCTGGAGAAAGCGGTCTCCGGGATCTTCCTGCCGGAGCTTTACGACTTCATCCGCTCGGGGAAAGCGCGACCGGCCGGCGCGCGGCACAGCCCATCCCGAACGACCGCCGCTGACATGTCCCGGCAGGCCGGGGCCGGCCCCTCGTCGGAAGAAGGCGCCCTGGCCCGGGCGCTTCTCGACCGTTCCGCCGATCTCCTCGCCGCCTGCCTCGCCGGTCTGATCGACGAGCTCCATCCGGCGGGGAAAACGGCGATCATCGCCGAGGGCTCCGTGGTCAACCGGACACCGGGCTACCGGGAGAGGCTCCGGCGGACTCTGTCCCGTCTCCTCAAGAACCGGGAAGAGGCGCCGGAGAGTTTCGCCCTCCTCTCCTTCGATGGGGTCAATCTGGTCGGCGCCGCCCTGGCCGCCCTGATCGCCAAGCCCAGCCGAGCCTAATCCGCGAAATCCGTGTAATCCGCGGTTTCTTTTTAGCCAAGCCGATCCCAATTCGTGAAATTCGCGTAATTCGTAGTTAAATTTGCCAAGCCAAGCCCCATTCGTGAAAATTCGTGCCTGCGCGCTATAGCGCTACGGCGCGCCAGCGTGTCAATTCGTGGACATCATCCGCCGAGCCGGAGTCTCAGTACCCCTTGCGGTAGACCGGCGGCTCGCCGGGCGGACGCGTCCGCCAGCGCTTGTAGATCCAGGGCCACTGCTCGGGGAACCGGCGCACGTAGCCCTCCAGTATCCGGTTGTAGGACTCGATCGCCGGGCGGCAGTCCCCTTCCCCTTCCGGCAGGGGGATCGCCGGATGGACGACGCAGCGGTAGCGGCGGTCCTTTTCGCGGAAGATGAAGGCGGGGACAAGGGCGGCGCCCGTCCGCCGGGCGAGGACGATCGGCCCGGTGTAGCAGGAGGCCGGCTGGCCGAAGAAATCCGCGAAGACCCTGCCTTCCCGGTCGTCCAGGTCCAGGGCCATGATCACCGCCGTCCCCGCCTTGAGCGCCCTCAGGCAACGGATGGCGCACTCTCCCCAGGGGAAGACGTCGATCACGTCGACGCCCAGCCTCTTCTCCAGGCTGTCGAAGTAGGCGTCGGTCCGGGCGACCTTGATCTGGCGCATGACAAACTGATTGGGGAAGCCGGAGTGGGTGAGCGCCACCGAGAGCAGGGCGAAGTTGCTCAGATGCGCGGTGAGTATGATCGTCCCCTTCCCCTCCGCCCGCGCTTTCTTGAGGTGCTCCCTTCCCTCCAGCGTGAACAGGGATCGCCTCCGCTCCGGGGAGAGGGGGATCCAGGCGAAGGACTCGAAAAATTCGCCGCCCATGTTCCTCGCCGAGCGGAAGATCAGCCGGCGGCGAGCGCGGGGGGAAAGAGCGTCGCCGTAAACGATCCGGAGGTTGACGGCGGCCAGGCGCCGATAGCCCCGCCAGAAGAGCCAGGCGAGCGCGCCGGCCGATAAGCCCAGAGACCGGGCGAGCCGGCGGGGAAGACGGCTGACGGACGCCGCCACGCACCGGAGCAGGAGAAGGCCGGCCCAGTCCTTGAAGCGCTTGCGGAGCGGGCGTTTCCCCGAATATTTTTCTTTCCCGCCGCTCATTGTCCGCCGAGGAATCCCCCGATCGTCCGCCGCGCCATCACTTCGAGGAGATCGGTCTCGGGCCGCTCCGGCCGGCCGTAGACCCTGAACTCGATGCCGAGCAGCCCCTTCTCTCCGGGCATCGCCCTCAGGGCCAGGCGGAAGGCCTTGGGCTGTTCCTCGGCGAGTTCGGGGGGGTAGAGAAGGGCGACGCGGAGGTCGAGCTCTCCCTGACGGTTCAGGTCGATCGTGCCCCGGGCGGCGATCTTCATCCCTGCGGACATCACGGTCACCTCCTCCAGCGTGGCCACGCCTTCACGGCAGGAGATCTTCGCCTCCGCCCGCTCGAAATCGAACGGCTCCAGCCAATCGCCGGAGATCCGGTTCAGGGAGGACGGAAGGGGATAGCCGGAGACGGATCCTCCGGTGATGACGGCATGGGCCTGCCCGGTCAGCGCCTGGAGGCCGGTCGAATCGCCGGAGAGGCTCCCCTGCATCCCGAACGATCCGGCGCAGCGAAACCTCTTCCAGGAAGGGTCACGGGAGTAGGGAGACTCCCGGAAGAGACGGCCGCAATCGACACCCTCGGCTCGGAAGGACGCCCGAAAAGGAGAGGGGCCGAACCTCCCCAGGTCCGTCTCCGCGTCCAGAGTCAGAGTCCCCCCGGCCAGCGAAGCTTGTGCCTTCTCCGCCGAGAGTTTCCCTTTCTCGGCCCGGATCGGGATTTTCACATCGCGGGCGACGCCCAGCGACGGAAAGGCGAGGGCGGCGCTGACTATATTTCCCCGGAAATCGGGGAGAACGATCAAACCGGCGACGGCGGGGCCGGAGACGATGAAATCGCCGCGGGCTTTTCCCCGCACGGGAGGCTTCTCGATCAGGAGAAAGCGCCGCAGGATCTCGCCGATATCGGAGCTGTCCAGGACCGCCTTCCCCTCCGCCCGGATCTCCTTCTCCCGGACGGTCGCGGTCAGATGGCCGCTGATATCCATCCCGGGCAAATGCGCCCGGAAATTCTCGATCCTCGCCTCGCCTTCGCGGGCGGAGGCCCGGAACGCGAGATCGGCCGGCTCCGCCTTCTTCTCGGGAGCGAACGGATCGACGATGAGAGCGGAGGCGGTCACCTCCGCCTGCCCGGATAGGGAGTCGGGATCGAGATCGACGAAGCTGGCCTCAGCCCGGCCCTTTTTCACCACCTCCCGGTTTTGCCAGCGCGCCGAAGCGACCGTCAGCCGCGCCGCGGCCTGACCCGGCGAGGGGAAGCGGAGGGACCCGTCGATCCCTTCCGCCTCGACCGGGTCCAGGGCGGTTCCGGTGCTGAGCTCCACCGCCCCGTCGGAAACCGTGAGCGCGGAGACCGAAGCGGTCCAGCCGGAGCCGTCCGCCTCTCCGCCTCCCCGCTTTTGGCGTTTTCCTCCCTTTCTCCCCTTCCCTTCCGGCATCGGGACGGAGAGCGAATAGGCCCCTCCCAGCCGGAGCCGGGGGCGCAGAATGCGGACCTCATCGATGGTGAGCTTCTTTTGGAGGATATCCCCGAGCCGGTAGGAAAACTCGATCTCTCCCGCCTCCGCCGCCGGGGGCTTCCCGGCGACCGGTCCGGCGATGGTGACGTTCTTCGCGGTCACTCCCCGGAAGACATCGACATCGAGCGTTTCCAGCTTGAGGTCGATCCCGGCCTTTTCCCGCGCCTCTTTCCGGACCAGTTCCAGGAAACCGGACGAGCCGAGATAGCGGTTGAGATAGACGATCCCCCCCGCCGTCAGCAGTGCCGCCGTCAGCAGAACGGCCAGGAGGACAATCCCGATTTTCTTCCCGGTTCTCACGTTCGCCCTGCAGTATATCCATTTTCCCGCCCGAGGCGATGATGTTTCCGGACATGCGGTGGAAACAGCGGTCCTGGCCGACCATTTGAACAGACGATTGAATAGGATTGGATAGGATAAAAAACAGGCCGGCCGAGCCGGGCCATCCCATTCAATCCTATTCAATCGTCTGTTAAAATCGCCAAGCCCAGCCGAGCCCTAATCCGTGCAATCCGTGAAATCCGTGGTTTCGTTTTGCCAGCCGAGCCAAGCCCAATTCGCGCCTGCGCGCTGAAGCGCTGCGGCGCGCCAGCGCGAAATTCGTAGTTAAATTCGCGCAATTCGTAGTATAGTGTCTGATCAGGCCAACCTACGAATGAAAGGAGCGGCGTCAGACAGGGAATGAAAAAGCTTCTCAACGAGCTCATCCAGCTCCAGGAGCTTTACTTCGCCCAGGAGGAGCACAAGGTGGCGGGCGAAGAGGAACAGCTCAAGGAACTAGAACAGGCGATCGAAAACCTCTCCAAACAGCTCCCGGCAGAAACCGCGGCCTACTTCCGTCAGCTCCAGCGTCGCGACCCCCCCGCCATCGCCCCGGTGGTCAACCAGACCTGCTACGGCTGCGGGATCAACCTTCCCACCTCGCTCAGCGCCGAACTCCTTCACTTCGATTCCATCTACCAGTGCCCGAACTGCGCCCGTTACCTCTATCCCTACCAGGGGCCGAAGCTCACTCTTCATGACCCCATCCTCCAGCACAAGCTCCCCCGCCTGGGGATCGAAAAATTCTCCTCCGAGAAACTGATGCTCCCCCGCCTCCAGGCCGGGGACGGGCACGGAGCGATCGCCGAGATCGCCCATCTCATCTCCAGCCAGCTCTACTTCCCCGACCCCCAGATCCTGATCGACAAGGCGCTCAATCGCGAGACGATCATGCCCACCGCCATGGACCACGCGCTGGCTTTCCCGCACGTCCGGGGAGTGGACGCCGGCTGCCTGACCCTGGCCCTGGGTCTCAGGCCCAAGGGGATCAAGTTCGGAGCGGCCAAGAACCGTCTGACCAAGATCTTCTTCTTCATCGTCATCCCGATCGCCGCCAGCGCCTTCTACCTGAAGCTCCTGGCCGGCCTGGTCGAGACCTTCCAGAGCGCCGAGGCGCGCAAAGCCCTTCTCGAGTGCGAGGACCCCGCCCTCCTCTGGAAGACGCTCAAGAAGCTGACGGCAAAATACATCCGGTAAGGCCACAGCCTTACCGGATGTATTTCGAACCTTCTTCATCCCGATTGAGGCGGGACGCCTCACTCGAGATGAAGAACTTCGATAAACGCTTTCTGCGGCAGGTTGACCTTCCCCACCATCTTCATCCGCTTCTTCCCCTCCTTCTGCTTGTTCAAAAGCTTGTCCTTGCGGGTGCGGTCCCCCCCGTAGAGGTAGCCGGTCACGTCCTTCCGGAAAGCCTTGATCGTCTCCCGGGCGATGATCTTCCCATCGGCGGCGGCCTGGACCGCGATCTGGAACTGGTGGCGGGGGATGACGTCCTTCAAGCGCTCCGCCAGCTTCATCCCCCGCTCCCGGGCTTTGTCCTGATGGACCAGGCAGGCGAAGGCGTCCACCGGCTCGCCGTTGAGGAGGATCTCCAGCTTGACCAGTTCGGAGCGGCGATGGCCGATCGGCTCGTAGTCGAGGGATCCGTAGCCGTGCGTGGCCGACTTGATCAGGTCGAAAAAGTCGATCACCACCTCGTTCAGGGGGAGCTCGAAGGTCATCATCACCGAGCGCGTCCCCAGGCTTTCGGTGGAAACGCAGAAGCCGCGCCGGTCGAGGGCGATCTGCATGATCGCCCCGATGTGCTCGGAGGGGGTGATGACCCGGGCGCGGATGAAGGGCTCCCGGACCTCCTGGATCAGGTTGCGGGCGGGGAAGGCCATCGGGTTGTCGAGGGAGAACTCCTTCCCGTCGCGGAGAACCACCTGGTAGATCACGGAGGGGTGGGTCATCACCAGGTCGAGGTTGTATTCGCGCTGGAGGCGCTCCTGGACGATGTCCATGTGGAGAAGGCCGAGAAAGCCGGCGCGGAAACCGTGGCCCAGCGCCGTCGACGACTCCGGCTGGTAGACGAAGGCGGGGTCGTTGAGTTGGAGCTTGCCCAGCGCGGTCTTGAGCTCGTCGAAGTCGGCGGCGTTGACCGGGTAGACCCCGGAGAAGACGACGGGCTGGAGTGTCCGGAAGCCGGGGAGCGCTTCCCGGGCGGGCGCCGCGACGGCGGTGATGGTGTCGCCGATCCGGACGTCGGCGGGGTCTTTGATCCCGGCGATGACGTAGCCCACGTCGCCCGCCGACAGTTCCGCCGCCGCCTCCATCTCCGGCCGGAAGACGCCGACCTCGGAGACTTCGAACTCCCGCTCGAAGTTCATCAGCCAGATCTTCTCTCCGGCCTTGAGCTTACCCCCGAACAGGCGGACGTAGATCACCACCCCCCGAAAATGGTCGTAGATCGAGTCGAAGATCAGGGCCCGCAGAGGCTCGGCGGGGTCGCCCCCCGGAGGAGGGACTCTTTTGATCACCGTCTCCAAGAGCTCGTTGATCCCCCTCCCCTCCTTGGCGCTGACCAGGAGAACCTCTTCCGGCGAGAAACCGGCCAGGTCCTTGAGCTCCTTCAGGCACGTCTCGACGTCGGCGTTGGGAAGCTCGATCTTGTTGAGGACCGGTATGATCTCGAGGTTGCCCTCCAGCGCCAGGTGAAAATTGGCCACCGTCTGGGCCTGCACCCCCTGGGCGGCGTCGACCAGGAGAACCGCCCCCTCGCAGGCCTTGAGAGAGCGGGAGACCTCGTAGGAGAAATCGACGTGGCCCGGCGTGTCGATCAGGTTCAGGATATAGTCGTTCCCGTCCGCGGAATGAAAATGCATCTGGACGGGGTGCGACTTGATCGTGATCCCCCGCTCCCGTTCCAAGTCCATGTCGTCCAGGACCTGGTCGCGGAACTGGCGATCCGGAATGGATCCGGTGACCTGGAGAAAACGGTCGGCCAGCGTCGACTTGCCGTGGTCGATGTGGGCGATGACGCAGAAATTGCGGATGCGTTGGTTCATGGATGGTGACGTTATATCAGATTAGCGACGAATCCGGATATCCGATAAAAAACCCCCGCCTCGCGGCGGGGGTTTTTCATCGGTCAGAAAACGCCGGCTACTTCTTGCCGCGCTTCTTGCCTTCCTGGGGCGCCGGGGTCTCCGCGTGCTTCTTCCAGTCCTCGGAACCGGTCCCGGAGGCGAACTTCTGCCAGTCCGGCGCGCCGGCCTGGGCGAACTGGGTCCAGTCGCCCGCGGGCGCGGCGCCGGCGGCCGTCATCGGCTGTCCGCAGCAGACGAGCTCGCACTCGCCCTCGGCGCAGGCAGCGACGACCACCATTTTGAGCCCGCAGGTCTCGCAGGCCACCAGGTTTCCCTTGCTCAGTTTGGTCATGGTTGATACCTCCTTTTGTTCTCCGGTCCCTTCTGAGCCGGGGACCGGGGGGGGATAATAATAGGGGGCATTATCTGAAATGCAAGGGGATTTTAAAAACCGGCGGTAATGCCTCAGTTACGCGGGGGATATGCGGACGACCTGCCGTGGCTCGTTGTAGGCCGCTTCTGTGAAGCGGCGCTTTTTCCGCCCGCTCGCAGAGCGGGCCTACCCCCCCGCGTAACTGAGGCATTAAAACCGGCGGAGAGGTGAGGGCAAAGAAGCGGGTTTGGTCAAAGGGTCAGGTCGATGGTGGGCTCGCCGGCCGACACCATCAACCTCACCCATCGACCAGGCCACTATCCTTGCCTTGACCCCTAGACTGCCTTATTCCCTTCCCCCGTAATCCATCGCCTCCGGAATCATCGCCTCGATCTCGGCGATCCGGTCTTCGGTGGCGGGGTGGGTGGAGAGAAATGCGGGCGGTGAGTCCTTATCCTGCGCCATCATCCGCCGCCAGAAGGGGACCGCCGCCCGGGGGTCGTAGCCGGCCTTAGTGGTGATGAGCAGTCCGATCTTGTCCGCCTCATACTCCTGGGAACGGCTGTAGGGGAGGATGAGGCCGAGCTGGGCCCCCGCCCCGTAGGCGGCGAGCCAGAGGCCCCGGGTACCCTCCGGCTCTTCGCGCAGGGCCTCGTTCAGGGCCACGGCGCCCAGCTGGGCGAGAAGCAGCTGGCTCATCCGTTCGTTGCCGTGGCGGGCCACCGCGTGGGCGACCTCGTGCCCCATCACCACCGCCATCCCGTCGTCGTCCCGGGTATAGGGGAGGATCCCCGTGTAGAAGGCGATCTTCCCCCCCGGCATGCACCAGGCATTGACCGTTTTATCCTCGATCAGAGTGAACTGCCACTGGAAGGAATCCGCCTGGTCCCCCTGCCCCTGCTCCCGCAGGAACTCCTCCGCCGCCGCCGCGATCCGCCGCCCCACCTCGTTGAGGGAGGCCGTGGCGGCGGCATTGGATGAGACCTGCGACTGGGAAAGGACCTCCCCGTAGGACTGGATGCCCATGGTGAGCATCTGATCGTCGGGGAGGAGGTTGAGCTGAGAGCGGCCGGTATAGGGGACCGTGGCGCATCCGGCGAGGAGGGCGCACAGGCAGAGCAGACACGCGATACGAGGGAGGAAAGACATTCTTGCTCTCCGAATCTTCGCGCGGTTTTGACCATCCGCAAGTCGAGCTTGCGGGAGCGACATTCTTGTTGCGATCCAAGCCAACCTGGATCGGGGCCCCGATTTTCACATACATATGATAGTAATCGGGGTCGCGATCCGGCCTGTCCCGGTAAAATATTTAACCGACGATTGCATGGGATCGGATAGGATGAGCCGGCCCGGCCATTTTTATCCTATTCCATCCTATTCAATCGTTTGTTGAATAAGCCAAGCCGGTTTTAGTCAGGCCTTCAGGGACTCGCGCAAGCGCGAGAGATGGACCAGATGGCCCTGTTCCTCCCGGATCAGCCGCTCCACCACGCCGCGCTGGGGCGAATCGAGAAAATCGGAGAGCCCCCGGAAAAAAAGGATGGCGTCCCTCTCGAAACCGATCCCCAGCGCGACCGCCTCCCGGGGCGAGGCCGCCTGCTGCGCCGCCTCGTCCGGAGGCAGGTCGCGGTAAAGCTGATCGGCGATGAGCGCCTGCATGTACTCGCTCAACTCCCCCGGATAGGAGCCGACGGATTCCCTCTCTTCCAGCGAAGCCCGGATGGAGGAGAAGACCCGGACGTGCTCCTCCTCCCAGTCTCTCAGGCGAGAGAAGAGGTCTTTTACCGCCCGATCCTTCGCGGCGGCCGCCACCGCGCCGTAGAAATCCCGCCGCTTCTTTTCCTTCTCGATCCCGATATCCGCGATCTCGGCGACGCTGAAGAGGTTTGCCATGTCGTATCTCCTCCGGGTAGAATAGGGTTGGCGCGATTGTGCCACCAAGACACTAAGGCACCAAGAAAGCCAGACTATCTATTTTTATGAAACTGCTCCGGCAAGCGGCCATCCTGGTCATCGTCGCGGTCATCCTGAACGCCGCCGTCCTGACCTGGGCTTACCGTTCCCCCCCGGTCTCCTTCTTCGGTTACCTCTTCTTCATCCCCGGGCGGATGGATGCGCGGGAGATCGCTTACCGTCTGGGCTGGAAAAAAATCCCCCCGGCGCAGAAAGACGCCTTCCGCTCTCGCCGGAACGCCGATCCCGCCGACGCCGAAGCGGCTTTCGTCCTGGGGTATTACGCCTACCGGGAGAGGCGGTTGGACGAGGCCGTCGCCAATTTCGAACTCGCAATCAAGAACGGATTCCCCCAGCCGAAGGTCCACTACTGGCTGGCCCGCGCCTGCGCCGAGAGCGGGAGGCGGGACCGGGCGAGGAAGGAATACGACCAGGTGATGCTCAAGCTCGGCTTCCCCTACCTCTTCCGCCTCGCCCTCCAGCT
>CAZKCI010000134.1:0-24156 GCA_964551475.1 uncultured bacterium | reverse complement strand
TTCCTGGTACCACATCCGGATCCGGTCGCCCGCCACCGTGTTCCAGCCTTCATCCGTCCGGCGGCAGACGTAGAGGGAGAAGTTCATGTCGGCGTACTCCTCCGGCATGAAGAACCACTGCGGCCAGACCTGCTCCTGGCCAGAGTGCATACGGTCGCAGAGCGCCCCGTTTTCGTCCGAGTAGGGCGAGTAGAAAATTCCGCAGGAGTCCTCCGAGCGCGTCTGGTCCAGCCAGGCCGCCCGGGAAGCGTGGACGAAGAGGGGGCGCGGCGGAGGCGCCAGGCAGGGCGCCGGATACTCCCCGTACCTCACGACAGCGCCGGGAGCGTCGTGGGCGATGAAGACGACGGCGCGGCCCGAGGCGCAGACGGGCTTGACGGCGATCCCCTCCTGGGTTCCGGCGGGAAGGGAGTAGGCGCGCCGGACGGTTCCGTCCGGATCCATCTCCAGGCACAGGTCGTAGGTATCGAAGACCGCGTAAAGGATCCCCGTCTCCGGACGGAAATCGAGCCCGGAGATATCGGTCAGCCCCGGGCAGGGGGTAAGGGTGGCGACATGGGAGACCGACCCGCTCGTTCCCAGGTTAACGTCAAAGACGTAGATCTTCCCATCCTGCTGAAGCCCGGCGTAGAAGAGACCTCCGGAGGAGCTTTCGGCGTAGGGATGATGCCCGTTGGGGACGAAGGCGAGCGCTTCCAGTCCCTGATTGGCATCCCCGGTCATCCAGGCGGTGAGCGACCAGGATTTGCCGGTGGCCGAGCGGCTCTGGACGTTGAATTCGACGATCGAATCCGGGTTCTCCACCCCGAGGTAGACGAAGGGGCCGGCGGGATCGGCGATGGCGATCCCCTCGAGATCTCCTCCCGGATTGCCGGTGACGACGCCGCCGCCGCTCATGTCCATCCAGGAGACCTGGCCTCCGTCGCCGACCACGAAGAGCCTTTCCGAGATCCCATTCCACTCCAGTCCGCTCGGCTCATAGCCGGCCCCGAGGCCGCCCCCGATGCTCGTTCCCCCGGTTCCGGGCCAGGAAGGCAGGGCGCTGGGAGCGGGCGAAGGGGTCGGCGGAACGCGGCTGGGGGTCGGAGAAGCGCTCCTCCGCGGAGACGGCGAGGGCGAAGGGGTCGGCGGAACGCGGCTGGGAGTGGGGGAGACGAAACGGGTGGGAGTAGGCGCGGGGGTCGGGGTCCGCGCGGAAGGCGGCGTGGGCGTGCTCGACTGCCAGGACGCCCAAGCGGCGTCAATAAAATTGCCGGTTCCGGAAGCAAAGGCGACCGTGGAAGCCTGGTTCGCCGCGGCGTTCGGATGCGAATCGCCGCCCGCGCCGCCGTACTCCGCGCGCAGGCGGTTGGGATGGGAGGGGTCGGAATCGGGGTAGGCGAGAAAATCGAACCAGTCGAAGACCGCCACGTTGCCGAGGCCAGGATGGGCGGCGTTGTAGGAGGAGAGCCACTCCCCCTTGAGCCAGTTGTTGAAAAGACGGGCCCGGTGGGCGGAGGCGTTGTCCGTCGGGTCGGAAGGGCCGTAGTGGCGCGGGGGGGCCGTCACCGGGATGAAAAGGATGTCGGGGTGGGCGGCGAAAACGTCTTCCAGGGGCATATAGTTATACCCGCCGTCGGCGTAACTGCCCCCCGGATCGCCGTATTTCCGGTAGACCGCCTGGTAGCCGGCTATCGTCTGGGAGGAGTCGAACGGGCTCCCGGGTTCGGCCCCGTCGGAGGAAACATCGCTGATCGGGTAGCAGGATTTGAACATGACGATCCGGTTGAACCCGGTAGCACAGCCGTGGACCAGGATCCCCTCGAGGTAGTCGTTGAACCACCGGATCCAGTGATCCATGTTGGTGTTGTCCCCGGGGATGGAGGCGAGGGAGTCGGGCCGGCCGGCGGCCGGGTCGAGGTTGGTCCCGTAGGTGATGTCGTTCCGCTCGTCGATGTAACTCTTGGCCAGAAGGGCGGCATCCAGGCCGTCGTCGAGCCAGTTCTGCCCGCAGGAGTGGTGGATGAAAACGAGATCGTCCGCCCCGGCCGAGGAGGATGGATATAGGGAGATGAACGCGGCGGAGGCGAGGAGAGGGATGATCCCATGCAATCGCATATGCATAGCACCGTTATATATAGCAATATCCGTGCCAGATGAACCCAGAAATGATAGGTTGATGTTACATATTGAGGATAAGGAAGTTATGGGAACACGAGCAAGGGCGGGAGAAAGGCGGGAGAGGGACAAATGTTAAACCCGGGAAACAAATGTTGCGCCCGTGCAACTAATTATTTATCTCCCGTCCCAGGAGGGGGGAGATAAATAATTAGAGGTGCTCGGTGAGGCGATAGGTCTTGATCTTCCGCCACAGCGTGATCCGATCGATCCCCAGTATCTCCGCGGCCTTGCTTTTGTTTCCGCCGCTGATCTGAAGCGCTTTCACAATCTGCGCCCGTTCGGTGGCCGCGATGGTCCGGCCGAGGTCGAGAAGCGCCGGGGCGGCCTTTTCCCCGGAGGAGACCTTGAGACTGGGATAGATATGGAACGGGAGAACGCTGTCCCCGGTGCAGAAGGTGACCGCGCGCTCCAGCGCGTTCCTCAGCTCCCGGACATTCCCCGGCCAATCCTGGGCCATCAGCAGGCTCAGGGCGGCGGGGGAGATGGCGCGGACCGGTTTCTTTTGCTCCTCGGCGAACTCCTTGAGAAAGCAGTGGCTGAGCAGGGGGATGTCCTCCCGTCGCTCGCGCAGCGGAGGGAGGACAAGCGAGATGACGTTCAGGCGGTGGAAGAGGTCTTCCCGGAATTTCCCTTCCGCCACCCGGTCCTCCAGGCGGACGTTGGTGGTGGCGACCACCCGGGCGTTGGAAGTCTGGACGGCCGAGGAGCCCACCGGACGGACCTCTCCGTTCTGGAGGAAACGGAGCAGCCGGGCCTGGACCAGGGGGCTCACCTCGCTGATCTCGTCCAGAAGGACGGTGCTGTCCCTCGCTTCCCGGAGCAGGCCGTTCTTGTCCCGGATCGCCCCGGTGAAGGCCCCCTTGACGTGGCCAAAGAGCTCGCTCTCCAGCAGGTTTTCGGAAAGGCTGGCGCAGTTCACCGCGATCAGGGTTTTGGTGCAGCGGTCGCTCGACTGGTGGATGGCCCGGGCCGCCAGCTCCTTCCCCGTCCCCGTCTCCCCATAGATGATCACGGGGCTCGCGGTGCGCGCCACCGTGAGGATGGTGTGGTAGATCTTGCGCATCTCCAGGCTTTTGCCCACCAGATCGCAAAATCGGCTCTCCCTGAGCTGCTGGCGGTAGCTGTCCTCGTCCTCCTCGATGATCTTCCTCTCCATGAGCGCCGTTTCGATGGTGTAGCGCATCTGCTCCAGGGTGAAGGGCTTGACGATGAAGGCGGTCGCCCCTTTGCGCACGCAGTCCTTGGCCAGGGCCACGGTGGCGTGGGCGGTCATCACCACGAGCTTCGCCGCGGGGGCGTCGCTGGCGATGAAGGAGATCAGCTCCAGGTCCTTGACATCCGGGAGCTTGACGTCGCTCACCACCACCGCGTAGGCGCTCTTTTTGAGCAGCGTGCGCGCGGTCTTTCCGTCCGGAGCGGTCTCCACCTCCCAGCCGCAGCCGCCCAAGCCCAGCTGGAGCATCCTCCGCACATCGGCGGAGTCTTCGATGACGAGTATGCGGTTCATGGCCGGAAAGACATGATAGCAGAAAGGGGAGAGGAAAGATCAAGGTTCAAAGATCAAGGATCCGGGGGAATAATGCCCTCGCCCCTATCCTTGATCATTGATCTCTTGAACCCGCGCTCTTTTGATCCCTGGAGCATTTTAGATCTTCCCCTCATGATCGGCGCGGACTATTATCTTCGCTTCGCAGAGGCTATGAAAAGAGACGGCCCCCATTCCATCCGCGTCAAAGCCACCCTGGACCATCTGGAGAGACTGGTGAATTTCGTCATCGACCGGGCGCGCGCGGGGGGCGTCCCGGAAGAGAAGATCGGCGATCTCCACCTGGCGGTGGACGAGGCCTGCGCCAACGTGATCCGCTATGCCTATCCCCCCGGAGAGGAGGGCGAACTCGAGCTCTCCTGCCTCCCCGCCCCCGGACGATTCGCCGTCTCCGTCCGGGACTGGGGGAGACCGTTCGATCCCCTCTCCGTCCCCCCGCCCGACCTCACTCTCGGCCTCGATCAACGCCCCGTGGGCGGCCTGGGGATCCACTTCCTCCGCCAGGTCTGCGACGAGCTTTCCTACTGCCGCCGGGAGGGCTGCAACCTCCTCCTGATCGCCAAGAAATTCTGAGCATGGCCGCCCCGACCAAACCGCCCCCGGTCTCGGATCCCGCCGCCTCGGCCGGCGCCCTTCCCCCCGGATGGCGCCGGTTCGAGGCCCTGGCGGCGGCCGCCGCCGCGGAGGGGAAAGCGGAGCGGACGGAGAAGGCCGCCCGGATCCTCGCCGAGGCCCGGGAATCCGCCCGGAGGCTCAGCAACGGGGCCGACCAGGCCCGGGCTTTCGCCCGTCTTTCCTGCGAGTTCGGCCGGATCGGCCAGCGCTACGACGCCGCCGGCCTGGCCGGTGAAGCCGCCGAGACCGCGGAAAGGATCACCGCGGCGGCCGACCGCGCGCTGGCCCTGATCGGGATCGCCCAGGAATTCGGGCGGGCAGGCCAGCGCGACGTCGCCCTGAAAAACCTCTCCCGGGCGCTCGATCTCGCCCCCGCAGTCGAAGAACCCCACCGACGGGCGGCCGTCCTGACCCGGGTGATGGACCAGTTGCTCTCCGGGGGGCAGAAGAACCTGGCCGCCGAAATCCTGCCCCTGGCCCGGAGCGCCGCCGAACAGACCGCCGTCCCCGAGGAAAGATCCTGGCTCTTCATCAAGCTGAGCGACTGCTGCCGCCGCTGCGGGCAGGAGACTCTCATTCCGGGGTTCCTGGCCGAAGCCAAGCGGGCGGCCCTTTCCATCACCGCCCCTTCCGACCGGTCCCGCCGCCTCTCGGTCGTCGCCTGCAAGCTGACCGTGGCCAGGCTCTACGACGACGCCCTGTCGACGGCCGAGCTCATCCCGGTCGAGTCCTACCGGGCGATGGCCCTCTACTTCCTCTCCGCCCAGTACACACTGCGAAAGTAGCGGTGAAGACCATTTCCCTGATCGTCGGGACCTCCGCCCTCCTGGCCGCCCTCCTCCCCTTTCTGCTGCTCAGCGCCTACAACCACCCCTCGACCGACGACTACTGCCAGTGCATCCGCCTCCATGATTCCGTGGCCCGGGGCGAGAGCAAACTCCAATCCCTCATCGCCCACACTCGATATTTCTACCGGACCTGGGGGGGAAGATACTCGACCATGGTCATCCTCTCCCTCGGCCCTATCGCTTTTGACTCCTGGGCGGGCTACCGGCTCTTCTCGGCCGCCATCGTCATGCTTTTCCTCGCGGCGATCCTCTTCCTGTTTCGGACCGTCGGCCGATTCATCTTCACGGCGAGCGCCCCGGGCTGTCTTCCTCTGGCGGTCGGTTTCGTGATTTTGTATCTCTCGCGCATGGCCTCCCCCGCCGAAGGCCTTTTCTGGCATTCCGGCTACATAACCCATACCTTCCCCCTGATCGCCTCCCTCTTCCTCTACGCTTTTCTGATCCGGTTTATTTGCGCGCAGGCGAGCCGCTCGCGAACCGCCTTTTTCTGCCTCATCCTCGTCTGCCTTTTCCTGGCCGTGGGGGGGAACGAGATCGCCATGGTCTGCGCCGTCTTCCTCTCCACGGTTGTCTTCCTCCTCGCCTTCCGGGAGAAGCGGTTGGGATGCGTCTGGCCGGCCATCCTGATCGCCGCGGCGGCCGCCTTTTCCGCCCTGGTCCTCCTTTCCCCGGGGAATGCTCTGCGGGCAGCGACACCCGGCTGCGGAGGTGTCGATCGCGCGCTGGTCCCCGTCCTGTCCAGGGCTCTTCGCATCGGGGCCGGTCAGTCCGTCTCCTGGATCCTCTCTCCCGACTTCCTCCTCTTCAACCTCCTCGCTCTCGCCGGCGCCTTTTCCCTGGACCCGGCCGCCGGCCGACGGCTCTCCCGCCATCTTCTCGCCGTCTTGACCTTTTCTTTTCTTGGCTATTTTCTCCTCTGGCTCCCCCCGTCCTACGCCATCGCCTCCGTCCCGTCCCGCGCGCTCAACGCCATCTACTGCCATTTTCTCCTCTTCTGGCTGGCCATCCTGTTCAGTCTGTCGTCCCGCCTCTGGGCTTCCGCCCGCCGTCCGACCATCCCCTCCTGGCTTCCCTCTCTCTTCCTTCTTGCTCTTCTGGCCGGAGCTCTCTTTCGACAGGATTCCAACGTCAAACGCGCCTGGCGCGAACTCCGGGACGGGACCGCCGCCGCCTATGATCGCGAGATGGAGTCCCGCTACCAGGCTATAGCGGCAGCGAAGAAAAGCGGACGGACCGAACGCCTCGTCCTCCCTCCCCTCTCCGTCCGTCCGAAATCCCTTTTTGTCGGCGACATCACCTCCAACCCCGCGGACTGGCGCAACGTCGGCTACCAGGCTTATTTCAAGATCAAGGAGATCGTGATCGGGAAGTGTGTGACGGATTGAGAGGATCGCCGATACATGGTATTTATAGTGATGTGGAACCAAAGCGCCGCCGCTGGCCCTGCTTCGCCCCGGCGGTTCTGCTGGCCTTCCTGGCCGCGCTTCCCGCCCCCGCGCGCGCCGACCTCTATCTCCTGCCCTCCGACGGAGCCCCTGGGGGCCCTTCCTCCGTCTGGGACCGCCTCCGGATCGACGGGCGGGACTACGCCGTCGTTTCCGCCGGGCCGGCGGAAACGGCGGAGCTCCGCGGGAACGCCGAGGCGGTCCCGCTGCCGGCGGCGGGACCGGGAGAGGAGCTTTTTATCGTCACCGCGCCGCGGGGGCGGCCGCTCGCGACGATCGGGACGCGAGGGCGGATCGTCATCCGCGACAAGCGGACCGCGCTGGTCTTCATCAGCCAGGCGGGGGCGGACGAGCTCGCGGGGAAGGGGATGGAGATCCAAGCGGTTCTCCCCCCTCCCCCTCCCGCTCCGCGGCGCGACCCGCCGGCCGTCCGGCGGGGCTGGGACGCCGGCATCCAGGCAATCATCGACGCCGTGACCGAGGGCGGCGTCTGGGATGCGATCGGGGATTTGAGCGGCGTGAACCCGGTCGCCATCGGCGGGAGCCCCTACCCCATCCAGACCCGCAACTCCTACCAGACCGTCCCGATCCAGCAAGCCACGCAGTACTGCCTCGAATATTTCCAGGGGCTGGGGCTCGACGCCTCCTTTCAGTCTTACACCTACGGCGGGCAAGCGTGGCGGAACGTGGAAGCGGTCCAGACCGGGACCGTCAGCCCCGGCGACATCTATGTGATCTGCGGCCATCTCGACGACATGCCCAACGCCGCCGTCGCCCCCGGGGCGGACGACAACGCCAGCGGGTCGGCCGCGGTCCTCCTGGCCGCCGCGGTCTTGAGCTCGCGGCAGTTCGAGGGCACCATCCGCTACGTCCTCTTCACCGGCGAGGAGCAGGGCATGCGGGGGAGCTACTACTACGTCGCCCGGGCGGTCGCCGACGGCGACGACATCCTGGGCGCGCTCAACTTCGACATGATCGCCTACGACGGGAACGACGACGGGGAGATCCAGGTGCACTGCGGGACCGCGGTGACCGCGTCGGAAACGATCGGCGACCTGCTCATCGACACCGTCTCCTCCTACGGCCTCGGGCTGGTCCCGACCAAGATCACCTCCGGCTCGACCGGGTCGAGCGACCACGTCCGCTTCTGGAACGCGGGCTACCCGGCGATCCTGGGGATCGAGGACACCTGGTCCGACTTCAACCCCTTCTACCATTCCGCGAGCGACCTCCTTTCCAACTGCAACGGCCCCTATGCCGCCGCCTTCACCCAGGCGGCGGTGGGGACGGCCGCCCGCCTGGCCGTCCTCCTGCCGCCCACACCCACCCCCCCCTATCCTCCCCCCTCGGCGATCGAGTCCGGCGACTACGACGGGGACGGCGCCGACGACTGCGCGGTCTTCCGCCCGCGCTCCGGGATCTGGCTGATCTCCGGTTCGGCCGGCATCGCCTTCGGCGGGGACGAGGATGTCCCCGTCCCCGCCGACTACACCGGCGACGCCATCGCCGACGTCGCCTCCTTCCGCCCCTCGTCCGGCCTCTGGACCGTCCGCAACATCACCCGGATGGCCTACGGAGCGAGCGGCGACCTCCCCGCCCCCGGCGATTACGACGGGGACGGGACGGCCGCTCCCGGCCTCTTCCGCGAGGAGGCGGGGGCGTGGCTTCTGAAGGACGCGACGCGCTGCTATTTCGGCCTCGCGGCCGACGTCCCCGTCCCCGGCGATTGGAGCGGGGACGGGACCAGGGACATTGCCGTCTTCCGCCCCACAAACGGCCTCTGGGCGGTCCGTTTCCACACCCGGCTGTATTTCGGCCTCGCGGACGATCTCCCGGTCCCCGGGGACTTCGATGGAACCGGCTGGAGGGCGGGGATTTTCCGACCCTCCTCCGGCCTCTGGGCGGTGCGGGGGCTGACGCGTTTCTATGCCGGGGTCGACGGTGACCGCCCCGTCCCGGCCGACTATGACGGCGACGGGATCGACGATTCGGGAATCTTCCGGCCGGGCGAAGGGGTCTGGCATATCCGCGGCCTGACCCGGGTTTCGCTGGGAGAAAGCGGCGACCTGCCGGTGACCCGGTAGAAGCTGCCCGAAGGCATTGTTTTGGTAGCCGCAGGCTTCAGCCTGCGTTTCACCGGGTTATTTGCCCACATACTTTTGACACGGAGAATCTCATGGCTGTGAAAATAAACACAAAATCCGTTCTCTTCCGAGTGATCCTTCCCGTCTGCCTCCTGATCGCCTTCTCTTCCTCCCTTCCCTCGGCCGTCTTCGGGGAGGCGTCCTGGGAACCCATCGCCCCTTCCGCGGGCGCGGGGAATCTCTTCATCGTCAGCGCGCGGCGCGGATCGCTGGCCCCGGCGCTGATCGGGCACCGGGGAAGGATCGTCATCCGCGACGGCCGGACCGCGCTCGTGATCATCGACCAGGCCGGAGCCGACGAGCTTTCGGCGCGGGGTCTGGAGATCAAGGCTGTCCTTCCCCATCCTGCCGTTCGAGCGCGGCCCGGACCGGGGGAGGTCAAGCGAGGATGGGAATCCGGCATCCAGGCGATCATCGACACCGTGACCGAGGAAGCCGTCTGGAACGCAATCGGGGATTTGAGCGGCGTGAACGCGGTCTCCGTAGGCGGAAGCCCCTACACCATCCAGACACGGAACACCTACCGGACCGCGGCGATCGAGAAGGCCACCCAATACTGCCTGGAATATTTCCAGTCCCTCGGCCTCGCCGCCTCGTATCAGACCTACAGCGAGAACGGGGTGAGCGGCAGGAATGTATTCGCGGTCCAGACCGGATCGGTCCACTCCGGGAATATTTATGTCATCTGCGCCCATCTCGACGACATGCCCAACGCTGCCGTCGCCCCCGGGGCCGACGACAACGCCAGCGGCTCGGCCGCGGTCCTGCTCGCGGCCGCGGTGCTGAGCTCCCGCCATTTCGAAAATACCATCCGCTACGTCCTCTTCACCGGGGAGGAGCAAGGGCTCTATGGAAGCTACGCCTATGCTGCAGCGGCGGACGCGGCGGGGGACAACATCCTGGGCGCGCTCAACCTCGACATGATCGCCTACGACAGCAACGACGATGGGCGCAGCGAGATCTATTGGGGCTCCCAGGCTGCTTCGAAAACCCTCGCCGATCTCCTGATCGACACCAACACCACCTACGGCCTCGACCTGGCCCCGCAGTTATACTCCGGGTCGGAGGAGGACTGGTCCGATCATGCCAGCTTCTGGGACTTCAACTATCCGGCGATCACGGGCATCGAGTCCGATGGCGACTTCAACCCCGAGTATCACTACGCCAGCGACACCCGGGCGAACTGTAACGGCCCCTACGCCGCCGCCTTCGCCAAGGCGGCCGTGGGGACGGCCGCCCGGCTCGCCGTCCTCGTCGCCGTCCCCTCGCCCACCCCGTACCTCCCGCCCTCCGCGGTCGACTCCGGCGATTACGACGGGGACGGGACGGATGAGTGCGCCGTCTTCCGTCCCTCGTCCCGGACCTGGCTCACCCCCGGCTCCCCCGGGACCGTCTTCGGGAGCGCCGGCGACCTCCCCGTCCCTGCCGACTATTCCGGCGACGGCGACGCCGATTTCGCCTGCTTCCGCTCCTCCTCGGGCCTCTGGGCGGTCCGCAACGTCACCCAGATGGTCTACGGGGCGAGCGGCGACATCCCCGCCCCCGGCGATTACGACGGCGACGGCACGTCCGCTCCCGGCCTCTTCCGTCCGACGGGGGGCGCGTGGTATCTCCGGAGCCTCACCCGCTGCTATTTCGGACTATCTTCGGACACGCCCGTTCCGGGAGACTGGGACGGGGACGGCGCGAAAGACATCGCCGTTTTCCGCCCCGCCTCGGCCTTCTGGGCGGTCCGGGGCTGGACAAGGTTCTATTTCGGCCTGAGCGGGGATCGGCCGGTCCCGGGGGACTTCGATGGAACCGGCTGGAAGGCGGGGATATTCCGCCCTTCCTCCGGCCTCTGGGCGGTGCGGGGGCTGACGCGATACTACTTCGGAGCTTCGGGAGATTGGCCCGCCCCAGCGGATTATGACGGAGACGGAGAGGACGAGGCGGGGGTCTTCCGGGCGGGGACGGGGGTCTGGCACATCCGCGATCTCACCCAGGTCTCCCTCGGCCAAAGCGGCGATCTTCCGGTGACCAGGTAAACAGTAAGCGGCAAGCAATGAGCTTACCGCTCGGGTGCGGTCAGGACATGGGTGCGTCACTGTGGGAGCGGCGTCCTCGCCGCGATCCGGGCCGACTTGGATCGGGGCGGGACGCCCCTCCCACAAAATCGCCTTGCGGCGGCGAGCTCTCACCGTTTCTACATTCGGTTGAGCGGGTTCTTCTCCTCCGGCCTTCTCTCCGGAACGTAGGCGTGGGGAATTTTGCCCTCGTTCCATTCCCGGGAGACGTAGAGGTTGCAATAGCAGCTGCCGGACTCCTTCATGTCCGCTTCCCGGTAGACGCAGGGGCAGAAGATGTCGCGGTCCCACTCCCGGTCGCCGGAAGCCAGGCGGCAGGGGCAGGCCAGGTAGCCGTAGCGGTTCTTGTTCTCGATCAGCGCCCGCATGAGTCCCAGCGTCCTCTCCCGGTCCCGGTTGAAATAATACCCTTTGGGCTCCTGGATCTTCCTGAGCACTTCGAGAAGTTTTTCGGCTTCGTTCATCATAGCCCCAGAGCCTCCCGGATCGCCTCTTCGCGGAACCCGACGATCACCCGGTCGCCGATGAGAATGGTGGGGAAAGCCAGCTGGGGGCTGAGCTTCTTGATCTCCTTGAGGATTTCCCGGCGGGCGGGAAAATCCAGGAGGTCCACGTCGGTATACTCGTAAGCGATCCCGTGCCGGGAGAAATATTCCTTCGTCGCCCGGCAGTGACTGCAGGTGCTCAGTGTGAACATCTTGACTGGAGGCATGGCTTGGTCTCCTTTGCGGATGCGTAGATAGTTGCATAAATAGCGGCCAAAGACAAACGATCGCGAATAGGATCTCTTGCCAAGGGCGGTATAAGTATCTATATTTTACCGACCGCTGATCCCGGCACAGGTTGAGATGGCCGCTGGGCGCGACAAGCGATTATGAATCAACGAGGCTCCAGCATTCTTTACGGCGTTCTCCTCGCCTGCCTCCTCCTCTACGGCCTGGGAGCGATCGCGGTCATCGCCTCCGGAGGTTCTCCGGTGAGGGGATGGAAAGGCGACCCCGGCGACCCCACCTACATCATCACGCTCGACTACTCCACCTACCTCGGGGGCGCCGGCGTCGACCGGGGTCTGGCCGTGGACGTGGACGAGGGCTACGCCTTGGTCGCCGGCTACACCCAATCCGCCAATTTTCCCACTCTTTCCTGCTATCAATCGACGCTTAACAATACCGCGACGCCGACTGACGCCTTTGTCACCAAGTTCTCCACCTCGGGCTCGCTCCTCCTCTTCTCCACCTATTTCGGCGGCAGCGATGGGGACTATGCGACCTGTCTCGACCAGTTCGCGATCGACGGTGTCGATATCATCCATCTGGCCGGCTACACCAGCTCAGTCGATTTCCCCACACTGAGCGCCTACCAGACCTCCCGGGCGGGCAATTCCGACGCCTTCCTGGCCCAGATCTCATCCACCGGATCGGCCCTGCTCTTCTCCACCTATCTCGGGGGCGGGGGAAACGACTATGCGCGGGCGGTCGACGGCCTTTTCATCGTCGGCGACACCGAATCGGACAACTTTCCCACCCGCGTCTCCTACCAGTCAACCCGGGCGGGAAGCTACGACGCCTTCGTGACCAAGATCACCTCGTCCGGTTCCATCCTCACCTTCTCCTCCTATCTCGGGGGAAGCCAGGATGACCGCGCCAACGACGTCGACGGCTCGGCCGATGTCGCCCTGGTGATCGGGACCACCGCTTCCGACAACTTTCCCACCAAGTCCGGCTACCAGTCGTCCCGGGCGGGAGGGACCGACGCCTTCGTCACCCACTTTTACATTTCCGGCGCGTCTCTCAACTACTCCTCCTACCTGGGGGGGAGCGGGAATGATTACGGCTACGGACTCCGTTTCTATCTCAACAGCTCCCTGCTCCTGACCGGCCACACCGATTCCTCCGATTTCCCGACGAAAAACGCCTACCAGAGCACCTTCGCCGGACAGACCGACGCCTTCGCCGCCGCCATGACGTCTTCCCTCTCCGGCCTGATCTATTCCACCTACCTGGGAGGGAGCGGCGATGACCGCGGCTACGGCCTCGCTGTCGACAGCTATTACTTCGGCTACTTCACCGGCGTCACCTACTCCTCCGACTTCCCCACCCGCGAACCCCTCCAGGCGGTCTACGGAGGCAACGGCGACGCCTACGTCACGCGTATATTCGCCACCGGCTCCGCCCTGGCCTACTCCACCTATCTCGGGGGCAGCCAGAAGGACGAAGGCCGGGGGATAGCCGGCTGGGCCTCCTCGACCGCCTACATCGCGGGCATCACCTCCTCGGTGAATTTCCCCACCAGCCGCCCCTATCAGCAGTCACTGAACAACGCGGAGGGGACGGATGATGCCTTTGTCGCCTCCATCAAGTGGCGGATGGCGATCAGCCCCACGCCCGCGCCTACGCCGACTACCACCGTCACTCCCTCTCCCTCCCCCTCCGGCGCCCCGACCGCCTCGCCCAGCCCATCCTCCTCGCCCACGCCGGTCGGCTACAAAACCCCTCCCGCTACACCGACGCCCACCGTCAGCCCGACGCCGGGGTGGTATCACAGTTTCACTATCCAGACCGGCGCGGACGATGCCTACGAGCGCGGCAACGGCGCCGCCAGCTATTCGCTGGGCCTTATTGACACCAATGCTTACAACGTGCCGACCGCTGTTAACTATACTTGTGGAGGATTCCGTTTCCAGAACATCGATATCCCGCAGGGATCGACCATTGCCTCAGCCTCCATCTGGGTGCGCTTCACCGACGCCATACGGGACGATATCGCCTGCCGCATCCACGGCCATGACATCGACAACGCGCCTGATTTCGCCACACTGACCCAGATCATTATCCGTCCCCGAACCGACGCCTTTAAAAGCTGGAACGCTTCCAGCCTCGGAGTTGGTTGGGAGGAGATGAGCGGCCTGGAAGGGTCCGTCTCGGAAGTCATCAGCCGTCCGGGCTGGTCGAGCGGGAACAGCCTGGCGGTCCTCTTCATCGCCCAGACGGATGCGGGAACGCTACTCGCCCGCATGAGCGCCTGGGAATCCATGACCGACCACTCCCACGCCGCCAAGCTGATCATCCTCACCGCCCCCAGCCCCACGCCCGTGGCTGCCGCTCCCTCGCCTAGCCCCTCCGCGAAGCCGTCGCCCACTCCTTCCCCTTCCCCTTCCCCTTCCCCCTCACCGGCTCCGACAGCGACGCCCGTTTCCTCTCCGACAACCGCGCCGACGAAAACGCCTACGCCGCCCCCGTCGCCGACAGCGACGAAGACGCCTTTACCGACGCCTACGGCGACAGCGACGCCGACCAAGACTCCAACCCCGACGCCGACTGCCACCCCTTCGCCCGAGCCGTCCGCCACACCGACCGCCGAACCTACGAAGACCCCATCGCCCACACCGGAGCCGTCCGCTACCCCGACGCCGCCCACACCGACACCGACGGCTGAACCGACCAGGACCCCTTCCCCGACTCCGGAACCCACTGCCACACCGACGGCTGCGCCGACGAAAACGCCCACACCGGAGCCCTCCGCCACACCGACGCCGCCAACCCCCACGCCGACGGCCGAACCGACCAAGACCCCCTCGCCTACACCCGAACCCTCGGCCACTCCGACTGCCGAACCCACGAAGACTCCTTCGCCCACACCGGAACCGACCGCCACCAAGACACCGGAACCTTCGCCGACGCCGACCGCTGAGCCTAGCGCCACCCCGACCGCGGAACCGACCTCGTCCCCCTCACCGACGCCGGAGCCTTCTGCCACTCCGACCGTTGAGCCCACAAAAACCCCGTCACCCACGCCGGAACCGACGAAAACACCGAGCCCGACACCGGAACCTTCGGCAACGTCAACGGCCGAACCCACCAAGACCCCATCACCTACTCCGACGGCGGCGCCGACACTGACGCCGATCAAAACCGCTACACCGACACCAGAACCCACACTCACGCCGGTCAAAACCGCTACGCCGACACCCGAGCCGACGCTAACGCCGGTCAAGACGGCCACACCCACTCCCGAGCCGACGCTGACCCCCGTCAAGACGGCAACACCCACGCCTGAACCGACAGCGGCGCCGACCGCCGAACCGACCAAGACGCCTTCTCCGACGCCCGAACCGTCAGCCACCCCCACACCGCCGACACCTACGCCCTCAGCGGAACCGACTAAGTCCCCCTCACCGACGCCGGAGCCTTCTGCCACTCCGACCGCTGCGCCGTCCCCTAGCCCATCGCCTTCATCGTGGATACCGAAGACCCCGACACCGGCGCCCACGCTTACACCGATCAGAACTGCAACACCTACGCCTGCGCCGACTCTTACGCCGGCCAAGACAACAACGCCCACACCGGAACCGACGCTGACCCCCGCCAAGACCGCAACTCCGACTCCCGAACCCACGGCAACAGCGTCTCCCACCGTCGTACCGCCGACGCCGACGGCAGTGCCGCCCACTCCTACAGTCGTTCCTCCCACGCCCACGGCCGTTGTCCCGACACCGACAGCCGTACCTCCGACGCCGACCCCCGAGCCGACGCTCACTCCGGTCAAAACAGCTACGCCGGCGCCGTCGCCAACCCCGACGGCGGAACCGACGAAGACGCCTTCGCCGACGCCGGTCAAAACCGCCACCCCGACACCGGAGCCGACACTCACACCGGTTAAGACAGCCACGCCGACGCCAGCGCCCACACTCACTCCGGCCAAGACGGCTACGCCCACACCTACGGTTATTCCCCCGACTCCTACGGCTATTCCTCCGACACCGACCGCCGTTCCGCCGACACCTACAGTTGTTCCTCCCACACCCACCGCGGAACCGACCAAGACGCCGTCGCCGACAGCTGCGCCTCCGACACCGACACCAGTTCCCCCGACTCCGACAGCCGTTCCGCCCACACCTACCGCGGAACCGACGAAGACTCCCAGCCCGTCTCCTGCGCCTTCCTCGACACCGACAGCTATACCGCCCACCCCTACGGCTATCCCCCCGACGCCTACGGCCATTCCTCCGACACCCACCGCGGAGCCGACGAAGACGCCCGCACCGTCCGCAACACCTACCGCCGAGCCGACAGCCACTGCTACACCTACACCTGTTCCGCCGACACCTACGGCCATTCCTCCGACACCTACCGCGGAGCCGACGAAAACGCCCGCACCGTCCGCAACACCGACGCCCAGCCCGGAACCCACAGCCACGCCGGAGACCACGGCTACGCCTTCAGCCACTCCGACCTGCGGCCCGAGCGCCGTGCCCTATGAGGCAAGGGTGGATTCCGGCGACTACACCGGTGACGGGACATCCGAGATCGCCCTCTTCCGTCCCGCCAGCGGACTCTGGATAATCCGAGGCTTCACCTCCTTCGTCCTGGGGAGCAGCGGAGACGCGGCGGTATCCGGCGATTACAGCGGAAACGGCTGGGCGGCGGCGGGGATCTTCCGTCCCGGAAACGGAATGTGGTCGATCGAAGAGACCACGCAGTTCTATTTCGGAATATCAGGAGACGTTCCCGTGCCGGCCGATTACGACGGCGACGGAATAACCGACCCGGGGATCTTCCGGTCCGGAGCCGGCTTATGGGCGATCAGGGGAGTCACCCGAGTGACATTCGGAACGACGGGCGATTGGCCGGTCCCCGCCGATTATGACGGAGACGGCACGAGCGATCCCGGCCTCTTTCATCCTGCTACCGGGATGTGGGCGATCCCGGGGGTGAGCCGGGTCTATCTCGGCCTGGCAGGCGACTGGCCCGCCCCGGCCGATCTCCTCGGCGACGGAACCGCGCGGGTCGCCGTCTTCCGCCCCTGCACCGGCCTCTGGGCGGTCCGGGACTTTACCCGCCTCTACTTCGGCAACTGCTACGATTGGTCCCGGCCGGCCGATTACGACGGCAACGGGACCGCCGACATCGGGATCTTCCGCGGACTGGAGTCCCTCTGGGCCGTTCGCCTGACCACCCGCGTCTACTACGGCACCGCCGACGACATCCCAGCCACGCGGTAGCAAAGGCAGGAGGGACGGTGTCAAATTGTTAAGTTGAACTTAACAATTTGACACCGTCCCTCCTCCTTTCCTCTCCGGGGGATTCCCCTACAGCCGGAAGGCGGCGCGGAAATAGTCGACCTTGTCCGGGAGGCCGCCTTCGGCCGGCGTGACCGCGACGACATCGAAACGACAGCGGGGAGAGGCCAGGCGCCTCTCCTTGAGATACCAGCGGGCCACCCGGATGACCTTCCTCTGCTTCTCCCGGGTCACCGAGACCTGGGGCAGGAGATAATCCCCGCTCCCCTTGGTCTTCACCTCGATGAAGACCAGAGTGTCCCCGTCGGAGGCGACGATATCGATCTCCCCCAGCGGGCAGCGGTAATTTCTCTCCAGGATGGCAAAGCCTTTCTCCTTCCGAAGAAAGTCCGCCGCCCTCGCCTCCCCCCATGCCCCCAGTCTTTTCCGTTCCTCGGTCATCGACGCCCGATTCCCTGGGTCTAGGTCGCGAATCCCAACGGGATTCCATCACATAGCCCGGGGTTGCGCCGTAGGCGCTACCCCGGGAAATGGCGCCAACATACCCCGCCAACCCCGAAGGGGTTGCGTCAATCCCGTGTCTAACCTTCTGAACTCATGGTCGGATTCTTCACCGGAGCGAAAGAGCGGCGGTGGATCGGGCAGGGGCCGAAACGGCGGAGGCGCTCCAGATGCTCCTTCGTCCCGTAGCCCTTGTGGCGGGCGAAGCCGTACTGGGGATACTTCGCGTCCATCTCCGCCATGATCCGGTCGCGGACGACCTTGGCGATGACCGAAGCGGCGGCGATGGAGAGGCTCGCCTCCTCTCCCCGGATAATCTTATCCTGGGGAAGGCCGATCTCCGGCAGACGGAGACCGTCGATGAGCAGAAAGGCCGGGGCGGGGGCAAGACGTCCGACCGCGATCGCCATCGCCCGGCGGGTAGCCCGGAGAATATTGATCCGGTCGATCTCCTCCCGGTCCACCGCGCCGACCCCGATAGCGATCCCCGGCAGAGCGGTCAGACAGGCATAGGCCCTCTCCCGCTGGGCGGGGCTCATCTTCTTGGAATCGCGCACCAGCGCGGACAGGGAGAAAACGGGAGGGAGGATCACCGCCGCCGCCACCACCGGCCCGGCGAGAGGGCCGCGGCCGGCCTCGTCGATCCCGGCCACCGGGACCAAACCCCGGGCCCGGCAACGCCTTTCCCGGGAGAGCATTCGAGGAGGGATCGGATAGGGACCGCCGGCGGAAATCCATCGCAGCGGGCCTGCACGCCGCAGCGCGCAGTGCGAAGGCGGGAGGCGCGACACTACATCTGCCTGGCGCATGGCATGTTCTGTGGGCCAGTGTCTCCGCCTCCGCGCTCCGGCGGACAGGTGCGATCGGGCGCACCAGGCATGGCCGCCGGTTCACAGAACCGGCCTACAGAGGGTCGCAATGGCAACCCGCTATATTCGGCCCGCGAGTGGTTCGTTCCGTAGGCCCGCTCTGTGAGCGGGCGCGCGGGCCGGGACGCCGGTTCACACTTGTCCGCCGCAGCCGGAAAGGCTTCAGGCGGTGAACCGGCTTGCAACAAGCAACCCCGATCTCAGCGAACCATCAAATAATCCCAACGGGAAGAGTCCCCGTCGGGATTATTTGCCTTCCTTGATCCGCGCGTCTTTCCCCTTCTTCTCGCGGAGATAATAAAGCTTGGCGCGGCGGACCGAACCCTTGCGGGTGACCGCGATCTTGGCCAGCCGCGGGGAATGCAGCAGGAACCGCCTCTCCATCCCTTTCCCGAACGACTCCCGGCGCAGCGTGACGGTTTGGCGGATTCCGGACCCGGCGCGAGCGATCACCACGCCGGAGAAGACCTGGATTCTTTCCCGTCCCTCCTCGGTGATCTTGACCTGAATATCCAGGGTATCGCCGACGCGGATATCCGGGATATCCTGGCGGAGGCCTTCCCGCTCCAGTTTATCGATCGTGTTCATCTCTTTTTCCTTCCTGTGGTTCCCTGTCCTTGAGCATTTCCGTCTCTTCTGGTGTCAGCCCCGCCGCGGCGAGCAAATCCGGACGGCAGCGCCGGGTGATGCTCAGCGATTGCAGCTTTCGCCAGCGGGCGATCTCCCCGTGATTCCCGGCGAGCAGGATTTCTGGAACGGCCAACCCCTCGAATACCGGGGGGCGGGTATACTGGGGATATTCCAGACGCCCGGAAACAAACGATTCGTCCCGGCAGGAGTCGGGATCGCCCAGAACGCCGGGCACCAGGCGGACCGTGGCGTCGATCACCGTGAGGGCCGGCAGCGCTCCGTTGGTGAGGATGTAGTCCCCGACCGAGATCTCCTCGTCCACCTGGGTTTCCCGAAACCTCTCGTCCACCCCTTCGTAGTGCCCGCAGACCAGGATCAGGTGCGGGCAGCCCGCCAGCCGCCGGGCCGTCTCCTGGGAGAAGGTCCGTCCGCGCGGGGAAAGCAGGATGATCCGGCTTCCCTCCCGGCGCACCGAGGCCACCGCCGCGGCCAGGACATCGGCTTTGAGCACCATCCCCGCGCCGCCTCCGTAAGGGGTGTCGTCGACGGTGTGATGGCGGTCGCGGGAAAAATCGCGGAGGTTGACGATCCGGATGGAAACCAACCCCTTTTCCTGAGCCCGCTTGATGATGCTCTCCCCGAGATAACCGGAAAACATCCCGGGGAAAAGGGCGATGACATCAATCTGAAGCGGCGGGACGGGCATTCAGCGGACCGACGGCCGCCGGGCATTCCTTCTTCGGCTTGCCTTCCTCGACAATCTCCAGCATCGCCCGGAGGCCGGCCTTGGCGGCGGTGGCGTTGAGGAGGGTGCGGATGGCGTTGATGGTCCGTCCCTGCTTGCCGATGATTTTGCCCACGTCTTGCTGATTGACGCGCAGCTCGAACACCACCGTGGACTCGCCGTCGATCTGGGTGACTTTCACCTGATCCGGGTTGTCCACCACCGCCTTGGCCACGTAGTCGATGAGATCCTTCATTCCCATATCTGTTTACCTCCTGGAAACTTCCCGCGCTCTGATCACGCTTGCCCTGTCTCGGAAGGATGCGGCGCATCCTCGGGGGACGGGATTGAAACACCTCGAGCGGAGACTTTCAATCTTTTAAATATGTTGTGCACGGTGCGGGTGGGCAGGGCGCCGCGGCCGAGCCAGAAACGGGCGCGGTCGACGTCCAGAGTGACCGAGTCCCGGCCGCGGACGGGATCGTAGTGGCCGAGAACCTCCAGAAAACGGCCATCCCGGGGAGCGCGGATGTCGGTCGCCACGATTCGAAAGCTGGGCTTGTTTTTACCCCCCACTTTTCTCAATCTGATGACAACGGCCAAAGAACACCTCCTGTTTTATCCACCATGGTTATACGCAATCAGCCAATAGAGTTTATGCCAGCTATTCTTGCAGTCAACATCAATAAAATCCGAAACCCGGAACAAATTCGAATAATCAGAATTCGAAACCGCCGGCGTAGATGAGTGCGGCATGTTCGCTGCAATGATTGATTCTTGGCCCCCGTTTCGGATTTCGGATTTTGTATTTGTTTCGAATTTCGATATTCGGATTTCGAGTTTCTTATGGCATTCCCGGCAGGCGAAAGGGCAATTTCCCTCCCTTGATCCCCTGCGTCTTGACCGCCGCCATCATCTTGCGGACGGACTGGAACTGCTTGAGCAGCTGGTTGACCTCCGCCACCGTCGTCCCGCTGCCCCGGGCGATCCGAAGCCGCCGGTTCCCGTCGATGATATCGGGGCGCCTCTTTTCTTCTCCGGTCATCGAATCGAGTATCGCCTCCATCTTCTTCAAGCGGGCCTCACCCCCGCCGTCCGCGCTCCGCCGCAGGGAGACCGGCAGCATGTCCAGCAGGGACTCGACCGATCCCATCCGCTTGAACTGCTTCATCTGGCGGCGAAAATCCTCCAGGCTGAACTCCCGCCGCCCCGGCTGGCCCGCGCTGCCCGATTCCTCCCGGGCGATTTCCTCCGCCTTCTCCACCAGGGAGAGGACATCGCCCATCCCCAGGATGCGGGAGACCACCCGGGCGGGGTCGAACTCGCTCAGATCTTCCGGCCGTTCACCCGCCCCCACGTATTTGATCGGCTTGCCGGTGACGGCGCGCAGCGAGATCGCCGCGCCCCCGCGGGCGTCGCCGTCGAGCTTGGTGAGCACCGCGCCGTCTATTCCCACCTCCCGATCGAAGGCGGAGGCGACGTTGACCGCGTCCTGCCCGGTCATCGCGTCCAGGACGAGCAGAACCGCGCAGGGGGAGAGAGAGGCTTTGAGCTCCTTGATCTCGTCCATCAGCTCCCGGTCGACGTGCAGACGGCCGGCCGTGTCGACGATGACCAGGGTATGGCCGCCGGAGCGGGCATACTCCAGCGCAGCCCGGGCGATGGTCAAAGCCGATTGTCCCCCGGGGGCGTAGGTCTCCACACCCACCCTTTTCCCCAGGACGCTGAGCTGTTCGGCCGCCGCCGCCCGGCGGACGTCGGCGGCGACCAGGAGAGGACGCTGTCCCTGTTTCCGGTATTTCAGGGCGAGCTTGGCGGCGGTGGTGGTCTTCCCCGCCCCCTGCAGGCCGAGGAGCATGATCACGGGGGGCGAGCCGGAGAGGCGGATCCCCGGCTGGGGATCGGTCATGAAACGGACCAGCTTGTCGTGGAATATCCCGATCAGCTGCTGGCCGGGAGTGATGGACGCCGCCACCTTGCCGCCGATCGCCTCCTGCTCGGTCTCCTTGAGAATCTCGGAAACCACGCGGTAGTGGACATCGGCCTCCAGCAGGGCGATCCGGATCTCCCGCAAAGCCTGGGAAACGTTCTCCTCGCTCATCCGCCCCCAGCCGCGGACGGAGCGGAATATGGCCTGGAATCGGTTGGCGATGGCGTCGAACATGGGGACAAAGGGTTCAGGGTTCAGGGTTCAGGGGGCAGGGTTCAGAAGAACAAAAGTTGACGGTTACCCTAATCTGTATTTCTACATGCCCTACATGCCTACATGTGAGATTTTTTACCTCATGCCCCATACCCCATGCCTCATGCCGTTTTCCCGTCATCCTTCAGCCTGCTTTTCCTGAACCCTGAACCCCGAACCCTGAATCCTGTTTTCCCTTCAGCCTTCAGCCTTATTTTATTCTTTTGATTCTCGCTCCCAGCGCCCGGAGCTTCTCCTCCATCCGCTCGTACCCCCGGTCCAGATGGTAGACCCGGTCGATCAGCGTGGTCCCTCCCGCGATCAGGCCGGCCATGACCAGGGCGGCGGAGGCCCTCAGATCCGACGCCATCACCTGAGCGCCGGAGAGCGCCGCGACCCCCCGGACCACGGCCGATTGGCCTTCCCGGACAATCCGGGCGCCCAGGCGGTTGAGCTCGGGAACATGCATGAAACGATCCGGATAGACCGTCTCCGTCACCCGGCTCAGCCCCGGGACAACGGCGAAAAAGGCGAGCATCTGGGCGGCCATGTCGGTGGGGAAAGCGGGATAAGGCGCCGTGGTCACGGCGTGGGCTTGGCGCACCCCCCCGCCCCGGACGGTCATCCGTCCGGAGGCGATCTCGATGCCGACGCCGGACACGCGGAGAGTCTCGATCACCGCTTCCAGATGCTCTGGACGGGCGTTGACCACCGCGATCTCGTCCCCGGCCAGCGCCCCCGCCACGAGATAGGTCCCGGCCTCGATCCGGTCCGGGATGATCGAGTACTCGGCCGGGCGCAAGCGGTCCACGCCGTCGACGACCAGTCGGGAGGTTCCCGCGCCGGAGACGGAGGCGCCCATGGCCGCGAGGAAGCCGGCGGTGTCGGCGACTTCCGGCTCCCGGGCGGCGTTGGCGATGATCGTCCTCCCCCGGGACCGGACGGCGGCGAGGAGGACGTTGATGGTCGCCCCCACGCTCGAGCCGAAGCTTCCCCGGAGATCGACCTCGGCGCCGCGCAGGTCGCCTCCCTCGGCTTCGATGTAGCCGTGCTCGAGGCTGATCCGGGCGTTCAAGGCCTTGAGCCCCTTGAGGTGCAGATCCACCGGACGGGGGCCGATCACGCAGCCGCCGGGCAGGGATACCACGGCCCGGCCGGAACGAGCCAGCAGGGCGCCCAGGACCAGGACCGAGGCCCGCATCCGCCGGACCAGCTCATAGGGAGCGGCCTGGCTCGAGAGGACGGAAGCGTCGATGGCGAGCGTGGATGGCCCGATGAATTCGCAGCGCGCCCCCAGGGCGGAAAGGATCTTGAGCATCGTCGAAACGTCCTGGAGGCGGGGAACATTGTGGATCAGCGAACGGCCCGGAGCGAGCAGGGCGGCGGCCATGATCGGCAGGGCGGCGTTCTTGGCCCCGCCGACTGTCACCTCGCCGGAGAGTCTCACGCCACCTTGGATTTCTATCTTGTCCATATCCGCAGTGAAAGAAAAGATCCGTAGACCGTAAACAGTAGCCGTTTCCGCCTATGCTCAAGCCGAGCCTGTGGGAGCGACATTCCTGTCGCGATCCGAGCCGGCCGGGATCGGGGCAAGAATGCCCCTCCCACATAAATAATAACTGAATAGTGATCAGCAACTGATTACTGATCACTGTTTTTCCTGGCTGTCACCACCCGATCCCTCCCGGCCAGGTCCTTCCCCACCGAGACCGCCTCGAAACTCGGCTGGGCGCGGCAGAGGGCGGAGGCCTCCACTCCCTGCTCGGCGCCGATCTCGAAGATCAGGCGACCGCCGGGACGGAGGAAGGCGCCACTTCCCCGAACGATTCTCTCGATCACGGCCAGCCCTTCCTTCCCGCCGTCCAGGGCCAAGAGCGGCTCATGGCGGGAGACCTCGGGCGCCAGCCCATCGATCTCTGAGCTCCGGATGTAGGGAGGGTTGCTGACCACGGCGTCGAAACTCTCCCGAAACTGGGGCCCCCAGGGGGCGAAGAGATCCCCCTCCCTGAACTCCACTCTTCCTTCCGCCCCCCCTCTCGCGGCGTTCCTGCGGGCGAAGGCCAGCGCTTCCGCTGAGACATCGGAGGCGAAAAGGGATGCCCCGGGAAGAGCACGGGCCAGAGCGAGAGCAAGCGCACCCGATCCGCAGCACAGGTCGAGAAGGCGGGGGGCGGCCGGAGGAGCGAACCATTCCCGGACCGCTTCCACCAGCATCTCGGTCTCCGGACGGGGGATGAAAACTCCGGGGCCGACATCCAGGATCAGATCGTGAAAACCGACCGAACCGATGAGATAGGCCAGCGGCCATCCTTCGGCGCGGCGGGAGAGAAGCGTCTCATAGGACTCGCTCTCGTCGGGACGGAGAGGACGGCGGAGGTCGAGAAACAGGCGAAAGCGGGGAAGCCCC
>CAZKCI010000133.1:0-5066 GCA_964551475.1 uncultured bacterium | reverse complement strand
GCGTGAACACCGCCAGTACGAACAGCGTGGTCTTGAGCGCTTTCATCAATCCCTCCTTCGCAACCATGCAATCGCCGTAGGCCGGGTCCCCGCCGTCGCGCTCCGCGCTATGGCGGGCAGGCCCAGCCCGGTGTTCATCATCCCTTCGTAGCCGCGGGCCTTTCAGGCCCGCGGAATCTCCGCCCCCCACGGGCTTGTCCCTCCCCTATTTCCTCTTTGACACCGTTTCCCCTCTACGGTAAACCGCGAACCGCTCGCGCACGCCGAACCCGATTCGCTTCGGCGGCGGTTCGGGTTCCGGCGGCGTATTCAGCCATCCTGATGGCCTGATCGCTTCTCAGGACGTTGGCCGCCATTAGTGCTCCATATTCGGTGAAAACCCATGGCCGCTTGCGAAGCCCCCCATGTCCTGAACTTGATATCGCAAATTGCGATAGCAAGTTCGTAATTTCCTGCTTTTGAAGTTGAAAAGCAAAGTCATCGGGAAATCTCTCGCGATTACGTTTCATCGCCTCGTTTAGCCGGAACGTGGGCACCCGATATAGCCGGGCCAAGTCTCGATCCAGTATGACTCGCCGTCCTCGGACTGAGAGGATAACCCTTCCAATCTCAGTCAATTCTACGGGGCTTTTCATTTAACAATGCTTCTCTCCATTGATAACGATCCTCCCTCAGCTTCTTCTCTCCTCCCCCGTTCTGCCCGGATATTTGGCTACTTGCCACCATCCTTCTGTTCTTCGTGCTTAGTAATATTCCAATGTTCATCGGCCATAATTATTGCTTTCCAAAACATCTTCATTACTTCGGCTGCGGCTTTGTATTGCTCCAGCAAAGGGGGCATTATTTCATTAATCTGGATTGGCTTCTCTCCTCCAAAATCGACTAAAAATCCTTCTGAATTTACTCTCATATTTGGATCTGGAGTATATCCAAGTTCAATATTTGGCGGTATTTGGTGCTGACTCCTGTTTCGATAGTTTCCTGATGTAGCCTTGAAGGTTTCAGAGTTCAAACCCATCAATGCCTATACGCCAGTTGGACAACTCGTGTCCGATCGGACACGAGTTGTCCTAAATCGGGATCTCTTCCCTATGTCCGCCGGCGAAACTGGGACAGGATCAGGAGACCCAGGACGACGATGCCGCCGAGCAGGGCGAGCCAGACAACGGCGCGATGCCTCTCCGACCAGGGGAGAAGAGATCGGGCTTTTCCGAAAGCGGGGTTGGCGACAGGCGCTCCCAGCGCGGCGGCGGCGGTCCCCTGCCCCTCGAGGCGGCTCGCATAGTGGGAGAGATCGTAGCGGGGCGCCGCGGCGGCCGGATTTCCGAAGTAGAGACAGGCCCCTTCTCCGAACGACGCCGGGAAACGGATCAGGCGCTCCGAGCGCGACACCGATGCCCCCGTGAAGTTGAGGGGAGGATCATCCCCGTTGAAGATCTCGACGCGCAGGTAGCGATAGCCGACGCCGTTGAGATCCACGGGGGGCGACTGCTCGCCGCCTTCCGTCCCGGAGTAACGAAAGACCGCGCCGGACAGAATCGGCCGCCAGTCCTCGGGGACCTTGCGCTCGAGCGGTTTGGCGTCCTCCACCGCATGCTTCACGATTCTCGTTTTCCCCTGCCGTCCGGATAGCCGCCAGCGGCGGAAATAGTTGGCCTCGGAGAAGGAAAGCGCCAGATCGCGCAGGGGCAGGTGGCGATAACCGAGATCGAATTCCAGGATGGTGCGGTTTCCCGTCTGCTCGACGTAGCTCCCGGCCAGGGCGACGGGAAGAGCGGGCGAGGGAGGGAGCGGCTCCCGGCGGACGAGGATATCGGCGATCTCGACCTCACCGGGGTCGCCGGGACCGTTGTGGACGGTCACCCGCAGATAGCGCAGGTCGTTCTCGGGGATGGAAACCAAGTCTTTCTCGTATTCCGCCCCGCCGCGCGGACCGACGCGGAAGAGGAGCGCGCCGGGAACGAGCGTCCTCCAGCTGCGGCCGTCGTCGCTCCCCTCGATCGCGATTTTCCGGCGGAAATCGTCCCCCGCCGTGATGACCCGCACGCGGTTCTTCCGCACCTTCGCCCCCAGGTCCGCCGTCGCGGAACTGCTCTTCCCCGCCAGGAATGAACGGTTGTAGACGCGGGCGGCGGCTTCGCCCGGAATGGCGGACGCGGGCGCTTCGATGACATAGGGAATCTCCTTCCCGTCCTCCCCGACGACCCGGAGATCGGCCAGATCCGGGCGGGAGCGGTCCAGAACTTCGGGCGGGAGCGGCAGCTCGGCCAGTCCGGCGGAACGGTCGGCGGGAGAGAAGGTCACCGGTCCGCGGAATTCCCATCCGGCGGCATCGAAATCCCCCCGCGCCGGGTGGGCGAGCAAGGGGGACAAGGCGAGGAGCAGGCAGAAAGCTCTCATGCGGATCTATCTCCGCCGGCCGCCGAAGACCGGTCGATCCGGTGATAGGCGTAGGCGACGCCGATCAGGATCAAGCCGAGGGCCAGGAAAACGATGATCCGGTATACATCCTGCGTCCCGGCCATATCGACCATGACCAGCTTGACGATGGTCAGACCGAACAAGCCGAGGGCGGCGTAGCGGAGCCCGCGGATCTTCCCGCGAAAGCCGATGACCAGAACCACCACGGCGTAAAGGCCCCAGACCAGAGAGACCGCCCCCAGCGACATCCAGCGCGCGTCCCGGGCGACGGAGGCAACCTCGTGGAAATAATTGTAGGCCTCCACGCTGAGGAGCGCCAGCAAGACGGCCATCGCCGTTGCGTTCAGGGGGACTCGAAGAGCCCCCTCCTCCCGGCCGCAGCGGTCGGGGAAACGCCGGAGCAGGCGGGCGCAGGCGAAAACGCCGAAGCTCTGGAAAAGGACGGCGAGGAAGCGGGCGTTCAGGAATATCCGATAGGGCTCAGCGCGGTAATCGCCGAAAGAGTAGACGGCCAGGCCCGCGGAAACCGCCAGCAGGCCGATCCCCGTCAACCGCGCGCAGCGCCAACGGAAACGCAAACCGGCCGCGAGATAGACCAGCGCGCCGATCGTCCACAGAACGATCCAGAAACCGACCGCGTATCGCTCATAGGCGGCGGCCTCCCCCGCGGCGGCGCCGGCTTTTTCGAACCACTGGCTCATCTCCACGGTCAGAAAAACCAGCGCCGCTACGCCGGAGGCGCAGGCGCTCGCGTTCATGATCGCCCGGTCGGCGGCGGTCGGAGCTCTGTTCCGCCGATGGATCCAGGCGAAGACGGCGGCCGCGGCCGGCACGGTGATCGCAGTCCCGAAGATCGAATTAAAAATGGGGATAAACAGGTTCAAATGATCGGGGAAGGATACGGCGAAGGCGCGGCCGCCGGCGAGAAGCAGGACCGCCGCCGCCATCAGGCGGAGGGGATAATAGCGGTAGCGGTATCCCAGATACAGGAGCACGGGGCCTTCGATCGCCCAGGCCAGCGTCGTCGCCTGGAGACGGAAGTGGAGCGGCGCCGCGATGGTCAGGAAAGCGACCGCCATCCCCAGGAATCCCAATACCTGCCGCCGGTCGTCCCGGATCCGGACGCGGGACAACGACCCCATGACCAGGTTCGTGGCGGCGAGGAAAAGAGCCACAAAGCCGAGAAGAGGCCGGTGTCCGTCGGTGAACATGTAATAGGCGTATCCGAAGGCGTAGGTGGCGTTGAGGAGCGCCAGGACGAACCGTTCGACCGGCGCGCTCTCGCCCCGGCGCAGGTGATACGCGAAAGGAAGGACCAGGAAGATAAGGTAGAAAAGCCCCAGCCAGAGGGAGGCGGGAGTCAGCGCCGACGGCTGGTAGAACTCGGCGAACCAGCCGGCGTAGAGGGAAAGGGTGCCGGCGAAGGCCAGGACGTCGAGCGGACGCCAGCGACGGAAGAAGGCGACGGCGAGGACGCCGAGGTCGAGAACGGTGAGATACGCGAAAAGGGCGTCCCGGGCATCCCGCCCGGTGGAGAGGAGCACCGGCGTCAGAAAACCGCCGAGAACGGCCAGAACCGCCATGGAAAGGGCGTCGTGGGCGACCGCCAGCGCCAGTCCCAGGGCGGTGAAGAGGACCATAACGGCGAAGGCCGCCGCCTGGGGAACCAGCCGGTAGAGGGAGAATCCGGCAAAGGCGGATACATACAGGATGGCTAGGCCGGAACCCATGACGCCCTGGGAGAGCGCGCGGTATCCCCGGCGCGCAAAGCGTCCGCCGGCGACAAGAAGCGCGATCCCCAACGCCAGGCCCAGGGAGACCCGCCCGGCGGGGCCGATCCACTGGTTTTCAAAGGCGTATTTGACGAAGAAGGCAGCGCCCAGGAAAAGGATGAGGCCGCCCGCCCAGGTCATCCAGCGCTGACCGACGCGCGTCTCCCAATCCTGCCTGTCCGAGAGGGGAGGCGAGGCCGGCTCCTCCCCTCTCGATATTTTCGCCGGAGACGCTTCCGGCTGAGCGCGCGGAGCCGTCGCGATCCCTATCTTCTTGAGGCCGCGGAGCACATCGTCCATTTCCCGGCGCAGGGCGGCCCGGAATCCCATTCCGGCGGCCTCTCTCCCCGCCGTTTGGGGAGCGGGTGCCGGCGCGGGCGGCGACGGCGGTGGCCGCGCCGGTGGAGTCGGCGGCGGCACAATCCGGGCAGGAGCAACGGGGGGCGGAGAGGCCGGGGGCGCGGGCGGGGAGAACCGTATTGAGGAGCGCCGCAATTCCTCGAGATTCCGGCGGAGGGAGGAAACTTTGACCAGGGCGACAATCCCGGAGACGCAACCGCCGACGATGATCGCCAGCACCAGAAGGCCGAAGGCCAGGCCCATGATCTCCATATCGGTCCCCCCAGGTTTACCCAGCCCGGAATCCCGGCTCGCTTACGGATACCTCGATGATATCGGGAAACAAAGCGTTGTCTCCTTTGATTATGCCACAAACTGACAGTGACTGCACGCGCTAGTGTGGTGTCACTAACACTGCTTTACAATAATACTGTCATTGCGAGGAGCGAAGCGACGAAGCAATCTCTTGGGGCGCAAGCAATTGAGATTGCTTCGCTCTCGCTCGCAATGACAAATCCGGACAAGGTATTTCTG
>CAZKCI010000132.1:0-5088 GCA_964551475.1 uncultured bacterium | reverse complement strand
CGCCGGGGCGCTCCCGAAGTACCTCTCCGCCGCCGCGATCTACGAGTCCCTTCTCGCCGCCGCTCCGGAGGCCAATCGCCCGGGCCTGGCCGTCCGCCTCCAGGAGTGCCGTTCGCGGATCGAGGCGATCGAAAAGGCGCGGGCGGAGGAGAAGGCCGCCCGCCACCCCCTCCGCGTCCATTTCATCGACGTCGGCCAGGGGGATTCGGCCCTGGTTCAATGCCCGGACGGCTCGGCCATCCTGATCGACGGGGGTCCGATCGACTGCTACCCCTTCCTGATCTCATATCTGAAGAAAGTCGGAGTAGAGCGGATCGACCTGATAATAGCCACCCACCCCGACGGCGACCACATCGGGGGGCTGATCAATGTTCTGAAAAGGTTCCCGGTCGGCATGGTCGTCGATTCCGGCAAGGCGCACACCACCGTTACCTATCAGAAGTTCCTGGAGGCCATCCGGTCTTCGCCGAAGACGATCTATAAGCAGGGTAGGGCGGGGGACCGTTTCGCCTTTGGAGCGGCGGAGATCCGCCTTTTCCACCCGGGAGCTTCCCTCCCCAAAGACAACAACAACGCCTCCGTCGTCTGCCGACTCGCCTGCCGGGATATCATCGTCCTGTTCGCCGGGGATGTCGGAGAGAAAGTAGAAAATGAGATGATGAAACGGGGCGGGATCGGGAAGGTCACGGTTCTCAAGGTTGCCCACCACGGTTCCCGCGCCTCCTCTTCAGCCCGCTTTCTCTCCAGCGTCTCCCCCCGCCTGGCGGTGATCAGTGTCGGGGAGTGGAACTCCTTCGGCCATCCTCATCCCGACACGCTGAAACGCCTGAGGGAGGCCGGGGCGGAGGTTCTCCGCACCGACGAACGGGGGACGATCGTTCTCTCCTGCGACGGGCGCTCGATCGCTCGGGAGTTTCCGGGGAGGGCGTTCAATCCGGAGTATGAGACTCCTCCCGAGAAGGCCGGCCTGATCATCGCCGACCGCGTGATGCTGATCTACCATCTGCCGGGAGATAAAAACTCCCGCTACATACCGCCGGAGGAGAGGGAATATTTCCGCACCGAAGCGGAAGCCGAGTCGGCGGGATACGTCAAAAGCTGGCTATAAAACAGTGCTCAGTAATCAGTGATCAGTTACTGATGCTTGATCACTTCTTTTCCGGTTGCTGATCGCTTTTCTCTCTGTGGGAGCGGCGTCTCGCCGCGATCCGAGATGGCCCGACCAAAGAATTTAACAGACGATTGAATAGGATTGAATGGGATGGGCTCGGCCGGCCGTCGGTATCCTATTCCATCCTATTCAATCGTCTGTTGAAAATGCCGAGCCCAAGCCGGGCTGGCCGGGATCGGGGCAAGAATGCCCCTCCCACAGAAAAACAGTAACACCAGAAGAAGTGATCAGTTACTGATGACTGATCACTTCTTTTTTGGTTGCTGATCACTTTCCTCGCTGTGGGAGCGACATTCCTGCCTGCCCCGATGACGATTATTTGCACACGAAAATCGGGGTCGCGATCCGGCCAGGCCGTCGAAGAACGGCTTGAGCCAGAAGACGCCGAGCAGGACGGGGAAGATGTACTCCACCGCCGAGAAGAGCAGGGCCGAACCCAGAAGAAGGGCTGACGGGATCGCCGGATCGAAGAGGGGGATGATTTCGACCAGCGAATACTCCCGTATCCCCATCCCGAGGAAGGTCAGAGGGACAGTCGAGACGAGTATGGAGAGCGGGAGGACGACCAGGTAGGAGGGGAGAGAGAGTGTGAATCCGAGCGATCGGCTGATCAGGTAAAACGTAGCGAACTTCCCGGACTGGATGAGAAGTGAATATCCGAGGACTAGGCGCCAATCTTTCCGGGAGAAACGGCCGGGAGCGGAGAGGGCCGCCCGCGCCGCCGATCTGGCCCTCACCCAGGGGATCCGCTCTGTCCCGCGGATGATGGCGCCGCGCAGGGGTGTCCGGGCGGCCAAAAGGACGGCCAGGCCTCCGGCCGCCACCAGGAGGATCAGGGGAAGCAGGCATCCTCCCGGGTTCGCCTTCAGCAGGAGACCGAAGGCCGGGATCAGGACCGCGAAAACCAGCAGGTTCGATCCGAGCTCGACGATCAGGGAGACGCTGGAGGCGGTCAGGGAGAAGCCGTGCGCCCGCTTCAGGTAAACGACGCGGGAGGCCTCTCCCGAGCGGAAGGGGAGGACGCTCTTGATCAGGCCGCTGGACATCTTGAGCATGAAGGCTTCCCGGAGGGAGAGGTCCAGTCCCAGGCGGCGGATGATGAAACGCCACTTCTCGGAGGCGAGCCAGCAGTTGGCGGCGAAGGATATGACCAGGGCCGCGAGGAGATGGAGCGGCCTGGCCCGGTTAAGATAGCGAAGGGTCTCTCCGAGGTCGACCTGTCTCACCGCCGCCCAGAGGAGAAGGGCGGTGAGGAGGAGAGAGAGGAGCCATTTCAGGAAACGGGGCATGAGGACGAAATGGAGCAGTGGAGTGATGGAGTAGTGGAGTGCTGGTCTGCGGGCGGAGCCAGTACTCCATTACTCCGATACTCCATTACTCCCCTTAGCGCACCTGGTTCGGGCCTGGGACGGTCCTTCTACGTGGGCGGTGCCGTGTTGTGTTTCAATGCGGCAGTCTTGGCGACTTCTGATAGCGGGAGCTGAAGAAGGGGGCGTTCTCGTCGTAGGCGAGGAACTTCGTGTCCGGACGGGAGCGCCCCTCTTGTTTGAAGACCATGTCGAGGAAGGCCAGGAACTTGCGCCGGAACTCATCCCAGGACCTCACCCGGAAGACCGAGCGAAGAAGAAAAGAGGGGCGCGAGTGGTAGGAAACATAGGCCCAGCGGGTGAGGCGGTCGATCTCTTCGTTGGAGAGCGCCGTCCAGGGCCGGGGCAGGACCTTCTCCGCGGTGTTCCCCAGAATATACTCTTTCCAGTAGTCGTAGCCGGTCTCCCGGACCAGCTCCTTCCACATCCCGGTCAGGGGTTTGGCGGTCAGCTTGGAAAACTGGACGAAGTCGAGGTCGAGGCTCTTGGCGAAGCGCACGGTCTCGCGCACGGTGGCTTTCGTCTCCCCGGGGGCGCCGATGAGAAAGAAGCCGAGCGGCTTGATCCCCAGGTCCTTGGCGATGCCGATCGTCTCCCGGACCTGTTTCAGGGTGATCCCCTTGTTCACCCGGTCCAGGATCTCCTGCACGCCCGACTCGATCCCGAAGTAGATCCGCCGGCAGCCCGCCCGCTGCATCTCGGTCAGGACCTCGCCGTCCACGGTGTCGATCCGGGAGCGGCAGGCCCAGGTGATGTCGAGCTTGCGCTTCTGGAGCTCCCGGCAGATGGCGAGCGTCCGGGGGCGGACCATGGGGAACTCGTAGTCGAAGATGTCGATCTCCCGGACGCCGAACCGATCGTAGCATTCCTGGATCTCGTTGATCACCGTGGCCGCCGAGCGGGGGTTGTATTCGGTTCGCCCCGCCTCGCAGAAGGTGCAGCGCATGGGACAGCCGAGGCTGGTCACCATCACGGTGAAGTTTTTCCGTTCGGTCGGGAACTCGGCGTAGAGGTGGTTGGGGAGAAGGTGGCGGGCCGGGTGGGGGAATTCGTCGAAGACGATCTTCTGGGGATGGGGGGTGATCACGATCTCGCCGCCTTTCTTGTAGGCGAGGCCGGGGACGTTTTCAAATTGGCGCCCCCCCATGAGCTCCCGGAGGAGGGCGGGGAAGGTGTGGTAGGCCTGCTCCACCACGCCGAAGTCGATCTCCGGGGGCGTCACCGACTCCCGGGGATAGACCCGCAGGTTGTAACCGCCCACCACCACGGGCACCTGGAGATGCTTTTTCAGAAAGCGGATCCAGTCCAGCGTCTCCTGGAACATGTAGGTGCTCATCATGAATCCCAGGAGATCGGGACGGAAATCCTTCAGGACCTCCAGGGTCTCCTCCCTGGTCAGGCGCAGCGTGCGGGCGTCGACGATGCAGGCGGTGTGGCCGTGCTTCTCGGCGATCGCCGCCACCCAGGCCATGGAGAGGGGAGGGAAGAGGCCGAAATACTTCTGCACGATCCTTAAGTTTTCCTCGTGCAGTTTGTATTTGAACGGATTGAAGACGAAGGCTATTCTCATGGGCGGGGCCGGCTTGATCCGGGATCGGGTATTATTGCATAAAAGGTGAATTTTTCACCATTCCAAATCCGCCATACCTGGTTTAAGGAATCGCCAGATAGGGGACACAACCATGATCGAACTGGTTCTGATCGTTTTTCTGATCGGCGTCGCCGCGGTGACCACGGTGGCGGTCAAGGTGGGATTCAGGCTGGTGGACTACCTCGACGAGTCCCGCCAATCCCAGGCCGCGGCGGCAAAACAGCGGGAGGAGATCATCCGCCTGCTTCAGGCACAGTTATCCGGATCGCGGAAGGATCGGGGCGAGACGCCCCTCCCACAGTGACACGTTCTCGGCATGGAATTGCGGCGGAGCCGCCCGTCGCCGTTTCCCCCATTCACTATTCACCATTCACTGATTTCTCCCATGCCCTCTCTCCTCATCTCCGTCCAGGAAAACAATCTGTACGGCTATATCAACGCCTCCGGATCCTGGGTCATCCCGCCCCGATTCCTCCTCGCTTTCCCTTTTTATGAGGGCCTGGCCCGTGTCCGCCGCGGCCGTCTCTGGGGGTTCATTGACCGGAAGGGCGATTTCGCCGTCACCCCTATCGGACGGATCAGTCGGATCCGACCGATCCGACTGATGGCTCGACCGGGCAATGACAAGCCACACCATCGACCTTACCCATCGACCAGACCAATATCCTTACCTTAACCCCTCAACCAGTATTTGGGAGGTTCTCATGACCACGCGCCGCCGTACGCTTCCCCCCGGCTGGTATCCGGACACGCCCGCTGAAACTCGGGCGGCCATCAAGGAGTATCTGGACGAGCTGCCGGCGACGGATGTAAAGGAAGCGGCCGCGGTCGTAGCCCCGCACGCTGGCTGGGAATTCTCCGGTCGCACCGCCCTGGAGGCGATCCGATGCCTCCCCTCGGATCTGGAGACGGTCGTGGTGGTGGGCGGCCATCTGTCCCCCTCCGACCCGGTCATGGTC
>CAZKCI010000131.1:0-3217 GCA_964551475.1 uncultured bacterium | reverse complement strand
AATAGGGACTAGGTTGAATACCGAAGAAAGTCCCGGCCAGATATCGCTATCCGTGCCAGGTTAGTCTTGCCGAACCTCGTTTCCCCAGTCTGTTTTCACAATGTAAGGTGAACCGCTGATCTATATTCTTCTCTTCCCGACAATATTGGTCAATAAACCCTCGTAACCCAGAGCAACCTTTCGTAACCTGTTTTTCAACCCCTACCGCGCTCCGAAATACAAACGCGTCAGACCCCGGACAGCCCAGAGACCGTTCGTGGGGCGGAAGACGGCTCCCTCGACGAGGTTATTCCCCGAGAAATCCTCCGCCTGGGGGATGTCACCGTCCCTCCCTAGGTAGAAGCGTGTGACGCCGCGGACGGCCCACATACCAGCGGCGGAGCGAAAGACCGCAGCCTGGCACCGGAAGGGGCTCTGGCGGTTGAACGGGACATACCAGCCGAAGATGCCGGGGACAGGGATGTCACCCTCCGCCCCCAGGTAGAAGCGTGTGAACTCGCGGACCGCCCAGAGACCGTCGGCGGGGCGGAAGACGGCGAAATCGGGAAGCCCATCGCCGGAAAAATCGGCCGCGATGGGGATGTCTCCCGCCGCGCCGAAGTTGAAGCGCGTGGCGGCGAGAACCGCCCAGAGGCCTTCAGGGGGGCGGAAGACGGCGAAGTCATCCCGACCGTCGTCGTTGAAGTCACCTCGGACTGGGAGATCTCCGTCCTGTCCAAAGTTGACGCGTGTACAGTCCTTGACCGCCCAGAGACCGTTGGCGGGACGGAAGATCGCGGCGGCGGCCACACCCCATCCTCCGTAATCACCGCTGACAGGGAGGTCACCGTCTCGCCCGAAGCGCGTCCTTCCCAGAGCCCGGACAGCCCAGAGACCTTCGTCAGGACGGAAGATGGCGAACTCCGCCACCCCGTCTCCGGTGTAGTCGTCGGCAACCGGGTGGATCACCGGAACGGGCGTGGGCACCGCGAAGCCCAGGACAGCGAGGAAGAGGTCCCTGTCACCGCCGCCGAAAGTGGCCTGGTAGGGTTGGACGGTCGGGAAATCGATGGAGGCGGTATTGCCCGCGACCCAGTATCTCCCCGATGAGTCCTGTTCGATCCGGGCGCCCTGGTCGAGGCCGATCCCGCCCAGGTAGGTCGAGAAAAGGAGGGATGAACCGGAGGGAGCGTAAAGTGTGATGAAAGCGTCCCAAGTTCCGCCGCCGTAGCCTGCTTGGTAGGGGTTCAGCGTGGGGAAATCTAAGGAAGAGGTTATCCCCGCCACGGCGGCCGAACCGTCCCGGTCGATGAGAAGCCCCATCCCATAGTCGGCGCCGTCGCCGCCCAGGTAGGTGGAATGGACGAGCGCCGATCCGGACGACGAGAGGAGGGCGACGACGCCGTCCCAGTCGCCCCCGCCGTAGGACGGCTGGCAGGGATTCGAGAGGGGGAAATCGGTGGAAGCGGTATAGCCTATGAAATAGACGCGTCCGTCGGAAACCGGGGACAAACCGAAACCCCCGTCTGAGCCGCTCCCGCCCAGGTAGGTCGAATAGAGGAGTGACGACCCGGAAGAGGAGAGACGGGCGACGAAGGCGTCCATGGCTCCTCCGAAATTTGCCTGGAACGGATTCTGTGTCGGGAAGTCGTCGGAGGCGGTCGGTCCCGTTATCAGGACTTCGCCCTCCGCCGTCAGCGCCGCCGCGGAACCGCCGTCATCCCCCGATCCCCCCAGATAGGTGGAATAGACGAGTGCGGACCCATCGGAGGCGAGGGAGGCTACGACTATGTCCTGGCCGTTCCCTCGCCGGGCCGCTTGGTAAGCGTTCAGCGTGGGGAAATCGGAGGAGGCCGAAGAGCCGGTCACGTGGGCGCGGCCGTCGGAGCCTAGCGCAAGGCCGACCAGGCCGTCAAAGTCGCCGCCCCCCAGGTAGGTCAAGAAGAGCAGCGCCGAACCGGATGAGGAGAGGCAGGCCGTGAAACCGTCGGCAGTGCCCCCGCCGAATGAGGCCTGGTAGGGGTTGTGCGTGGGGAGGTCAGCGGATTCCGTGTAGCCCGCCACGCAGATCCGTCCGTCCGAGCTGAGGGCGAAACCGTATCCCTCGTCGTTTCCGCTGCCGCCCAGGTAGGTGGAGTAGACGAGCGAGGAGCCGGAGGAGGAGAAGAGTGAGACGCAGACATCGTAGCGGTTGGCCAGTCCGGCGCGGAAGGGCTGGTAGGGGTTCGCGGTCGGAAAATCATCCGAGGTGGTGTAGCCCATCAGGCAGGCGCGACCCTCCGGATCGAAGGCGAGACCGCGGGTGAAGTCTCGCCCTCCCCCGCCCAGGTAGGTCGAGTATTGAATGGTGATCTCGGCGGAGGCGGATCTGGCGAACAAGAAGCCGACCAGCAGTGTCCCGCACGCACAGATGCTCGCTGAGGCCCGTCTCGCAGTCATCTCGGTCCTCCTTGTCCGGTCATCCCTGGTTTCTTCGCTTCTATCCCACAATTCGTGGGAAGACGATTCTCGCCCCCTAGGCACGGACCTGAAGGTCCGCGGCTACGAACCGTGGCGGCGTTTAGGGACGAACATAAAGTTCAACCCTACCGGCCCAGCGACCGACCATCCTCCACCAGCTACCTTCCACCCTCTACCTCGTCACCGGGATGTCATCCGTTGAACCGAAATACACCCTCGTGATGTTCCTCACCGACCACATCCCGGCCGAGTCGCGGAAGATACCGAAGTCGTCTGTCCCATCGCCATTAAAATCACCTGGACGCGGATAGTCGAAGCAGTTCCCGAAATATATCCGGGTGAGATCCTTAAGCGCCCACTGGCCGGAGCAGGGCCGATAGATGGCGAAGATCTTCTCGCTCGATCCGAAGTAGCCGCCGGGGACCGGCCAGTCGGTGGAACCGCCGAAGTAGAAACGGGTAGTGTTCTGGATCATCCACTGGCCGGAGGAGACTCGGTAGAGACCCGCCTCCGCCGTCCCGTTATTGTCGTAGTCGCCCGGGATCGGCCAGTCGCCCGTCGCCCCGAAGTAGAAGCGGGTGAAGGAGCGGATGGACCACATCCCCCCGTTCTCGCGGAAGATCCCTATGTCGGCCGTTCCGTCCCCGTTGTAGTCGGCCGGGACAGCGCGGTCCTCCGCTCCCCCGAAGTAGGCGCGGGTCACTCCGGAGATTGACCAGAGGCCCGTGGAAGCCCGGTAGATGGCGATCTCCGCCGTCCCGTCGCCGTCGTAGTCCCC
>CAZKCI010000130.1:0-4267 GCA_964551475.1 uncultured bacterium | reverse complement strand
TTTACCGCCTATCGCCGGCCGGTGGCGCTGGTCTTTTCCGAGCCGCAACCCGACCGCTCTTCCGCCCAGAAGCGGGAGGCCCGGATCAAGCGCTGGCCCAGGCCGAGAAAGGAATCGCTGATCAGGGAATCAGGGAGCGCCTTTCTCGTTTTTGGGAATATTTCGCGGCCGGTGACGACGTAATATGGACGATATGGACCCAATGGACGATATGGACAAATAAGCCGGCCGGCGGCCCTGCCCGGCCGGTCCATTTCGTCCATAGCGTCCATTTTGTCCATGACGCCCATGCCGGCCCAGTCGGCCCCGCCCGGCCTGTCCATAGCGTCCATTTCGTCCATATCGTCCATGCCGGCCCGGGCGGTTTCGCCGGCCCTCTTGCGCCAGGACAGGAGAGGCTTGAGCCAGAGGCAAGTGGCGGGATGTAGCGGGTTCTGATAGAGTTTCCGGTATCAAGGGCTCAAGCAGGCAGGGGCATCTTGTAGGCCCGCTCTGTGAGCGGGCGCGTGGGCTTGGCCGCCGGTTCGTGCCTGTCCGGCTTTAGACGGAGAACCGGCCTACATCAGACAACGGGAGGGACTGGATGAGAATAATGGCATTGGTTGCGGTCAGTGTGCTGGTGATGGCGGCGGGAAGGGGATGGTCGGCAGAGGCGCAATTGCCGCTCAATCGGATCACGGCCTTCAGCTCGGGCGTGGCCTACTACGAGCACAACGGGAACGTGACGGACGACGCGGAGGTCCTCCTCTCCTTCAAGGGGGAGCAGATCAACGACGTCCTCAAGTCGCTCACCATGATCGACCTCGGCGGCGGCGAGATCGGGGGGATGAACTACGCTTCCCGCGAGCCGTTGGAGCGGGCGCTCAAGAACTTCGGCATCGATCTCTCGGGTGAGCCTACTCTCGGACAGATACTCCGCCAGATCCGCGGGGCCTCCGCCGTCGTCTCCACGCCGGAAAAGGTCTCCGGCAAGATTGTGGGCGTCGAGACCAGAACGGAGCAGATACTGCCTTCGAATACCGTCATCCAGAAGGAGGTACTGAACCTTCTCACCGCCGAGGGGGTGAAGGCCGTCCCCCTGGACACGGTCTCCGGAATCGCGCTTGCCGATGAGAAGCTCAACTCCGAGCTGAACCAGGCTCTCGCCTTCCTGGTCGAGTCCCGTGACACCAACCGCAAGCCGGTCCGCCTCTCCTTCCGGGGCAAGGGGGAAAGGCAAGTCAGAGTCGGCTATATCAACGAAGCGCCGGTCTGGAAGACGAGCTACCGCCTGGTCTTCGGCGGGGCGACGAAGAATACTTTACTCCTCCAGGGCTGGGCGATAGTCGAGAACACGAGCGATGCCGACTGGAAGAACGTCGAGCTGACGCTCGTCTCGGGGCGTCCGATCTCCTTCATCCAGGATCTCTACACGCCCCTCTATGCCGAGAGGCCGGAGGTGAAACCCGAGCTTTACTCGTCTCTGCGCCCGCAGGTCTATGGGGAAGGGATGGCTACGGGCACGTCGGCACCAGAGGCGGAGGAAGCCGCGCCCAGATACAGGGCGGCCAAGGGGATGATGGCGCCCCCGGCACCGGCGGCGGAAATGCCGTTTGATCTTGTTCGTATGTCCAGCTCCAATATAGGCATGGCGGAAGACATGGCGTCGGTCAAACCGGCGGCTTCCGGCGCGGAAGTGGGAGAGCTTTTCTCCTACCGTATCGCGAATCCCGTGACGCTCCCCCGAAGCGGTTCGGCGATGCTTCCGATCATCAACCAGGACGTCTCCGCCCGCAAGGTCTCCATCTACAACGCCTCCGTCCTCGGCGCAAACCCCCTGAACGGTCTCTGGCTGACGAACGATACGGGCTTAAGCCTCCTCGCCGGTCCGGTCACCGTTTTCGAGGGGGGAACCTACGCCGGCGACGCGCGGATCGACAACCTGCCCCCCCAGGGCAAGCGTCTCCTGAGCTACGCCATCGACCTCAAGGTCAAGGTCGACTCGTCGCAGAAGTCCTCGGAGAAAATCGTCGCGGCGAAGATCAGCAAGGGTGTCCTGGAGGTGAGCCGGCGACACGAATACAAGCAGGAATACGCCCTGAAGAACACGTCGGACGCCGAGCGGACGCTGGTCATCGAGCATCCGAGGCGGACAGACCTCAAGCTTCTCGAGCCCGCCGAGCCCGCGGAGAAGACCGAGAGCCACTACCGTTTTGAAACGCCGGTCAAGGCGATGGAGACCACCTCCTTCAAGGTGGTGGAGGAGAGGACGGACTCGCAGACGGTGGCCATTCTCCCCGGCGACACGGAATCGCTCCTCTGGTATACACGCCAGGGGGAGATACCAGAGAAGGTAAAGGACGCGCTCAAGGATGTGATCAAGAGGAAGAAGGATCTCTCGCAGGCCGAGAGAGAGCTGGGCGAGCTGGAGAAGCAGGTCAAAAACCTGCGCGGGGAGCAGGAGCAGGTGCGGGCGAACATGAAGGCGGTGACGCAGGGCTCGCAGGCCTATGTCCGCTTTGAGAAGAAGCTTCTCGAACTGGAGTCCCGGATCGAGGGTCTCCAGGAACAGATCGCGGAGAAGCGGGGGAAGGTGGAGGAGCTGCGCCAGGAGCTGGCGGAGTACGTGGGGAAACTGAACGTGGAGTGAGCGACTGATAGTGATCAGTCATCAGTAATCAGTGATCAGTGGAAAAGGGCGGCCTCCGTTAGGAGGCCGCCCTTTTGGCTTGGGCGTTTTACCTACGAAGCGATCTGGCGACGCTGCATCGTCTGTAAGCCCGATCTGCGATCGGGCGGGACAGGCTCGGCCGCCGGTTCGCAGAACCGGCCTACTATCCTCTACCCGCTATCCTCCATCCCCTACCTTGTTACCGGGATGTCCCCCGCCGCGCCGAAGAAGGCGCGGGTGACGTTGCGGGCGGACCAGAAGCCGGTCGGGGGACGGAAAATCCCGATGTCGTCGACCCCGTTTCCGTCGTAGTCCGCCGGCCGCGGGAAGTCCTGGCAGTTCCCGAAATAGTAGCGGGTCAGGTTCCTGAGTCCCCACATCCCCGGGTAGGAACGGAAGACGGCGGCGGTGGCGGGCCCGGCGCCTAGGTAGTTGCCCGGGACCGGCCAGTCGCCCAGGGCGCCGAAATAAAAGCGGGTGACGTCGCGGACGGCCCAGAGTCCACCGGAGAGGGGACGGAAGACGCCGAAGTCGAGCGTGCCGTCGCCGAGGTAGTCGGCCGGGGCCGGCCAGTCGGCCGTCTGGCCGAAGTAGGCGCGGGTGAGGTCGCGGATCAGCCATTGCCCGCTTGCCTCCCGGAAGACGCCGATGTCGGCGGTGCCGTCGCCGTTGTAGTCGCCGGGGACGGGGAGGTCGGAGGAGTTCCCATAGTAGGCGCGGGTGATGTCGCGGAGCGACCAGAAGCCGGCCTCAGGGCGGAAGACGCCGATGTCGGCGGTGCCGTCGCCGTTGTAGTCGCCGGGGGCGGGGTAGTCGCCGGAGGCGCCGAAGTAGACGCGACTCAGGTTCTGGATCGACCAGGAGCCGGCCGAGGGGCGGAAGACGGCGATGTCGGACGCGCCGTCGCCGTTGTAGTCGCCGGAGGCGATGGCGGAGCGGTCGAGATCGGCCTTGGGTCCGCAGGAGGGGGAGGGCGAGGGAGAAGGAGCGGGCGTGGGCGTTTTCGACGCGGCGGGGGAAGGCGTCCTGGTCGGCGGCGGAGTGAGAGTCCCGGTCGGTACCGGCGAGGGCGTCTTGGTCGGCGGAGGAGTGAGGCCGCCCTCCGGAGTCGGCGACGACGTCGGAGTCGGAATCCCGACGCTGGGCGTGGGCGTGATCGGCCCGGGGACGATGACGTCGTCGATGCCGATGTTGCCCGCGCTTTTGTTATAGGTGAAACGGAGCTGGACGGATGCCGGGTTCAGGGAGAAGGGCCCCATGATCGTGCCCGTGGCCGGGAGGCTGTTGAGATCGGCGAGCGGGTTCCAGGTCGAGGAGTAATACTCCTCGATCAGCAGCGAGCTCGTGGCGTCGACGGAGAGGCCGCGAAGCCAGAAGGTGAGGTCGCTAGTGCCGTCGGCGGCGAAAGTCTTGGTGGTGGCGCTGATGCCGTCGCCCGCGGACTTCCCCATCTTGAGAGCGGGGGAGGCGAGGCCGTAGTAACCGGTTCCGGTGTATGTGTCGGTGTTGGCGTTGCAGTTGATGAACGACCAGCCGGCCGGACGCACTCCGGTCTGGAAGTTGTCGAATCCCTCGTCGACGACCAGATGGAGGAAGGGCGTGGGCGTGGGGACGACC
>CAZKCI010000129.1:0-66825 GCA_964551475.1 uncultured bacterium | reverse complement strand
CTTCGTGGGCTCAGCAGTGGGCGTGGCCGTCGGTTCCGGAGTCTTGGTCGGCTCCGCGGTAGGCGTGGCTGTAGGTGATGGGGTCTTGGTCGGTTCCGCGGTCGGCGTGGCTGTAGGGGATGGGGTCTTCGTCGGTTCCGCTGTCGGAGTAGCCGTGGGCGTTACGGTAGGCGTGGGCGACGGGGACGCAGTTGGAGACGGCGAGGGGGTGGGCGTTGGCGTTGGGGACGGCGTCTTGGTCGGCGTGGGCGAAGGGGTCGGTGTAATAGGGCTGGGAGTGGGAGATGGGGTCGGAGTTCGGGACGGAGTCGGGGAAGGGGTCGCCGTCTTGGTCGGAGACGGAGACGGGGTCGCGGTCTTGGTCGGGGACGGGGAGGGCGATGGGGTCGGGGTGCGGGATGGAGTCGGGGATGGGGTCGGGGTCCGTGACGGGGAGGGGGAGGGCGAGGGAGTCGGGGTCCCGGCCACGAAGACCTGGTCGGAACTTTCGTAGTAGTAGCTGTTGTCCTCGCCCAGGTCCGCGGGATCACCCGTCCGATCGCAGGAATTGGCCGGGTTGTAACTCGAAACGGGGCACGTGACTTCGGAGAGCGAGGTCCATTCCACCCCGGAGGTGTTGGTCACGATGTCGCCCGGGACGGCGGTGCCGTTGATGGAAACATCGAAGGAGAGGCGCGCCGGGTTGGTCTGGACGTAGAAGCGGGTGATCTCCGGCCAGGAGATGGAGAGAGTCGGGAGGGCGGAGGTGTCGGCGGTGAAGGCGGGCCCGGAGAGAAGTTGGAGGTTGTTCTGCCAATCTAACCGCGATGGGATGACGTCCAGAAGCTCGACGTTGAAGGCGTCGGCGGTCGAGGCGGCGGTGTGGTACACGCTCAGGTATACGGTGTGGAGGTTCCCGATTACGCCGCTCGGCGGCAGGATGTCCTTCTCCACGCGAAGATCGGGCTCACGGACCAGTGTGTCCGCGGCCGAGACCGGCCCCTGGGTTCCCCCGGTGTAGGTAAGCTCCACCCAGTTGTTGAGCAGGGTCCCGTTCTGGTTCCCCATCACGTTGAGAACGCAGACCGTGTAGTAAATGGTGAGTTCGTCCGCGCCCGCGCCGGGCGGATTGGTCACCGTTCCCAGGTTCCAGGTTACGGTATCGCCGGGGGCCACGCTGGAGGCTTCGGTGGATCCGGTGAAGCTCACGGAGGTGTCGGCGGCGAATCCATCTTGGGAGACGAAGGCCAGGCCGGCGTCAAGATCATCCGTGATGACGGCCGCCGGCATCACGCCTTCGATCAGTCCCACGCGGAGGCGATACTGGAAAATATCGCCGACGACCGCCTGCCCGCTCCCGATGAGAACCTTGTCCAGGGAAATGTTGGGCACGGTGATCTGGGCGTTCGCCAGGTAGTAGTAGTCGTTGAGCTCGCCCTCGTCGGCGGGATCGCCTGTCCGCTCATAGGCGTTGTCGTTGTAGGGGGAGACCTGCTCGGTCCCGATCGTCCAGCTCGTCCACTCCAGCCGCACCGTGTCGGGGAAGACCTGGTTCGGCTGAACGTCGTCGGGGAGGGTGACGTCGAAGGAGAAGTAGACCGGGTTGGCCTCCGTGTAATAGGTGTCCACCTCGTCCCAGAAGAAGGTCACCGCGGGGAGCGCGCTGGTATCGTAGGAAAAGCCCGCGGGGCCGCCGAGGTACTGGACGTTCTCCGACCAGATCAGGCCGGCGGTGACCGTCTCGACGAGGGAGAGGTCGTAGGCGGTAGCGGTGGAGGCCGTGGTGTGACTGAAGGCGACCGTGACCGTGACCACGTCCCCCGCCTCCCCGGTCTGGGCGGAGAGGGATTTGGAGACGGCGAGGGCCGGCTCGAGCACCTCGGTGTCGGAGGCGGCGGTGAAAGCCGATCCCCCGACATAGGTGAGGGCGAGGTCGTTGTTGTCGAGCGTCCCGTTGACGTTCCCGTTCACGTTGAGGACGACCGCGGTGTAGGTGACGGTGATCGTGTCCGGGGCGGGGCCGGGGGGGTTGACCACCGTCCCCAGGGTCCAGGTCACGGTCTGCCCCTGGTTGGTGATCGCCGGGGCGGACTGGCCGCTGAAGGTGATCGAGGGGTCGATCGCGAATCCGTCCTGGGAGACGAAGGCGAGGCCCGCGTCCAGCGTGTCTTCCAGGACAACGCCGGACATCGTCCCTTCGTTCAGGGTGAGGACCGCCTGGTACTGGAAGGTCTCCCCGACCACCGCGTCACCGTCGCCGAGGAGGGTCTTGGAAACGGCCAGGCTGTCGTCCACCGTCACCGGGGCGGAGGCCGCAGCGAGATAGGTGTCGCAGGCTGTCGTCCCGCTCCCGTTCCGCTCGTGCGGGTCGCTCCCCGGCAGGCTCGTCCAGGCGATGCCGGAGGTGTTGGTGATGATCTGGTTCGGCTCAACCGAGTCGTCGAGCGTGACATCGAAGGAGAACTGGCTGTTCGCGGCGGTGGCGATCGTCTCGTAGGTGAAGGTCACCGTGGGCAGGCCGCTGAAATCAACCGTCGGGGTCAGTCCGGAAATGACCTGCACGTTGTCCGCCCAGGTCATCCCGGGGGGGATGACATCGGTCACCACCGCGTTGAAGGCAGCGGAGCGGTTGGTCCCGCCCGGGTTCGCCACCGTGATGGTGAAGGTGACGGTGTCGCCGGCGTCGCCGTGATTCGGAAGGGCGGACTTGGCGACGGTCAGCGTCGGCTCGACCACGGTGCTCGTGACCGTGGTGGAGGTCTGGGTTCGGAACGACGCCACTTCCGTCATGGCGTTCCAGCTGATGAAGCCCCGGTTAGCCATGGTATTGCCGAGTGCGGTGCAGTTGCTGGCCGGGTAGGTCTGGTCGACGAAGGTGGAGATAGTCACGGTGGCGTCGACCCCGGTCTGTCCCGGGCCGAGGTCGCCGAAATTGGCGCTGACGTAGGTCGTCCCGTCGGCGCGCTCGGTCCAGGAGATCGTGGCGGCGGGGGACGAGGTGACGTTGGTCACGGTCAGGCGGTTGGGTATGGTGTCGGTGGCGAAGAGGGCGTAGGCCCAATCGTTGTTGGGGATGTCGATGGAGAGGGTGTAGGTGAGGGGTTCCCCGATGGTCGCATTGTTCCCCGAGGTGTAGCCTTCCGAGGCCTGGGTCTTGGTCACCAGGACCGGGGCAGTCCGGTGGGTCACGCTATCCGGACCGATCCCGGGGTAGACCCGCTCGTCGGGGTTGGCCCCCGGGAGCGAGGTGTAGGAGGTCACCCGGGCGGAGTTGGTCATCACCCAGTTCGCCCCCACGCTGGAGTCCACGGTGGCGCGGTAACTGATTGTCACGGTCTCCCCGACCTGGATCCGTGAGGCGGAGGTGTTGGCGGAAGCGGGCTGGATCGCGTCGCTGGATACGAAGGTGATGGTGTAGGTCTGGCCGGACCAGTTTGTGGCGTAGTCCGTCCCCGCCGACAGCGTCCGCGCCCCCACCGTTATCGAGTCCACCAGCGGGCTCGTTCCCCGCATCCCGACCGGGATCAGGTCGGTGATCACGGCGTCGAAGGCGGTGTTCCAGCCGCTGTTGGTGAAGGTCACCTGGTAGTAGACGGTCTGGCCGCCGACCACGGTCTGGTTGGTGAAGGTCGTCTTGTCGAAGGCGGAGAGGACGGGCTGGTCGACGTCGGTCCGGACGTCGCTGTAGGCGGTGAAGGAGTCGGTCGTCCCGTTTCCGGCGCTGAAGGTGTTCCAGTTGATCCGCGTGTCGTCGAGGGCGTAGTCGCCGGCGGCGGGCGGGTTCCAGACCGTGTCCGCGCCGGCGTCGGTCTTCCCGGTGACCAGGAGGGCGAACTCGATCCGGAAGACGTAGTCGGTGTCGCCCCAGGGGGTCCCGTCGCTCGCGTTCACGATCGGGTTCAGGTCCCAGAAGATCGTCATCCCCGGGTTGGGGCTGGTGGCGGAGACCCAGGTCGGCTCGGTGGTGGAGACGAAGGTCGCCCCGACCGCCGGGACGCCGGTGACCGCGGTGAAGGCGGTGGATCCGGGGATGTAGTACACCCCGTCCTGGCGGACGACGTCGTAGAGGTCGGGCCAGTAGGCGGTGGTCTCGGCCGGGACGGTGACCTCCAGGCGGTAGTAGACGGTCTCCCCGATCTCGGCCGGGGAGCCGGAGATGACCGACTTGGCGATGGCGAGCGTGGGCGCGCTCATGGTCAACCAGTCCACCCCGTCGGTGTAGTCCCGGATGTCCGGGTTGCCGGCGTCGGGCGGAAGGCTGTCGTAGCCGCCGGCGGGGATGCGGGCGAGGTTGGAGAATTCGGCGAAGGAGCCAACGTCGTAATCGACGAAGGCGTGGTAGAGGATGACCATACGCTCGTTCGGCTCCAGGCGGGCGGCGGAGGAGAGGCTCGGGGTGTCGAAGTCGATGGCGAAGGTCCCGGGGTTCCAGGAGGCGGCGTAATCGGCGGGAGAAACCAGCGCCCGGTCGAAGGCCAGGCCAGGGAGATCGTAGATCGAGATGGAGGCGATCGCGGGAGTGGCGTCGCGCATCTGGGGCGGCAGGGTGTCGTACCAGAGGAGATCGTAGGCGGCCGAGGTCCCGGTGTTGTCGAACTGGACGCGGAAGTAGACGTCCTCCCCGGCCTGGACCGGGTTGGGATTCCCCTCCTGGAAGGACTTGTCGAAGCCGGTGACGCTGGGCTCGACGATCAGGACGCGGGCGGTGTCGGAATCGGAATAGCTGTTCGCCTCGAAGATGTAGGAGACCGAGGCGGCGTTGGTCCGGGTCTGGCCGGCGAAGTTGACGGCGTCGTCGTCCACCCGGGCGGCGATCTCGATGGTGACCGTGGTGGGCGAGGTGATCTGGCTCCAGGTGACGCTGATCGCCCCGGTGGCCGGGTTCGCGGTGCTGGTGGTCCAGTCGGCGGGGCTCACCGTGTGGGAGAGGTACTCCAGACCGGGAGTCGGCAACTGATCGGTGATGGAGACGCTGGTGTAATCCGGGTTCTGGAACTCGGCGGTCAGGGTGAAGTAGACGGTCTCGCCGATGGTGGCGACGGAGTCGGAGTCCTTGGAGAAGGACGCGTTGGCGGCGTAGGCTTCGGTCCGGTCCCAGGAGTAGCGGCAGCCGGTGGCGTTTCCTCCCGCGTCCACGCACTCCCCGACCACCTCGGCGTCGTGGATCAGTGACCCGCTCCCGACGGTGGCGGAGATGCCGTACGTCCGCTGGGTGCCGACCGGGATGATCCCGCCCCCGGTGTCGGTGGAGGCAAACCAGACGGTGTCGCCGATCACCCTCCCCAGGGTGGAGGTGAGGTTGGTGTAGCCGGCGCCGAGCGTGTGCTCGACCACCCAGTTGTCGGTGTCGGTGGTCCCGTTGTTCCGCAGGATGACGCTGAAGGTCGCCGTCTCCCCGTCGCCGACGATCTGGGTGGAGGGCGAAATGCTCAAGTCCAAGTCTCCGTAAGCCGGGGTGACGGTCTGGGCGGAAAAGGTGATCCCGTCGGTGACATGCTCCAGACAGGTATTGTCGTAACTGCCGATGACTGAACCGGAAACCGGCGGCGGGGGCGGCGGATCGATATCGGGGTCGGTATCGCAGGAGAAATCGGACGGCTCGCGGTAGACCCGGAAGTAGACGGTCAGTGTCTCGCCCGAGCCGATGTAGTCGTTGCCGTCGGAGATGTTCCCGCCCTGGGAAGCGCCGGCGAAGCGGAGGAGCTGGGGCCAGCCCCCGAGATCGACCGGCTCCTCCTCGGAGGAAGCGAAGGTGTGGGAGGAAAACGAGCTTTCGATCGTCGCTCCGCCCCCGGAGGCATCATAGTAGTAGCCCTGGGGGACGGCGTAGGTGAAGTCGATGTTGTCGGCGGTGGCGCCGTCGTTACTAACATAGAAGGTGGCGAGTCCTTGGCAGGTGTCGAAGTCGGAGAGGACGTGGGTCCCGGGGAGCTCGAAGTCGACTTCGGTGATGAGGTCGGTCAGGTAGTCCTTGCTTCCCGAGACGCAGCCCAGGCTCTGGCAGCCCCAGGAGACGTCGACCGTGTTGTAGGAGACCGGCGCGCAGCCGTCGCCGTCGACGGTCGCTTCGATCGTGGCCACGAAGGGGAGGCCGGGCCCCACGGACCAGGAGACGACCTGGCCGCTCTGGTAGCCGGGGGCGGGGGAAGCCGAGGAGAAGGTGACCGTGTCGGGCAGCGTGTCGGTCATGGTCACGAACTGGGCGGGCGTGTTCCCGGAATTGGCTAGAGTGACCCTCCAATACACGGTGTCCCCGGAGTCGGCGATGACCGGGGAGGTGGAGAGCGGACCGCCCGGATTCTTCGTTTCGTTCCGCCCCTCCTTGACGATCTGGACATCCATGTCGTTGAGGGCCAGCGTGGCCAGGGTTTCGTCGGTGCACTCGTATTCGCCGCAGGGGGTGAGGAAGCTCGCCCGGGCCTTGAACTTCCGGTCCCCGGCGGGGAAATCGCAGTCGGCCTCCACGAGGTACCTTATCTGCGCCTTCGCCCCCACGATGAAATCGACGAACTCGGGGATGTGGGTCTGGGCATCCCATTGGTACGGGTAGGTTTGGGCGGACCAGTAGTCCGGGTCCGGCGTGCCGGTGAATGAGCTCCAGACCGCCCCGTTGAAATATCGGTACTCCGAACTGCCGCCGACGTAGTTCGCGCCGACGGGGATAGCCTGCGCGGCGCAGAGGTTGTAGATGTGGGTCTGGCCGGTGTTCTTCACCTCGAAGTACACCGAGGCGTTCTGGCAGAGGTCGACCGCGACCGGGAAGGTGGTCACCCCTAAAAGCCCCGGAGGCGGGATGAAGACCGTGGAGGTGGCCCAGTTCGAGGTCTCGCAGTAGGCGGTGAGGCAGCCCCAGGCGCCATAGACGCGGTCGACCATGTCGTTGCAGCCATCGACGGAGGCGGTAAGGGTCACCCCGACGTTGCCGCCGGGGAGAAGGTCGTTGATGTATCCTTCGCCGTCGAGGTCGGAGAGGCCGCCCCAGGTGGCGGTGAGGGACTGGAAATTCCAGGTGACGGTCTTCCCGGCCACGGACTCCGGGACCGGGCTCCCGTAATAGTAGGAGAGGTCGGTCGAGAGGGTGTCGATGATCATCACGTTGTAGGCGGCGCCGTCCCCCCCGTTCAGAAGGTTGATCGACCACATCGCCAGCTCCTGGGTCGCGTAGTACTTTTCGGGCCGCTTGCTGATCGAGATATCGGGGGTGCGCACCCAGAGCGGCTGGGCCGGCCCAGCCGCCACGACGGACTCCCGCGGGGTCGAACCGTTGTCGCAGCGGTCGTTGTATTCAGCTCGGGCGTAATAAGTGTGAACGTCGGCGGTGCAGGGGGAGCGGAGGTCGATTTGAATGGATCCCACCGCGCTGAGATCGCCGGTCCCGGAGCCTTGAGCAGCGAAATCCCAACGGAGCTCTCCCGGCGTCCCGGTGTCCGGCTCGAAGGCGAAGATTGTCCCGCTCTGGTCGGAGAAGGTCCCCGTGAAAACGGTGGACCCGGGGAGGTAGTAGTAGTTGTCGTCACCATCGCCGTCGGGGTCGAGGCCGAAGACGGCGAGGAGGTCGTAGGCGAGGTAGCCGTTCTTGGTGAGGGACATCGTGTAGGTGTCGATGCCGCAGGAGTCGATGATCTGGGGGCCGGAGAGGAAGACCTCCACGCCCGTCCGTTCGACCGAAACGGCGATCCAGTTCGTCTCCACCCCGCAGCCGCTGCCGAGGTCGAGGTCGGTCCGCTCCCAGGCGGAGCCCACCGTGTCGACGGCGGTGAAGGTGTAGCTGACCTGGAGGGTAGCCGCACTCTGGGGAGAAAGGGCGGGAGAGGAGTCGAGGCCGGAGAGGTCGACGACGTAGGTTCCCCCCACGCCGCCGTTGTCGGTGACATAGGTCTGGTAGCTAAAGCCGTCGACGCTGACCTCGTCCAGGGAGACCGGGGTCTGGTCGAGCTCCATGCTGGAACGGAATTCGGCGGAGGACCAGTCGGAGGGGAGATCGCCCGTACCCAGGGTATAGGTGACGGTGTAGGAAAGGCCGGTGCATACCTCGGCCGTCCCGCCGCCGGAGAGCGCGACCGAGGCGACGCAGTTGTCGCTATCGCAGCCGGGGGTATCCTCGACCGGGAAGGTGACGGATTCAGAATCGCCGGAGATGGCACAGCCGCGGCAGTCGGTCCCGGCGGTCACCGTGGCGGTGTTGGTGTAGAGTCCGGGCGCTGGGCCGGCGCAGGGGTCGCTGCCGGGGGCGACCATCTGGAAGCTCACCTGGAGTGTGTCCCCGTCGTTCAGAGTGAGGCCGGTCCAACTGATCTTGTCTCCATCGTCGGAGCCGCCGTCGGAGATGGACTGCCTGTCCCACCCCGCCGGGTAGTCATCGGTGATGGTCGGCGCGAACCCGTCGGGCCCCTCGTAGTTCACTTCGACGGTGAAGGTGATGGTATCGTCGCCGTTGACCACTCCCGGGTTGTTCTTGGAGATGGAGAGTGAAGGCAGGCCGGTCAGTGAAATCGGGTAGATGGCGACCGGCGGGGCGAAGGGGTGTCCGCAGCCGTCTTTATAGAGAGGGGTCCAGAGGGTGTTCTGGGAGGAGGCGTTGGGAGGGCAGGCGCCGTCCGGCCAGCCGATGTCGTAGGTGAAAACAACGTCCGCGTTTTCCGGGACCGTCCCCACTGTGAACTCCCCGTTCCCGCTGTTGTAGGACGCCCCGGTCACGTTGGTCACGTCGTAGCCGGTGGTGTTCAGGTTGGTGTCGAGGACGAGGTCGTAGGCGGGCCCTACTGCGGGATCGGGGGTGACGGGATCGCCGTTGGTCACGGTGACGGTGATCGTGGTCTGTGAGCAGTACTCGATCCCGGTCATCCCCGGGGCGAGGGCGAAGGCAAGGGCGGGATGCTTTTCGACCAAATCGATGGTGGCGATGGCGGTCCCCGGCGGGACCTCGCCGCCGGTGTCAAGGCAGACGGAATCGGGGACGGAGACCATACCCGCGCAGCCGAAGATCGCGTCGGCGTCGTTGATGATGTCCTCGCAGGAGACCACCTGGGCGGTGAGCGCGATCTCCACCGCGCTATCGGCCGGCATTTCGGCCAGAGCGGGGATCTCCGCGCTCGTCCAGTAGTAGGTGTCCGGTCCGCCTCCGCCCTGGGGGGCGGGGTTGGCCGAACCATAGGCGAGGCCGGAAGCGAGGGTGTCCCGAACCACGACGTTCTTGATAGAGCCGAGACCGCTCGACTCCACCTTCACCGTGAAGGTCACCCAGTCCCCGAGCGAAGCCTGCTGAACAACCGGGGTTTTGAGGACATTGATGTCGCCGGGGTTGACGGTGATGAAAAGAGAGTCGGCGTCGCTCTGCTGGTTCGGGGAGGGGAAATCGAAGATGACCTTGGCGTCGTCCTGCCCGCTTATGCCGTCGCAATCGACCTCCATCTGGAATACGAGGTCGAGGGTCTGGCCGGGGGCGAGGTAGACGGAGGAACCGAAAAGCGTGTCGAGGTCCCAAGTCAGGCCGTCGCTGGCGACGGCTGGGTTTGCCGCGGAACCGGAGAGCGTTCCCAGGGGTGCGGCGATGACCGACGAGTCGTTCTGAAAGACGAAGCCGTCCGGCGGCATCGCGTTCTCGATTACGATGTTTTCGGCGGTCTGGGCGGCCCAGGATGGGTTCTCGACTGCGATGTAGTAGGCGTGCGCCTCGCACTGGTTCGATTCTTCCGTACCAGTGAGGGAGACGACCAGGGGAAAACCGATTCGGGGAAGAAACAGGATGGAGGCAAGAGCCAGAATACCGCTCAATGTTTTTAATCTCATCTGTTTCCCTCCAGCAAGCGGTGATCAGGTGGGTGCACAATTTCCATAATTTATGATTGATTTTAGGGCACAATACTCCGTCTAAGCTGATCCTTAGTTGTGGGGTATAACCCTACCTCCGAGGACGGGAGTTGCCCGGGTCAGTAACACCGAATCTTGACGCCCGCGTTCGTCTTCACAAAGTCTCTTGTAAAGTCTGTGTGAACTAGTGTAGTGTAACAGATATATCTTTACAATAACCGTCCCCATGTCGTAACCTGGGGCATGTTTACACCAGCCTCTGCGTTATACGTAGATTCGAATCAGCGGAAACGACTGGAGTCCCTCGTGAACTCTGGACGCACCGTTCAGAAAGTGGCGTTGCGGGCACGAATCGTTCTTATGGCCGGGAAAGGAATGCCGAATCACGCCATTGCGAATGAACTGCAGACCAGCCGGCCAACGGTGTTGCTGTGGCGACACCGTTTCACCGAACGGGGCGTGCCGGGTCTGTTGCAGGACGCAGCCCGTCCTGGACGAAAGAAACGGATCGAGGCGGCTACGGTGCAGCGCATTGTCGAAGCTACTTTGCAGAGCACGCCGGTCGCAGCCACCCATTGGAGCACGCGGACGATGGCCGTGACGCAAGGTGTATCCCACCAGACGATTCACCGCATTTGGAGACAACACGGATTGCAGCCTCATCGAGTCGAGACCTTTAAGCTTTCTCGTGATCCGCATTTTGTGGAGAAGTTGCGCGACATTGTGGGGTTGTACATGAATCCGCCTGATAAAGCCCTGGTGTTGTCGGTGGATGAGAAGAGTCAGATTCAGGCGTTGGATCGTACGGCACCCCTTTTGCCGTTGCGACCTGGAATCCCTGCGCGTCAGACCCATGATTACAAAAGGCACGGAACCACTACGCTCTACGCCGCTCTGAGCCTGCTCGATGGAAAGGTCATCGGCCAGTGTCTGCCTCGGCATCGGTCCAAAGAGTTTATCCGGTTCCTGAATCAGATCGAACAGCAGACCCCTCCCGATCTTGACCTTCACATCATCATCGACAACTCCAGCACCCACAAGAGTCCCCCCGTCAAGCGTTGGTTACGGAAACATGCTCGCTTTCACGTGCACTTCACCCCTACCAGCAGTTCGTGGTTCAACATGGTAGAACGCTGGTTCCGCGAGATCACTCAAAAGCGCATTCGGCGAGGCACCTTCCGTAGCGTTTCCGAACTGATTGCAGCCATCACTGAGTACCTTGAGCACTACAACCAGACTCCCAAAACCTTTACCTGGACCAAAAATGCCGATTTTATCTTGGGCAAAATCGCCCATTGTAAAGAAGCGTTAGTGACACCACACTAGATCCTCCTTAAGCATGGTTTCAGATATCCCAGTATTGAAACAACCTGCCCCGGACTAAACATCCAGCGGCGGGCCAAAGGTCAAAATCGGCTTCTCCCCTATATAGAGCATAGCGCGTCTTCCAAAGGTTGACCGGTATTCTATAGGTTGCCTGCCCCGAAAGTCAAGTAAAACATTTGAAGTAAGAGGGAAGCAAGGTGGATTATCGAGATATGGCTACGGGAGGGCCGATGGGGAAGGTTGGGGAAAAGGGGATGAGCTTGTTGTGAAGATGCCCGTTATATGCTTCCCAGTTCGGCCCATATTGATCGAGCAGCCCATGAGAAGAGGGAAAAGGGAGAGGGGTTGGATGTGAAGGGGATGAAGGGCTGAAGTTGTCGTGCTGAGAGTGGGCGGCAGGCAGGTTGGTATGGGCCAGGGTACGGATTGAGATGGGGCCGGAATTGGAAGGGGCGGGCTGAAGTTGTCGTGATGGGTGTGGGCGGCAGGCAGGTTGATGTGGGCCAGGGGGGAGGTTTGAGTCGCTGCAGGTATAAAGCGGGGCGGACCATGAATCTTGAGGCCCCTTCGATCACCAGCCGCCCGGCACAGCAAATCGAGCGGGAAAGCACAGGGCGAGTCTAAAAACAACGGGCAAGCGGGAAAGAGAAATCAGCGTAGTTCTGACGACTCCTTTCCTACCCGCCCAATCCTCCGTTCATTGGCCAGCCCGTATCAGCCAGTTCCTCCGCCTCCTCAAACTACCCCCGGATATCCAGCGATCGGTGATTCGGATGGGGATCCGCTATCTTCCCAAGCAATAGCAGAACGTAAGCTACGGACGTTTCTCACCTTCCAATCGAGATAAAAAAGGGCGGCTCCCCCATCGCTGGAGAAACCGCCCTTCTTATACGTCCAGCGATGACCGCAGTCTGGGCCGGTTACTTCAGCCTCTCCTCTAGACTGGCAACCTTGCCTTCCAGGGATGAGATCGTATTCTGCTGTTCCTTGACTACCGCCAGAAGGAATCCGATGCAGTCTCCGGTCGCCATACTGTTCTTGTCCTTCCCGGTCAGCAAATCTGGGGCCTCCTCCGCGATGAAGCCGATGTGGCCGGGGGCTGACCCCTCCGTTGCTCCCTCGCTTTTGAAGCGGTAGTTGACGATCTTCACCTCGTCGAGCATCTTGAGGACGTCCACCTCGTTCGGCCGGATGTCATCCTTGATCGTCCGACTCGAGCCGTTGTGCCACGAGTGGTCGGTGGCGCTGTAGTACCCCCCCCCGCTCGACTCCATCGCAAGAAGATACGCCGGGTTGGTATTCCCGATTCCGACGTTGCCGGAGGTCTGCATGACGAACTTCGAGACCTCGTTGTACCCGACATACAGCCGATTGTTGGTCCCGACCGTAAAATCCCACGTATCATCACTAGCGGAGGCCACTAGGGCGAAGTGGTGATCGGACCAAGTCGTCCCCGCCATCTTGACCGCCAGCTGTTCCGAGGGCAGGGGGTCATCGAAGCCGACTTTCATGTTTCCGCAGAGAACGGACATGGTGGCTCCCTCTGCGGGTCCCTCTCCAATCACCACCAGATCCTCATTAGTACCGTCGTCGCGAATTTTCATTGCCATTTCTTTAGGGTAATAACCTATGCTCATTCCCGGCATCCAAGCATTCCAGAATTCGATGACGGACTCGTCCCACCCGACATCCTCTCCGGTCAGCCGAATACGGGGCGTTCCGTCGCCGCCGTTATCGTAAATGTCGAGTTCGACCAGGGGGCCGGTATCGGTCGCCCAAATGCCGACGTTGCCGCCGGCATATAAGATGCCGCCCACGGTCGGAGCCCAAGGGTTTGAGCTTGCCCCCCCGGGAAGATCGGAGGATACGCCGAAATACGCACGCGTCACACCGCGAATGGCCCACATCCCAGTTGAAGGTCTCCAGAGCACTGTCTCGGCTGTGCCGTCCCCGTTGTAGTCGCCGGCCGCCGGTTCGTCCAGGGAACTGCCGAAGTACACGCGGGTCAGGTTCCGGATAGCCCAAAGACCCTCCGCGGGACGATAGACTGCGATGTCATCCCGACCGTCCCCATTGAAATCAGCGGCCATGGAAACCAAACCGATGCTTATGCCCAACAGCACGAACATACCCATAGCCCATCTTTTCATTTTCCCTCCGCTTTAATAGTATCCTCTTTTCTCTTCTAGGGACAAAAACCCGGCCGGATATCGTTATCCGAGCCGGGTCAGAATTGTTGGACTTCGGTTCCCCAGTCTGATTTCAAGATGCATTCCATCTGGGAGAGCAAACCAGCAGCTTGGACTATGCCTTCTCAGTCTGGGGGCGGTCAATGAATTTTGTTTTCCTGAGCAGCAAAAATCCCGCACTCACCCAAGTTAACCAGTCTAGGCGATGCGGGATAGAAAGCGGAACTCCCCGGTCCAATGGCGGAGCGAACCCTGATCTGGGACACATTCGACTATGTCTTCGAGGCCGAGCGAAGGCGCATCAAGCCAGTCCGAACCTATCCTAACCCCCTCCTCCTTGCCCGAAAGTATAAATACCTCCTGGAAACCCCCGGCATAGACACCCAGACCGCCCTCGCCCGGAAAGTCGGTGTTTCCCCTGCCCTGATCAGCCAGATGCTCCGCCTCCTCAAACTACCCCAGGACATCCAACAAACGGTGAGTAGGATGGGAGATTCACTACCTGGCCGGAAGGTAACCGAACGTAGACTTCGGGCTTTCTTTACCTCTTCTCAACCCAGACAGAAAAAGAGCAAGCCTCCCCATTCCTGGAGAAACCGCCCTTTCTCGCTATTCAGACTGAATTAGCGGGTAACAGGGATATCGTCAGGTCCCCCGAAATACACACGGGTCGTGTTGACCACCGACCACAAGCCGTTTGAATTGCGGAAGATGCCGGCTTCATCTGTGCCGTCCTGGTTGTAGTCCGCCGGTACTGCCCAATCATTCGTGCTCCCCAGGTAGAGCCGCGTCACGTTCCGGATTGACCAGAGGCTGGTGGATTCGCGGAAGATGCCCGCCTCCCAAAAGCCCGCCCCGTTGTAGTCGCCGGGGACCAGATCGTCGCTGGAGCCGAAATACACCCGGGTGATGTTCCGGATTGCCCACATCCCGCCGGTGCGGCGATACATCCCGGCATCCGGAACCCCGTCGCCATTAAAGTCCCTGGGCACCGGCTGGTCATAGGTGGATCCGAGGTAGAAGCGCGTGAATCCCCGCACCGACCAGAGGCTGTCCCATGCCCGAACGACCGCGAGTTCATCTGTGCCATCATTATCGTAGTCTCCGGGAACGGGGATGGCTCCGATACTGCCGAAGTAGTAACGGGTGAGGTTGTAAATCGCCCAGTACCCGTTCGCCGGACGGAAGATACAGGCGTTGGTGGTGCCGTCCCCGTCGTAATCGGCGGGGACCAGCTCATCGTTTTCTCCCCCGAAATAGATCCGGGTGACATTCCTGACCGCCCAGATCCGTTCCGGCAGCTGAAATACGGCGGTATCCGAGGTGCCGTTACCGTCATAGTCACTGGAAACGACTCCCTGAGGGAAAAGGGAGGGGATAAGCTCAATGCTAATGCCGGTGACTTCGGACCAGTTCGTATAGGACGAGACAGAGAAGAAAGGCAGATACCCACGCTTGTGTGCCTCGGTTCGCACCGTCCCGTTGGTGTAGTGAGTGCAGGGGGCAACGGTGAACAACCCTCCCGTGTCGCCCGTGCCGACCGATGAAGAGTAGTCCCCCGTGACGAATGCTTGTACCTGAATCCCGGTGATGGGCAATCCGGTGGACTTGTCGGTCACCTGCCCGGAGACATCGAAGCATTGGATAATCGTAGGCGAAGGGCTGGGGGAGGGACTCGGGGTCGGGGTCGGGGTTATGAAGATCAGCTTGCTCACAAATATATCAAGAGTCCCCCCGCCATAACTCGCCTGGTAGGGATTCAAGATCGGGAAATCGGTGGAGTATGTCCACCCTGTGACATAATCCTCTCCGCCCGTCCCCAGTATGATTCCATACCCATTTTCACCAACCGTCCCCCCGAGGTAGGTGGAATAAACGAGTGAGGAGCCGGAATTGGAGAGCCTGCTCACGAAGGCATTACTATATCCGTTTCGACTCGACTGGTAGGAGTTCAAGGTGGGGAAATCGGTGGATTGGGTATTCCCCGTGATATGAGCCTCTCCGCCTGTATCAACGTCAATCCCGTAACCCTCATCCCAACTGCTCCCACCGAAGTAGGTGGAATAGATGAGCAAGGAACCGGAGGTGGAGAGCCTGCTCACAAAGGCGTCATAATTTCCGCCGTAACTCGCCTGGTAAGAATTCACGGTGGGGAAATCCCAGGAGTCCACATTCCCCACGACATAAGCTTCTCCGCCCGTACCCAGTGTGATTTCATGCCCGGCATCACCACCACTCCCCCCGAGATAGGTGGAATAGATGAGCGAGGAGCCAGAGGTGGAGAGCCTGCTTACAAAGACATTATAAATTCCGCCGTAACTCGCCTGGTAAGGGTTCCGGGTCGGAAAATCGCTGGAGCCAGTTCCCCCCACAACATAAGCCTCTCCGCCCGGCCCCACTGTGATCCCAAGCCCGTCATCAACATTACTTCCCCCGAGGTAGGTGGAGTAGATGAGAGAGGAGCCGGAGGTGGAGAGCCTGCTCACGAAGACATCCCAGGTCCCTCCAGCATGACTCGCTTGGTAGGGATTGGAGGTCGGGAAATCCCTGGAGATAGCTTCCCCTACTATATAAGCTTCGCCGCCCGTTCTTAGTGCAATTCCATACCCCTGATCATTATCACTCCCTCCGAGGTAGGTGGAGTAGATAAGAGAGGAGCCGGAGGTGGAGATCTTGCTCACGAAGACATCCGAGGTTCCGCTGTTGAAACTCGCCTGGTAAGGGTTAAGGGTGGGGAAATCCACGGAGCCCGTAGACCCTGCGACATAAACCTCTCCGCCCGCTCCTAGTGCGATTCCCTGCCCGCCCTCACCACTACTCCCCCCGAGATAGGTGGAATAGATGAGCGAGGATCCGGAGGAGGAGAACCTGCTCACGAAGGCATCACCACTCCCATTGCTACTCGCCTGGTAAGGGTTCCAGGTCGGGAAATTAATGGAAACTGTAATCCCGGTGACATAAACCTCGCCACCCGTCCCCAGCGTGATGCCATACACGTACTCATTATTGCTACCCCCAAGGTAGGTGGAATAGCTGAGTTCAAGTGTCCCGGCATTCAGCAGGGCGGGCTGGATGGCGATCAGGGCTGCCACCGTTAGAAGAACTGTTACGACTTTCATTCTCATCTCCCCGGGTTGAACTCTAAATAAAGTCCCGGCCAGATATCGCTATCCGAGCCGGGTCAGTCTTTCCGTACCTCATGTCCCCAGTCTGTGCTCACAATGCCTCTCGACGGGGTTAGTGTGAACTGCTGTGGACAATCATCTCTCCCGTGGTTTTGGAAGTCAAGGCGTCTCAGGAGATTTATTGTCAAGCAATTGTTTCTGGTGACCGGAGGCTGGGGAAGAAGGGATGAAGTGACTGGAGAGATGCGCAGATGCTTGTCCAGTAGGCCCAGGTTGATCGAGCGGCCCAGGAAACAGAAGGCGGGGAGAGGGGGGTGTGAGAGGATGTGGGGCGAAGTTGTTGAGCTGAGTGTGGGCGGCAGGCAGGTTGGTGTGGGCAAGGATGAAGCTTGAGAAGGTGCAGGATTTGGAGGGGGTGAGGGTCTGAGCGTCGGATTTCCCCGCCCCTACTTTCTACCGGTACTTCGCGGCCCCGGGGCGGGAATGGGTGGCCTTTGCTACGGCAATGCTTGGTTTACCTTCTGGACCCGGACTGTTCGGAAGCCAAGTTTTCGTAGGGTTTCTTCTCCCAGACTGATGAATTCCTTCTGGGGTGGCTTCGTACCCGGATGTTTGAGGTAGTCCAGGTAGACCAGTACCGCTGCGGTCTCCAACTGCGAGCAAATCGGTGGCGAGTTAGTCGGCAGTTTGCCACAGGTAGCTACAATGATCGCATGCGAACTATCGCCTGTCGATTGCAATACTTCTCGTCCCATGACCGTGCAATCCGAGATGAAGGACCTGAACACCTCTTGATTAGCGAAGGGTTGGGTTACCATGAGGAAGCCGAGGATTTCCGGCCAGCGGCGGAGGCATGCTCGCAAATTGCTTCTCCCGGCCGGCAGATCTCCATTGAGGTATTGTTCGCGAATGAGCGAATAGAGATTCACTGGGGCAAACTTCCGGTGATCATCGCTGGAATAAACCCCGCGCACATAAAAATCATATGCAGTTGTGCGCAGGGCGGGGAAACGAAGCAGTCTGGACGCGACATGTCCGCAGGGTGATTCCTGCAGAAAATATCTGGAATGCTCTCCCGGCAGGCACTTTTCCGTCCGCATCAGTTCGATGGGGAGATGTTGGACCACCAAACGGGGGACGGTGATGAAAACGCAGAGGGTCGCCAGCGTCGGCAAATGATTCCTTTGCCCACGACTGGCCAGAATGAAGATGGGAATCACTAGCATCGCTCCTATGGTCCCGGAGAGCGTGAGGGAGTCGAATATCCCATAAACGGCGATAGGATTGAACAGTTGCACCATGTAAATCGTGACCGTCACCGCCAGTGATCCACAGACGGCGCTCGACACGGTAAGATTCTGCCGAAAGCAATGCCGGGCGGGGGAAGACAGCAGCAGGCCGAGAAACGACAGACCATAGGGAATGAGCACTGGCATGAGAGGGTGCAGGGGGCAATAAAGCGTTGCCAACAATCCAATGTCTTCGCGCGTCATAGTAAACCAGAAGTTGGATTCGTGGCCGAAGCTGGATAATGGCACCCCTCGCATGATGAATAAATAGAGGGCGGTAATATAGACAACCGCAGCCAAGAGTCCTATCCAGGCTTTGATGGCCGGGCGGCTGAGGCCACTACTGGATCGGCGGAGGAGGAACCAGCAGGCCGGGAATATAATGATGATCAAAGAAAGACGCTTGGCCAAAATCGAGAGGACAAACGCTCCGCCGGCCGCGGTCAGATAGGGCAGCGACGATTTTCGTTCCGCTAGAAACAGTAATCCGATGGTCGCCGAGATGCAGATGTACTCAACAGCATAGGAATCATTATGACCACAGAAGTTAAGTACGGCCGGATAAAACGCAAAATAGGCCAGCCCCGCCACCCGGTCCCAAAACGAGTGGAGTGAAGTCCGTACCAATCCCAGGGCGCCGACAATGTACATCATTCCGCACACCCGCCAAAGCAATGCGGTGGCATTATCTCGAGGTAGAGAGAAATCTTCGATTAATTCGGTGAGAAGCACCAGCCGCAGCCTGATATGAGGATCATCATCCTCGACAGTGCCGTCTCCTTCCAGGTTAGGCAGAAACGGCCGGCAGGAATAAATACAAAGCAGAAAAACGAGCGCCACCAGAATAAAGATGCCTAGTTGAATGAAGTGCCGGGGGGAGCGGGCCTCCAAGCGACTGCGATGACGGGTGAACGCAATCAGTAACGCTACGCAGACAGCCGTGAATACATATCCCCAGACGGACGGGAGGTAGACCACACTGTTGTAAGGCCATGAATCATATCCCTTGTCAATGGCGGAATAAATGCATGCGGCAGTGATCAGTATGCAGACCAATCCAGGCAGGTAATAGTCTCGGCAGATCGCCTTCAATGGAAAATAATCCATTTGTTAGTGAAATTGAACAACCCGGTGACTATGCTCGACCCGTCCCCTATGGATGTGATGCCAGTACTGCGTGATTACGATGTCCTAGCACTGTCACTTAAAACCAGGTTCTTCCGTGATATCCGGGGGATTAATTGGGGCTTAAACCAAGCTATATTGCCGCAACTGGCTGTTCTATATAAGGAGTGATTCTTCTCAAGTTAGAAAGTGTACCGTAGCCCTCCGCGAAGGAACCAAGCTTGCATGTCAGGACCTGATTTTGAGCTGCCCCCATTAGTTGGGCCACTTGCACAAGATAAAAATCCCCGCCCCGGACTACACATCCAGCGGCGGGTCAAAAGGCCACGATTGGGTTTTCCCCTATATTGGGCATAGCATGTCTTCCAATGGTCAAGTCGCATTCTATAGGTTGCCTGCCCCGAAAGTCAAGGTAAAGATTTGAAGTGGGGTGGATTTCTCGACTTGACTAGGAAGGTGTAGCCTACGCCTTCCATAGACACTGTCCCCCGTCGTAGAAGTCCTCCCCCGGCTGTCTCAAACATAGCCCTCCATCGAAAAACTCCTCGCCCGGTTGCCTTAAGCATTTGGCGTAGTCGAAGTACTCTTCACCCGTTTTTCTAAGCACCTGGCCGCCGTCAAAGAACTCTTCCCCTGGTTGCCTGAGACACTTGCCGCCGTCGTAGTATTCTTCTGTCTGGGAGATCATGGGCGGGTACATCGGTCAATCAACAGTCTCGCAGATCTGATTATAGTTCTTTCTTGTAGTCGGGGATGATCAGTAATATTATCTACTGCCGAAAGATTATGCGATTGATCTCCTTATCTTGCAAGGTTACTTCAATCGAATAATCTAGGGAGCGGGGGATACGATACGAATGAACCTCTTTGACGGTTTAGTGGCGGTGTACGCTGTAGTGGCGGCTATAAGAGGATTCCGGATGGGCGCCGCAGAGGAAGTTGCCCGTCTTGTCCGGCTGGCGGTTTCAATTCTCGCTGGGTGTGGCTTGCTCGCGCTTGTTGATAAGGGAGTTGGCGCCGCGTCTGATGCAGTCCGATCCGTTGCGGGCGGCTTTGGTTTTGTCGCCGGCCTGGGTGTAGTGTATGTAGCGGTTCGTAAAATAAAAAGGGCGGCAGTCTCATTTCTGCAGCGGTATATGGTCGGGAAGTACAGCCGTTTGATCGGGGGCGCTATTGGCTTTGTGAGGGCATTGGCGGTGGTATCGGCTCTGATCGCCTTTCTGCAGCTTTCCCCCTGGATCCCTGGTGTGAAAAGTGCGCTCGGGGGTTCAGTGGTATGGCGCGTCGTGGGATCTATAGCGCATCCAGGTGAAAACGCGAAGGACACCGGGTCGAAAGATTACGCGGCGGAGGCAAAAGTTGCGCCATCTCCGAGGACAGATTGAAAAGCACAATAATCAGAACCCTAACCAGTGAGAGAGGAGTTTAAAATGGCAAAGGGATTAATAGCGTTGCAAGCCCAGATCTCAGCCTTGGTTCAAGCAGACGCCGAGAAGCAGGTGGCGAACGTGATGAAGGCGGCTAGGGTGATTGCAAAAGCCCTGGCCAAAGTCGCAAAACAGCTGTCCTCGTTCCAGAAAGCGGCAGTTGGTGAAGCCCGTATTGGAAAGAAACCGGGGAGAAAACCTGGGCGCAAACCGGGAAGAAAGGCTAGGCTGAAAGCGGGGAGAAAGCCTGGAAGACGCGCTGGACGTAAGCTGAGTAGAAAAGCTGCGGGCAAGAGAGGCAAGCAGTCTGAGATCACACCTGCTGCCATCAAAAGCCTCCGGAAGAAGCTGGGAGTCAATCAGTCAGAGCTCGCAAAGATCCTCCGGGTGAGTGTTTCGGCTGTTCGTTCATGGGAGCAGGGGAAAGCGAAGCCACGGAAAGCTAAACTGGCCAAGATCCTCGCTCTCCAGACAAAGGGCGTGAAGAAGGCGAGCAGGAAGGTTGGAAGGCCGCGCAAAGCTAGAAGGGCTGGGCGGGCTCGGAAAGTCGCTCCCAAGGCCCTCCAAGCTGAGCCCGTGAAGCAGGAGAAGGCGAAGAGCTAGGCCGCAGATCCGGATTCAGGCAAGAAAAGGGACGGTTTCTCAGTCAAGGAGGCCGTCCCTTTCTTTTGGATGGTTGGGGAATATTATCGATTCCAGCTCATTCACCAACCTTGACTTTTATCGGGCTGGATATGTTCCACCTTATATCGTTGCCGCCGTGCTCTCGACGGTAAAACCGCTGAAGTGGCGAGGGTCGGAATCGAACCAACACGTTTTATGTTTCCCTTCAAATAAGGCTATTATCATTGATAATCAACGAGTTGTGGACATTATAATGATATATAAACACACAGAACAGCAGAGAATATGGCACCGAAATGGCACTTCATATATTCCGGAAAGTGAAGCGTACTCTGTTCAGGGAAGCAGAGTATTTAGGGTCCGAGGCTTCCATAGGAAATCTTCGGTCACTCCTTGGTTCCCCTAAGTCAGAATCCGGGCTTGCGGATGGATGTTGGGGGGTGAGCTCCAATGGTTCTCCCTGGGGGGAGAAGCGTCTGGGCAGCTCCGTTTGCTGGGTCCCCCCTGCGGTTTCCCCTCCTCCCTCAAATGGAGTTCAGCGTGCTGCGTGTCTCCTCGTTCCTTTGCTGGGACCCTTCCCGTAAACGGTTTGGTCGGGGAGTGCGGGCTTCCCGTTGGTCAGTCTTCATTGATGAATCGCCCCGAATCGTTTACCATAACTTCCGGAGTTCCAAAAATAGTCGGCATCCTTCAAACCAAATCTGTACGGTGCGGTTATGTCCAATCCAAGACAATCTCCTGGGATTGACGAGCGGATAATCTTCAACAGCGAAAAGGGGGCTCGGATACTGGAAGAATGTAAGCGGGAGTCCACAGCCGAGTTGGATGAACGGAGGGAATCGTTTGAAAAGTGCAGAGAAGGGCACCCTGAAGAGAAAGGGGTCACGTTCGCAAAAGGGGCGATTATTTCCACGACTGCCGTGAGGTTATGTATTCATGCACTTAGGGATTCCGGAAGGCGGAAAATTCTCGATTCGTATCTTGAAGTCATCATTCTGATTCTCGGGAAAGTCCTTAACACGAAATATTTCTTTGGAGTGGAGATACGCAACGCGGATGGTAGAAACAGAAACCGTGTTGCGGAACTCAAGCGGATTCTTTCTCGGTCCAATCTGATTTTCTGTCCCAACTGGGATGTGTGGAAAAGGAGCTTTCACCCCAACGATGCAGCCACGGCTCAGTGTTTCTTCCCGTCGATTAAGTTAACCGGGTCCAAGTATCTCGAACGGAGGCTTTGTCCGTCTTTAGCCGATTACAAGGGCAAGAATTACCTTCGGAGCCCGCGTAAGAGATTGCGGTCACTTGTAGTCCTTCATCCTGCCCCGAAAGTTTCTCTCCCCCGGAACATTCAGGAAGCTTGCACCAATGGGACAGGTCTTTACTTTGACTATGGCGCTGCTCATCGAGCTGCGATTACTGGTAAGTGGGAAGCACTCAGGCTCCCTTCGATTTACTGGAGCGTAGTGTGGGCAATCAGATGGATAAGGGGAGAAATAATCCCGGAGGAGTGGAGGCATAAAAAGAGTGGGATGCTTTTCGTCTCTAAACCTCCGATTCAACAACTCGACTCGGAATTATGCCCTTATCTGCGGAGTGTTGACGGGAAACCCCTCTGGCAGGTTGATTTTAAAAACTTCTATGTGGTTCTGTTTAGAGGTGAGGAGGCTGTAAAAAAAATTGAAGATGGTTTCGATTACTACAAGCACGCAAAACGGGACATCAATAAAGTGCTGCGATATTCCGAAGATAGAGTGGCGTTTACAACGAGAGACGAAGTAAAGACGCCCTATAATGCAATCATAAATGGGGCCGGCTATAGGAGACCCCCTAAAAATATTTATGGGTTGGGGATGCGTGAGTATGAACTGGGTAGAGTTCTGAAAACGTTCTTTCCGAAATACTTCCCTTCAGAGTTCGAGTCAAGTCGAAGGTTTCGGAAGCATAGAAAACCCAAGGATTATTGGAATGTCAGGGGTGCAGAGATTTTCCTGCCGAGTCTATCAGCCGGGATGGAGCAGATTGGATTGAAGAAAATCGGTCTTCCCAAACACGATGGGGTTATTTTCCCGGCGACTGAATCTGAGGCCAAGGCGTTCCACAAGGTGTGGGGAGAAACAGCACGAAAAATCGCGGGATTCAAGATACCTTCAAGATTGGAGTCGCTATAGACGGTAAATGTCCCAAAAATGGATGTTTGTGCTCATTTTAGTGCATGTATACTATTGGGTCCCCCGAGCCGCGCTGCGAGGGTGTTCTTATCCCCCCCCCTCTCCTTCCTCTCTCCCTCTTTTCCTCTGCACTCTGCTCTTCTTGTGTGTGTGTTAATCCTTATTGTATTTTGGGAGGGCTTTTTAGGGGGGAAATTTTAAGTGTGTTGTAGGAGGCGGGAGCTTTAGGATATGTTTTTTTAGGGGGGGGGTCGTTCCGGATGTCGCTACCACTGGAAGATGGTTCAAGACGGTCGGATTCGTCCGGGTAAGGGTTTTGGTCAGCCGGGTAGGAATCTTCGCTCGCTTAAGGGTTAATCCTCTTGCTGGGGGAATTGCTGGGGGTAGGCACAGGGGTGATGTCGATGGGATTTGCTCCGCACTCCCACCGACCGCTCCCGCTGACCGCTCCCGTTCATCCCGACCGTCCCGCTCCCACACCAGCTGATGCTCCCCCTCCGGTTTAGGTAGGGTGCTCTGTTTGGAATGGCTCCTTGGGCTGGAAAGGGGGGATGGGATTGGGAGGCTCTGGATTGGGCTCCGGACTTCGGCTCCCGGGGGATGGTCTATTTGGGGACGACGCTCCGGTTGGGATTGGGGTTGGTTGCTTGGGAGGGATTGACCGCTCATGCTCCCCCGATGGCTCCGCTAAAAGAATCGACTTTGCAGGACGGTATAAGGTCTGGCTATGGAACAAGGCTGGGGTTTGGTGAGATTTGGACCTCGACCACCGCTGCTCCTGGAAATGGGATGTAGTCGCTCGGGAGGAATCGGATGAAGACGCTCCCAGTCTCAGCAACGAAGTCGTGGACTTAGCGGAGGTTTAGAGGAGGTGGCTATGGAAGTATGCTGGGGATTTGGTTGGAAATGAGTATTCGACACTGCTGCTCCCCTAAAATGGGATGTAGAGGCAGATGTTTTTATCCTTGAAGGCTTGGGGTGGAGTAAGGTGCAGCGGAGGCGGCTGGGGTTTGCGGGGCTGTATATGGATGGGCTAGCTCCGCACTCGCGATGACGCGTAGCTCGCTTTAGATTGGACTCGGAGGAATGGGGTTGGCTCGGGAGAAGTCTCGGGTTGAGATGAGGTAAATGGGTTCGGAGGTTCAGGAGGAAAGATTGATTGGGCTGGAGGGTCATCCCCGCTCCAGTTGACTGGAGGATGTACGAAGAGGGGAGACGGGGAGGTCGGGGGCGGTTGGGAGATTCGCGTTCTTGGACTCAGCGGGAACTGGAGGATGAGACGCGGGTTCGATGCGCTTCTTCAAGGGGGCTTTCCTAAAGGGAGGAGTGAGGAGGCATTGAGTTTAGGAGCAGGTTTAAGTGGGAGTTGAGGTCGCTTCGTAGGATGGTCTTTGCTCGCTGAATCTATTGAATAAATAATAGGATTCTTGAAGGAAAACCGCTGGGTGGGAGGGATGTACCTCCCCACCCTTGAATGGGGGGATTTTAAAGCGTTTTACCTTAGCTTGGCCTTCACCGGGGAAATAACAATAAGCGGAGATGAAATCAAAATAAGCGTGGAGGCGGAGGCAGGAGGTTCAAATGTCGTTGACTGGCTCGGAGGACTGAAGAATAATCAACTTTAGCGGTTCACGTTTTTGCCCGGAGTGTCTGGAGACGGAGAGAAGGATATGAAGTCAGGACTTGGACATTGGAAAGCAACCGGATTAATGAAGACAGGACACCGTTTAAACCGGGTTGTTGTCTTTGAGGCAGTCGGGTTAGTTGCAGGTTCTTTGCTATTAGGGAAGCTGAATAATGCTTATGGGAATACTGGAGACAGGATTGCTGAGCATTCCAGCACACTTCCTGTGGTTCCCGGTGCGACGAGAGGGTGCGATTTTGACGACGCAAGCAACAAGCTTTATTATATTGATGACGTGACCGATAAAGTCTATTCAAGGACTGCTCCTGATTATAGTGATGCAAGTGCTCAAGAGATTGCAACCCTTGAAGCGGGAGACACGTATTTCGGGTTGGGGGTTGGGAACGGCCAGATTGCCGTCACAAATGTTACCGACTGCGAGCTTGAAATATATGATGTTAATACTGGTAGCCGGATTAATTCAAAGGCGATGCCTGCTAACCCCAAAGGGGTGGCTTTTAATGACGGCTGGGAAGTATTCATCAGGGGACCGCCCCATTATAGGATTAGCAAATATAATAAAAGTTCGCTGGGATTAGAAAGAGAAACTGATAGTTTAGTTGATGCAGGAATGACTGAACTCGGCGAAAGCGAACTCGCCTACGACTCAATCCGGCAAATATATTATCTCATCAAGGCGAATGATTCCGGATTTTATACCTTCAATATTTCCGGTAGCAGCGTGTCAAATGTGAAATCGTGGGATTTTTATCCTCCAACAAACGATGGTGCACATTGGGGTGCTGGGTTTTGGAGCACGCAGAATAGACTGATAACAACAAAAAGCACTAGCTTGCTCAATTATTCCAATGAATACGAAGGCTATAATCCTCCGATAACCCCCACACCAACCCCAAGTCCATCCCCTACTCCAACTCCTTACGGAGGATTGGATAGCCTGATACGAGACAGCGGCGACTTTAACGGGGACGGGACTTCCGATGTCGCGGTCTTCCGGCCTTCCATTTCTCTCTGGGCGGTAAGGAACATCACCCGGGCTTATCTGGGGATGAACGGTGACATCCCCGCTTGCGGAGACTACGACGGGGACAAGACCTCGGATATTGCTCTCTTCAGGCAGTCATCCTCGCTCTGGACGGCTCGTGGCGTAACTCGTTTCTACTTCGGAGGGTCTTCCGACTGCGCTGTTCCCGGAGACTACAGTGGAGATGGGATATGCGATGCGGGGATATTCAGAGCATCTCCCGGTTTGTGGTCCATTCGGAATCTCACCCGCATCTACTTCGGCCAATCGGGAGACATTCCTGTTCCGGGCTACTTCGATGAAGGGAGGGTAAAGCTCCCAGCGTTGTTCCGTCCGTCATCGGGGATGTGGGCAGTCTCCGGGCTGACAAGGTTTTATTTCGGAAGTTCAGGAGACATCCCGTCCAGCGGAGGATTTTGGCGGGGGAGCGTCACCGAACCCTCGATTTTCCGGAAGGAGGGCGGGTTCTGGGCAGTCCGCAACCTGACGAGAGTTTACTTCGGTTCCTTGTCCGACCAAACCGTCCCCGCTGATTATGACGGGAACGGTCGGGATGACTATGCGGTCTTCCGGGCTGCCGCAGGATTGTGGGGGATAAGGGACTTAAGCCGGGTCTACTTGGGTCAGACGGGAGACATCCCTATCTCCGGGCCGATATGCAATCCGGTCACTCCCACTCCTACCCCTGCTCCAAGTGCGACTCCGGCTCCTACTGCATCTCCGTCACCGTCTCCGACTCCACTCACACCGACTCCGACTCCGCTCACTCCCACCCCGACTCCTGAAGGTTACAAAACTCCTGCTCCGTCCCCGGCTCCGACTGTGTAATCCCTTTGGGCCAAGATTGTATTCAGAGCAAACTTGGGACGGTTTCCCTTGAGAGGAGACCGTCCTTTGTCTTGGAGGAAAAGTTTCATAATCCCCGAAGAATGGAAATCGGAATCGAGGCCGATGATTGTTTCGGAGAAAGAGGTCGGCAGAAGATGAGTGGAAGGAGCGGAGCTGGAGACTGTTCGGGGAAAAGCAGGTTTGCGGGGATTGAAGAGTAAGGGTGGGACCTCTGAAGGTAAGGTGGTTTCGGAACTGAAGAGGAGTAAATCTTAGTATTTCGTTTATAGGCGACGAGCTGGATGATGGACGGACTGGACCACTGCTGAAGCGGAATCTTTCGGCGCAGGGGACGTTCCGGGGCTTGCAGGGGTATTCTTTGGGGGAGGAAGGTGGTCCGGGAGCCCGACCTCAGCTTATTCTTGGGAAATAGGAGGATGCTATGAGAACAATCAAGGGGTTGGTGGTGCTATTAGCGGTACTGGTGTCTGCTGGTTGTGGAAGCAAGGTAGTAAACGAAAACAAGTTGGTCGAGCGGGATGGACTGAAATATGAAGTCAATTCCGAAAAGCCGTTCACTGGAACAATGGTCTCCGATTACCCGAACGGGAAGAAGAAGCAGGAGAGGGAATATAGGGATGGTAAGCTAAATGGAATCGTGTCGAACTGGTACGAGAACGGGCAAAAGGAGTCAGTAGGTGAATGGAAAGACGGGCAACCGGATGGGAATACTTCAACTTGGTATGAGAACGGGCAGAAGCAAGTGGAGTTCAAGATGCGGGCTGGTAAGCTGCATGGAGAATCAATTGCGTGGTATGAGAACGGAGAAAAGAAGTCAGAGATAGAGATGCGGGACGGCAACCTGCAGGGAGCAGAGACGACCTGGTATGAGAACGGGAAGAAGAAGTCGGAGGTCGAACGGCGAGATGGTAAGAAGAATGGGGGAGAGACAACTTGGTACGAGAACGGGAAGAAAGAGTCAGAGAGTGAATGGCGTGACGGTAAGCTGAATGGGAGAATGACGACCTGGTACAAGAACGGACAGAAGTTTGAAGAGTGCGAGAATTTGAATGGTAAACCGAATGGGAAATCGACAATCTGGTACGAAAACGGACAGAAGCAGATAGAGGGTGAGGCAAAGGACGGCCAGAGGCATGGGAAAGTGACGTTCTGGTATGAGAACGGAAAGAAAAAACAGGAAGTCGAGTATCGTGAAGGTGTCGAGGTAAGCCGAATTGAATGGGATGAGAACGGGAAGAAGAAGACAGATGCGGAGTTCTTGGACAGTAAGCCTGCTGTTACGGCAGCACCTCAGAATGGAGGATTGGCTGGTGATGACGAGACTGCTTTTGCAAGTGGAGATTCGGGTTTCAGTTTAGGGGGTAGGACTAATGCTCCCGGGTCGGGGGAAAAGCGAACGGGAGTAATTAAGCCTCGTCCCGGGGAAAATATATTTGATTACACTGCTCGGATAAATAAGCAGTTTATTCCCAGTGTTTCGGATTTACGTCGTGCTGTTGGTGATATGTCGGAAGAGGACGAGTACCGCGACGGCAAGTCGGAAGGGAAGGAGGTTATTCGGGACGAGAACGGTAATCAAATAAATAAGAGGCAAGAGACAACTGGGGGAGAAATTCCCCAGCAAATTATGAGCCGAGATGCTTTTCGTCAAGCCGTTATCGGAAAGACTCGTGAGGAAGTGGTTAGGGCAATAGGGATGCCATCCGGTAAAAATGATGAGGGTTGGATAATAAGTTGGCTTTACACGGGAGGGAGGACTCAAGATATTGTTACCGGAATAATAGATGAGGCTGTTATATTAATATTCCATAATTCTATTATCGATCAGGGGAATAACGAGAAGAACCACTGGATTGTAAATAGAGTCGAATTCAGTCCGCAAAGAATTAGGTTTATCCATTAGCTTTGGTTTTACAGAAGAAGGACTCAAGATATTGTTACCGGAATGATTGATGTGGTTGCTATAATAATATTCCATTTCCCGACATCCTATCAGGGGAATAACGAGAAGAACCAGTGGATTGTAAATAGAGTCGAATTCCATTAATTCGGATAATCGGCACTTGGCTGAAAGGATATTGGGATAAGGCTAACCTTTCCTCTGGATAAACTTACGGATTAATATCTATTTTAATTGGGGACGCTATTCTTGAAGAGCATTGATTATTTTTACAGTTGCTCCCGAGATTTTCTCAGCAGCATCCACTCCGGTCTTTACGAGGAAGTGGTCGGTATTGTTTCAGTCCTCCCCAAGCGTTCCACCCAAGCGGAAATCAACAAGGATTTGTTCTGGCTGTTGGCTAGCAAGGGGTGGTCGTATTCTTCGGTTCCTCCCGCGTTAGAAGAATTACCTCCGAAAGAGTTGCGGGTTCCCGGCTTGACCAGGGAGGCTGTCTCCAAGAACAACGACTCCTCCCTCTGCAAGAGCTCCACGACCATCAAGGCCCAGTGGAAGGTTGATTTCGCTAAGGTTTTTGATGGGGAGCTCGTCCAAGTTGAGGTCCAGTTCGGGAAGGTCGAACTGATGTTCAAGGACTTCTGTGGATTCCGGCTTGCCTAACGCACAGGACTTTCTGGGGCTTGGAGGGGTTGCTCAGGGGCGGGGATGGACCACCATCAGGATACGGCGGAGTTGGGTTCAAAAGCTTATGCAGGGTCAGGTGGTAAAAACGTTTTCTAAATGCAACAGAGAATGCAGATAACTATAAGAGGTGAACGATGAACCGTTTCTACTCGGCGGGAATGGTTGTTCTTGCTCTAATCTTTGGAGGTTGCGGCTCGGGAAAAGTTGACAAGGTGGTAGAGAAATGGTCTAGCGGAAAACCTAAAGCAGAAGGACAAGTTCAAAAGACAGATGGAAGGGGTACAGTAAAGATTGGGGAATGGACCGAGTGGTATGAGAATGGGAATAAAAAGAGTGAGGTTGAATTCAAGGATGGTCAGCTAAATGGAAATTATCGTATGTGGTATGAGTCGGGGAAGATTCAGGAAAAAGGCCGCTACGTCAATGGTGTTCAAGACGGGACGGTAACTGTTTGGTATGAGAATGGGAAAAAGTCTTTTGAGAGGGAATATAAAGATGGGAAGAAAGAGGGGGATTTTGTTGCTTGGTTTGAGAGTGGGAGAAAGCAACAGGAATCAAGCTATAAAAATGACAAATTGGATGGAGAATATTCGGAGTGGTTTATAAACGGAGAGAAAGGGCTCATAGCGAATTATCATGATGGCGTGATGGATGGTAAATATGTCTCCTGGTATGAGAATGGGGAGAAGATGAAGCAAGGGAGTTATAAAGACGGAAAGCTAAACGGCAAGTGGGTTGTTTGGTATCCGAATGGCGAAAAACATTTGGTTTCTAAATGGGAAGGTGGACGTTTAGTAGGAGAAGCGACTGCTTGGGATGAAAAAGGGAATAAAGCTGATGCGTCTAGTATGGTCGCTCAACTTTCCAAATCAGCAAGTTCCATCGCGGATGCGGTCGGCTCATTTGCCAATGCTGGGCAAAATGAGGATAAAATTAGCGAACAACGTGCACCTACACCAGAGAAACTTATATTAAAGGAAGTAGACGCAAGTACATTAGTTGAGCGCGGGGGACTGTTCTATGAAGTTAGCTCCGAAACACCGTTTACAGGGAAAGGAATCGCATATTACCGGGTCGGGAAGAAGAAGTCAGAGATTGAGTACCGCGACGGTAAGATGGGAGGGAAGCTTACCGGTTGGTACGAGAACGGGCAGAAGATGATTGAGGGTGAGAACCGGGACGGCAAGCCAAAAGGTAAGGTGACGAGCTGGTACGAGAACGGGCAGAAAGAGAAAGAGTGCGAGTTACGCGACGACAAGCTGGAAGGGAAATATGTTACTTGGTACGAGAACGGGCAGAAGAAGGAAGAGGGCGAGTTCCGCGACGGCAAGCCAGAAGGGAAGTCTGTCTTTTGGTACGAGAACGGGCAGAAGATGATTGAGTGCGAGTACCGCGACGGCGAGCTGGATGGGAAGTTTACCGGTTGGCACGAGAACGGGCAGAAAGAGGTAGAGGGGGAGTACCGAAATGGTCTATCCAATGGGCATTGTACGGAGTGGCACGAGAACGGACAGAAGTCTGAAGATGGGAGCTATCGTGACGGTAACCGAGATGGGGTAATCACGAAGTGGTATACGAATGGACAGATGGAAGTTCAAGGGGTGATGCGGAATGGGGTTGTGGTAAGCGGGAAGCACTGGGACGAAAACGGCAAGCTATTAGGGCAACAAGCGCAATAGTAAAGGTACTGGACCACTGCTGAAGGAGAATCTCTCGGCGCAGGGGACGTTCCGGGGCTTGCGGAGGGGTTGCTGGAGGATGGTTGGGGGGAGATAGAAGAGAGGAGGAGAGGGGATGAAGGAACGTCCTCGGATTATTTTTGAAAGCCTGACCATCACTGGTCCAGATGGGAAGAAGTTTGTAAGGGCGATGAAGGAGGGGGATTCTTTTCCCGAGGCTTACTGGTCGTTAGCTCTGGAGGCTTATGGGCTGAAGGCTGTGAGGAAGAGGGCAGGGAGGAAGAGGGCTAAGGGGATGGGGCTCAGCAAACCCGATGAAACTCCTGATTCTTGCTGACATTGACGACTTACACTGGAAGGATGGTTCCGGACGTGCGGATGCCTTGCTGTCGTGCGGAGATGTGTTCGACCAGGTTATTTTAGAGGCTGCGAAAGCTTATGGTTGCGGGTTCATTGGAGCGGTAAAGGGGAATCACGATTCATCCGAGTCGTTTGCTCCACCGATAACGGACCTTCATCTCCAAGTGCGTGAGTATCGGGGCTTGAGTTTCGGCGGATTGAACGGGTCGTGGCGTTATAAACCCCGAGGGCATTTCCTTTACGAACAGCTTGAAGTCGAAAGGTCGCTCGCTGGATTGCTCCCCGTTCAAATCTTTCTATCGCACAATGCTCCGAGGGGAATTCACGACAGAGAGGATGGAGTACATTTGGGATTCGACGCACTGAGGACCTATATCAGTCGGGCAAAACCCAAAGTCGTCATTCACGGACACCAGCACGTTGATAAAGAAACCCTGATGGAAGGAACGAAAGTTATCGGGGTGTTCGGGCATAGGCTGCTCGATGTCTGAAAGATTTACGAATAACTGAGGCTCGGAGGGATGGTTGTCTGATGCTGGGGGATGGGGGTCAGGCTGTCCGAGACAGCGTGCTCTCCCACCGGGGAAGGGTAGCGTCGCTTCCACGGGGAAGGGATGAAGGAGCTGAGCCCCGTATTTGGCTCAGGAGCGGCGAGCGGGAGGAGGGATGCTCCCAAAGGACCTTGCGGATGGGGCAGTCGGGCTGTGCGGACTGGTTTCCGGGGTCAGCGGGGGTATCCTCGGGGGACGAAGGCTGTCCGGAAGCCTGAGCGGGGATTCTTCGGGGGAAAAGAGTCGGTGGAAACACCCCTACCCGTAAGGAAATCTGGTTCCATCTGGAGGGTTTCCGGAGGCTGTAGGAGTTTTATGCAGCGTTGATTTTTGAAGGGTGCGGCGAATCACCTGGAGGTCTCTGGCTCGGCTGTAGGGCAGATGGGGCTATCGAGGCCGGGTCTGGGGGGATGTGGCGAGGGAGGTTCGCCGAGGATGCTTGAGGAGGATGTTCAGGAATAGAAGACCGGGAATCCAAGCCTGCGTCCATAACGGGAGAATGACCGCTCCTCCGCTTGAAGTCCGCAAATCTCATTGACTTGACCCCGGCGACATAGGGATAATTTCATCCAAGGGTTCACAATTTCTCCAGCGAGGGACTTTGTTAGAACTGGCTGGGGCATTCAAAATCTGCAAGTCTATCCCGGTGTACAGACAGAACTCCGGCTAGGGATTTTGTTGCATAAATATTTCGCTATGAGAGCCGATTGAGTGAGAATATTTTCGAGAATTTGCCCGGTTGGGGTTAAAGGTCCCGTCGGGTTTTTTCATCTCGGCGTTCACACAGGGGGGATAACAATGAAAGCCGTAGCCGTTTTTATATCTATCGCTGTCCTGTTCGTCGTTCATCCCGCTTTGCTTCACGCCGGGACGCTTGAGCTCAGCTACTCCACCTACCTCGGGGGGAGTGGTAGTGATAGAGGTTATGGATATGGAATCGCACTGGGGACGGGCGGAGAGGCTTATGTTGCGGGGCTTACCGACTCCTCCAATTTTCCCGTCTTAAATCCCTACCAGGCGAGTAACAACGGAGGTCAAGATGTCTTCGTTAGCAAGCTGTCCTCCTCCGGCTCCTTGCTCATCTACTCCACCTACCTTGGGGGGAGTGGTGGAGAATGGGGTTTGGGAATTGGATTCGCACTGGGGACGGGCGGAGAGGCTTATGTTGCGGGGGATACTTCCTCTTCCAATTTTCCCGTCTTAAATCCCTACCAGGCGAGTAACAACGGAAGTCAAGATGCCTTTGTGAGCAGGCTCGGCTCCACCGGTTCCTCGCTCATCTACTCCACCTACCTTGGGGGGAGCGGTGACGATTACGGGTATAGAATTGCACTGGGGACTGGCGGAGAAGCTTATATCACAGGGTATACCAAATCCTCCAATTTTCCCGTCTTAAATCCCTACCAGGCGAGTAACAACGGAGGTCAAAATGCCTTCGTTAGCAAGCTCTCCTCCTCCGGTTCCTCGCTCATCTACTCCACCTACCTTGGGGGGAGTGGTACTGATTGCGGGTATGGAATCACATTCGGGACGGGCGGACAAGCTTACGTCGTAGGGGAGACTGACTCCTCCAATTTCCCCGTCTTAAATCCCTACCAGGCGAGTAACAACGGAGGTGTTGATGCCTTCGTGAGCAGGCTCTCCTCCTCCGGTTCCTCGCTCATCTACTCCACCTACCTTGGGGGGAGTGGCCTTTATGATTTGGCGATTGGAATCGCACTGGGGACTGGCGGAGAAGCTTATATCACAGGGTATACCAAATCCTCCAATTTCCCCACCTTGAATCCCTACCAGGCGAGTTATTGCGGGGGATTTTATGATGCCTTTGTGAGCAGGCTCGGCTCCACCGGTTCCTCGCTCATCTACTCCACCTACCTCGGGGGGAGCGATCAAGATGTCGGTTCGGGATTCGCACTGGGGACGGGCGGAGAGGCTTATGTTGCGGGGGCTACTTACTCTTCCAATTTTCCCGTCTTAAATCCCTACCAGGCGAGTAACAACGGAAGTGTTGATGCCTTCGTGAGCAGGCTCTCCTCCTCCGGTTCCTCGCTCATCTACTCCACCTACCTTGGGGGGAGTGGTAATGAATGGGGGGATGGAATCGCACTGGGGACGGGCGGAGAGGCTTATGTTGCGGGGGCTACTTCCTCCTCCGATTTCCCCACCTTGAATCCCTACCAGGCGAGTTATCGCGGGGGAACTTATGATGCTTTCGTGAGCAAGTTGATTTTCGTAATCACGCCAAGTCCATCGACCACACCTTCACCTTCGCCGACCAATACTCCTACACCGACCCCATCGCCATCGCAAACACCGACACCTTCTCCTACGAAAACCCCAACTCCCTCTCCGTCTGCGACGAATACGCCGACACCATCTGTCACTCCCACGCCTTCTTGTTCGCCTACACCGTCACCATTACCATCAGCGACGAAGACACCGACTCCTTCCGTCACTCCTACGCCCTCGACTACTCCATCACCGACTCCAACCCCTAGCCCCTCTAACACCCCATCGCCCACTCCATCACCAACCCCATCGCTCACTCCATCGCCAACCCCATACGGTTATAAAACACCATCACCGACTCCATCAATCACGCCGACAGTCGCTCCATCGGCCACACCGAGCCCGACTTCCTCGCCATCGACTACCCCAACTCCGGCAAACACTCCCACGCCTTCTCCCACCCCCACTTGCGGACCGAGCATAGCCCCCAACCGTAATATCATAGCCTGCGGGGATTATAACGGTGACGGGAGAGCCGACATTGCTGTCTTTCGCCCTTCTCAAAACCTGTGGTCGGTGAAAGATGTCACCAGAGCGTATTTCGGGGGGTCATCCGATTATCCCGCTTCCGGAGATTATGATGGAAACGGAACGGCTGAGGTAGCGGTCTTCCGTCCCTCCCAAGGCCTCTGGTCGTTAAAAGACTTCACCCGGATTTACTTCGGCAGTTCCTCTGACCTTCCCGTCCCGTCCGACTACAATGGAGACGATTTCTGCGACATCGGCATCTTCCGGGAAAGCGGGGGGATGTGGAGCATCCGGAATCTCAGCCGGTTCTATTTCGGGGCGACGAATGACTGGCCGTTACCGGGGGACTGGGACGGAAATGGAACTGCGGAAGCGGGGTTGTATCGTCTTTCAAGCGGCCAGTGGATGATACGGAACCTGACCCGTTTCTATATCGGGACTTCCTCGGATTGGCCGATACCGGGTGATTACAAGGGAGATGGAACTTGGTCTGCCGGAGTCTTCCGTCCCTGTTCGGGGATGTGGGCGATAAGGGACATCACGAGAATATTCTTCGGGAACTGCTTCGACCATCCGGTCCCGGCTGATTTTGATGGAGGGGGGACGAGCGACATCGGGATATTCATGGATAATACGGGTTTATGGTCGATTCGGAACTTAACGAGACTATACTTCGGAGCGACGGGAGACATCCCGGTGGCCCGCTAAGATTTATCCGGCTGGCAAGCAAGGGACGGTTTCCCGGGATGTGGAGCCGTCCCTTTGTCTTAGAGGCAAGTTCCATAATCCCCGAAGAATAGAAATCTGAATCGAGGCCGATGATTGTTTCGGAGAAAGAACGATGAGCGGGAAAGAAGTCAAAATCAATGTTGAGGTCAGCCAGATGCTCTACAACTTGGAGTATGATGCTCTCATCAAGAGGAAGGCGGCTGCTCGGAAGAAACGGGAAGAGGAGGAGAAGAAGGCTAGGGAGAAGGATGGAGGGAGCGGAAAGTAAAGATGGGTTCCCTTTAGGACAGGGTTGAGCAGGCGGTTATATATAGCCTTTGTTTTTACCGATAGAATAACCACGGCCAAGCGAGGACAATATGCTAATCAGAATATATAGCGGGGTAGGCAAATGCTGGCATGGATACACCATATCCATTAAACATGTGCTTATGTTCTTATCGCTATATCCATTACTTATATCTATCGCTCTTGGTGAGGAGTCTCATAATTTGATTATTACTGGACTGGTTCCATCGCCGAGCGGTGGACTGGCTGTTATAAATGGCAAATATTCCAGCGTCGGAGATGTAATAAATGGATATACGGTGCTTAAAATATCCGATAGTTCAGTATCGTTTGGAAAAGATGGTCGAACTTTCGATGTTCAAGTCCAATTAAGAGAACCCGCAAATACAATGAACGAACAATCAGCAATCCAGGATAGTTATTGGGAGAAGGAGAAGCTACGAATCCAAAAAATTAAAGAGCAAATGCCAGAATTAACCATCCAACAAAGATATATGGAACATGGCGGTAAAGGAATTCTTGTGGGCCCTTTATTAGTTAAGAAACATGGAACTGTTGAAAGCGGGGACGCGGGACATCCTTCTCGGTCAATCGAAGGCGTCGTAGTAAACCTAAGCGATGACGTGTTGTCTTATGTTACGGTTCGATTTAAGATATTCGATATAGACGGCAATGTTGTTGAGAGCCCGTTCGATATAATTGATGGGCTGAAGCCGCAAGAATCTTGGAAATACAAGGCAATTATATTATATGACGATGCTATCTATAAATACGAGTTTGATACGGCAACCTTTAGTAAATGATTAATGATATTTTTAAAAAGCGGTGCGACATTTCGATGAACACTGAAGCAATCTTCCGGAAAGCGGCAAACTGGGGCGAGTTAAACACCCAATTGGCTGCTTCAAGCCCACAAGACAAGGGCGACTGTTTTGAAATCTTGACCAAGTATTTCCTGCAGCTCCATCCCAACTACATCACGAAGCTTAGCAAGGTCTGGCTGCTGAAGGAAGTCCCAGCAAAGATTCACAAGCATCTCAATCTCCCGGGACCCGATGAAGGTATCGACCTTATTGCTGAAACTAAAGAGGGGGAATATTGGGCTATTCAGTGCAAATACAAGACGGACGAGAACAAATCCCTCACAAGAAAAGAACTGAGTACCTTTACCGACCTCGCCTTCAACATTTGTCGGGGCATTTCATTGTGCTTGATTTGCACTACCGCAGACAGGTTCAGTTACAAGCTAAAGAGGTATGGAGAAAGACTGACCTTCTGTGCGGGTGACATCTGGCGGGGTCTCGATAAGGAATTTTTTCAGCGGCTACACTGTTTCATCGATGGCAAGCTGTCCCTCCCGAAGCCCTTAACCCCTCGTCCCCATCAAGAACGTGCTATCGCTAATGCTTATCGGCATTTTGTAAAAGAGGGAAATCGGCGAGGGAAGTTAATCATGCCTTGTGGGACAGGGAAAAGCTTGGCGGCTTACTGGATTGCTGAAAAGCTTAATGCCCAGAAGATTCTGGTCGCAGTACCAAGCTTGGCTCTCATCAGACAGACCCTGGAAGTCTGGACTCGCGAGTCACTTGCTCACCATAAGGAAGTTAACTGGATTTGTGTATGTAGCGATACATCCGTAGGGGATATCTCCAAAGAAGACATAGCTGTCCTGGTTCAAGATTTGGGGGTTGAGGTACATACTGACCCGAATGCAATCGCTGATTGGCTACGATTAAAAAAGAGCGGACTCACAATTGTATTTACCACCTATCAGAGTGGGAAGGCAGTCTCTGAGGCTTCCCGAAAAGCTGGAATCAATTTCGACATCGGCATAATGGACGAGGCCCATAAAACAGTGGGGCAAAGGGGTGGTCTGTTTAGCTATCTGCTGGAAGATAAGAATATTGTGATTAAAAATCGTGTCTTTATGACCGCAACGGAGAGGCGATATGCCGGTCAGAGCGAACATATCTTGAGCATGGATGACCCCGAACAATTCGGGGATACATTTGAGTTGCTGACCTTTAAGGAAGCTCTTAATTGCAAGCCTCCCATACTGAGCGATTACAAGATTGTAACGATGGCTATTTCGCGTTCGGAAATTGAAGGGCTTATACAGGCAAACGCTTTCGTGAGGCCCGATAAGGGCAGGTGGGATAGGGAAGTGGAAGCGGAAATGCTCGCATCTGTCATAGCATTGCGGAAAGCTATGCAGAAGAGACCAATCAGGCATGCCGTGTCATTCCACAGCAGCATAGCTCGTGCAAAAGCATTTAAAGATACTCAAGATAAGTTGGGGGAAGTTCTACCTGGATTTGGAGAACTCGAATCTTTCCATGTTTCAGGGAACATACCGACAGCTGTCCGGAGCCATATAATAGAGGAGTTCGAAAGCTCAGAACGCAGCCTGATTACCAATGCTCGTTGCCTGACAGAGGGAGTTGATGTCCCGAACATAGACTGCGTTCTCTTTGCAGACCCAAGGAAGAGTGCTGTAGATATAGTCCAAGCGGTTGGCCGGGCATTACGACCATCCGAAGGGAAGAAGTTTGGTTATGTGGTTATTCCTATATTGTTGGATAAAGAACTCGTCGATTCCCAATCCGTTGAGAAAAGCCCCTTTGATATTGTCTTGACGACTCTGCGGGCCTTGGCGGCGAATGATGACCGAATTATTGACTATTTCAGGGCTATCGCAAATAGAAACCGGAGATTGCCTTCTCGGGATAATTTTCAAATCGACATCCCGGATGGTATCAAGATTAATGTCGATGAGTTCATTCGTTCGATAGAAATAAAAATATGGTCTAAGCTGGCGAGGTTGTCCTGGAGACCATTTGAGGAAGCCCGAACTTTTGTTCATAAGCTCGGATTAAAGAACAGAGGCGAATGGGACGAATATTGCAAAGGGAACCTCAAGGGAAAAGGGAAGAAACCGGATGACATACCTGCCAACCCAAATCAAACTTATAAAGATACCGGCTGGGTATCCATGGGAGATTGGTTGGGGACCGGCTATATCGCTCATGGGCTACGAGAATATCGCACATATAAAAAAGCGCGAAAGTATGTTTATAAGCTCGGACTGAAGAGCCATACAGAATGGCTTGAATATTGCAAAGGAACCTTGAAGGAGAAAGGTAAGAAACCTGACGATATACCTTCCGACCCATCTGGCACTTATAAAGATATAGGGTGGTTATCTTATGGAGACTGGTTGGGAACTGGGGCGATAGCTCCTCGGTTACGAAAATACCGCCCATATCGAGAAGCCCGGAAATTTGTTCATAAGCTCGGGCTAAAGAGCGTCTCGGAATGGAGAGAATATTCTAAGGGGAACTTGAAGGGAAAGGGGAAGAGACCGGATGCTATGCCTTCCCACCCTGGTATGGTCTATAAAAATGCTGGATGGAAATCTTGGGGAGATTGGTTAGGGACTGGGACTATCGCTCCTCGGTTACGAAAATACCGCCCATATCAAGAAGCCAGAAAATTAGTTCATGGGCTTAAACTTAAGAACCAGACCGAATGGAATGAATATTGCAAAGGGAACTTACAAGGGAAGGGGAAGAAACCGGATGACATACCTGCTACCCCAATTAGAAATTATACAAACAAAGGATGGATATCTTGGGGAGACTGGTTGGGAACTGGGTCGATAGCTCCTTGGTTACGAAAATACCGCCCATATCGAGAAGCCCGGAAATTTGTTCGCAAGCTTGGACTGAAGAGCCATACAGAATGGCTTGAATATTGCAAAGGGAACTTACAAGGGAAGGGGAAGAAACCGGATGACATACCTTCCAACTCAGATAGCACCTATAAAGAAACCGGCTGGATATCTTGGGGAGATTGGCTAAGAAAATAATAATCGTTTAGCAAAACATCATTAAGCTGGCGAATAGGCGGTTCCTTTGAGGGAACCGCCTATTTTCGTTTGCTCTGAAGGATGATTGTGCGGAGGAGCGGTATCGAGGAGGTGCTTCTGACGGAGTTCCCCCAGTAGCGGTCTGCTGGTCACAACTCCTTACTGCGTATGGAAATGCGGTTGACTTCCGACGGAGAATTTGATATAATGCAATCCGGAAACTGCGGTAGAGACCGAGAAGAAGGAGTAGAGCATGGAGAAAGCCTTAACCATAAGGTCGCCCCAAGAATCAATCACCCGGGATAGACCCCTGTCCCGGCTCAGACTGTTGCGGGACTCTTTCCTTCGGACTCTGAGCGAGCATACCCGGAGAGCATACGAAAGGGATTTGCAGGATTTGGCCGACTATTTGGGAGAACCAAACGGGGTTGGAGCTCTTTGGAGGTTGGTCAAGCTTGGGCAGGGGGAATCGAACGGGGTTGTCTTGGGCTACAAGGCAAAGCTGATGGAAAGAGGGTTGTCTCCGACCACCATCAACCGGAGGCTGGCTGCAATCAGGTCTGCGGTCAAGCTGGCGAGGATGGGGGGGTTCATAGCTTGGTCGCTGGATGTCTCCGGGGAGAAGACCAAGGCTTACAGGGATACCAGGGGACCCGGGAAAGAAGGATACCAGCGGATGTTGAAGGAGCTCGGAGGCTCAATCAGAGGGAAAGATATTCGTGATGTGCTGATTATGCACCTCCTCTATGACCTGGCACTTCGGAGGAGCGAAGTGGCTACACTCAACCTCTCAGACGTGGACCTCGGAGGGGGGATGCTCACGATTATTGGGAAGGGGAGACGGGAACCGGAGAAAGTCCAACTTCCGGAGGAGACTTCCCAAGCGTTGGTGCGGTGGATGGGGGTAAGGGGGGCTGAGGAGGGACCGCTCTTCCGAAACTACGATAGAGCGGGGAAGGTATCCCGGGAGGATGGACGGCTCACCCCTGATGGGATTTACAAAGTTGTTCTTGCTGTGGCTCAGCGGGTGGGAATCAAGACCAGACCTCACGGGCTCAGGCACGCTTCCATCACAGAAGCGTTATCTCTGACCAATGGGAACCTTGCTGCGGTAAGGGATTTCTCCCGGCATCGGAGTTACGAGGTCCTCCAGCATTATGACGATAACAGGCAGAGTCGGGGGGCTGAGGTAGCCAAGCTGGTGGCGAAAGCTGCTGCCGTCTGATGTTACGGGAAATCGGAATTATCAAGAACAAAACAACCTCGGATTCCGGAAGAAAAAGACCGCTTCGGAGGGGTCTTTTGATGAACGAGATTCATGGAGAACCCGAACTGTTTTCAGAGCTCAATGATGCGCTGTCCAGAGTGAATGAGGTGCTATCCAATGTAAATGATTTTTACATCGGGTTAGAGACCTTCACGAAAAACCTTATGGATAAGTACGGTATCAGCGAAGAGGAGCTGGCCTTAGAAATAGAGACGATGAGGGGAACCTCCAAGAAGGTCGGCGAGGGAGAAGTATCGAAAATGTAAGGGGGGGAACGGAAACGCGAGATGGGTTCCCTTTTCCCTAGCGAGGGGCAGGCAGCTATACATAGCCCTTATTTTTGGGAGTTTTAGCCTGTAATTTTGAGTTCAGCGGCAGCAGGGGGTTAGAGAAAGGGACGGGGCTATTTTTACAAGCGATGCGATAGGGACTGGGGGGAGGGGGATATTTCATGGGGGGGGGAAAACAAGGTGGATTTGAGCGGGGAGCGGATTGGAACGGGGAGGCGGGAGAATCGGGGGGCTTGAGATAACCAAGGGCTATCCCAGTCAGCCAGGGTGTGACTAAGTCCGGATAATGTTGGGATTCAATCCTGGGATTGCATACACTATAGAAGTATGAGTAAAAAGAAGAAAAAAGATGGAGTTGACCCCAGTATCTTGAAGGCTCTTCTTTTTGAAGATGCGGCGATTCAGTCTTCTTCTCATGCTTATGTACCGCTGGAACCGATTTCTTACGGGGAGAACAGCACCTTTTTCGATAAGGTTGGGGTGGAACCAAGTCCAGATTCACCAGTTCCAGTTCAGCCAGATTTAAATCGGATGGTCACCAAAAAGGAACTTGCAGAGTTTCTGAGAGTCAGCCCCGGGTATGTTGATAGCCTAAAGAGGAGAGGTCAAATCCCATATATCCAAGAGCAGGGCGAAAGCACTCAGGGGGGGCAGAGAATCCCGATAAGATATAATCTTAAAGAAGTCTGCGATGCCCTGAGGCAAGGCCCTGATTATAAAAAACTGGTGCCCCGGTTCAGTCCAAGGAGGAAAAGGGGAGAGGGGAGTAAGCCTACCCCGTGGATTCACTAGGGTTACAGAGGCAGTTTGTTGATTGCTCCGCTAATTTGAGCCCTGGAAGGTCCCCGATAGTAACCAAGGGTGGTCGCCAGATTTTTATGGTGGGCGAGATATTGGACTACAGTGGGAGGGACCCCCGCATCGAGAAGGTGGGTTACGAAGCTGTTTTTGAAATCGTGCAGGGTCCCTTGCGGAATCTGGAGTTTATCTAAGAGCTTATGGAAGTCACATCGCATCTTGTTGAATTTTGTTGTCCCCTTCCCGGATAGTTCAAATAGACGGTCCTCAGGTTTATTCCCCTCCAGCAGTTTGACGAGATAGGGATGGTAGGTCTTATTGATTTCCACGTCCTCATCCCGTTTCGCCTTCAGGTTGTGGTAAAGAATCCGGTTATGCGCAAGGTCCACGTCTTTGACCCGCATCGCATAAACTTCGGCGAGACGAAAGCCCGTAAAGTAAAGGGTGCGGTAAAAAAGTTCATAGGGTCCGGCACTCCGAAAGATTGATTTGAGTTCGGCTTCTGAAAAGGCGTGGGGTTTCTTCTTGTAGGGTTTTGGTTTGTTGACGTTCTTTGCGGGATTGGCGGTGACGTTCCCCATCTTCTCGCACCACTTAAAAAAGGTCGAGATTGCCTCCAGCTCACTCTGGACAGTCTTGGCTGCTCGCTTTTGTTTCAACCTCCAAGTTCCGAATTCCTCCAGATGGAGAGGTTGAACATCCCCGACCAACTCCACGTCCGGGAACTTTTCCTTGAGGAAGGCACGGAGGTGGGTCAGATATTCCTTATATCGGATGAAGGTCCTCGGGGCTTTGCGTTCCTTGACGCCGTCAAGATACTTGTTCATACACTCCACCAGCTCTTTAGCGGAGGGGGTCAGACCCAATCTTTCATTTACCGCCCGAAGGTTGAGTTTGGCGGCGTAAGTCTCGGCATGGAATTTTTTCTCGCCCAGCACCCTCCGGACCCGGTGAGGCTCGGTCCCTTGGGTGACGATGAAGACTTTTTTCCCTGTGGGGTATTTACGGATGGAGACTTTGGTCATAGCGGGGAAGGGGGTTCTGGTTCAAGAGAAGTGAACCAGGGAAGGGTGGGGAAATCAAGGAGAAAATGGCACCGAAATGGCACCGGTTAAACATTCTCCGACGACAAAACTACTGAAGTGGCGAGGGTCGGAATCGAACCGACGACACACGGATTTTCAGTCCGCTGCTCTACCGACTGAGCTACCTCGCCTGGAACGAGTTATGACAAATTCAATATATTGGTGGTCCGGATGGTGTCCCAGTTTTCCTTGACTATTCCAGTGTGCCTGGTATTCTGCCTCCAATCTGGAGGGCGTGCCCATGACCGTCTGGAAGCGTTACAAGAGATACTACTATACCTACTTCTACATCAGACTCAAGGGGAAACGGCAGAGAATCATCCAGAAAGTCACGGGCGGGATCACGAACAGGGAACACGCCCAGCTATTCGAAGACGCCCTAAAAATCCGGCTCATGAAGGGAGAGGTTGGCCTCCACGAGAAGGATCTGCCCCTAGGTCAACTCGTCTCCGATTACCTCCAGTTCTCCAAGAACAACAAGGCACCGGCGACATACCGTCGGGATGAGTTGGCTCTCCGGACATTTCTCCGAGTCTCCGGCGTGAGGAACCTTTCCGATCTCACTTCGGCGGCCATGGAATCCTACAAGGATCGGCGGCAGAGTGGGGGAGGTAAGGTGAAGAAGGTGAGCAAGCGGACGGTGAATCTCGAAGTCACGATGGTCAAGGCGATGCTCAATTGGGCTGTCGAGCGTCGGATGATCCCGAAAAATCCTATCCTGTATGTGAAAAAAATCCGGGGTCCGGAATCCAAGACCATTGAATTTCTGACCAGGGAGGAGATGCAAGCCCTTCTTCAGGCAGCCACCCCGACATACCACCCGATTTTTTATACCTACCTCAAGACCGGTATTCGGAAGGCTGAGTTGATTCATCTAGAATGGAGCGACATCGATTTCACCAACAAGCAAATTCGGGTGGTCAACAAAGAAGATCACCCGACGAAGACCTACAAGGATAGACACGTCCCGATCGACGATAAACTGGTGGCTGTTCTTGGGGCTATTCCACGGGGGAAAAATAGGTATGTGTTCGTCACAAAGGAAGGGACTATCCGGGAGAACAATCTATTCCGTGAGCTACAGAGGACGGCCAAGAAGGCGAAGATACGGAAGCACGTGACGGTTCACATGCTCCGTCACACATACGCTTCCCATCTGGTGATGAATGGAATGGATATTCGGTCGGTGCAGGAGCTCCTGGGCCATTCCAACATCAAGACTACTCAGCGTTATGCCCATCTTGCCCCGGACCATCTCAAAGAGGCAGCGAAGAAACTTTCTTTCATCTAATCGGCTCACCATCTTTCAACGAAGAAGAAAACGGCGGCATCCTCCCGGAACCGCCCTTACTCACGACCAGGTTGTCTGATGCTTCTCCGATAGGGCAGGGGAGATCCAGCGTTCCCTACCGATGCCCCTTCCTGCGGCCCTATTGGATCCAGGATCGACGATCTACTGTCGGTCATACCCTCAGTTCCTAAAGAAAAGGCGGCTCCCCATCGCTGGAGAAACCGCCCCTTCCTTACCAGATAGACTGTACCTTATCGCGTAACCGGAACGTCTCCCGTTCCTCCGAAGTACACCCTGGTCAGGTTCCGCACCGCCCAGAGCGAAGAGTAGTCACGGAAGATTCCCAGGTCATCCACCCCGTCTCCATCATAGTCCGCCGGTCGCGGCCAGTCCGTGCAGACCCCCAGGTACTCCCGAGTGATGTTCCGGATCCCCCACATCCCCTCGCAGGGACGGAAGACGGACGGATCGGAGACACCGTCACCGTCATAGTCGAGGGCCATTGGCCAATCTGACGATCCCCCGAAGAAGAAGCGGGTGAGACCGGAGACCGCCCAGTATCCAGCAGCCGGACGGTAAACCGCCATCTGCAGGGACCCTCCGGCATCGTAATCACCCGGGACCGGCCAGTCGCCGTTAGCTCCGAATATTACACTGGTCAGGTTTCGGATATACCAGCGGGCGGTGGCAGGACGAAAGACGGCGATGTCGGCGATAGTGTCCCCGTCATAGTCTCCCGGTATCGGTATATCTCCATTGGTCCCGTAGTAGAGGCGGGTAAAGTTGCGGACAAACCACTGTCCGGAGGCGGCACGGAAGACGGCTATGTCGGAAACACCGTCCCCATCGTAGTCCCCAGAGGCAGGCTGATCAGTGGAGACTCCGTAGTAGGCAACGGTCACATCCTTCACCGACCACATCCCAGAGAATGGACGGAAGACGGCGGCTTCGGCTGTCCCGTCCCCGTTGTAATCGCCAGAAGTTACCACCGCCTTATATGGAGGAAGGATGGGACCGCAGGTAGGGGTTGCGGAGGGGGGCGGGCTCAACTCAGGGCTCGGCGTGGCTGTCGGGCTGGGTTCTGCTGTCGGTGTAGCACTTGGCTCGGGGCTCGGTGTGGGACTGATCGGCGTAGGTGTTGCCGAAGGTGAAGGTAACGGAGTGGGAGTCGGAGTTACGCTCGGCGAGGGGCTGGGAGTCGGGGAAACCGGTGAAGGCGTCGGAGAGCCTGAGGGCGAGGGAGAGGGAGTGGACGAAGCTGATGGCGAGGGGGATGGAGTAGGAGTTATCGGCGAAGGCGTCGGGGATGTTGAGGGAGATGGCGTGGGCGAGGGGGTCTTGCTGGGAGTAGGAGAAGGGGTAGGCGTAATCGGGCTTGGCGTCGGAGATGCGGAAGGAGAGGGAGACGGCGTCGGTGTCTTGCTTGGAGAAGGCGATGGGGTAGGGGTGATAGGAGATGGAGTCGGGGAAGTCGAGGGCGATGGGGACGGCGATGGAGTCTTGGTGGGGGTCGGAGAGGGCGTGGGAGTGATCGGCGAAGGAGTTGGTGAGGCCGAGGGCGTCGGAGATGGAGTCGGTGTAATCGGACTGGGTGTCGGTGAAGCCGAAGGGGATGGAGATGGAGTGGGAGTAACGCTTGGGGTGGGACTCGGCGTCGGAGTTATCGGCGAAGGCGTGGCTGTGGGTTCCGGGGTTGGAGATGGGCTGGGGGAGGGGGTCGCACTCGGGTTGGGCGATGGAGTGGCCGAAGGGTCGGGGGTCGATGTCGCCGACGGTTCTGGGGATGGCGTGGCCGTTGGGGAGGGGCTGGAAGTGGGCGAGGGTGTAGACGATGGGATCGGGCTGGGCGTGGTTGCGAAGATCAGCTTGCTCACGAAAGCGTCAGAACCTCCTCCAAGACCTGCCTGGTAGGGATTGTTCGTGGGGAAATTCGGGGAGGAGGTATCTCCCGTGACATACGCCTCGCCTCCCGTCCCCAGTGCGATTCCATACCCCCTATCATAGTCACTCCCCCCGAGGTAGGTGGAGTAGACGATCCCCGAGCCGCTCGAGGAGAGCTTGCTCACGAAAGCGTCATAACCTTGTCCCGAACTTGCCTGGTAGGGATTATTCGTGGGGAAATTTGGGGATCCGGTAACCCCGCTGACATACGCCCCGCCTCCCGTCCCCAGTGCGATTCCATACCCGCCATCGGAACTGCTTCCCCCGAGGTAGGTGGAGTAGACGAGCCCCGAGCCGCTCGAGGAGAGCCTGCTCACGAAAGCGTCAGAACTTCCTCCAAGACTTGCCTGGTAGGGATTGTTAGTGGGGAAATTCGGGGATCCGGTAACCCCGCTGACATACGCCTCGCCTCCCGTCCCCAGTGTGATTCCTCCATACCCGTAATCAGAACTACTCCCCCCGAGGTAGGTGGAATAGACGAGTAAGGAACCGGAGGAGGAGAGCCTGCTCACGAAAGCGTCATCACTTCCTCCACAACCCGTCTGGTAGGGATTGTTAGTGGGGAAATTCGGGGATCCGGTATATCCGCTGACATACGCCTCGCCTCCCGTCCCCAGTGCGATTCCATACCCGCCATCGGAACTACTTCCCCCGAGGTAGGTGGAGTAGACGATTTCCGAGCCGCTCGAGGAGAGCCTGCTCACGAAAGCGTCATAACTTCCTCCAAGACCTGCCTGGTAGGGATTGTTCGTGGGGAAATTTGTGGATGAGGTATATCCCGCGACATACGCCTCGCCGCCCGTCCCCAGTGCGATTCCATACCCCCTATCATAGTTACTCCCCCCGAGGTAGGTGGAATAGACGAGTAAGGAACCGGAGGAGGAGAGCCTGCTCACGAAAGCGTCATCACTTCCTCCATAACCCGTCTGGTAGGGATTGTTAGTGGGGAAATTCGGGGATCCGGTATATCCGCTGACATACGCCTCGCCTCCCGTCCCCAGTACGATCCCATACCCGTAATCATAACTACTTCCCCCGAGGTAGGTGGAGTAGCTGAGTCGAAGAGTTTCGGCATCAAGCAGAGTGGGGTGAACGGCGAGCAGAGTAGCTATAGATAGGAGAACGGATACGGTTTTCACTATCATTCTCCTTAAATTGAACGCAAAAAGCCCCGGCCGAATTTCGCTATCCGAGCCGGGTCAGTCTTTCCGTACCTCGTGTCCCCAGTCTGTTCTCACAATGTCTCTCGACGGGGTTAGTGTGAACCGCAGGCCGCAATCATCTCTCCCGTGGTATTGGAAGTCAAGGCGTCTCAGGAGATTTTGTCAGATTTGTCCGAAATAACAATCCCGCACTCACCCAGGGTGTAACCAGTCTGGGGAATGCGGGATAAAAAGCGGAACTCCCCGATAGGGATATTAAATCTGGGAGGTGCAGTTCGGACAACGGGCCGCCTTGATCGGGATTACCGAGCAGCAGAACTTGCATTCCTTGGTGGTCGGCGCGCCCGCCGGAGCCGGCTTCTGCCTCTTCAGCCGGTTCAAGCCCTGGATCAGCATGAAGACCGCCAAGGCGACGATGAGGAAACTGATCACCGTGTTGATGAAGACCCCGAGGTTCAAGGATACCGCTCCCGCCTGCTTGGCGGCTGCAAGGGAGGCATAGGGACCAGCCACCGTCCCCGATTTGAGGACGATGAAGAGCTGGGAAAAATCCACGCCGCCGAGCAAAAGACCGATCGGGGGCATGATCACGTCGTCCACCAGCGACTTCACGATCGTCCCGAAGGAGGCCCCGATGATGATCCCGACCGCCATGTCCACCACGTTGCCGCGCATGGCGAAATCTTTGAACTCCTTCAAAATTTTCATCCTTGCTCCTTCAGTATTTAGAGGGTCACTCCCAGAAAACTGATCAGAGAGACGTCGTTCCGTTTCGTTCCCTCGGGCGGGGTGCTGTCGTAGGCGTCGACCACGCTCAGCTTCAAGTAAAGCTCGTCGGTCAGGCTCACCTTCACCCCGGCCTCGGCGTTGAGAAGGTAATCGTTGAAATCATTCGCCTTGGGCTTGTAGGACACACTCTCCACCAGGGCGACGATATCGCTCAAAGCCAGCTCGCCTTTCTCCGCCAGGCGCAGGAAAATCCCGTGGTCCTTGGAGTCGTCCTCGTACTTCGTGTCGATGTACGAGGCGCCCAGCTCGGCGTCCAGGTAAGCGGTCGCCGACCGGTAGATCTCGTACCCGAGGCCGAGGCCATTGTCGAGGCGCCGCGTGATTTTCTTGATCTTGTCGAAAGAGCCCTCCGAGCGGCCGTAGAGATAGCCGTTCTTGATGACAAAAAGATCGCCCTGGAGCCAGAGCGCTCCCCGATCGCTCGTCTTATCGTATTCATCGGTAACCGTGTTCTTTACCCTGCCCCAGTAATATTCTCCGTGGCCGGTGAGGCGGTAGGAATCCTCGATGAAACGGAGGGCGGTCAGCTGGAGGTTTACATCCTGGGTGTCCGAGTTGCCCTGGGAAAGACTGAAGCCCGCCCCCGCGTCCAGGCTCCAGACCTTGGAGGGAGGAGGATTGACCGCCTTGATCTGTCCGAAATCCGCATCGGACGAGGACAACTCGGCCTGCTCTTTCTCCCGGCCGTCGGCCAGAATGACTTTAACGGACTTGTCAAAAGTCATCTTCTCCACCGCGCTGAGATCTAGCTTGATCTCCTTGGCATAGCCGGTGGTGATCGTCACCGATTTGTCCTTGACCGAGCACCCTGTCCCCGAGATCCGATCCCCGTTTTTCAGGATTACGGTATCCGCCGATGCCTGGGACGCGGCACAGGCGCACAGGATATAAACGCCGAAGACGATGATCACGAAGAATCCCAGGTTAGGGGCGAAGGAAACGATCGACGCGTCCATCTTGGCTTTTTCCAAAAGCTTACCGATGATCTTCCGGATCAGGCCGGCGACGATCCTCCCTGCGATGAGGATGACGACCGCCCCGATCACCTTCAGTCCGTACTCGGTCCCGAAGACTACCAGCTTATCTATAACTGTTTGCACTCTTCACCTCCCTGGATTGGGAAAGCTAATCAGACTATTCTTCCCATTGCTACATTTCAAGCGACTTCTCGGCGCATGTGCAACTTCTAGGCGCAGGGGAATATCCCTGATCCGGATAATCCGCGAAAATCGTAGGATCTTCGCGAATTAATCGGGCAGGGTTCACAAGGCCGGCGGCGACGGAAGGCGGATGGAAAAAACGGCCCCTCGTCCGGGGGAGCTACGCACCGAGACGGTCCCTCCGTGGCGGTCAATGATCGTCTTGACCAAGTTCAGGCCCAGGCCGGTCCCCTTCTCCTTCTCGGACGCCAGCAGACGGATAAACGGGCGGAAAATCTTCTCATGATTTTCCGGGGCAATGCCAGGGCCGGTGTCCTCGATCTCGAGGACCGACTCGTCCGCCCCCGCCTCCGTGCGGACGGTGATCCGGCCGCCGGGGGGGGGTATACTTGATGGCGTTCGAGATCACATTGACGGCTGCATCGAGGAGGAGAAGCTTGTCTCCCCAAACCACGGCGGGGAGCGAAGATAATTCCATCACCAGGCGATGACTTTTCCGGGCCGCCGCCGCTGCGAGATTGGCTACGGCTTCCCGCGCGATCTCGCTCAAATCATGTGCCACGCGCTCGATCTTCTCCACCGAGGTCAGCTTCTCGTAACGGATGATGCCATCCACCAGTTGGCTCATACGCTTGAGGGACATGTCGATCAGCTGGGCACCTTTGGAGGCACCTGTTTTTCGCTGGTGACTAAGAATATCAATGCCTCCGCTGAGTCCCTGGATAAGATTATTCAAGTCATGAACCAAAAGCCGTGGGAGACTAACATTCGAAGTGGCCCAAACAATGGGGGCAGGTCAGGAGGAGAGAGGGAGGGAATACACGGTGGCGAATTTTCAGCCGTCAGGGGAACCGCTTGATATCGATTGAACTTCATCCCAATCAGTCGCGAACTGCTTTGTTTGCGAGTGACTGTGATCAATGCCCCAACCACTCATATTTCAATCCCAGGGAGTCTTTCTTATACACCCGGATCGCGGATAGGCGCTCGTTTTTGTATTCCAAATAGATCTTCCGACTGGGGTTATTTGCGACATGGTATCCCTTGTGGGGTGGATATTTCAGCGCGCCCCGACGTTCGAGGCGGCCGAGCGTCATCCAGACCTCCACTTGGGGTGTGCCGATAGCCATCCCCATCATCCGTCCGGCGAATGGTTCGAAGGCATGGACCCCTATCGTCATCCCCCGGCGGAAGACGAAATACCAGCCCCGCCTTCCGCGGCAACAGTCCCGGCTTCCTCCTCGCGGACCAGTTCCTCCAACGTTGTCGATCCCCCCGCGTCCTGGACGGCCTTCAGGATGCGCTCGCGCAGGCGGCCGACCGCGGGCGATTCGTTGAGATGGGGAGGGATCGCCTCCGATCCGCCGGCGTTGCGCAGGACCGAGAGCACCTTGGCGACATTCAGGCGGTGCAGGTCCTGGGCGGGCTGGAACGTCCGCCCCCGCCCGCCCATGAGCTCGTTGAGGAGGCCGCCCTCGGCCATCTGGTGGAGGAGGAGATTGACCAGGCGGACGGGCACGCACAGGCTGTTCGAGAGCTCCTCCGCGGTCAGGGGTTTCCCTCCGATGAGGAAACGCCGGCTGATCCGCATGAGGATGTTCAGCGCCACCAGCTCCTGGTAGGCCCAGCTCGAGTCGAGCGCCGCCCCTTCCCACTCGTAGGTGTTCACGTTCTGCACGGCGAAGGAGACCTCGGAGCCGAGGAGGACGATGAGCCAGCTGATGTAGAACCAGACCAGGTTGATGAAGACCACGGCCATGGCGCCGTAGAGCCGGGTGTAGCCGGCCGCTCCCACCTGGAGCGTGACGTATCCCCAGAGGGCCAGCTGCCAGGCCAACCCGCCCAGGACGCCCCCGACGACGGCCGCCTTTGCCCGGACCTTGGTGTTGGGCATGAAAACGTACAGGAAGGTGAAGCCGAGGCAGGGGAGGAGGAAGGAGGCGATCCGGAAGACGGTCACCCAGGCGGTCCGGAAGATCTCGTACTTCATGAGGGCGACCACCGTGGCCTGGGAGTGGAGCGTTCCCGTGACGCCGATCCCGGCCAGGACCAGCAGGGGGGAGACGATCAAGACGCTCAGATAGTCGGTGAACATCCGCCAGGGCGTGCGCCCCCGGGGAGCGCCCCAGATCTGGTTGAAGGAGGACTCGATGTTGCTCATCACCGAGATGATGGAGAAGATGAGTATGGCCAGCGCGAGCGGCCCCAGGGTGGCGGCGTTGATGTTGCTGACGTAGTCGAAGATGCGGTTGCCGATCTCGAGGTTCCCCAGGGCGATGTTCTCCACGATCCAGCTCTGGAGGGGTGTCAGGTCCGCCTTGAAGGCCTTGGCCAGGGAAAAGGCGAAGGCGAGGAGGGGGACCAGGGAAAGGATGGTGACGTAGGTGAGCGCCGACGCCCTGAGCGGGCAGTTGTCCTTGATGAATCCGCGGACGACGATGTAGACGATCCGGATGAAACGGACCAGGATCCGGGCCGCCCAGGAGAGGGCGGACAGCTCGAGCGTCCAGATATCGCGGGTGAAAAACGCGGTGTATCTTTCCAGGAAGGAAGGTTTTCTGGTTTTCCCCGCGGTCATTCGACGTCTCCTGCCAGCGCCGGCTTACGGATAAGGATAGTAATGTCTCCGGGCCGGGAGAGGCAAAGAAAATCCGTATCGAGAGAAGACTGCCGCCATGCCGGCTGACGCCCGGCGACGGATGTTGACGGACCCCGCCGCCGATAGCATAATCAGGCCATGAGAGCGGTGGTATTGGGGTCGGGCGGAGCGTTTCCGACCGAGAAAAGGATGCTTCCCTCCGTCGCCCTCCTGCGCGAAGGCGAGATGTTCATCTTCGACTGCGGGGAGGGGACGCAGCTTCAGCTCGGCCGCTCGCACCTGGGCTGGGCGCGCCTGTCGTCGATCCTGATCTCCCACCTCCACGGCGACCACATCATCGGACTGGCCGGTCTCCTGATGACGATGTCCATGGGAGAGCGCACGGCGCCGCTCTTCATCTACGGGCCGCCGGGCGTGGCCGATTACGTGGACTCCAGCCGCAGGCACCTCAAGTTCGGCGTCGCCTATCCGCTGGAGATCCGCGAGATCTCCGCCGGCGGCCTGATCCGGGAGGAGAAGGAGTATTTCCTGGAGGCCCTTCCCGTCCGCCACCGGGTTTTCACGCTCGCCTATCGCCTGCGCGAGAAGGACCGTCCCGGGCGGTTCGACCTGGAGAAGGCCCGCGCGCTCGGGATCCCGCCGGGGCCGCTCTACAAGGAGATCCAATCGGGGAGGGAAGTCGCTCTTCCGGACGGGCGGACGGTGAAGCCCGATGAGATCCTCGGCCCCCCGCGCGCGGGGCGGACTTTTGTCTACATGGTCGACACCCGCCCGTTCCCCGGCGGCATCGAGTTCGCCCGGGGGGCGGACCTTCTTCTCCACGACGGGATGTTCGACGACCTGATGAAGGAGGAGGCGCGGGAGAGGGGGCATTCGACCGCCCGGGAAGCGGCGGAGGTGGCGAAGGCGGCGGGCGTCGGGAAGCTCGTTCTGGTCCACATCAGCCCGCGCTACCAGGCGGTCAAGACTCTGGTCGACGAATCGCGCTCGGTCTTCCCCGACACGCGGGTGGCCCGCGATCTGGACGCTTTCGACATCAGCCTCAAAGACTGAGCGTCTTGGGGGCCGATTTTCAGGGATCATCCGGGAATGCACGAGCTGGCCATCGCCGAAAACCTCATCCGCCAGTTGAGGGGCGTTCTCACGAGGGAAAAGCTGATCCGTGTGCGGACGGTGGCCTTGAAGGTGGGCGTCCTGCGCCAGATTGTCCCGGAGACCCTCCGGGAAGCCTTCTCTCTGTTGGCCGACTCAACGCCGGTCCGGGGAGCGAAGCTCCGGATCGATACGGTGGGCGTGCGGGTCAGATGCCGTGACTGCGGGAAGGAGGCGGAAGGTTTTATCGCCGCCTGCCCGTCCTGCCGCAGCGGGAATATCGACATTGTTGCGGGGAAGGAGCTCTTCATCGACTTTATCGATGGAGATCGCAAATAAAGGATCGGGGCAGGAATGCCCCTCCCACATATTTCCAGCACGAATGATATATCGGGAGGAAATATGGTCAGAGTCGTACTCAAAAGGGACGTCCTGGAGAAGGAGAACCGGCAGGCGAATTCCAACCGCCGCTACTTTTCCCGCCGGGGTGTGGTCGCCCTCAACCTGATCGGCTCGCCCGGCTGCGGCAAAACCTCGCTGATCGAGGCCGCGCACCGTCGCCTCGCCCAAAGATTGCGCATGGCGGTGATCGAGGGAGACCTGGCCACGGACAAGGACGCCCGGCGCCTGAGGAAGCTCAAGATTCCCGTCGTCCAGGTCAACACCGGGCGAGGCTGCCATCTCACGCCGCGAATGATCAGCTCCGCCGCCCGGAAACTCCCGCTCGACCGGGCCGACCTTCTGATCATTGAAAACATCGGGAACCTGGTCTGCCCGGTCAACTTCGACCTCGGGGAGGCGGCCAAGGTCGGCGTGCTCTCGGTGGCCGAGGGCGACGACAAGCCGGAGAAATATCCCCTCCTTTTCCGCGAGGCCTCCGTCCTGCTCCTCAACAAGATCGACCTTCTTCCGGGAAGCGATTTCCGCCTCCGGGCGTTTTATGGTGCGGTGAAGAAGATCAATCCCGGCCTCCGCGTGATCGAGGTTTCCTGCCGGTCGGGGGAGGGGACGAGGGAGTGGGCGGAGTGGCTGAAATCAAGGCTGAAGACTGAAGGCTGAAGGAAATGATAGCCATAGACGTCACCACCACGCGCCGGTCGCAGATGATCGATATCACCGCCTCGATCCGGGAAGCGGTCGGGAAAGCGGGGATGGCAGACGGCCTCTGCCTGGTCTTTGTCCCGCACACCACCGCCGGGATCACGATCAACGAGAACGCCGATCCCGACGTCACCGCGGACATGCAGGCGGTTCTCTCCCGCCTCGTCCCGGCGGGAGCGGGCTATGCCCATAGCGAAGGCAACGCCGACGCGCACGTCAAGGCGTCCCTGATGGGCTCCTCGGTGATCGTCCCGGTGGAGAATGGGGATCTGGCCCTGGGGACCTGGCAGGGGATCTTTTTCTGCGAGTTCGACGGGCCGAGGCGGAGGAAGGTGTGGGTGGGGACGGTGAAAAAGTGAGCGGTAAGCAGTAAGTGGTGATGGAGAGAGCAGTTGCTGTCCACCGCTTACCGCTTACTGCTCACCGCTTACCTTTCCCTTTCCTCGACAAACCGCGCGATCCAGCGGAGAGGATCGGCCGACGCAGGCAAGGCGCCGAGGGAGGAGAGCGCCCCGGCGACCAGGCGGGAAACCTCATCCCGCGCCCCCTCGATCCCCGCCACGGCCGGATAGGTGGCTTTGCTCGCCGCGGCGTCCTGGCCGACGCTCTTCCCCAGCTTCTTCGGATCCCCCTGGATGTCCAGCAGATCGTCCTTGATCTGGAAGGCGAGGCCCGTCTTCGCGCCGTAGTCGGTGAGGGCGGCGAGCTGGGAGGCGTTGGCGTTCCCGGCGATCCCCCCGCAGACGACGGCGGCGGTCAGCAAGGCGCCGGTCTTGCGGGAATGGATGAACTCCACCGTTTCCCGCGTTGCCTTCTTCCCCTGCGTGCAGAGGTCCGCCTCCTGCCCCCCGACCATGCCGCGCGATCCGCCGGCCCGGGCCAGCTCGGCGACGATCAGGCGGCACTGGCGGTCGGTGAGGAGGGGGTCGGCCGCGGGGACTTCGAAAGCCAGCGTGAGGAGGGCGTCGCCGGCGAGTATGGCCACCCCTTCGCCGAACGCCTTGTGGGAGGTGGGGCGGCCGCGGCGGAAATCGTCGTTATCCATGCTCGGGAGATCGTCGTGGATGAGGGAGTAGGCGTGGATGAGCTCGAGTGCGCAGGCGGTTTTAAGCGCGGGGGCGGCGGACCCCCCCACCGCTTCGGCGCCCGCCAGGCAGAGAACGGGGCGGAGCCTTTTCCCGGGCGCGAGCGCGCTGTAACGCATCGCCCGGTGCAGGAGATAGGGGGGATCCTCCTCCGACGGAAGGATATCGTCCAGTGCGCCGTCGATGAGAGAGGCGCGGCTCTTGAGATATTGTTCCAGTTCGCTCATCGTCTACAGGGTAGACAAGGGAAACAAGGGAAACAAGGACATCCTTCCGATATCACCGTTTGCAGTATCCGTTTCAAATCGGCGCGCATCTCGCCGTCAGACCGAAGAAAAGAACAGAGCACGCCGATTGCGCAAGCAGGCCGCGCGGCTCGTTCATGGTTTTATTTTCTCCTCGGGATGGAATTTCAGGCACCCGTCGTAGGCGTTCTTCGCGACATCCAGGTCCTGTTTTGCTTGATTGAGCTTCCTTTCCGCCGGCACGATCCGCCGGTCGCGAATGTGCCGGAGAGCGTCCCGCAGGGCCTCCAGTTTGCCGTGCGTGGTCCAGGCGCCGTAACAGGCAAAACCCGCGTCCAAGAGGATGCCGGCGGCTTCGGACCAGGCCTGGGCGTACTGCGCCTCCACGTGCGCCGAGAAGGGGAGAGAGCCCGCGCCGCCGGCTCGCAGCTTATTGAAGATCGGGTCGCTGAAGTTTCCCTTGCCTTGCCAGATCATCTCCATGATCTGCCGTTGCTTCCACTGGCCCGCCGCCGCCGCGATCATCTTCTTTCCGGGCCCCTCCAGGGGCTTTTGGCCCAGCAGTTTCACGGGATCCCAGCCCTTTTCCTGGGTCATCCAGAGCGTGAACTCCTTTGCCGATTCCTTCATCAAGGCCTTGGCGGCGCTCTCGAAGACTATCCGGGCGGCCGACTTCACGGTGAATTTCCCGGCCTGAAGAAGCGCCATCCTTTCCGCCTGAGCGCCGATGCTCGCTCCGCCGGTCAGAACCATGCTGGCGACGTCAAACACTCCGCTCAGGAATCCCTCCTCGCGAAGCGCATTCCACTGGCGCTCGTAGTCGGCTTCGAGCCCCCGCCACAGTTCCAGCTGATCCTGCAGCATCAGCACTTCGAAACGCGCCGCCAAGTAGCGATCGAGGAGTTCCGCGCACTCGCCGGGCGGGGTCGGAGTCGGCTCGGCGGAGTAAGACTCGACCCAGACATATTTTGCTTCGAAAGCCCACGGTATTTCGGTGGCGCCATAGGACACTGCTGGGTAAATAGATGCTTCGGGAAATCCACGCTCGGGTGTGATGATAAATGTTTCGTGGCCGCTGTTTCTTTTAAACGAACTGTTCGATAAGCAACCGACTGACAACGAGAGAGGTTGGTAGCTGTCGGAATGAAACGCGCCATTGAGGTTAAACAAAATGCTCATATAAACATTGTCGTCGTTCCCGGAATAACTGGTGGAGACTTCCATCGTTGCCGTGTCATTTACTCCGACAAATACGGGCGGCTCGGAAAAAGTCGCTTCCAGTGTGCTGTTCTTAACCTGAATCGTGACCTTGCCCCTGGTTATTTGCAGCGATTTTGCCGCCGGGACATTGTCGCCCGATTTTCCCTGGGGGTCGACGGTGACCGACACGAGTTTCCATCCGGGGTTCTTCCCGGGGATCGGGGTGGGGTCGAAGATCTGGCCGGAGCCGCTGTTGACGGCGGCTCCGACTCCCAGGGCGAGGACGGCGATGCGGAGAAGAACCAGACTCAGTCTCGGTGTGTTTCGGAAATCATGCCGCGGCATAGATTGCCTCCTCATGATCAGTAGATCTCCATGACCAAGACGGGGAGATCGCGCTCGTAGGTCTTTCCCGCCTCGACCTGGATCTCGGTGGTTTCTTTGCCGAGGGGCCGTCGGGATCGAGAGCGGTCGAAGGGATCGACGTCCTTCGCATCCTTGTTCGTCGCGACCCAGCCGATCTGGTAGGAGCCCGCCGGCAATTCTATGGAGTAGGTCCCGTCCGCCCCCGATGTCGTTTTGAATATGCTCTCACCGCATTTGAAGCATACATCGACGTCTCCCGTCGGGCTCGGCGGGGGGAGGGGAGAACGCCCCTGCATGATGAGCATTGTCTTCCCTTTCACCACCGCCTGCGCGGTGGCGGAGGGCGTTGTTCCCGGTTTGTCCTGCGCGAAAAGGGCGCCGCCGGCGACCAGAGCCACCGCCAGGGCGAAACACAATGTTTTCATGATCATTTCTCCCGTGCTGAGCGCGATTGTGTCCGCGTTGCGGGCCGTTCATTCCTGCACTCCAGTCAATCGACGGAGTTTTTAGCCGCGCCGTCTGATCCGACGAAAGCAAACCCGGCCGGATATCGCTATCCGCGCCGGGCCAGAACTCCCCAACCTCATGTCCCCAGTTGCGTGCTCATGATGTCCCCCGGGGGTAAGGTGATGAGCTACTGAGCGATATTGTTCTCCTCCGGACAGATACAATCAAGAACATTTCCGGGACAGAGGATTGACCGGAGCGGAAAAAATCCCGCCCGAACCCAGGCGGCGCCACCCCGGGCTACCGGACTCAGCCCCGTTGAGGCTGCTGGATACCCTTGTCCGCCATCTCCCGAAGAAATTTGTCTTCTCCCTTCAGGGGGGATAGTGTTATATGCGATCACATAAATATTAGGGGCAGATCACGGGCCATCACCCTGGATACTGGATAGAGGACATACCCATGCTGAAAATGGGGAAGGTAGCCATAGTTCACTGTGCGCTGGCGATGATTATCCTGGTCTGTGCGGAGGGGGGCTTCGCCTATTTCGGGGAGATCGTCCACAGCATCAGCCGCGGCTCCGGAAACCGCTGGTGGGGGGGGATCTGCTACAAGGACGGTTACCTCTATGACATCCTGGTCCGAAACTCCTTCTTCCGCAAGCGCGATCCGCAGAGCGGCGAGACGTTGGATACGATGGATTTCGACGTTCCGTGGGACGAACCCTACGGCACCAGCATCACCTGGGATTCGAAACGGAACTGCTGGTGGATCGTGGACCAGAAAGTAGCGATCTGCCAAGTCCCGCCCGGCGGCGGCGCGGTTATCTCCTACTTCAAATCCTCCCACCGCGCCGGCGTCTTCTACGACCCGAAGATCGACCGCCTCTGGGTGACGGATCAAGTGAACAACAGGCTGAATAAATTCACTGTGGAGGGGGAGAGGGAAGCCACCATCCATCTCGAGGTGGCGGGGGCGGGCGGCATCATCCGCATCGACGATAAATTTTGGGTGACGATTACTAATGTTGACGACGGCGAATGGCCGACGGTTTACGAGCTGAACATGGACGGAAGCAAGACCGGACGGTACTTCTTCCTGCCCCACGAAGAGTCATATTTCTGGTGCATCGGCGACCTGACCTTCGACGGGCGCTACCTCTGGGTGATGGGCGGTCCCGGCAACGACATCTACCAGGTGGACATCGAGTACGGAGGGGCGCCGGCGCCGACGCCGCCCCCGCCTCCGCCCCCTCTCACCGACATCATCGACTACAACGGCGACGGACTCTCCGAGTGGGCGGTCTACCGTCCCTCCGACGGCCTCTGGGCGATCTCCGGCGTCACCCGGGTCCGCTTCGGGAACTCGACCGACATGCCCATCCCCGCCGATTACGACCTGGACGGCAAGGCCAACCCGGCGATCTTCCGCCCCCAGAACGGCCTCTGGCGAATCTACCCCAGGGGGAAGGCATATTTCGGGCGGGCCGGGGACCATCCCTGCCCGGGCGATTTCAACGGCGACGGCAAGGCGGACGCGGGCATTTTTCGGGACGACGACGGCCTCTGGGCGGTATTGAACGGCACCCGTCTCCACTTCGGACAGAAGGGCGACATGCCGATCTACGCCGACTTCGACATGGACGGCGTGTCGGATATCGGGATCTTCCGACCCTCGACGGGGCTGTGGGCGATCCGCGGCATCACCCGCGCCTATTTTGGAGAGGCGGGAGACTACCCCGTCCCCGGCGACTATCTGGGCAAGGGGAGTCAGCAGATCGCTGTATTCCGGGCGTCCCAGGGGCTCTGGGCGATCCAGGGCGGCGGACGGGTCACCTTCGGGGAGGGGTATGGAGATTATTATCCCCAGCCGGGGGACTTCAACGGCAACGGCCGGCATAATATCACCGGCTTCTGGAATGAAAGCGTCGGGGCGTGGGTGATGTACAAAAGCAGGAGCGCCCTCTTCGGCGGAAAAGGGGATATCCCCGTTTCCTCTCGGATCTATCGGACGTATTGAATGGCGCCAGCGGATGACGGGGATGTAGGCCCATTTAACTTAATGGGTGACGGCGGAGGCCCCGGCCGGGAGGGCGGGGAAGACCTCGGAGAGAAGGACGCGTGCGAGGTTGTCGGCGATCAGGCGATTGCCGGCGGGCGTACAGTGGCCGAAGTCGCCGCCGAAGAGGTCAGTAAAGAGCTCTTTTGTGGATAGGCGCTGAAGCGCTTCCCGGAAAATCCCCTCATTGTCGACGAAAACGACCCCCTCGTTCGGCTCCAGCAGCCGCTGCAGCGGTTCGATGCTGCGCACGGGGTATTGCATCGCCACCAGGCGGACTCTCCGCTTCGCCAGGATCTCCCGGATGCGCTGATAATTCTTCCTGGTCACCGGTTTATACATATCGAGGCCGATCTCCCGCGCCTGCCGGGCCTGCTCCTCCGCCCGGGTGGTATCTCCCACTTGCGCGTACAGTCTGCCCAGTTCGGCATGCGGGAATGATGCCCGGGGGTTGTGGGCTATTTCCCGTTCGTAAGTCCGGATGGCGGCCGGGATATCATGCAGCTTTTTCCAGCAGGAGCTCATGATCTCGTACGCCCATTTATTCTGCGGGTTGGCCGCGACCGCGCGCTCGCCCATTCCGATCGCTTCTTGGTAGATCTTCTTCTTCCATATGCAGTAGGCCATCCCGGCCAGGGCCAGGTCATTGTCGGGGTTGAGCTCGATCGCGCGGGCAAACATCTTCTCCGCCTCGCCCCGGTTCTTGTTTCGCTTCATCGAATAGACCTCGCCGCCCTCCGCCCACGCCCGGTCGTTCTTCGGATCAATGGCCAGGCAGCTTTTGAATGCCTCGATGGCTTTCTCGAAGCTCGCGGCTTTTTTCAGGGACATCGCCAGGCCGAAAAAGGCGCCGGCGGAAGGCGTGATTTCCGCGGCCTTCCGGAACGCCTCCTGGGCTTGCGCGAAATGCTCCCGTTCCAGGAGGACTTGGCCGAGTTTCAGATACCCCGCCGCGTCCCCGGGCTTTTTCTCCGCCTCTTCCCGGAGAGACGCCGCCAGTTCGTCCGCATCCAAGAGGCTGTCCGGAGCCGCTCCGCCTCCCATCCGTCGCGCCCCTTCCAGGATCAAGGTGAAGAGCTTGTAGAGGCGGAGGTTCTTCACGAACCGCTCCCCCGCCCCCCCCTCCTCGGGGAGGGGCGTGACCGCCAACATCCCGACGTCGTTTATGCCGATCATGGCGACCACGGCGTCCGGATGGTTCTGGTCGATCCAGGACTCGAGATTTTGCACGACGGTGTTGGTGTTGGTGCCGGGGCGGCCCTTGTTGATGATCGTGAAGCGGCGGGGCGCGCCGAGGGTGTTGAGCACCTCCTCCAGCTGGCGGGGGTAGGCATTGGACCCGCCGTAGAAGGTGGTGGACTCCCCGACGCACATGATCCGGATTTCGCCGCTTTTCCCCGCCTGGGCCAGGTTGGAGCGATCGCGCAGGAAAAGGAGAAGAAAACCAGCGGCCCGCAGCCCTCCCTCCAGGAGGAGAAGGATGCAGACTAGGGCTCCGGCGATCAGGGCCAGCTTTTGGAGGATGGTCGTTCGGGGGATCATGGGTGGCGAGGGCGGAGAGGGGGATGCCGTTCTCCAGCGTTACGGTGATCGGCCGCCGCTCCTCGCGAAACTTCGGAGGACGTCCCGGCCCACAAGATTATTCCACTTTTATCCGTGGTATTTATCATGTAATAATACCATACCGATGCGCATGTCAACGTTCAAATCAATCTTTTCGAGGCATCGATCATGCGAAATATAGGCTCGTTTCCCGCATTTCTAATCCTCCGATTGATCGGCCGCTGGTTCCTCCTTCGCTTATCCGTTTCGTTCGTCGCGGGCTTGCTTCTTCTCTCCCCCCCTGCGCCCGCTGCGCCGTCCGCCGCTCTTTCCGCGGTCGACCTTCGCTGCGAATATCGCGTCGATCCCCTGGGGGTGGAGGAATCCGCCCCTCGCCTTTCCTGGAGACTCGAGCCATCCGATCCCTTGGCCCGAGGGATCGTCCAAGCCGCCTATCGCATTCTGGTCGCGAGCGATGCCGATCTTCTCCGCTCCGGGCGGGGCGATCTCTGGGACAGCGGGAAGGTGGTCTCCCCCCGGTCTTTCCATATCCCTTACGCCGGGGAATCTCTCGCCTCCTCCGATCGCTGTTACTGGAAGGTGAAGGTCTGGGACGGGGAGGGGAGGGAAACCCCCTGGAGCGATACCGGGTCCTGGACGATGGGCCTCCTTTCTCCCGCCGACTGGAAGGCGAAGTGGATCGGGAGGAACCCTCTCCTCGATCGCTGGCTCCCCTGGGTCTGGTTTCCCAAAGGCAAACCAGAAAAATGGGCTCCCGCCGGGGAGATATTCTTGCGCCGGGAGTTCGCCCTCCCTCCGGAGCGGGTGAGCACGGCCGTCTTCTTTGTTTCCTCCGAGGATCCTTTCGAACTGTATATCAACGGAAGCGTCGCCGCGAAGGGTCCGGGGGAAGAAGCCCGGGGAGAATTCCCAGTGCGGTCATTCCTCCGGCCGGGGCTCAACACCCTCGCCCTCAAAGCGACGCACCCGCGACCTTCCGCGGCGGGGATCGCAGGGAGACTTTTCGTCCGTTTCGAGAACAATCCCGACCCCTTGGTCATCCCGGTGGATAAGGAATGGAAGACGAGCGAAGCTGCGCCCGCCGGATGGGAAAAGGCAGGGTTCTCGGACAAGGATTGGCCGAGCGCTCAGGAGATTTCCGCCTGGACTGTTTGGCCCTGGGGAACACCGTCCGCGCCGGATGATCCCCTCCCTCTCTTCCGGAAGGAGTTCATCGTGGAGAAGCCGCTTCGCTCGGCCACGGCCTATGTCTGCGGCCTCGGGCATTATGAACTGCGCCTGAACGGAGAGAAGGTCGGCGATCGGGTTCTCGACCCCGGCTGGACGAACTACTGGCGGACCTGTCTCTACTCGACCTACGATGTCACGGGCATGGTCCGTTCCGGGAAGAACGCTCTCGGAATGATGCTCGGCAACGGGATGTTCAACGTCCGGGGCACGCGCTATGCCAAGTTCCAGAAGTCGTTCGGGCAACCCCGGGCAATCGTCCAACTCCGATTGGACTTCGCCGACGGGACCTCCCGTCTCGTCGCCAGCGACGGCTCCTGGAAGGCTATTCCCGGCCCGATCGTCTTCTCCTGCATCTACGGGGGGGAGGATTACGACGCCCGGCGGGAGCTTCCCGGCTGGGATCGTCCTGGATTTGACGATTCCTCTTGGGAAGCGGCGACGGAAGTCGAGGATACGGGAGGAACGCTTGTCGCCCAATCCGCCCCGCCGGTCAAGGCGATGGAAGAGTTTTCTCCGGTCCGTGCGACGGAGATCCAGCCGGGCGTCACTCTCTACGATCTCGGTAAAAACATAGCCGGATGGCCGAAGATCCGGGTGATGGGTCCGGCGGGGGCTTGGATTCGGATCCGCCCGGGAGAACTGCTGGATCGGGGCGGCCGGGTAAATCAGCGCTGGAGCGGGAAACCGTCCTATTTTACCTATGTCTGCCGGGGGGAGGGGGAGGAGGAATGGCAGCCGCGCTTCAGCTATTATGGCTTTCGCTATCTGCAGGTCGAAACCGAGGAACCGAAGAAACCGGCGCTCCTGGATATCCAAGGCGTTTTCGTCCGCAGCAGCGCCGAAACCAGCGGGACCTTCTCTTCTTCAGACGACCTCCTCAACCGCATCCATGAGCTCATTCTGCAGGCGATCAAGAGCAATATGGTGAGCATCCTCACCGACTGCCCCCATCGGGAGAAGTTCGGCTGGCTAGAGCAGTCCCACCTGATGGGGCCCTCGGTGATGTATGACTTCGACGTCCCGCTGCTCATGGCCAAGATCGTCGCCGACATGAGGGACGCCCAGGGCAAGTCGGGGATCATCCCCGCCAACGCCCCGGAATACTACCGTTTCGACGGCTCCTTCCGCGATGAACCCTGCTGGGGGAGCGCCTATATCATTCTCCCCTGGCTTTTCTATCAACGCTACGGAGATCATGATCTTATCTCGCGGAACTACGAGGGGATGAAGCAGTACTTCGCCTATCTCAAGCGAACATCCCAGAAAGACATCATCGCTCAAGGGCTCGGCGACTGGGCGGACGTTGTCACCACCATCCACTCCGCCCTCCCCTGTCTTTTTTATCAACGCTACGGAGATTATGATCTTATCTCGCGGAACTACGAGGGGATGAAGCGTTACTTCGCCTATCTCAAGCGAATATCCCGGGGGGACATCATCTCTAAAGGGCTAGGCGACTGGGCGGACGTCGGTCCCAACCCCCCCTACGCCCAGAACACGCCGGTCGCCCTCACCTCAACCGCCATCTTCTACTATGATGCCCTTTTGATCCAGAAGATGGCCGCGCTGCTCGGCCAAGGCGATGACGCCCGCCACTTTGCCGGGCGAGCGCGGGAGATCCGGGAAGCCTTCAACCGGGAGTTCTTCGATCCGGAGAAGAATCGCTATGGAACGGGGTCCCAGACGGCCAACGCCATCGCCCTCGCCTTCGGTCTCGTTTCCCCGGATCGCCGCGCGGCGGTCCTCGCCAGTCTTGTCGCCGACATCCGGGCGCGCGGCGGCCACACCACCGCCGGCGACGTCGGCGATCGCTTCGTCCTGTCGTCTCTTTCGGAAGCAGGGCGGGCGGATCTGGTCGCGGCGATGGCGGCGCAGACCGATCACCCGAGCTATGGCTACCAACTTGCCCACGGAGCCACCTCCCTCACCGAGTTCTGGGACGGGCCGACCCGCGGCCATTCCCAAAACCATCTGATGATGGGTCATCTGGAGGAGTGGCTCTATCGGTATCTGGCGGGGATCGAGATCGATTACTCCCGCCCGCCGCCGGAGCGGATCGTCATCCGTCCCGCCCCGGTCCCCGGCCTCGACTCCGCCCGCGCTTCCACCCGCCTGATGGAAGGGGAGGTCTCGTCGTCCTGGGAAAGGAAAGGGGATGAGTTCTCCCTGCGGGTGAGTATACCCCCTAACGCCGTGGCCGTGGTGGTTGTCCCGTCCCGGGACGCGTCCTCAATCATCGAATCCGGCCGTCCAGCCGGAGAGGCCCCGGGAGTGAGCTTCCTGGAGTCCACCCCCGCCGCCACCCTCTACCGCGTCGGTTCGGGGTCCTATCTCTTTCGCTCGCCCCGGCCCTGACACCGCTCACAAAAGCCAGGTCAAACGCAAGTACCTGGCATTTGCCAGGGAACCGAACGGTTTTGGAAGTACGCCTTTCCGTACCGCTAAGGAGGAATCCCCTGTAAATCTTTCTTTATGGCCTCGCCTCGCCGCGTCGGCGATGCTTACACCGTTCGGTCCGCCGCTCTCGCCGATCGCAAGCAGGACCAGAAGAAACAGTATCAATCCCCCGCATGCGATTACTCCTCCTGCGATCTCGAATAGGAAGCGCAGGAGCTTGGTTAACGGGGAGGCGTGCCTGACGGTTGTCTGGCTCATGGTCTCCATTATCAGCGTCGCGCCAGGGATTTGCGGACATTCAATATCTTCCACTGGAGCGCGGGATGTTCCGCGAAAATCCGCGCTTGCTCTTTATCGTTCGGGAATATCAGCTCGGTTCGGATTTCTCCCTGGTCTATCGCGGCCAGGTAGTCCCGCTCCTCGGGTTTCAGCGATAGAAACGGCTTTATCACCCCCCACGCTTTTCTGACGATGTCCCCAGGACTGGGTGATTTGTCGGTGATCAAGAAGGGGATAAGCTGTTGGGCGATCTCTCGCTCGGTGACACCCTCCTGAAGATGCTTCCCGGTGTAGCCCGGCAATGGCTGCCCTAAAATAGCAGAGAGGGCTATGAACCGCGCCCGAAAGGAAGGGGCTTCGATCGCTTCCCCGTGCAGGATCGGCAGTCGTCCCACGTCCCAGACATCGCGAACTACTCCCCGATCAAGCAGGGCGAGCATCTTGCCTGCGGCCAGCTCGTCCAAACCGACAACCTTTACGCGAGGCCGATCCAGCTCTCTCGGTTGCCAGAGATCCATGGTGCTTGTCCCCGAAAAAGGGACCCGGAAGAGGAAATTCAGATCGATCTCGATTCGATCCCTCTTCCCGAACGCTGAAAGAAAGGTCAAATAGATCTTGCGTCCGGCAAAAGCATCAGCGGAACGCTGGACAACATATCCATGACGTTGCTGCCAGCTTTTCGACCGCTGTTTCAACCATTGGCCGATCTGTGAGCATTTTCTCGCGTTCAAGGTGCCCGATATAATTGAAGTCCAGATCTACCGACAGGCGACTTGGCAAGCCGAAGCAGAGGTTCAAGGCAGTCCCGCCCTTGAGGGCTAATACCTCCCGGAGGAAAGGATGGCGGGAGATATCGGCGGCCATTTCTCCCAGCCGTACAACCTTTTCCAGCGGCGATACGCCGAAGCCGGTTTCGGCCGCGCATCGTTCAAGATACTCCAGGCTAAGGCTCATCAGGTTCACTCAAACGGGTGAGCTGTTTGGAAACGATCAGATTCCAGCGGGGCAGGAGGATACCGCCGCGCCGATTGCGTTCCAGATAGTGGGGGGACACGGGGCGGTGGCGTTCCAAAATGTGCAGATAGTCATTCGGTACGTGAAATGTTTTTTGGAAACGCTCAAGAAACCAGCCCGTCGCCGCCCAGAGATTACGAACTCCATAACGGCGCAATACCTCTCTGAGCAGATCCAGGTCGAGGGTCGGGAAACCGCTCGCCGATACGATATGCTCCTCCAGGCCGCCGGCCAAAGCCGGCCGACGAAACCCCTCTACCAGCGTCCGTTCGGGACCGGTGCACAGGAGCAGTCGCCCGCGTCTTTCTATTGAACGGGTGCCGAAAGGACGGCCGTGCTTCGGCCTCAGAGCCGGAGGGTGCTTGATAAACTGGATTGTCGTGCTGCCGGAAACAACCGGTCTGCGGGGCTTATCGGCGTAAAGGGTAGAACGGTTCCAAACAGAATGGGCCGCCCCGAGCAGTTCCATAGCGCTGTGGAAGCAAAATACGCCGCCAGGCCGTATGGCGGCGGCGACCAGGAAAGGATCCGGATGGAAACGCTCGATCGGTATGCCGGGAGGGACTACCGCGTAGATCTCGCGGGTGACTAGCTTGAGCCGCCCGGTCTGGAGGTGGTATTTAAGCCGTTCGACCGTTCCGGATTTACCGCCGGCGGGACAAAGCGCCGCGGTGGCTTCATCCAGCGAGAAGACCGGATGGGTAGCGAAGAAATCGTTTGTAGTTTGACGTTTCATGGCGCTATGGGGGGTAATATTACCCATAACGCCGATAAATGTCAAGTAACTTTCGCGAGAATTTGCTGCATTTTTGGGTTCTCTTCCATTTTGTGTGGATTCGGGAGGCGAATAAGGAGCATCCAGCAGCCCCAACGGGGCTGAGTCCGTTAGCCCAGGGTTGCGCCGGAGGCGCTACCCTGGGTAACGAGGCGAGACAGTGTCCAACCCCAACGGGGTTGTGTCGGAGAAAA
>CAZKCI010000128.1:0-4786 GCA_964551475.1 uncultured bacterium | reverse complement strand
AATCTCGCGAGCCGGCTTGACTTCCAATACCAAGAGGGTGATGCTTGTTCGCGGCGGTTCACACTAACCCCGTCGAGAGGCAGGCAGGAAGCATTGTGAGCACAGACTGGGGGCATGAGGTTCGGCAAGACTGACCCGGCTACGGAGAGAGATGCCCGGCCGGGTTTGCTATTCCATGGGAGGGTTGTTCTAGGCTGACAGCCAGCAGGCTCCAGTGCCATTTTTATCAAAATCAAACGATAGGTGGTTGGGATCGACCGCATTCATGCGATCTAATATCTGTCCGGCAGATCACCATGAATCGCCGCTTGCTCCTCCTCTTCGCCATACCGTTCGTGGGCCTGACGGCACTGGATATAGCGACCACTTACTCCAGTATCCACCATCGCGGTTTTCACGAAATCAACATCTACACAGACACAAGCTCACTCGGCGCGATGGTCGTTCCTGAGATCGTGATTTTCGCTGCCTGTGTCGCCGCTGTAATGCTTGGCGCTGCCTGGAAGGGCAAGGAACTGCAACACCACGCCGATGGTGGATTTTCGCAGTTTGCCAATTCTGCCCTGAGGCCCCAAACGGTATTGGGATCATTGCTCATCGTTGCCCCAATCATGCTTGCCATAGGACGGGTATTTCCGGTGATCAGCAATTGCCTGCTGCTTGCAGTCGGATGGAGTCCATTCGATCCCGTCCTCAACGCTCTGGCCGCCATGTTCCGGATAAGTAAGTTTAGAGCAAATGGCATAATGACGGGCATCCTTTTTGTCTTTCTCGTGTGGCCTGTTCTGTACCTCGTCTTCGCTGCGATCCGGAATGCCAAACAAAGCGATCCATCGGATTCGCGACAAAGCTACCGTGGGTGAGGGATAGTCTTTCGGGGGGGCAGGTTAATCTGGTAAGGAAGGGGCGGTTTCTGCAGCAATGGGGAGGCCGCTCTCTTCTTGCTCGGTTATTGTGTAGCGAAGAATGCCCGAAGCTTGAGTAAGAGCCCCATAAAGATCGCTGAAAATGTTGTGCATCTCGTTAAACCTGAAGACGAGGGGAAAGAGATCGTGATCGCCGGACAGTAAACAGGAGAATGAGCGGGCGAGTTGGGCGGACAGAAAAGCAATCGCCAGAATAAACCTGAATCGCTCTTTACCACTTTCCCGTTGTTTGTAAGCCCGATACGCTTCTTCTCCCCGCTCGATTGAATAACTTGGGCGGCTGGTGATCAAAAGGGCCTCAAGATTCATGGTCCGCCCCCAACAACCCGGACCGTCTCAGTCTCCGTTATGGCCCACAACAACCTGCCTGCCGCCCACTTTCAGCCCAGTCAAGTCTCCTGCATCTTCACCTGCCTGCCGCCCACTCTCAGCACGACAACTTCAGCCCTTCACCATCTCCACCCTCATCTAGTTAAGCCTGGAGACGAGGGGAAAGATCGTCGGTTATACGGAAGCATGGCGAGAGGTTTGACGACGGGGAACGACGGATCACCCCTCGGAGACAACCGTTGGGGGGATAAGAGGGGGTTCCCCTTTCCTACCCAGATCGTTGATCCTGGAGCTTCCTGGATGGGGAAAAATAGGTGTCCTGGAGGTAGACTGGGAGAGAAATTCACCGCCGCGGGATAACTCTATGCGGGATAACACTACTGTCCGGTTATAACTCAAATAGCAGCAACTGGTTATCGTTTTCGATGCTTGTGGTATTTTGATCGGTTTCTGCAATTAGTTGCAGCAGAGGGACTTTGTCGAATATGGTCACGCTCAATATTTGCAGAATTGTGTAAAGTTCGATGTCTATGTTCAATCTCTTTTTGATGATGGCAACCAGCACATAAACCGAGATAGCGACCCAGATCTGGGTCTTGACGGCATTTAACGATGTCCCGTAAAACGATTTGATCCGGAGATTTTGTTTGATCCACTTGAAAAATATTTCGATCCCCCACCGGCATTTATATAGCTTAGTTATGGTCAGAGCTGGCAGGGGAAAATTATTGGTCAAAAACACATAATGGATTTTGGTTTCGACATCGAAATATCCGATCCTGCGCAATGTTCCCGGATAGTATTTGGCCGGGTAATAATTTGTCAGCACAATAGTTTGATCGCATCTTAATCCGGTGGCCTTATCCACCGGACGGGAATAACGCCGGCGGAAATCGAAGACATGTTTTGCTCGAGTAACAAAGAATGCCCCGGAGAGATCCAGAGTGTGGAATCGCCCGAAGTCCAGGTAGGCTCGATCCATGATATAGAATGCGTCGGCTTCGGGAATAATATCGTCCATAATATTGACGTCGTGAACTTTTCCGTCGGTGATTCGAATAAATGAGGGGATCGGCCCCCTGAGATCGAGGAGAGCATGCAGCTTGATGGCACCCTTTGTTTTGCGAAAACGTGCCCAGGGAAACAGACTCAAACAGAGATCGATGGTGGTGGAATCGAGGGCGTAAACCGTATTCTCCAGATCGACTCCGAACGTGTCGTGGGCATAAAGCTTCCGCGCGATATGGATCAATACTTGTGCAAAATCGGCATAGATACGCCAGTCCCTGCTCTCGTTGGCATCGGCCAAGGTGCTGCGGGCGATGGTGCCATGGATCCCCATGTGGTAAAGTCGGGATCGCATCGCCCGCAAGCAGGTTTCGATATCCCGAAGACTTTCTCGGTAGGTGAGTTGAGCAAAAGCCATGCATAGGAACTGGTCGTAGCAGGAAAACCGGTGCACCCTGTGATCGCCGCCGTAACGCTGAACGCATGTGTGAAACTGGTCCAGGGGCAAAAATTCCATGAGTTGAGCGAAAACCGTTTGCCCGGTATTCATGGGCCATTCCTCCGAAATTGAGGGGGTTAGGATGGCCCGAGTTTAAAAGCGAATTCAAATCGTCTATAGCAATATTTGGTTTCAACTCTTTCATCAGTAGGTGGTTGCGAATTTTGGTCTGTCGGTTAACCGGACAGCACTGGCGGGATAACTCTATTGACTACATGGCTCTTTCTGAACATACTGCTTCCCGGTGTTTCCGACCATAACCCCGGCAGGAGCCGTTTTGAGATCAGACTGGGGAAACGAGGTTCAGCAAAACTGACCCGGTGCGGATAGCCATATCCGGCCGGGTTATTTTTTTCTCGGTATCCCAATGGAGGGGATGCAAATGAAATCCATAACCGCTCTTCTATCCATAGCTGCTCTGTTAACCGCTTATCCCGCGCTGATTCATGCCGCAACGCTTCAGCTCGAATACTCCACCTACCTCGGGGGGAGCGGTAATGATTATGGGAATAGAATCACACTGGGGCCGGGCGGCGAGGCTTATGTCGCAGGGGAAACCGTCTCCTCCGATTTTCCCAACCTGAATCCCTACCAGGCAAGTTTTGGCGGCGGAAGTTGGGATATCTTCGTAAGCAAACTCTCCTCCTCCGGCTCCTCGCTCATCTATTCCACCTACCTCGGGGGGAGCGGTTGGGATTACGGGTATGGAATCACACTGGGGACGGGCGGCGAGGCTTACATAACGGGGTATACGGGATCCGCCGATTTCCCCACGCTGAATCCCTACCAGGCGAATTTCGGCGGAACTAATGATGCCTTCGTGAGCAGTCTCTCCTCCTCCGGCTCCTCGCTCATCTATTCCACCTACTTCGGGGGGAGCGATGATGATACCGGGCGGGGAATCACACTGAGGACGGGCGGCGAGGCTTATGTCACGGGGTATACGCTGTCCGCCAATTTCCCCACCTTGAACCCCTACCAGGCGAGTAACAGCGGAAGTGCTGATGTCTTCGTAAGCAGTCTCTCCTCCTCCGGTTCCTCTCTCGTCTCCTCCACCTACCTCGGGGGGAGCGGTCTCGATTACGGGTATGGAATCACACTGGGGACGGGCGGCGAGGCTTACGTCACGGGGTATACGCTGTCCGCCAATTTCCCCACCGCGAACCCCTACCAGGCGAGTCGAGGCGGGAATCAAGATGTCTTCATAAGCAAACTCGCCTCCTCCGGCTCCTCTCTCGTCTCCTCCACCTACCTCGGGGGGATCGGTATTGATCGCGGGAATGGAATCGAACTGGGGACGGGCGGCGAGGCTTACGTCGCGGGGGTTACGGAATCCGCCGATTTCCCCACCTTGAACCCCTACCAGGCAAGTCTTGGCGGCGGAACTTGGGATGTCTTCATAAGCAAACTCGCCTCCTCCGGCTCCTCGCTCGTCTCCTCCACCTACCTCGGGGGGAGCGGTAGCGATTACGGGTGGGGATTCGCACTGGGGACGGGCGGCGAGGCTTACGTAACGGGGGTTACGGGATCCGCCGATTTCCCCACCTTGAATCCCTAACAGGCGAGTTTTAGCGAGGGAACTCAAGATGTCTTCGTGAGCAGTCTCTCCTCCTCCGGTTCCTCTCTCGTCTCCTCCACCTACCTCGGGGGGAGCGGTAGTGATAGTGGGTATGGAATCACACTGGGGACGGGCGGCGAGGCTTACGTAACGGGGGTTACGGGATCCTCCGATTTCCCCACCTTGAACCCCTACCAGACGAGTCATAGCGGGGGAACTCAAGATGCCTTCGTGAGCAAGCTGATCTTTGCGACCACGCCCAGCCCGATACCGACGACTACGCCTTCCCCAGAACCTACGGCCACTCCGTCGCCCAACCCGAGTGCGACCCCCTCCCCCAGCCCATCTCCAACCCCGGAACCCACAGCCACGCCTTCGCCGATTACTCCGACTCCAAGTCCCTCGCCATCATCTTCACCGACACCAAGTCCGATTACACCGACTCCATCTCCGGCGCCCTCGGCC
>CAZKCI010000127.1:0-11997 GCA_964551475.1 uncultured bacterium | reverse complement strand
AATCTCGCGAGCCGGCTTGACTTCCAATACCAAGAGGGTGATGCTTGTTCGCGGCGGTTCACACTAACCCCGTCGAGAGGCAGGCAGGAAGCATTGTGAGCACAGACTGGGGGCATGAGGTTCGGCAAGACTGACCCGGCTCGGATAGCGATATCTGGCCGGGTATTATCTTTATCCATCGAGCTCGACCGCTGGGTTAACACGGGAGGTGTCACCATGAAAAAAGGTGTCGGTCTGATCATGACTGCACTTGTGGCGGCGGCCGCCCCCGCCGCATCCGCCCAGAGCATCTCCCTTAGGTATTCCACCTACCTCGGCGGGAGCAATGACGACTATGGGGCTGGGCTCGCAGTAGATGGGAACGGCTGCGCTTACATCACCGGGCGCTCGGCTTCCACGGACTTCCCCCTTGTTAACGCACCGCAGCCCTTCAACGCCGGATCCCGCGACGCGGTTGTTTTCAAACTATCGGCCAGCGGCTCGACCCTCCTCTTTTCCACCTATCTCGGCGGCGCTTCCGATGATCAGGGGCATGCCGTTGCGGTGGACGGTTCTTTCCAGCCCTGGATCGCGGGAGAGACGGGCTCGGAGGACTTCCCCTTCGTCAATTCATACCAGACGAGCTACGGGGGCTTGGGCGACGCCTTTCTCGTCCGTCTCTCCCCCTCCGGCTCGGCGCTTCTCTATGCCGGATTCTGGGGCGGGAACGATGATGATCGCGCGTACGGGGTCTGCCTTGATTCGGAAGGATGCGTGTATCTGGCAGGGCAGACCCTCTCACCGAACTTTCCCCTCGCCAACGCGTATCAGGCCTCCCTCGCCGGCAGTTACGACGCCTACATTACCTCCTTCTCCTCCGCCGGCTCTTCGCTCCGCTACTCCACCTATCTGGGCGGGAACCTTTCGGACGAGGCACGTGGGATCAGGGTGGGGACGGACCGGGCGGCCTACGTCGTCGGGATCACGGAATCATCAAGCTTCCCCACCGCCAACCCGTATCAGCATAGTCTGAACGCATATGAGGACACCTTCGTGAGCTGTCTCGGTTCGACCGGCTCGTCTCTCATCTACTCCACCTACCTGGGAGGAGGCGGAAATGAAAAAGCCTATGCAGTGGCGGTGGCCTCATCTGGGAGTGCCTTTGTCACCGGCTACACCCAGTCACTGAACTTCCCGACGGTCAACCCCTACCAGGCGAGCTTCGCCCTGCAGGCTGATCTTTTTATCGCGCAGTTCGAATCATCTGGATCGGCTCTTGCCTACTCCACCTATCTGGGAGGGATTGATGCCGACAAAGGTTACGCGATCGCCCTGGACGGTGCGGGAAGAGCCTGGGTGGGCGGGGACAGCTTCTCCGCCGATTTTCCGACATTGAATGCCTACCAATCGAGCCGGGGAGGGTCGGGTGATAGTGATGCTGTTGTTATCGGCCTCTCCTCATCGGGATCGTCGCTCATTTACTCGACCTTCCTCGGGGGTGATAACGACGACTCCGCCTACGCCCTCACCTTGGACCCCCAGGACTCTGTCTTCATTACCGGTTACGCCCGCTCCTACAACTTCCCCACCCGGGATCCGGTCCAAGCAGCGCGCGCTGATGGGGATGACTTTTTTGTGAGCAAGCTGGGGCTGGCAACGCCGTCTCCCAGCCCGACGCCAAGCATCGCATCCGAACCGTCTCCCACACCCCCGCCGACTCCCGTCCCGCCCACACCCACCGGAGGACCTCTGACGCCGACTCCCAGTCCCAGTTGTTTATGCGGCACCCCGACTCTGCCTCCGCCCTCTCCGACTCCACCGGCAGCGGTTTCCTTTCTCATCGACTCCGGCGACTACAACGGCGATGGAACCTCGGATATCGCCGTCTTCAGGGGGACTTCCGGAATGTGGTCGGTGCGCAACATCACCCGAGTATATTTCGGGAACTCGAGCGACGCGTTGGTCCCGGCAGATTACAATGGGGATGGGACGACCGACGCGGCGATTTTCCGGGAAAGTTCCGGAATGTGGTCGGTGAGGAAACTGACCCGGTTCTATCTGGGGGGTACGGATGACCTGCCTGTTCCGGGTGACTATAGCGGTGATGGGAAAGCAGAAGCGGGGATCTTCCGGTCATCCTCAGGTCTCTGGTCGATTCGGAATACGACCAGGGTATACCTGGGCGCGACAGGAGATACGGTTATACCCGGCTTCTATGACGACAACTTGACCAAAGACATCGCTATCTTCCGGGGAAGTGCCGGCATGTGGTCGGTACGGAATTTGACGAGGTTCTACTTTGGTGCGTCAACCGATGATCTGGTGCCGGGAGACTACAACGGTGCCGGCAAATGGGAAGCTGGTATCTTCCGTTCATCCTCCGGGATGTGGTCGATTCGGAACGTCAGTCGATTCTACTTGGGGAACTCAACCGACTGGTCCCTCCCTGCGGATTACGATGGGGATGGGGTGGATGAGGCCGGCATCTTCCGTGATTTAGCCGGAATGTGGTCTGTGCGGAACCTGACAAGGGTGTATTTCGGAGCGACGGACGACATCCCCGTCACCCGATAACATCACTTTGTCTGGCAAGAAAGGGGCGGTCTCCCCAGAGATGAGAGACCGCTCACTCCTTCTTCTGTTGCCGCTCCTGTCGAGTCCCGATTCCCATTGCCAGGCAGATCAGGCGCGGTTGTATAATCTGGTTTTCAGAGAACAAATCCTCCACCTATACGGAGATCTTTGATGAAAACGTGGCTCTTGGCCCTCGCGGCACTTGCCCCCGGCGTCTCTCCCGCCTTCGCCGTCAATCTCGACTATTCCACCTACCTTGGCGGACCCGGCGACGACTTCTATTCCCACGCAGTGGCCGTGGACGCAGCCTTCTGCGCCTACGTAGCGGGCGACACCAACTCGATCGACTTCCCGACCCTGAACCCCTACCAGTCCTCACTCAACGCGCTTCTTTACGGCAACCCCGACATATTCGTCGGCAAGCTCTCCTCGGCGGGATCCACGTTCCTCTACGCCACCTACCTGGGGGGAACGGGGGTCGAGCACGCCTGCGGGATAGCGGTCGATTCGGCCGGCGACGCCTATATTACCGGCGACACCTCCAGCAGTGATTTCCCCACGATGTCCGCCTATCAGCCCACCTGGGCCCTGAATGCCGACGCTATCCTCGTTAGGCTCTCCTCCGCCGGGTCGGCGCTCGTCTACTCGACCTACCTAGGGGGCGCGTCATACGATTACGGACGATACCTCGACGTCGACGCCACCCGGAGGGCCTATGTCGCCGGCCAGACGCTCTCGGCCAGTTTCCCCACCCTGGCCGCCTACCAAGCCTCCCGCGCAGGCAGCACCAGCAATTTCGATATCTTCCTCACCGTGTTCGCTTCGACGGGCCAAACGCTGGAGTACTCCACCTACCTCGGGGGGAGCTACACCGACTATCCCCACGGCCTGCGGATCGATGAGGCGTACCGCGCCTATCTGGCGGGGGAAACCTATTCCAACGATTTTCCCACCGTCAATCCCTACCAGGCGTCCCTCAACAACCAGACCAACTCCAACGATGCCGTCGTCGCCCGGTTCTCCTCCGACGGCTCGACCCTTGAGTTCAGCACGTACCTCGGCACCCCCGACTCTGACACCGGCTGGGGCATCGCCGTCGGCACGGATGGTTCCTGCTATGTCTCCGGGACCACCCAGGGCAGCGCCTTCCCCACCCTCAACCCCTATCAGGCCTCCTTTGGCGGCGGCATATACGACGATTTCCTTTCCGTCTTCGGCTCCACCGGGAGTGCCCTCACCTATTCGACGTACCTCGGCGGTAGCAGCACCGACAGCGCCCAGGGCCTCGCGCTCGATTCCGCGGGTGCGGCCTACCTCCTCGGGTACGCGCAGTCGCTGAACTTCCCCACCCTCCAGGCGTACCAGCCGGGCCGGGCGGGTGGCACGGACGCCACCCTGACCAAGTTCGACCCCTCCCTTTCCTCGCTGGCCTACTCGACTTATTTCGGAGGCATCGGGTCGGAGTTCCCGACCACGGGGTTGGCGGTCGATCTCCTCGGGCGGGCGTACGTCTGCGGCTACACCCAGTCCGCCGACCTTCCCATGGCCAGCGCCTACCAGGCCACCTTCGCCGGGGGGACCGGCGACGGATTCCTCGCCCGCTTCTATGTGCCCACGCCCTCTCCCGCTCCCTCGCCCTCCCCGGCCCCGTCGGTCGCGCCCACGCCCGAGAATTACGTCTGCGCCCTGGAAATCGGTTACGCGACCTATCTGGGGGGGGCCTACATCGATGAAGCGAAGAGCCTGACCCTGGACACGCTCGGCCGCGTCTACATCGCCGGGAACACCCGGTCGGTGAATTTTCCCACCGCCGACTGCTACCAGGCGAGCTTCTCCGAGGGGACCGAGGACGGGTTCGTGAGCCGTCTTTCCTCAAGCGGAAGTTCGCTCCAGTGGTCCACCTATTTCGGCGGGAGCGGCCAGGACGAGGCTTACGCCGTCGGCCTGGACACCTACAGTTTCGTCTACGTCACCGGAAAAACCAGCTCCGGCGATTTTCCCACCAAGGCCGCCGCCGCGGCCCTGGTCCAGGCAAGCTTCCGGGGAGGAAACGGCGACGCCTACCTCATACAATTCACCCCCGCCGGTTCCGCTCTCTACTATTCGACCTATCTGGGGGGGGCCGGCGAGGATTGGGGGGATGGCGTGAAGATGGACGGCAACTACCGCGCGGTCGTCTGCGGCTCCACCGACTCGGCCGACTTCCCCACGGTCAACCCTTACCAGGCGACCGTGGACGGCGGGAGGGATGTCTTCGTCTCCCGCTTCTCGGCCCAGGCCGACTCGCTGGAGTTCTCGACCTATCTGGGCGGGACATCCCAGGATTGGGGCGAGGGGGTGGCGCTGGGAAGCGACTCGTCCGTCTACCTCGGAGGATACACGTATTCGGGCAACTTTCCGGTCGCGGGGGCGTACCAATCGACACAGGCTGGGTTCATCGACGGCTTCGTCGCCCGGCTCGGTTCCACCGGATCCACCGTCATCTACAGCACTTACTTCGGCGGCGCCCAGTCCGATTATATCCGCCAGATCGCCCTCGACGACGCGGGATGCTCCTACGCCGCGGGTTACACGGCATCCACCGACCTGCCGGTCCTCAACGCCTACCAGGCCACGGGGGCCTCGACCCTGCCGGCCAATTCCGACGCCTTCGCCTTCAAGCTTCTCTCCTCCGGATCGGCGCTCGCCTACGGCACCTACCTCGGGGGAGCGGGGACCGAGGAGTGCTACGCGGTGGCGGTGGACGCCGAGGGCCGGGCCGCGGTCGCCGGCCACACCAGCTCCGACGATTTCCCCACGCGAAGCCCCTACCAGGGCGGCCGGGCCTCCGGCTACGATATCTTCCTCGCCCAGTTCAATTCCTCCGGTGACGATCTGAGGTACTCCACCTACCTGGGAGGATCGGGGACCGACTATGCCTACGGCTTGGTGTCGTCGAGCGGCGCCGCTTATATCGGCGGTTATACGAGCTCCGACGACATCCCCGTATTCAATCCCTTCCAGGCGACCAGGAACGGCAACTTCGATGCCTACGCCGCCAAGCTGACGCTCGACTGCCACACTACCTCCCCCACTCCCGCCCCCAGCCCGACCGCAACCTGCTCGCCCCCGCCTTCGCCCTCACCCGCCCCCACCCTGCCCTCGGCGAGCCCGACGCGCATCCCCCCGACGCCCACACCGCAGCCGGCCACCAGCCCGTCACCGAGCCCGACATCCTACTGCAGCGTCGAAGTCTCGGGCGTGGTCCGGGACAAGAGCACGGACGCCCCGATCACCGGCGCCTCGGTCATGCTCTTCTTCCCCGACGGCCATACCACCGTCACGTCCACGGTGCCCGGCGGCGCATACAATTTCCTGGCCTGGACGCATAATCCCGCCGGCACGCTGCGGGCGGTTGCCCGCCATCCGTCCTATGTGCCGGGCTACGCCGACACCGCTTACACCTGCGGGGTTCCGGTCACCGACCTCACGGTCGAACTCGTCCCCGCCCAGGCCGCCCCCAACATCTCGGACGGGGACTACAACGGGGACGGTGCCTCCGAGATCGCCCTCTTCCGGGGGAGCGCCGGATTCTGGGCGGTGAGGAACTTCACCCGCATCTACTTCGGCTTGAACGCGGACGAGCTCGTTCCGGCCGACTACACGGGCGACGGGACCGCCGACATCGGAGTTTTCCGCCCCGTCGACCAGTTCTGGGCGGTGAGGGATTTCACCCGCGTCTACTTCGGAACCTTCGGGGATGTGCCCGTCCCCGGGGATTACGACGGCGACGGCACGGACGACTACTGCGTTTTCCGCGGTTCCCAGATCCTCTGGGCGGTTCGGGACGTGACCCGCGCCTACTTCGGCTCTTCCGATGACCAGCCCGTCCCCGGCGACTACAGCGGCGACGGCGTCACCGATTTTGCCCTCTTCCGCCCCTCCGCCGGACTCTGGGCCCTTCGGGACGTGAGCCGCATCTTCTTCGGAGCCAACACCGATCGCCTGACGCCGGGGCGCTATGAAGGAAGCGGGCCATGGGCGCCGGCGGTCTTCCGCGGCAGCACGGGAATGTGGGCGATGTACAACCTCACCCGTTTATACCTCGGCAGTTCCGGGGATCAGGCGGCGCCGGGCGATTACGACCGAAACGGCACGGACGACATCGCGATCTTCCGCACCGGCGCGGGCCTTTGGTCGGTCCGTAACCTGACCCGGGTGTATTTTGGAGCTACTGGAGACATCCCAGTAACGCGGTAACCTCAGTCTGTCTGGCGAAAAGGGGCGGTTTCCCGGCATGGGGAGCCGCCCTTTTGCTATCGCGATCAAGGATGGAGAAACCCCAGCATAACAGCATTTACAGCATTTTCCGGCCAGAATCGGGGTGCAGCTTTCTGGCTGTCGTTGATCTCTCCCAGATACAGAACGTGCCGATCTACCGCCCGCCCGCCGGCCCGGCGGCGCTTCTCGGCGATGCTCCAGTAGCGGTGTTCCTTACCGTCTTTGAGTCGGCGATGGCACTTCAGGTACATGATGGCGATAGATTACATCCATCCATCTGCACCTGAAAGGGGGTAGGTCTGTACTACACGCACTTTTAAAAATCCGACCGTTGCAGTACAATCACTTGCGTCAACTTCACCCCTTAAATTAAAATAGTTGTTTTTAGGCTCCAGTTGCGAAAGTCGGGCTAAACCCGGGGAAACGTCGTGAGAGCACACTGGGGAGATGAGGTTCGGCATTTTCCGGCCCGGCTCGGATAGGGATATCCGGGCGGGTATTTTTATTGGGTTGGATCGCCGATCGAAAAACTGGGGAGGTGCCCCACGGAGATGCTTGGAATGGTAGTCGTGATAGTGATAGGAACCGTCGTGATGATGAACGAGGGAGGCTCTACAATGGCCGACTATGTATTAGTTCATGGCGGTAATATGTCCGCTGACACCTGGAATAGACTCGCCGGAAGGATTGATTATGCCCCCGGCAGCCACCTTGGCGCCAAATACTGGGATGGGACCGCTGCGTTTCTCCGAGCGCATGGCCACCGCGCTTTTATACCGACCCTCGAGGATGAAAACAGCAGCACACTGACCAGGCATATCGAACAGGTATGCGCGTTAATAGCCGATAACGATCTCAAGGATATAATCCTGGTCGGCCACAGCTACGGAGGGATGGTCATCACTGGCGTCGCCGCCAGGATGAGGGACAGGATCAGGCGCCTCGTGTATCTCGATGCCGCCCTGCCGGATCCCGGACAATCCTTGTATGACATCCTGAATATTGGCTTGGCCTCCTCCGCCGGCCCTCGCCCGGCGTTGCCGGATCCGGCAACGCCCTATGTGGAGAAACTGCGGTATGACCCGGCTCTGCTCCGATCGCTGCCGAAAACCTACATTCTCTGCACGAAGAGCGAATTTAAGAACGTCACCCGGATCGCTAAGCAGAAGATTGCCGCCGCGCCACAAGGCTGGACCTACCTCGAACTGCCGTCGTCCCACGTGCCGATGGCTGACCTGCCGGACAAGTTGTACCGGTTGATGTTGGATGCCGCCTTAAAATGACAGCAGCAGATGAGACGCACAACAATGCTGTGGCGCTCCGAGAGTATCTCATGTCGTTCCAGCAGCGCAGACAGAAGAGTGGGGGTGAAAGCCGCGTTACTGCTTAACGAGTTCCCGTTCTCCTGTAGACCCAGCAGGATGGATATTTAATGGGCGGTTTCTCCAGCAATGGAGCGGCCGCCTTTTTCTATTTGGGTTGGGGAGATGTGAGAAACGTCCGTAGCTTACGTTCTGCTATTGCCCGGGAAGATAGCGGATCCCCCATTCTGATCATGGACTGCTGGATTTCCGGGGGTAGTTTGAGGAGGCGAAGGAACTGGCTGATGCGGTCAGGGGAGACGCCAATTATTATATAATCGCATGCTGCTCAATGTGATCGGGATAAAAGATGGGCCAAAAAACAGGATCTCGTTCCCAGAAAGGTAGTGCAAGCCAAGTTCTAAATGAGACCACGAAGGGGAGGTATTTTTCAGAAAGGCCGCTGGCCCCTTGGTCGGCGGCCTTTTTCTCTTGGTTAAAAACGTTCGCATCAGCAAGCATATCAAATGGTTGGCGAAATGTTGGTGTGAGCCGGCCGTCCTTCCAAGTGGAGTTCGAGAATACATAATTCAACAACCGCCTGCGCTGCAACATGGGCTGCTGGCTGTAAAGGGAATGGGCCTTCGAAGCCAAGTCGAGCAGCTGGACCCCTGCGTCTACATAGGATCGGTTGGACTTCAAGGGCGGGATTCTGCAGGGTGCCTATCCTCGAATCTCTTGACCATTCGCGGCCAGAGGTGAAAAATATCGGTATGAACCACAAGGCCGCCAGCCAGCCGTTGGGCTTCTTCCTGATCACCTTTCTGGTGACGTGGAGCTTCTGGTTTGCCGCCGCCCACGTCAGCAGCCGGGAAGGGACGGAGCAGCTCTTGGGCCTGCTCGTCCTCTCCGGGCTGCTGGGTCCGCTCATCGCATCGCTGGTCATGATCGGCCGGTCGAAGGACCCGGCATTGTGGAGGGATTACTGGGACCGTCTGATCAACCTCAAACGGATCCGCCCGGCCACCGTCCCCCTGATGCTGTTCTTGATGCCGGCGGCCGTCCTGGTCTCTGCCCTCGTCTCCCTGCTCTTCGGCCGCCCGGCGGCCCAGTTCGCCTTCACTCTCCAGTTCGGCTTTTCCGCCGGGTGCGTGCCGGTCCTGCTCATCCTCTGCCTCGCCCCGGCCCTGGAGGAGATGGGCTGGCGGGGCTACGGGATGGACAGCCTGCGGAGGCGCGTCGGTCTTTTCCCCGCCTTTCTCTGGTTCGCCCCGCTCTGGGCTTTCTGGCATACGCCCCTGTTTTTCATCCGGGGTTATTACCACCATGAACTCCTCTCACACTGGGTCCACGCGGCTAATTTCTTCGCCAGCGTCCTCCCGATGGGGTTCATCATCAACTGGCTCTACTACCGCAACCGCCGCAGCGTCGTCGCCTGCTTTCTCTTCCATCTCTCGGCGGACATCGGCATGTCGATCTTTCCGGTGGATCAGTTCACCAAGTGCATCGTCACGATCGTGCTGATCCTGGCAGCGACCGCGATCGCAGTTGCGGACCGGAAGTTCCTCCTCCGGGAGAACGCGTCCCCTGGGGTGGGCGGTTCCGGCCCGGTTCGGATAGCGATAGCCGGCCGGATTAGCTCTTAGGGATAGGAGCGGGGCACCAGGGACAAAGGAAGGACCACAACATCGGCATCTTCCGCGACTCGGCGGGGATGTGGTCTGTCCGCAACCTGACCCGGGTGTATTTCGGGGCGACGGGAGATTTTCCGGTTACCCGATAACATCAGTCTGGAAGGCGAAAAAGCGGTTTAGTCGGGGAAAACCATGTTCAAAAGGTGTAGCAAAAACGTAGCATTTTCGCGATAGATGGTGGTATCCGGTGATACTGGGTGGAGGGTTCCTCGACGGAGAACGTGATTTCTCGTCGGAGACGGTTCGTGTTGTGTCGAATCCCCTCATCTCCATAATAATCCGCGTCGAGAGGACGCGGATTTTTTATTGTAACGGATTCCCGCGCAACCTAGACCGGTTGCGCCTGGGTCCGTGCGGATTTATTTCTGCCTGGGCAGGGGGCGCTCTCGCCGGCATCGCCGTTTTCGGTCACGGCGTGGGGTGTCAGGCGATGCCAGTTTCCCTTGACGAGACTGTCGTCATATATCATGATATATGACGATGAATACGACAGCTCATGCCGCGCCAACCCCTCCCCCGGTCATCCCCCGCTTCTTGAACCTGCGGTCTCTGCTGGAGAAAAAGTCCCATTTCCTGTTCGGTCCGCGGCAGACCGGCAAAACCTTCCTGATCAACCAAACCCTCGCCGATCTCCGGCGCTATGATCTTCTCGACTCGTCGGTTTTTCTGGCGCTGAGCCGGGATCCGGGGCGCATCGGGCAGGAGCTCCGCGACAGCGAGCGCCTGGTGGTCATCGATGAGATCCAACGATTGCCGGCGCTCCTCAACGAGGTGCACCGTCTGATCGAAGAACGCGGGATCCGGTTCCTGCTGACCGGGTCGAGCACGCGCAAACTCCGCGCCGGCGGGGTCAATCTTCTGGGAGGACGCGCCCGGATAAAACACCTGCATCCCCTGACCTGCCAGGAGCTCGGCCGACACTTCAATCTTGAGCGCGCGATCGGTCGGGGTTTGCTCCCCTCCGTCTACTTTTCCGATGATCCCTGGGCCGACGCTCAGGCGTATGCCGGGGTTTACCTCCAGCAGGAGATCGTAGCGGAAGGCGCCACCCGGAACATACCGGCGTTCAGCCGGTTTCTCCGCACCGCCGCATTGTGCAACGGCACGATCGTCAACTTCACCAACATCGGTAACGACGCCCAAGTGCCGCGGACGACGGTCTACGAGTATTTCGAGATCCTCAAAGATACGCTGGTCATTCACGAGCTCCCGGCCTGGCGGAGATCGCGGAAGAGAAAGCCCGTCTGCTCGTCCAAATACTACTTTTTCGACGTCGGCATGGCAGCGGCGCTCCAGGGGCGACCGTTTCGGCCCGGCACTCCGGAGTTCGGACAGGCTTTTGAAACCTACCTTCTGCACGAGCTCGTCTGCCGAGGCGATTATTGCGACGGCGAGGCCTTAAGCTTCTGGCGATCGACATCGGGCTTCGAAGTGGACTTCATCATCGGAGATCACACGGCTATCGAGGTCAAGGCCAAAGACACGGTCTCCCCGGCGGATCTCAACTCCCTGCGGGCGCTGGCCGAAGAGAAGCGGATGAAGAGGTTGGTGTGCGTCTGCCTGGAGAAGCGCGCCCGGCGGTTGGGGGACGTGACGATTCTCCCCGTCGGCGAGTTCTTGTCCGCTCTATGGGCGGGGGAATATTCTTGACCACCCCTCGTCGGGAGGAGAATACTATACCCAGCGGTTCACATTGACCCCGGCGGGAGGCGTCGTGAGGACAGACTGGGGACATGAGGTTAGGAAGTTCGGTTCTCTTCCATTTCGTGTGGGTGGCTTCTCTTATATTCGGACAACTTCTGTCCGATCGGACAGGAGTTGTCCGATTTGGAGCTGGAATCGCCTCCCCCGTCAAAACCTCAAACCTGGCCGCGGCGGACGGACCGCGAATCCCGAAGGGATTCCGTCACCTAGCCCGGGGTTGGGGCCTTCGGCGCTACCCCGGGAAACGGCATCGACCTACCCCGCCAACCCCGAAGGGGTTGTGTCCGTCCCCCTCAACCGGGAATTGCCGTTCAGCCGATGAACGCAGGACAGTGATCATGACACGATCGCTTTTCTCCGACACAACCCCGTTGGGGTTGGACACTGTCTCGCCTCGTTACCCAGGGTAGCGCCTCCGGCGCAACCCTGGGCTAACGGACTCAGCCCCGTTGGGGCTGCTGGATGCTCCTTATTCGCCTCCCGAA
>CAZKCI010000126.1:0-14589 GCA_964551475.1 uncultured bacterium | reverse complement strand
GGTTTTACATCGCACTGCCCTTGAGAGGCTTCCGCGCATCGCGATGCGAGCCGAACCTTCGTCGGCCGGCTGATTCCGGGTTATTGCCCGGTGGTGTAACGGTAACACATCGGCCTTTGGAGCCGAGTTTCGAGGTTCGAGTCCTCGCCGGGCAGTCATTCCGCTGCGATCGACGCTCCTTCCCTGTCTTTCCAGGGAGGTCGGGAGTGTCGGTCCCCGCCCGTCCGGCCCGGGATGACTCCCCCTCGCGTCTTTTTGCCGGAAACCTCCTCGGTTCAGTGCCTTCCTGGTTGTATTGATTTCTCGCAGTGACAGGTTCAAGGGTTCACGGTTCAACGGTTGGAGATACCAGCCGATAACCGTGAACCGCTGAACCGTGAACCGCTGAACCCGAGTTGAATCGCCACATGCGATGGAATGTGAATAATAATCGGCGAGAACTGGTTTCTTTATGAGCTCTCTGGCTTGTGTGATCCTGGCCGCCGGGGACGGAACTCGGATGAAGAGTCCCCTTCCCAAGGTGGCCCATCAGCTGGCCGGAGTGCCCCTGGTGGTCCATGTCCTCCAGGCGGTGCTCCCTCTCCGTCCCGATCCGATTGTGGTCATTGTTCCGCCGAACGACACGACGGTGAGCGGACTGGTCGTGGCCGCCGCCCGTTGCGTCCCCCAGCCGGAGCTTCTGGGAACCGGCCATGCCCTGATGCAGGCTCGTTCCGCGCTGGGGACGTTCTCCGGCGATCTCCTCGTCCTTTGCGGCGACGCCCCCCTCCTGAGCGGCGAGTCCCTCGAGCGCCTGGTCGCCTTTCACCGGGCGGAAAAGCTCTCCGCCACGGTTCTGACCGCGCGGCTGGAGGATCCCAGCGGCTACGGACGGATCGTCCGCAAGGCTTCCGGGAGGGTGGGGAGGATCGTGGAGGAGACCGACGCCGACGTCTTCCAGAGAGCGGTGGAGGAGGTCAACTCCGGCACCTACTGCTTCCGCTCTCCGGAGATCTGGGGTGTGCTCGACCGGATCGGCCATGCCAATCGCCAGAACGAGCACTATCTCACCGACGCCGTCCACCTGCTGGCGGAGAGCGGCGCCGCGGTCGACGGCTGTCTCGCCGTCGATCCCGACGATATCCTGGGGATCAACAACCGGGCCGATCTCGCCCGGGCCGAATCCGCGCTTCAGAAGCGGATCGTCGGCCGATTGCACCGGCGAGGGATCACCGTGGTCAGCCCCGCCCAGACCTATATCCAGGCTCTGGCCGAGATCGGAGAGGATTCCATCATTTTCCCCTTTACTCTGATCGAGCGGGGGGCGAGAGTGGGCGCCTCCTGCCGGATCGGCCCTTTCGCTTGCATCCGAAGCGGCGAGGTGGTGCCGGACGGAACGGATGTCCGGGGGAGTCTAAAAACGAAAATATAGAAATCGGGAATATTTTCTCGCAACAAACGACTAATGGTTAGAATGGCAGAGGAATGAAAACACCAAAGGTGGATGCGGATATGATCGATCACACGCTGATGCTTTTCACCGGGAACGCCAACCCCGAGCTGGCGAAGAAGATCGCCGCCTACATCGGGATGGAGCTCTCCGGGGCCAAGGTGGGGCGTTTCCCCGAGGGGGAGGTCGCGATCCGGATCGACCATCCGGTCCGGGGCGCGGACATCTTCCTGATTCAGGGGACCTCGCCTCCCCCCAACGAGAACATGATGGAGCTGCTGGCGATGATCGACGCTTTGCGCCGGGCCTCCGCCGCCCGGATCACGGCGGTCCTGCCCTATTACGGGTACGGCCGCCAGGACCGCAAGGACCGTCCGCGGGTTCCGATCACCGCCCGGCTGGTCGCCGATCTGATCACCGCCGCCGGGGCGGACCGGGTGCTCACCGTCGATCTCCATGCCGCCCAGATCCAGGGTTTTTTTGCCATTCCGGTGGACCATCTCTACGCCGCTCCGGTCCTGATCGGTTACCTACTCAAGGCGCTTCCCCCGGAATTTCTCAAGAACATGATGGTGGTCTCCCCGGACGTGGGGGGGATCAAGATCGCCAACCACTTCGCCCAGCATATGAACGTCCCCCTGGCGATCGTGGACAAGCGCCGGATCCACGATACCAAGACCGAGGTGCGCAACGTGATCGGGGACGTCTCCGGCCATAGCGTCCTGATCGTCGACGACCTCGTCTCCACCGCCACTTCCCTGGTTTCGGCGATCGCCATTCTCAAGGACAAAGGGGCGAAGGAGATCCAGGCCGCGATCACTCACCCCATCCTCTGCGGCGAGGCGGTCTCCCTGATCGAAGCCTGCCCGCTCACCACCCTCTGGGTGACCGACACCGTCCCCCTCTCGGAGCGGGCCGCCCGATCGAAGAAGATCAAGGTGATCTCAGTCGCCGAGCTTCTGGGGGAGGCGATCCGGAGGATCCACACAAACACGCCGGTGAGCATATTGTTCGATCACCACGAATAATTAGCCAGGTTCCAAGGTTCAGCGGTTCAAGGGTTCAACGGTTGAAAGGCATGAGATCGACCGTGAGCCGGTAAACCGTGAACCGTTGAACCGTGAACCGTTGAACCGTTGAACCGTGAACCGTTGAACCGTTGAACCGTGAACCGTTGAACCGTGAACCGTTGAACCGTTGAACCGTTAAACCGTTAATTTCAGTTAAAGGAGAACACCATGGCTAAGATTCAACTTAAAATTGCGGAACGCACGGCGGTCGGAGGTCAGCGGCCGGCGCGGATTCGGCGCCGGGGTCTGATCCCGGGCGTCGTGTACGGCGGCGAGGGCGGCGCCTTCTCGGTCAGCGTCGACCGGAAGTATCTCGAGAAGGAGATCGGGGGGATCAACGAGAACCAGATTCTCTCCCTGCTCGTCGCCGAGCAGGAAAAGCCCCGGCTGGCCATCGTCAAGGAGATCCAGCACAATCATCTCACCGACGCCATCATCCATATCGATTTCGAGGAGATCTCCCTGACCGAGAAACTGACCGCCGCCGTCCCGATCCTGCGTCTGGGCGAGGCGGCCGGCGTGCGCGACGGAGGCATCCTGGCCCAGGTGGTGCGCGAGATCTTCGTCCGCTGTCTCCCCACCGAGCTTCCCGAGAAGATCGAGGTGGATGTGTCGCCGCTCAAGATCGGCGATTCGGTCCAGGTCAAGGACGTGAAGTTCGCCTCCGGCGTCGAAGTCCTGAGCGATCCCGCCCGGATCATCTTCACGGTCAGCGTGCCCAAGGCCGAGGAGGAGGTCGCCCCGGCCGAAGCGGAAGCGGCCGGTCCGGAAGTCATCGGGGAAGCGGCGGAGGGCGCGGAGGGAGCGGTGGAGGGCGAGAAGCCGGAGGGGGCCAAGGGCAAGGAAGGACCGGGCGCGAAGGGCAAGGAGGCCCCGGGCGCGAAGGGTAAGGAAGGACCGGGGGCCAAGGGCAAGGAGGCCGCTCCGGCAGGCAAGGGCAGGGAGGGACCGGGGGCCAGAGGCAAGGAGGGAGCGAAAGGGAAGTGAGCATTCAGGCCGTTCTCGGTCTGGGCAACCCCGGCCGCGAATACGCCTTGAGCCGCCACAACCTCGGTTTCCGGGTGGTGGACGCGTTGGGACGGGAGTGCGGCGTGACGCTCAAGCGCAGCCGGACATTGCTCGCCTGGTACGGCCGGGGCGAATGCCGCGGGCATCCGCTGGCTCTCTGCAAGCCCGCGACCTTCATGAACGAGTCCGGCCGGGCGGCCCGCCGCCTGCTCGACTACTACCGGCTCTCCCCCGTTGACCTGCTGGTGGTGGTCGACGACGTGAGCCTGGATCCGGGGAAGGTGCGGATCCGGCCGCAGGGCGGCGCGGGGGGCCATCACGGCCTGGAGTCGATCATCCGGGAGATCGGGTCCGCCGATTTCCCCCGCCTGCGGATCGGGATCGGGGGATCGGATCGCGACGACCTGACCGGACATGTCCTCTCCCCGGCCGCCGGGGAGGAGGAGCTCATCTACCGGGAAGCGGTAGAGAGCGCGGTGCGGGCGGTCTGTTCGATCCTGGCCGACGGTTTGGAAAAAACTATGAACGAGTTTAACGCCAACGCAAAACCGATCACGAAACAGGAGGAGGAGAAGAATTGAATCACTACGAGATGCTCTGTATCGTCAGCACCCGGCTGGCCGAAGGCAACCCCGCGGCGGCCCAGGAGATGCTCGGCGGGGAGATCAAGAAGACCGGCGGCCAGATCCAGTCCCTGCAGGTGATGGGCCGCAAGCGTCTGGCCTACCCCATCGCCCGCCAGCAGGAGGGTCTCTATCTGCTGGTCTATTTTTCCCAGCCGCCGGCCTCGGCGCCCGTCCTGCGGACCAACCTCCGCATGAATGAATTTGTCCTGCGGATCCTGATCCTGAAGCGGGATGCGTCGGACCCGATTCCCCCGGATCCGGCGGCCGCCGTTCCGGCCGAAGTCCCCGCGACCGCCGCCGCGCCGGCGCCCGCCGCCCCCGCCCCGGCGGGAGCGTAAAGAGACCAACTCGCAACGGGAACTGAAGCGCTGTAATAGCGTAGGAGGAACGCCATGGTCAGCATCAATATCGTGATCCTGGGCGGCAATCTCACCCGCGATCCCGAGGTGCGCTACACGCCCCAGGGAAGCGCCGTGGCCAGCTTCGGGCTGGCGGTGAACCGGTCGTTCAAGACCAAGGATGGCGGCCAGAAGGACGAGGTCTGTTTCGTGGACGTGGAAACCTGGGGCCGCCAGGCGGAGACGGTCGGCGAATACCTGAAAAAAGGCCGGCCGGTCCTGGTCGAAGGACGGCTGGTGATGGATTCCTGGGAAGGCAAGGACGGGCAGAAACGGACCCGCCACAAGGTCACGGCGATGCGGGTGCAGTTCCTGGGCAGCCGCGGCCAGTCCGCCCCGGCGCCCGCCAAGGGAGAGAGCGCTCAGGAGATCGCTCCGCCCGCCGCCCCGTTCGAAGAGGATTTCCCCGCCGAAGAACCGTCGTCTCCGCCCCCCGCCCGGGGAGGAGAGAAGGGGGGCGAGGATCTCCCCTTCTAATTCTTTGTCCCCGCGGCGCGGGAACAAAGAATGAGAAGAATCGGGGGCCGGATGTCTTCTTCGGTCGGCGGTTCCATCGTCGGCTAGGGGATGCAGCGTTGACGGATAGACTGTCTAAAGCGAGTGTATTTCAGAGCGGCGTCAAGCCGCGCTGAGGAAGGAGGAGGCAAGAACACATGCAATCTTTCGGAGGACGGAAATCGTTCGGAGACAAGAAGGGGTTCGGCGCGCGCAAGCCGTTCGGGGCGCGCAGAAAGCCGGGCGACAAACGCACCGTCGGACGCCCTCGGCGCCCCCTGATCCAGAAACGGTGTTTCTTCTGCGCTCGCAAGCAGGACGTGATCGACTACAAGAATCCGGATCTGCTCAGGCAGTTCACCACCGAGAAAGGCAAGATCCTGAACTGCCGCTACACCGGAACCTGCTCCCGCCATCAGCGCCTGCTCGGTCGGGCGATCAAGCGGGCGCGGTATGTCGCCCTTCTCCCCTACGTGGGGGAATAAGCGAATAGAGAAGAGAGGAAACGCAAGCGATGAAGATTATCCTGATCAAGGACCATCCCCAGCTCGGGGCGGAGGGATCGATCGCGGAGGTGTCGGCGGGTTATGCCCGTAACTACCTGATCCCGCGCGGGCTCGCCCTCCCCGCCACCGATCATCATGTTCGGATGCACCAGCTCTCCCTGGACAAGAAGAAGCGGCAGGCCGCCAAGGAGGTCGCTTCGGCTCAGGAGATGGTCAAGACCCTGAACGGGGTCTCCTGCACCATCACCGCCGCCGCCGGAGAGGAAGACAAGCTCTACGGTTCGGTCACCGCCTCCGATATCGCCGAAGCCCTGGGCAAGGAAGGCTATAAGATCGACAAAAAGCACATCGATCTTCCGGAGCCGATCAAGAAGCTCGGCATCTATCCGGTCGCCGTCACACTGCTTCCGTCCGTCACTGCCCAGATCAAGGTCTGGGTGGTAAAAGAATAAATTCTTTTCGTTTTCGTTCACGTATACGTTCCCGTACACGTTCACGCACACGGCCGTGAACGGGAACGTGCACGTGAACGGGAACGTATGATAGCCATGGCCTCAGAATCCAATCCCGGAACCGGCGTTCAGACCCGCGCCGTCCCCCAGAGCCTGGAGGCGGAGATGTCCGTCCTGGGGGCGATGCTGCTCGACCCCAGCGTCTCCGCCCGGGTGATGGAGCGGGTGGACGGGTCCTGTTTCTTCCAGCCCGCCCACCGGAGGATCTTCGAGGCGATCATCCGCCTGGTCGACTCCGGCCGCCCGGTCGACCTGGTCACGCTGACCGAAGCGCTCAAATCCGCCGGTTCGCTGGAAGCGGTGGGGGGGGCGGCCTACCTGACCACGCTCATTAACTTCCTGCCCACCACCGCCCATCTCGATTCCTATCTCGCCATCGTGGCGGAGAAGGCGGTGGTGCGCAGCCTCATCTCCTCGGCCACCGCGATCGTCACCCGCTGCTATCAGGAGGCGGACACCGCGGGGTTGCTGGACGAGGCGGAGCGGGTGATCTTCGGGATCACCCAGCGCCGGATCCGGGGCGAGATCCGCCCGATGAAGGACCTGATCAAGGAGGCGATGGAGCGGGTCGAGGACATGCAGCAGGCGGGGGGGCTGGTTACCGGCGTCCCCACCGGCTTCAAGGACCTGGACAACATCACCTGCGGCCTTCACCCTTCGGACCTGATCGTCCTGGCCGGCCGTCCCTCGATGGGGAAGACCGCCCTGGCCCTGACCATGGCCGAGCATGCCGCGCTGAAGGACAAGAAGGAGCCGCGGGCGGTGGGGCTCTTCTCCCTGGAGATGAGCCGGGAGCAGCTGGTCTTCCGGATGCTCTGCTCCCGGGCCCGGGTCAACGCCCAGAACCTCCGGCGCGGCTTCCTCGGCCAGAAAGACCACGCCAAGCTGGTTCAGGCCGCCAGCCACCTCTCCGAGGCGCCGATCTACATCGACGACACGCCGTCCCAGACCACGCTCGACATCCGGGCCCGCGCCCGTTCGATGAAGGCGAAATACGACGTCAAGCTTCTGGTCATCGACTATCTCCAGCTGGTCAACTCGGCGGTGGCCCGTCCGGACTCCCGCCAGCAGGAGGTCTCCGACATCTCCCGGGCCCTGAAGTCTCTCGCCCGCGAGCTTCAGGTCCCGATCCTGGTCCTCTCCCAGCTCAACCGGGCGGTCGAGTCCCGCACCGACAAACGCCCGCTCCTGGCCGACCTGCGCGAATCGGGCGCCATCGAGCAGGACGCGGACCTGGTCCTCCTGATCATGCGCCCGGCCGCCTACCCCGACCTTCTGGACAAGGCCGAGGACAAAACGGCCCTGCGCAACCTGGTCTACCTCAACGTGGCCAAGCAGAGAAACGGGCCCACCGGCGACCTCAAGCTCACCTTTCTGGAAGAGTTCACCCGGTTTGAAGACTATGTGGATTTCGCGCCGGAAGGCGCCTGAAACGCTCGTCCGGTCACAAACCAAGCCGCGGATTACGCGGATTATTAACGGCAGGCAATGATTGATGGAGCGAACCGTACCTAAATTGAAATCGCCCCGCTACGATTCTGTAGGCCCGCTCTGCGAGCGGGCGCGGCGGCTGGGACGCCGGTTCGCAGAACCGGCCTACAGGGCCTGCCTGCGCCCGACCGGAGCGTTGATGAGATCGTTCTGCGGTTTGCTCATCGCCCTCGCGGGGATTCTTCTCGTCTCGACTCTCGCCGGGGCCGCCCGGGACAACGCGGTGGCGGAGGTTCGGGTGGAGGGAAACGTCCGCCTGAGCTCGGATGCGGTCCTGAGCCGGGTCAAGACCAAGGCCGGCCAGCCCTATTCCCAGGAGATCCTCAACGCCGACCTGAAGCGCCTCTACGACTGGGGCCCCTTGGCCTCGGTTTCCGTGGACGTCAAGGATCAGGGCGCGGCCGGTTTCCTGGTCGTTTTTCGGGTGGAGGAGAAACCGACGGTCACCCGCATCGTCTTCGAAGGGAACCGGGAATTCTCCAGCGAGAAGCTTCTGGAGGAGATCGCCGCCGCCGCCGGAGAGCCCCTCTCCGAGCCCACCCTGCAAGAGGACGCCGCCAAGATCTTCGAGCTCTACGAAAAGGACGGCTATCTCCAGGCCACGGTCGACTACCAGATCAAGCCGCACCCGGAGAGCGGCGAGGCGACCGTGATCTTCGTCGTCTCCGAGGGGCACGAGGCCCGGATCAAGCGGATCACGATCTCGGGGACAAAGGCTCTTGATCCCGACGACCTCCTCGGCCAGATGGAGACCCATTCCCGCTCCATGTTCGGGATCCTCCATACCGGAATCTTCCGCCGGGAGGAGTTCGCCGCCGACCTGGAGAAGATCGCCCAGTACTGCCACGAGCAGGGTTACCTGGACATGAAGGTGCTGAAAACCGGCCAGACCTTCAGCCCGGACAAGGGGTCGATCTTCATCGCCATCGCGATCGAGGAAGGCAAGCGCTACGCGGCCGGCTCCATCGGCCTTTCCGGGAACGAGGTCTTTTCGGAGGCCGAGCTGCGCGCCCTGCTCGCCCTCAAGCCGGAGGGCGTCTTCTCCTACCAGGCGGTGCGGACCGACGTCCGCGCCCTGCAGGACTTCTACTCCTCCAAGGGCTACATCGACGCGGTGGTCCGCCCCTCCAGCGTCTACGACCCCGCCGCGGACCGGATGAACGTCTCCTACGCCATCCGGGAGAACGGCCTTTCCTACATCAACCGGATCGACGTCAGCGGAAACACCGTGACCAAGGACACGGTGATCCGCCGCGAGCTGGCGGTCCGCCCCGGCGAGGTCTGCGACGGGATCAAGATCCGCCGGAGCGAGGAGCGGCTCTCCAACCTGGGCTTCTTCCAGAAGGTGACGATCGACCCGGTGGCGAGCGAGGAGCCGGGGCGCAAGGACCTCCTGGTCCGGGTGGAGGAGAAGAAGACCGGGGAGTTTCTTTTCGGTTTCGGCTACAGCTCGATCGACGACCTGATCGGCTTCGCCGAGATCGGCCTGGGGAACTTCGACCTCTTTCACTGGCCGAACTTTCTGGGGGCCGGCCAGAAGATCCGCCTGCGGGGCGAGTTCGGGACGACCCGGGAAAACTACGAGCTCTCCTTCACCGAGCCCTGGCTCTTCGGCATTCCCCTCTCTTTCGGAGTCGATCTCTACCGGAGGGACTGGTCCTGGGAGGACTACAGTGAGCGGCGCAAAGGCGGGGATATCCGGCTGCGCCGGCGGATCGTCGATTATCTCGAAGCCAACCTCACCTACACGCTCGAGCAGGTGGAGATCTACGATGTCGAAGACGATGCCTGGCCGGACATCAAGCTCGAGGAGGGGACGAACCTGATCTCCAGCCTCACCCCGGGGCTGAGCTACGACACCCGCGACAGCTACCTCATCCCCAGCCGGGGGGTGAACACCAGCCTCACCTGCGAGGTGGCCGGGGGGATCCTGGGCGGGGACAAGGATTTCACCAAGACCATTTTCTCCGGCTCCCTCTACTACTCGATCTTCCAGGGGCACATCCTGGGCTTCCGCCTGATGGCCGGTTCGGCCCAGCCCTACGGGGACACCGAGGTCGTCCCCGTCTACGAGCGGTTCTTCCTGGGGGGCGCCAACTCCATCCGGGGCTTCCGCTACCGCGAGGTGGGGCCGTTCGACCCCGTGACCGAAGACCCGATCGGGGGCGACTCCATGCTCCTGGGGTCGGTGGAGTACACCTTCCCCATCTGGGAGAACACCATCCGGGGCGCGCTCTTCTTCGACATCGGCAACGTCTGGGTGGACGACTCCATGCAGGTCGTCCAGCCCGGCGACGAGCCGCTCGACATCCTGAGCGACCCGTGGCTGAAGTCACTGAACTCCGCCGCCGGTTTCGGCTTGCGCCTGTACCTGCCCATCGGCCCGATCAAGCTCGACTACGGCTGGCCGCTGCGCTGGGGGCCCGACCGCTGGAACGACGCCGGCGGCCGCTTCAACTTCAACATCGGTTATGCTTTCTAGAGCCGGAGACCGGATTTAAGGGTGTCGCGGATGACAGGAAGATTTCGCCTGTAGGCAGGCAGAGATACTGAAGGCTGAAGGAAAAGACGCAGGCGTGCGCTTTTTCGCGCTTCACTGATTACTGATCACTGGTGTCGCTTTTACTGTTTCCTTGTGGGAGGGCCGTCCTCGGCCCGATCCGTCGGCTCGGTCGGATCGCGGCAGAGACGCCGCTCCCACAATGACCGCAAGCATGCTCAAACAAGGAGGGTAGACGTGAAGAAAGTCTTTATCGTAGCAGCGATGGTCGGCCTGCTGATGCCGCTCACGGCCCGGGGCGAGGATGCGCCCGTGGCCGCCGCCCCCGCGACCGTCGGTCTCAAGATCGGCTACGTGAACCTCGACGAGGTGATGCGCGGCTACGGCAAGGCGGAAAAGATGCTGGCGCGCCTCGAGAGCGAGATGAAGGAGAAGGAGGCCGAGACCGAGAAGCTGGTGGCCGAGATCAAGAAGCTCAAGGCCGAAAAGGACCTGCTTTCCGCCGACGCCCGGATGAAGAAGGAGGAGGAGATCCTGGAGAAGACCATGGCCCTGAAGAGGTACCGCCAGGACGTGGAGGAGAGCCTGGAGCTGAAGATCTCGAGCGAGCGCAAGAAGCTCGAGAAGGAGATCCGCGACACGGTTCAGGTCAAGGCCCAGGCCATGGGCTACAGCCTGGTTTTCCTGGGCGAGATGGTTCTCTACAAAGACCCCTCCCTCGACATCACCAAGGACGTCCTGGAGGAACTTAACAAGAATAACTGAAGGTCAAGGTTAAGAAGTGGGTCTGGTATATAGGTCAGGGTGATGGCGGCGGCACAGCCGCAGGCCAGACCATCGACCTTACCCAATGACCAAACCTACTTCCTTACCCTAACCCTAGCCCGGTATGATGAGGATGTCCGATCGCGAGAGGACAATCCGCGGACGGGTGGCGTTGAGCGGGCTGGGCGTCCATTCCGGCCGCCCCGCCACGCTGGTTCTCTCCCCGGCCGCCGCCGGGAGCGGCGTGGTTTTCGCGCGCTCCGATCTTCCGGGGAAGCCGGAGATCCCGGCCCGGATCGCCTGTCTGGCCGGGACCGCCCGGGGCACCGCTCTCAAAGCGAACGGCGCCGAGGTGCGGGTGGTGGAGCATCTGCTGGCCGCCGCCGCCGGCCTGGGAGTCGACAACCTCCGGGCGGAGGTGGACGGCCAGGAGCTGCCGATCCTGGACGGCTCGGCCCTGCCCTTCGTGCGGGCTTTGCGGGAAGCGGGGATCGAGGAGCAGGCGAAGGAGCGGGAGTACTGCGTCCTCGCCTCCCCCCTGAAGGTGGGGGGAGAGGAGGGGATGGTCGCGGCTTTCCCGGCCGCCGCTCTGACCATCCACTACGCGGTCGCTTTCGATCGCCCGCTCTTGCGCTCCCAGTATCTTTCCGTTCGGATCGAGGAGGGGACCTTTGTCGAGGAGGTCGCTCCCGCCCGGACCTTTGGTTTCCTCCGGGACGCCCTGGCCCTGATCGAGGAGGGGCTGATCAAGGGGACCAGCCTCGACAACACCGTGGTCATCGGAGAAGACGCCGTTTTTAGCCGGGAGGGGTTGCGTTTCCCCGACGAATGCGTCCGCCACAAGATTCTCGACCTCACGGGCGACCTGGTCCTTCTGGGGAAAAGGCTCAAGGCCGAGGTGATCGCCCTCAAGGCCGGCCACGAACTGCACGCGCGTTTCATCGCCGCGCTCATGGAGACGTGTCATGGATGAGCCGAAGCCCGCCGCACCGGTGATGGACATCGATCAGATCATCGCGATCATGCCCCACCGCTATCCCTTCCTGCTGGTCGACCGGGTGCTGGAGCTGGAGGAAGAGAAACGGGTGGTGGGGATCAAGAACGTCACCTACAACGAGCATTTCTTCACCGGCCATTTTCCAGTCTCCCCGGTGATGCCGGGCGTGCTGATCCTGGAAGCGCTGGCCCAGCTCTCCGGGATTCTCCTCCTCAAGCGGGCGAAGAAGCCGGGGGCGCTCGCCTACTTCCTGGCCATCGACAGGGCCCGCTTCCGCCGGGCGGTCCGTCCTGGCGACCAGCTCCGCCTGGAGTCCGAGGTCATCACCATGAAGAGCCGCCTTCTTAAGGTCCGGGCCAAGGCTCTCGTGGACGGCAAGGTGGCGGCCGAAGCGGAGTTGATGTTCCAGCTGGTAGAATAGGGTAGATGGGTAAGGGTTAGGAAGTGGGACTGGTCGATGGGTTAGGGGATAGGTTTCCTCGCCGCCCGGCCGCACCATCAACCTGACCCATCGACTAGACCAACATCCTTACCCTGACCCATCAACCCGGCCGGCGTATCTCGCCAGGTCACCGGAGATGATCCCGTCAGGATGTCGCCTATGGACAAAGTAAAAATTGCGGTGGTCGGCGTCGGCTCCCTCGGCTCCCGCCACGCGAAGATCTACTCGGAGATGCCGGACGTGGAACTCCTGGGCGTGGTGGATGCCGACTTCGCCCGGGCCCAGTCCGTCGCCGCCGCCTGCCGGACCCGGGCGGTGAAAACCGTCGACGAGCTCCCCGACGCTCTCGAGGGGGTGAGCGTGGTCGTCCCCACCCGCCAGCATTTCTCGGTCGCCCACCGGCTTCTGAAGCGGGGTTTCCACCTGATGGTGGAAAAGCCGTTCACCGAGACCGTCCGCCAGGCCAGCCTTCTCCTCCGCCACGCCGAGAAAAACGGCATTCTCATCCAGGTCGGCCACGTGGAGCGGTTCAACCCGGCGGTCCTGGTCCTGGAGAAGATATTGAGGGAGCCCCGCTACATCGAGTGCCACCGCCAAGCCCCCTTCCAGCCCCGGGGGACCGACGTGAGCGTGATCCTCGATCTGATGATCCACGATCTCGACATCATCCTCCACCTGGTCGCCTCGGAGGTGGAGAGCATCACCGCCCTGGGCACGCCCATCCTCACCGAGCATGACGATATCGCCAACGCCCGGATCGTCTTCAAGAACGGCTGCGTCGCCAGCGTCTCCGCCAGCCGCGTTTCGCCCGAGCGGATGCGCAAGATTCGCGTTTACCAGGACGACGCCTACATCTCGCTCGACTACATGGCCCAGAAGATCAAGGTTCTGCGCCGGGAGAAAGGCGCCATTGTCACTGAGCAGATCCCGGTTTCTCCCGGGGAGCCCTTGAGAATGGAGCTGCGCTCCTTCGTCGAGTCCGTCAAGCTGGGCGGAATCCCCCAGGTGCCGGCGGAGCACGGCCTGGAGGCGCTCAAGGTGGCGATGGAGATCATCGAAGATGTGAACAAATATCGCCGCCGTCTCGCCGACCTTCAGGCCAAGTCCAAGGAGGAGTGGAAAGAAAGCCTGGGGGGGTAAGGACGGCGAAGAAACCGCAGCCGAAATAAGCCGCGGATTACGCGGAATTTAGCGGATTAAGAAAAGCGGAATAGTCTGCTTGATCTTGTACTTGTATTGTGTCTCGCGTACAGACGGTTCTCTGGTTATTATCCGTCGATAGCTGAAAAACAAGCCGGACATTAATCCGCGTAATCGGCGGCTTTCTTTTGCCGTGCCCGCCGGGCCGGGATTCAGCCATGACCGAAGACAGAAGCATCATGATCATCGCCGGGGAGCCCTCCGGCGATCTCCACGGGGCTGCCCTCTGCCGCGAGGTCCTCCGCCTTGCTCCGGAGATCAAGATCTTCGGGATGGGGGGAAGACGAATGGCGGCGGCGGGGGTGGAGATCGTCCAGGGGATCGAAGAGACCGGCGTGGTCGGCTTCTGGGAGGCCTTCAAGGGGCTCCGGCGCTTCCGGGCGATCTTTCGCTGTCTTCTCGGGGTTCTCGCTGAGCGCCGTCCGTCCGCGGTCGTCCTCATCGACTACCCGGGTTTCAACCTCCGTTTCGCCCGCGCCGCCCATGCCCGGGGTGTCCGGGTGATCTACTACATCAGCCCCCAGGTCTGGGCCTGGGGGAAGAAAAGGGTGAAGACGATCCGGGAATGCGTGGACCATCTGCTGGTGATCTTCGAATTCGAGCGGGAGTTCTTCCGCCGCCACGCCGTCGCCGCCCAGTTCGTCGGCCACCCCCTTGTCGATGCGATGGCTTCCGTCCCCGGGAAAGAGGAGTCTCGCCGTCTTCTCGGCCTCACCGGCTCCCCGGTGATCGCCCTCCTCCCCGGCTCCCGCCCCGGCGAGATCGGCCGCCACCTCTCCCTTCTCCTCCGTTCCGGCGAGCTCATCCGTCGCCGCTTCCCGTCGGCCGCCTTCGCGGTCTCGGTCGCCTCCGAGGACCTTCTCCCCGCGGCCCGGTCCCACCTCTCCCGTTCGCGCCTGCCGGCGGCCCTCATCCCGGGGCGGAACCAGGCGATTCTAGCCGCGGCCGACCTGGCCCTGGTCGTCTCCGGGACGGCGACGCTGGAGGCGGCGGCGATCGGGACCCCGATGATCATCGTCTACCGCCTGGCATTTTTCAGCTGGCTGATCGCCCGATTTTTGATTACCATTCCCTATGTCGGTCTGGCCAACGTGGTCTATGGAAAGAAGATCGTCCCCGAGTACGTCCAGTTCGACGCCCGTCCGGGGAG
>CAZKCI010000125.1:0-4757 GCA_964551475.1 uncultured bacterium | reverse complement strand
GGCTTCACCCGCAGCCCGGGGAGGTAGAAGCTCGCCGCGGAACCGTCGAGGATCGAGGCGTCGCGGGCGTGGACCAGGAGAGGAGCGTTGAAGGACTTTTTCATGGGGGCGGCGGCGCCGACATGATCCAGATGTCCGTGGGTGAGGACCAGGGCTTCCGGCGTCAGGCGGAGCTCGCGCAGAGCCGCGGCGATCCGATCCTCATCGCCGCCGGGATCGATGACCACGGCCGGCCCCGGCGAGGCGGCGGCGAGGATGTAGCAGTTGGCGTCGAGAGGGCCGACCGGAAGACAACGCAGGATCATAGAGGCAGTAACCAGAAAAAGAAGTAACCAGTGGCCAGCAATGCTTTCTTTGTGGGAGCGACATTCCTGTCGCGATCCGAGTCATCACGGATCGGGGCAGGAATGCCCCTCCCACAACAGCGAAAAGAGAGCGTCAGCAGCAAACAGTCAGCACTTCGCCGGGGCGTCGGCGGTGTCTCCGGCGACGGTCGATTCGCAGAAATCCCGGCAACGCGGACAGAAGGCGAAGGACTTGCAGACCCCCTTGACCACCTGGACACATTCCGAGCACCAGGTGTGGCCGCATTTGCGGCAGAACCAGACACCGGGGGACTGAGGATGGTTGGGACAGAAGGACATAAAAACAGGTTACAAAAGGGTACGACAGGTTATGGGAGGCTGCTACAAGATACAATTCGGGGTTCAGGGTTCAGTTTCGCCTTCAGCCTGTTTTCCCTGAACCCCGAACCCTGAATCCTGTTTTTCCTTCAGCCTTCAGCCTGCTTTGTCTACCTTCCCCTCGCCCGCGCCTTCTTGGAAAGACCGTAGACGATGCAGGCCAGGCCGCCGGCCAGGAGCAGCGTGGAGAGGACCTTGTCGAAAACGCCCCAGAAACCGACCAGGGCGATCACGACCGTGATGCAGCCCAGGAGAACGAAGACCGCCTGGATGCCGGTCACCCACTGGGTGGGCAGGGGAAAACCGCAGTGGGGGCAGAAGCAAGCCTGGTCGCTCATCTTCCCTTCGCATTCCGGACACTGCATCAAAGACATTATTCGTCTCCCGGGTGAATGGCGCTCCTAATCCGTGCCGCTCTTCTGCTTCATTTCCCCCGTGGTAGCGGCTTTCGCGCCCCTCCCACAATCACGCTGTCGATAACTCACTGATCTTACCTGTGGGAGCGGCATTCTTGCCGCGATCCACGTCAGCCCGGATCGCGGCAAGAATGCCGCTCCCACAAAAGCAGCCAATGCGAAAGAAACAAACAGTGATCAGCAAACGCTTAGGGCGTGACGGGGTTGAACTTGGCGTCGTCGGCGTAGCCACAGGCGGCGGTGCTGGTGAAGCCTCGGAGCCAGACCCGGGCCGAGATCGCCCCCGCCGGAGCGGTGGACTGTAGGCTGAACTCCTGCCACTCATTGGCCGCGGTCGATGTCGGAGTCTCCCAGTATTTGGGGCTTATATCATCCCACCAGGAGACCGTAATGCCCATAGAGCCGGTCTGCAGTGACCACAGCCAGGCGGAGAACTCATAGGTCTCTCCGACCGTGACTGCTACATCCTGGTAGAAACCGGCCCCATAGGGCGCGGGGTCGGTGGTGGTGGTGATCTTGGCGCTGTTCAATCCGGAGTGAACGGTCCCGGTCTCGACCGTGTAGGTGGCGTTGCCGCCCAGAGTCCAGTTGGCGAACGCACTCCCGTTCCAAGTCTCGAACCCCGGATTTTGAAGGAGATTATCCGTCGGCGTCGGTGTCACATACCCTTCCGGCGTCGGCGTGACGGTGGGAGACGGCGTCGCCGAAGGCACGGGCGTCGGCGTCTTGAAGCCGAACGGCGTGGGCGTCACCGAGGGCGTGGGCGGCGGCGTCGGACCGGTGTCGAAATCCACGACTAGACGCGCTGCCTTGGCCGGTTCGCCATTGTACGCCCAGACCCGGCGACGACGATCGGCTGAAGGCTCGTTGGGGACCAGGATGATCGCTATCGCATTCCCGGAGGCCCAACCGGCTCTATCGACAATTTCCTGCACGACCGAAGTAATATCCGGCGATGAAAACTCGACATTATAAGCGACCGAGGCCGGGGTCCAGGCTATTTGCGAGGTCGTGAGAGCCGAACTCCGGTCCAACGGACCATCCGAGCTGCTGAAGGTGGGGGAGTTATCGACGTCATGGGCGCCGATGAGCAGCACCGGGAGGAGCGAGTTGTCGGACGTGTATTGGGTGAAAACAAGGCTCGCCGAATTGATGGTCGCTCCCGGCGAGATATCCACGTTGATGAAGCGGAAACCGGAATAATAACCGGCGGCCGCAGTAGTTCTCCCGACCCAAATGGAAGATGTGGTGTCGGCATACGACGTACTATGCTCATGGGCATCGTCCGTACCGGCCCGGATGATGTAGGTCCCCGGGGGTGGCGAGGGGGATGGTACCGGGGTGGGAGGCAAAACCCCCGCCGGGTCAACCGAAAGGAAGTCGCAGGGATAGGTATTGTACTGATGCCGGTCCCACATTTGCAGGTAATAAGTCCAGAAAAGGTCGCTCACTCCGGTGTAACTTCCGCTGTTATAGCGGGCGATGGAGAGTTTCTTCGGTTGGCCGCAGATGGTCAGATCCTCGATATAGCCGGAGTAGGTGAACGGGAAGTTGGCCACGGTCAGGAGGGCGGGATCGCCGTAGACCGGGCGGCCGGCGACGACGGTCAGCTTCACGTCCTTGGGACCGCAGCGGTAATCGTAATCGGCGCCATCCCCCGCCACCATCATGAAATCGGCGAAGGGATCGCCGGCGCCGTCCGGGATGACCATCAGGTTGGCTATCTTCCCCGTCTCCAGGCTGCCCATCCGGTAAAGCTGGCCATAGCCGGCGGCGGCGTTGCGGGTAACCATCTCGACGAACTCCCGGTCGGTGACGCCCCAACTCTTGCTCTCGCTGACATACTTGGCGAAGTTGATCTCCGCCAGCATGTTCGGCATGCCCGACTCCGTCCAGTCGGGGGCGAGCGCCACCGTGGCGCCGGCGTCGAGCGCGCCCCGGATATTGGCGGTGTCGTCGTAGAGAAGCATGTTGGACTTGCAGGCCCAGGAAAGAACGGTCTTCAAGGGGTTGCCCCAGGCGTCGAGGCCGTGGTCGAAGAGGGCGAACTCGGCGCCCGGGATATTGGCCCCGTGGATGATCGTGTCGTAGCCGCTGAAATACGTCTGGACCTTCCACCAGTTCCACTGGCCGGCCATGGTCGGACCGGCGTCGGTGGTCTCCCCGAGGTGCAGGAAATATCGGTGCAGCTTGCCGTTCAGGGCATCCGCATAGTGGCCGGCCCAATCCGCCCCCTTGTCCGCGAAGACCTCGTCATCGGTCCGGCCGGGGAAGCGGTCGCCGTTGACGATGCCCACGCCCAGCTTGGCGTAGACATCGTTGCTGTGGTTGAGGCCGGCCCCGCAGTTCTGGATGACCGTGCATCCGCCGCTGGCCAGCCGCACCTCGGCCAGCTTGATGATCTCGTCCGAGTAACTCGACATCCCGGACATCTGAGCCTTGAAATCGCAGTACAGCTGGGTGGCCGCCCACTCGTTCCGCTCATTGAAATAGGGCGGCAGCGTGAAGGGGATAAAGTCCCACAGGTCATAGGTCGGATGGTTGTGCGTGCTGATCAGGCCCGGGAAAATCAGTCCGTCCACGTCGATGACGGTGACGCCGGCGGGAGCGTCGGGGCCGATGGACTCGATCGACTCGCCGCGGATTTCCAGATAGTAGTTTTCATGATAGGTGGCGGAGCCGTCCACCGGCACCACGGTCCCGAAGAGGGCGTAATGGGGGATAACACTGTCCGGGGCGGTGAAGTCGTCGGTGTCGCGGGGCTGAAGCCACTGGTTGGGGGTCGAACCGGTATTCCTCTCCAACACGCCGGCGATCGAGTTGAACAGGTCCCCGGGGCGGGGGAAGTAGTTGTAGTCGAGAGCGCCGCCGACCGTCACCGGGCCGCCCGAGCCGGTCGCCACCCACTTGTAGGAACCGCTGTTCGCGTTAGTGACGGAGAAGGCGTCCGCCACACTGACCAGACATCCCTCATACTGGGTGTCCAGGATCGAACCGGCCCCGATGGCCGTGGCGGCGTAGGGGGTGTTGTTGCGGGAGTTGATCGCGAAGGCGGTCAGGCTCTGGATGCGTGTCTGACCGCTGCTCTCCGCCACTGATCCGGTGAGCGTCACGCTGTCCCCGATCATCGGCCCGTAGGCGGTCTGGTTGATGTAGATCCCGTGGTAGGCGCCGCTCGCCTCGGCGATGAAGAAGCCAAAAGTCGGGTAAACCAGGTTGACGACGCCGGTGACGGTCTGCGTCCCCGTCGCTCCGTCGTGCTGGATCTGGTAGATCGTCGGGGGGGCGGTGTAGGTGGAGCGGTAGACCGCGATCTCGTCCGCGCCGTCGCCGTTGTAGTCGGCCGGCACGGTGACGTTCCCGGCAGTCCCGAAGTAGACGCGGGTCAGGTTCCGGATCGCCCAGAGGCCCCCGCTCGATCCCTTGAAGACCCCCGCCTCGGCCGTCCCGTCGGCGTTGTAGTCTCCGGAGACCGCGATGTCCCCCGTCACCCCAAAGTAGAAGCGGCTCAGCCCGCTGACCGCCCAGAAGCCGGCGGAGGGACGGAAGATGGCGACCTCGGTCGTCCCGTCGCCATCGTAGTCGTGGCAGGCGGCCTGGTCGCCGGTGGAACCCAGATAGACCCGGGGGAGACCGTTAAACGCCCATAAACCCGCAC
>CAZKCI010000124.1:0-7763 GCA_964551475.1 uncultured bacterium | reverse complement strand
GCGCGTGGGCGTGATGCCGGAGCTGGTGGAGGACGGGAGAACGGGCAGCGTGGTCGACTCCGGCGATCCGAAGGCCCTGGGAGCCGCCATCGCCTCGCTCCTGCGCGACCGGGAGCAGGCGAGGAAGATGGGCGCCGCCGGACGCCTCCGGGCGGAGGGCCTCTTCTCCTATGCCGCCTTCGACTCCCGCCTCCGCTCCGTCCTCGCCCCCGATCAGGGGAGGTAGAGACGGTATGCCGGATCCGTAGCCGCGGACCTTTAGGTCCGCGGAACGCGGAGGGGCTATACCACGAAGGCGTCCCGGAGGAGGAGGCTCTGCCGCTCGAAGGCGTCGCGGGGAGAGGAGGGGTCCTTCATCAGGGCGACCTCCTGGGTGATCAGGCGGGCGACGTGCATCATGTGGCGCTGGCGGTCGGCGGCCTCGCGCTGGTAGAGGGGATGGTCGCGGTTGATGTAGATGATCGTCGATTCGGTGAAGCATTCCGGCCCCTCGGGGCCGTAGTGGTCGATGCAGCAGGTGACGCCGAGCTGGCCCATCTTCACCGTTTTCACCACCGCCGAAGGTGTGAGCTTGCGGATGTGCGGGCGCTCGGTTTTTTTCCGGCGGGTCCGGGCGTCTTTTCCCCGCCCCTTCTTCTCCCCCCGCGCCCCCGCTTTCTTCTCTCCCGCGCCCAGGGCGGCGTCTCCCGCCCCGTCCGCCCCCTCGCCGATCGGGATGATCCCCTCCGGGCAAAACTCCCGATGCCTGAGGAGCGCCTTCTCCACCCGCTCCATCGCCTCGCGCAGGGCCCGGGTGATCTTGCGGTTCTCCCCCTTGTCTCGCAGCTGCTCCACCTGAGTCCGGATTTCGGCCTTGACCTTCTCCATCGCCGCGAGGAAGGACGCATACTCCGGCCCGTCGATCACAAATCCGGTGCGGTCGCTGGTGACGGGGAGGAAATCGGCGTGGACCTCGCCCATGATCCGTCCCGCCGCCTTCCCCCACTTCTCCATCCCGAAGAGGTCGCGGCGGACGGTCACCCCCTTGACCTTGACCTCCAGTCCGACCTCGAAGGAATCGGGGCGGGGGAGGCTGGCCAGGATGATCTCCCCGTGGACCAAGCCGAAGTCCGTCCCTTCCATAAAGGGGAGCTTTCGCCCCGGGACCGGAATGGCGTGAACACGGCTGTCGTTGACATAGACCGCGAAGTTGGGGGCCTTGATCGGGACCGACTCGATCACCTTCCGCTCCACCCGGGAGGGGTCGAGCCGGCGGGTCACCTGGCGCAGGACGACCCGCGTCCCGTCCGTCTGGCCGGGGATAGGATTCAGCATCTCCAGCGGAAGCGCCCATTCCCCGGCGCCCTTCTCCCAGTCCTCCCGATCGAAGACCACCCGCGCGCAGAAGTCACCCTTCCGGGTGATCACCTCGAAGCGGTCGGAGGCGGAGAGACTGGCGAACTTGCCGATCCCGAACTGGCCGATCCGCCGGCGGCGATATCGGGGGGAGAGGTCATGGTAGAGCTTCTCCTGGGAGCCGATGTTGAAATACTGCTTCAGCCCCTCGAGGTCCATCCCCAGGCCGTTGTCCGCCACCTCGATCTCGTCCTCGCGAATGGTGATCCGGACCTCGGCGGCGTCGGCGTCGTAGGCATTGTTGACCAGCTCCCGGATCAGCTCCAGGGACTCGGTGTAGAGCCTTCTCCCGAGGGTGATCAGGTGGCTCCGGTCCACCCGGACGGGAATGGTCAGCTGGGCATTTGCTTCTTCAGTCATCGGCCCATTCATCTCCAACTTGGATTCGGACAACTCGTGTCCGATCGGACACGAGTTGTCCGAATCCGATACTTATTTGACAATTTGCCACCGTCCCTCCTCCTCCCGCCTCCCCGATTTGATGTCATCTGATAAAGCCAAACAGCCATGATCACCTCCCATGACACCTCGATCAGGGGATCAGTGGTTCAACCGAACCGGTGACGAGGAGGAGGCTCCGTCGGCGGCCCATCGTCACCTCTTTGACGATGCGGAAGGAGGGAAGGGTGAAATCGGGCGGGGGGAAATTGCGGCCGGCCGAGATCACCCAGGAATAGCGTTCGTCTTCGCCCGTGAGTATCCGGCCCAGTCGCTCCACTCCGCGGACGTCCTCGAGCTGGAGGCCCCGATACCAGGAGAACATGGCGAGGTTGGTCTCGTCGGACAGAAAAATGCAGACCCGGCCCGCCGCTTCCGGAGGGATCGCGTCCGCCAGCTCGCTCACCGCCGGGCCGTAGCTCTTGTAGCGGTCGATCAGGGGAAAGCCGGCGACGGCCGCCGTCAGGTAGAAGCAGGCGGCGACGGAAGCGGTCTGGGCGAGCGAGTCTCTTCGGAAACGGAGATAGGAGAGGGCCGCCGCCAACCCCCCGGCCAGCGCCGCCCATCGGAACCCCCCGGCGACGGACAGCCGCCCGGCCGTCCAGACGGGAGTGAGGAAGGCGAAAGCGGCGAGAACCGCGATCAGGAGGATGGAGAAGACCCGGAGCGACCACTTCACCCAAGGCAGAGGATCCTCCATGGCCCGGACGACGAGGAGGGCGAAGGCGGGAAGGAGGGGGAAGAGGTAGGTCTCCCGCTTCGATCCCGGGATGGAGAGGAGAATGAAACCTCCCAGCGCGCCGGCGGCGGCGGCGATGAGGAGTCGGCGCTCCGGCCCCGCCTCCGGCATTTTCCGCATCCTCCGGTGGACGATCCAGCCGAGGAAGGCGAAAGTCCAGGGGAGGATGACGTAGGGGAGCGCGCCGAAGTAGTAGAGAATCCCCCGCTCATGCCCGCCCGCCTTCCCGGCTAACCTCCCGAACTGGTTCTGCACCCACCACTCCCGCCAGAGTTCCTCGCCTCCGGCCGCGCGGTATGCGGCCATCCAGGCGAGGGCGGGACCGACCAGGAGCAGGAAACCCGCGATGAGGGCGATGGGCCGACGGCGCCGGGCCGCCCGGCCCGAAAAGAGAAGGGCCGCCCAGAAGGGAGCGATGAGGACGAAGGCGATCGGCCCCTTGGTCAGGAAGGCCAGCCCGCCGAAGAGGCCGGCGCTGGCCAGGCAGAGGGGACGGTCCCGCTCCAGCCCGTCGTGGAGGAGGAGGACGGCGGCGGCGATGAAGAACATCAGGAGGCCGTCCATCAGTATCCAGTGGGAGGCGTAGAAAAATCCGTACAGAGAGGCCAGGACCAGGGCGGCGGCCAGTCCCCGCGGTTTTCCCAGCGTTTCGCCCGCCGCCAGATAGAGGATGAGAAGCGTGAGGAGTCCGGCGAGGGCCGAAACCGCGCGGGCGGCGGCGGTCATCCCGATCAGTCGGCCCAGTGTCTTCAGGGAGAGTGCGGAGATCCAGTAGTAGAGAGGGGGCTTTTCCACGAAGGGGGCGCCGGCCAGCGTGGGGACGAGGGGGGATTTTCCCTCGGCCATCTCGAGGGCGATCTCGGCTTCCCGGGGCTCGTCCGGCGTCCAGAGGTCATGGCCAACGATCCCGGCGAGGAGCGGGAGGATGCTGAGCAGGATGAGCCAGGGGGGATAACGGCTGTGCATGGTTTTCCCTAAGCGGTGGGGCATCCCGTAGGCGCGGACCTTTTAGGTCCGCGGCTACGGAACGGCTCGGTCGCGGGTTTGCGCCTGATCTGTTTCCGGTTGGTTATCCGTTCGGGGAGAGAACCAGAGTAAAACAAATCCGCTTATCTCGTCGCGGTAATCATACAACGGGAAACGGGGAACGTTGCCGAGATAGAAATCCTTGGGAACGATCACGGCGGCGGGAAGGCTCGGATCGAGCGCCGCCACGGCCCTCCCGAAGGCGGCCCAGTCCAGGTAGCGGGACCGGGCCTCCGGGAAGGAGAGGCCGAAGGCGAGCTCGCCTTCGTCGTCGACGATCAACAGCCTCTCGTCGGACCGCCGCAGATGCCAGGCCGCGGCGGCGGCGGTCTCCACCGTAGTGAAGATCGTTGAGGAGGGAAGGAGGCGATCGCGGTTCCGTTCCAGGAGACGGCCGGGGGAGCGGTACTCTTGGACCCGCCGGGGGATGGCCAGGCCGACGACGGCAAGGGCGATCAGGGCGCCCGAAGCGAAGAGGCGGATTTTCACCGGGGGGCTCTTCGCCTCCGCGGAACGGAAGGAGAGAAAAGCCCAGGCGAGGAGACCGGCGACGGCGATCGCCAGCTTCCCTTCCTCGCCCCGGACATAGGGGGCGTCGTAGGGGCGGGCGAACTGAAAGACGAGAAAGGCCAGAGACAGGAGGAGGATGAGCGCGGCGAGAGCGCGGGCGGCGGCGTCGAACCACCCGCTTCTCCCCTCCGCCAGAGAACGGTTGAGTCCGCGGGCGAGGAGGAGGGCGCCGGCGGGGAGGCAGGGGAGGATGTAGGTGGCGAGCTTGCCCTCGGAGAGGGAGAAGAAGAGGAAGGGGAAGACGACCCAGCAGGCGAGAAAACGAAACGGCCGGGAAGAGCTCCAGGACGGCCAGGCTGCGGGCAGAAGGAAGAGCCAGGGGATGAGTCCCCAGGCGAGGACGGGGAGGAAGAACCAGAACGGCTCGGTGTGCTGGGCGAAGGAGGCGCCCAGGAACCGCTGGATGTGCTCGGTGATGATGAAATAGTCCCAGAAGGTCGACTCGGCGCGGTGGATCAGGATCGCCCAGGGGAGGATGGCCGCGAGCGCGGCGAGTATGATGGGGGGGAGATGGGAAAAGAAATCCCACCCGCGCTTTTCCCAGAGCAGAAAGGGGAAGACGACGAGCGCGGGGATGACGAAAGCGAGAAAACCCTTGGCCAGGAAAGCGCCGCCCGCCGCGGCGCCGGCGAGGAGGAGGAAGAGCATCCGGCGGGAAGGACGCTTTTCCGTGTCGGCGAAGTAGAAGGCCGCCAGGGACAGCGTGAGGCAGCAGGCCAGGGGGAGGTCGACCAGGTTGGTCTGGGCCAACGCGCCGGGCAGGGCGGAGGAGAGAAAAATCAAGCCCGCGGTGTCGGCCGCAGCCTTCTCCCCGCCCATCCGGCGGAAGAGGGCGGTGAGCGCAAGCGCGAGGAGGAGGGCCGAGAGGGCGGAGGGGAGGCGGGCGGCGAAGGGGTTTGGGCCGAAGGCGGCCATCGCCAGCCCGCCCAGCCAGGCCGCCAAGGGAGGTTTTTCGAAGTAGCGGAGACCGGCCTGGCGGGGCGTCACCCAGTCGCCGCCGGCGAGCATCTCCCGGGCGATTTCGGCGTAGCGGTACTCGTCGGGCACGAGGAGGTTGCGGAAGGCGAGAGGGGAGAGGCAGCAGACGACGGCGAGCGCCGCCGTCAGCAGGGCGCTGGTCTTCGAGATGGTGGATGGAGACAAGGGCATAAACGGATAGGGTGAGTCGGTTCGATCGTCGGAGACAAGGATAGCAAAAAAGCCTGGGTTTTCCGTTGCATATTAATTCGGATGGGGAATAATCCAATGGACCGTTCCGGGTCGGCTCGGATCGCGGCGCCGATTTTCATTGGCGATGAAACAAGATGCACGCGGGAGAGCGCATTTTAATCCGAGGTCGGCAATTCGCGAAATTTGCAGTTAAAAATTCGCGTAATTCGTAGTCAGGAAAGGAGATACCCATGAAGATTCTCGTCACCGGCGGCGCCGGTTTCATCGGCAGTTTCCTGGTGGACGAGCTCATAAAGCTCGGACATCGGGTGCGCATCTTCGACAACCTCGAGCCCCAGGTCCACCCCGGCGGCCAGCCTCCTCCCTATCTCAATAAGGAGGCGGAGTTCGTCAAGGGCGATGTCCGGGATTACGAGGCTTTGGCCAAGGCGACGGAGGGAATGGAGGTCATCCACCACGAAGCGGCGATGGTCGGCGTCGGCCAGTCGATGTACCAGATCCGCCGCTATATGGAGGTGAACACGCTGGGAACCGCCAATCTCCTCGACATCCTGGTCAACCGCCAGCGTCCGGTTAAGAAGCTCGTGGTCGCCTCCTCGATGTCCACCTACGGGGAAGGGGCCTACCGCTGCCCGAAGTGCGGGCCGGTCTCTCCGAAGCTTCGGAGCGAAGAGCAAATGACCCGGGGCGACTGGGAGCTCCACTGCCCCTCCTGTTCCGCCACCGTTGTCCCCATACCCACCCCGGAGTCCAAGGTTCAGGAGATCACCTCGATCTACGCCCTCTCCAAGAAGGACCAGGAGGACATGGTGATCAATGTCGGGACGGTCTACAAGATCCCGGTGGTGGCGCTGAGGCGCTTCAACGTCTTCGGCCCCCGCCAGTCCCTCTCCAACCCCTACACCGGCGTGGCGGCTATCTTCATGAGCCGGCTCAAAAACCGGAACCGGCCGCTGGTCTATGAAGACGGGAAGCAGAGCCGCGACTTCATCTCCGTGCACGACATCGTCCGCGCGAACATCCTGTCGATGGAGAATCCGCAGGCCGACTACCAGATCTTCAACGTGGGGGCGGGCCGCCAGGTGACCGTCCTCGACATCGCCGTCACCCTGAACCGCCTCCTCGGCCTCTCCCTCAAGCCCGAGGTGCTGGGGAAGTTCCGCAAAGGCGACGTTCGCCACTGCTTCTCCGACATCGGGAAGATCCGGAGCCGCCTCGGCTTCGAGCCCCACGTGAGCCTGGAGGACGGGATGCGCGAGCTGATCGAGTGGTCGGAGACGGTACCGGCCGCGGACAAAGTGGAACAGGCCACGCGGGAACTGAGGGAGAAGGGGCTGGTCAGTTAATAATGAGGCATTACAATTATAGCTTGAAATCTTTTGGCCTTGGTATAATATAGGCTCCAAGATACGTAAAAATGGTTTCGCAAAAAGGAGGCAGACATGCGTCCACAGGATATCGAAAAAATCGCCAACAGCGTTGTGGGGGCCTTCGGCCGTCCGGTCCGCGCCTCCGCCGGTTGCGCGGGCGTGAGCGATCCGCAAACTTTCTCTTGCTCCCAAACGTATGACTGTTCCGGAGGCTACGCCTGCGGTGGCCAGGGCGTCTTCACGTGCGTCGCCGTAGGTTTCCAATGCGACGGGAATTTCGTCTGCGAGAGCAATTGGGATTGCATGGGGACCTACCAGCTGATCTAGGCCTCCCGTCAACGGATCACCAGCAGGCGGGGAGCGGGCGCGTCAAGCGCCCGCTCCCTGTTTTGCTTTCCTGAATGGCCTCTTGCTCTGCGCCGATGCCCTCTCCCCGCACCTATCCGGCTTTTTTCCTCTCCCTGGTAATGCCGGGGTTGGGTCACTGCTACGGTGGCCTCCCGTTGCGGGGGGCGGGATTTTTTCTCCTCCATTTTCTTTTTCTCGCCGGCGTCGTCATCTCGCGTTTGAACCTGGGGGCGGCGGTCGCCCTGCTCGTTGCCTTCCGCCTTGCCATCGCCGCGGCCGCCTTCCGCTCGACTCGGCTCTCGCGCTCACGTCCGCGGTTTCTGCCGTCGCTCGCCTTTTATAGTGCCGGTCTGGTGCTCGGCCTCTTCCTCCGCTGGGAGATTCTTCCTGCTGTGGAGGTGGCAGGGCAGTCGATGGAACCGTCTCTTCTCGACGGGGATGTTCTCATCGCCGACCGCTTCATCCAGCGCCTCTCCCCGCCCTATCGGGGGGAGGTCGTGGTCGCCAGGAACCCCCGCTCCGGCCCGTCCCGCCTGGTGAAGAGGGTGGCCGCGGTCGGTCCGGACTCGTTTTCGGCGGACGGGAAGAGATGGACGATCCCTCCGGACGGCGTGTTTCTCCTCGGCGACAACCGAACCCGCGGACCGGACAGCCGCTATTTCGGCCCGGTCAAAGCCTCGGCGGTTATCCTGCGCCCCCTCTTCGTC
>CAZKCI010000123.1:0-4684 GCA_964551475.1 uncultured bacterium | reverse complement strand
GGAGATAGCGCATGAATGAGAAGCTTGCGAAACGAGCGGTGAAGATCCTCGCGATGATGACGCCTTTCTTCATGGGCTTCGGGATTGCAGTTCGCGCAGGAACGGCTTTATTGCCTGACGGCGGGATGGCCGCGCGGAACGATCCCCTTGTCGCCCTCCCCTGGCTCGCGCCGGGAGACGGGGTGACGGGTGAGCGCGCGGGCTTTCCCGCCCGACTCCGGGCGACCGCGGGCGACGAGAAATGGGTCAGCATGGGGCCCCTACCGGGGACTGATAGATCGGTGATGGCCCTCCTCAGCGACGGGTCCGGCAGCCTGTATATCGGGGGCATCTTCACGATGGCGGGCGACGCGGTCGCGTTCGGCATCGCCCGCTGGGATGGATCCTCCTGGTCGGCTCTGGGCAACGGCCTGAACGGCGGCGCGTACTCCCTGCTCCGGGAGGATTCGAACCTCTACGTGGGGGGGAACTTCACGACGGCCGGGAGCGTCTTCGCGAATGGTGTCGCCCGCTGGGATGGGTCATCCTGGTCGGCTCTGAGTTCGGGTCTGGAAGGCGTGGTCTTCGATCTGGCCTGGGGCGGTTCGACGCTTTACGCCGGGGGGCTATTCACCGAGTCGGGGGGCGTGGACACGTACTATGTCGCCGCCTGGGACGGGTCCAGTTGGTCGGCGCTGGGGACGGGGATGAACGACTGGGTGCACGCACTGGCCTGGGACGGTTCGACGCTCTACGCGGGGGGGAACTTCACGACGGCGGGGGGCGTGGACACGTACTATGTCGCCGCTTGGGATGGGTCCAGTTGGTCAGCTCTGAGTTCGGGTATGAACGACTTCGTCTTCGACCTGGCCTGGGACGGGTCGAGCCTCTACGCGGGGGGAGACTTCACGACGGCGGGGGGGGCGTCCGCGAACCGGATCGCCCGCTGGGACGGGAGCGGGTGGTCGGCGCTGAGTTCGGGTATGAACGATCTCGTCGTATCGCTCTGCTGGAACGGATCGAGCCTCTACGCGGGGGGAAACTTTCGGACCGCCGGGGGCGTATCCGCGGATCAAATCGCCCGTTGGGACGGGAGCGAGTGGTCGGCGCTCAGCTCGGGCATCGATGGCAATGTCGCCGCCCTGGCCTGGGATGGGTCCGACCTCTTCGCGGGGGGAGGCTTCTTGGCGGCGGGGGGGATGGGGGCGGCCCACATCGCCCGCTGGGACGGGAGCGAGTGGTCGGCGCTGACCACCGGCGTGGACAACCAGGTCAAGGCCTTGTCCTGGGATGGCTCGAGCCTCTACGCGGGCGGGTATTTCTCGATGGTGGACGGTGTGAGCACGAGGAGGATCGCCCGCTGGGACGGAAGCGCGTGGTCGGCGCTCAGTTCGGGCATGAACATCGAGGTCGCGGCGCTGGCCGGCACCGGGAGCGGCTGTTACGCGGGGGGGGATTTTGTGGTGGCCGGGGGCGTGTATGCGCGCTCCGTCGCCTACTGGGACGGGAGCGTGTGGTCGGCGCTCTCTTCGGGGGTAGAGGGGAAGGTCCTCGCCCTGTCCTGGGACGGGACTAACCTCTACGCGGGGGGGAACTTCACGACGGCCGGGGGCGTGGACACATACTATGTTGCTGCCTGGTCCGGGAGCGTGTGGTCGGCGTTGGGCTCAGGTATGAACGCCCCGGTGAACGCCCTGTCCTGGGATGGGACTAACCTCTACGCTGGGGGAGACTTCACGATGGCGGGGGGCGTGGAGACGTACTATGTCGCCGTCTGGAACGGGAGCGTATGGTCGGCGCTGGGCTCCGGCGTGAATGACCGGGTGAACGCCCTTTCCTGGGACGGGTCGGGACTCTACGCAGGGGGGAACTTTACGGCGGCCGGGGGCGCGTTCGCGAACCGGATCGCCCGGTGGGAAGGGTCCTCCTGGTCTCCTCTCAGTTCGGGGACAAACGGCCCCGTCCTGGCGCTGGCCACGGACGGATCCGGCCTCTTTGCGGGAGGCAACTTCACCACGGCGGGTTCCCTCTCCGCGAACCGGATCGCCCGCTGGAACGGGAGCGCGTGGTCTGGACTCGGTTCCGGTATGAACGGCGGTGTCTTCGCTCTCGCCTGGGACGGCACCCGGCTCCACGCCGGGGGAGGCTTTACCAGGGCCGGAGACAAGGTATCGGCCTACCTGGCCACGTGGGACACGTCGCTGACCACACCGACGCCGGTGCCCTCTCCAACCTGCGGCCCCAGCCTGCCTCCCGAGAAGGCGGCCATCGCCTCCGGCGACTACAACGGCGACGGGACAGCTGAGATGGCCGTCTTCCGTCCATCGACCGGCTTATGGTCGGTCCGCGGTTGGACGTCGGCCTACTACGGCACATCCGCCGACCAGGCGGCTCCCGGTGACTACGGCGGCGACGGCAGCGCGGACATCGCCGTCTTTCGCCCCGGGAGCGGCCAATGGCTCATCCGCGGTCTTACCCGTCTCTTCTACGGGACGAGCGGCGACGTCACTGTTCCGGGAGACTACGACGGCGACGGAGTCACCGACATCGCTGTCTTCCGCCCTTCGACCGGCCAGTGGTCCATACGGGATCAGACGATCATGGTCTTCGGAATGAACGGCGACTGGCCCGTACCCGGCGATTACGATGCCGGGGGATCCCAGCAGATGGCCGTCTACCGTCCGGGATGGGGCTACTGGGCCGTCTCCGGACTCACGCGTTGCTTTTTTGGCGGGTCAGGCGATTGGCCGCTCTCCATCGACTATGACGGGGACGGCGCTGACGATCTGGCCGTCTTCCGCCCCTGCGACGGGCTGTGGGCGATCCGCGGAGTCACCAGGCAGCACTTCGGGAACTGCTTTGACTGGCCCCGTCCGGGCGACTACGACGGGGACGGGATGGACGATCCGGGCATCTTCCGCGAATCGGTCGGGATGTGGTCGGTCCGGGACATCACGAGGGTGTACTTCGGATCAACGAACGATATCCCGGTAACGAGGTAGAGGATGGGGGATAGCGGGTGGAGGATAGTGACTGATAACAGCCGGCTTTGACCGGCAAAGAGAAGGGCGGTTCCGGAAACGGCGCCGCCCTTTTATTTCGAGCTGGGAGAGGCTGACTCTGGCTCGGGAAACACCTCTCTGAAAATCGGTTCGCCACCCTTTCTTTTGGGAGTTTTTGCTGCGGGAGGGAATTTTGCTTCCAGAACAGGATCTATGGAAAAATATATTGCCGGCGATCAATACCGCCTCCGATGAAGACACTCGAAGAAATCAAAGAAGTATCCCTGCCGGCGTGCAGAAAGTATGACGTCGTTCGTCTCGCTGCGTTCGGCTCCGTAAGCAGGGGTTCCGCGACGGCATCGAGCGATGTGGATCTGCTGGTCGAATTCCGGGATCCCGATCGTGGGCCTGCCCGGCGGTTCTTCGGCCTGCTTCACCAGCTGGAGGATTCGCTGGGTTGCAAGGTAGACCTGCGGACCCCGGCTAGCCTGAAAAACCCATACTTCAAGCGGCAGGTTCTGCAAAGCCTGGTTCCAATCCAGGAACCTCAAAAATGCGTGAAAATGGGTTTTTTCGACCTTGGTCTCGTCGGAGAGACCCGGACCTCTATTTGCAAAAACGATATTTTTAAGGCAACCGTAGATTCCGAATGTTCTTTTCCGCAGCTAAAAACTCCTTTTGGTGATGGTAGTCATGGGGAAGCCTTACGAGGGACTGGAAGAAGGCCACGTTTGCGGTCCAGCTGTTGGTGGGGATTTTCCCCAAGGAGGACAAGGCCGTGTAGGGAACTTTCACCCCCGAACTGCTGAACATGCTCGGCACACGAAAAGGGCGGCCCCTCTCGGAACCGCCCTTTTCTCTGCCGGTCAAAGCCGGCTGTTATCAGTCGCTATCCTCCACCCGCTATCCCCCATCCTCTACCTCGTTACCGGGATATCGTTCGTTGATCCGAAGTACACCCTCGTGATGTCCCGGACCGACCACATCCCGGCCGAATCGCGGAAAATGCCGAAGTCGTCCTCGCCATCCCCATTGAAATCCCCGGGGCGCGGGTAGTCGAAGCAGTTCCCGAAGTAGATCCGGGTGAGATCTTTGAGCGCCCACTGGCCGGAGCATCCGCGGTAGACGGCGAAGATCTTCTCGCTCGCTCCCAGATAGTTCCCCGGCACCGGCCAGTCGGTGGTGTTCCCGAAGTAGAAGCGTGTAAGGTCCTGGATCATCCACTGACCGGAGGAGACGCGATAAAGCCCCACTTCCGCCGTCCCATCGTTTGTATAGTCATCCGGTATCGGCCAGTCGCCGGTCGCCCCGAAGTAGAAACGGGTGAAGGAGCGAATCGACCACATCCCCCCGTTCTCGCGGAAGATCCCGATGTCGCAAGTCCCGTCACCGTTGTAGTCTGCCGGAACGGCGCGGTCGTCCGCTCCCCCGAAGTAGGCGCGGGTCACACCGGATATCGACCAGAGACTCGTGGAAGACCGGAAAACGGCGATCTCCGCCGTCCGGTCGCCGTCGTAGTCTCCGGGTCCGGGCTGGTCGGAGGAAGCGCCGAAGTTCAGACGGGTGATGTCCCGGACCGACCAGAGCCCCGCGGAGGGGCGGAAGATGCCGATGTCATCGGTTCCATCGCCGTTGTAGTCGCCGGAAGCGATCACCGCCCCCTGGGGAACGATGGACGGCCCGCAGGTGGGCGTGGGAGACGG
>CAZKCI010000122.1:0-3922 GCA_964551475.1 uncultured bacterium | reverse complement strand
GTTGCCGACATCTTCCGAAGCGAGGATGACGAGACGGCGGGCGATGAAGCGGGGGTCCTCCCCCGCCGCCAGCATCGCCGCCAGCCAGTAGAGGGCGGCGTCGGGGTCGCTCCCCCGCAGGCTCTTGATGAAGGCGGAGATGGTGTCGTAGTGGCCGTCCCCGTCCCGATCGTATTTCACCAGCTTCTTCCCCAGAGCGGCGGCGAGGGATTCCCCGGTGAGGAGGATCTTTCCCGAAGCGTCCGGGGCGAAAGCGAGGACGGCGGTTTCCAAAGCGGCCAGGGCGCGCCGGCTGTCCCCCTCGCAGAGGCGGGCGAAGGCGAGGAGCGTCTCCGGCGCGGCGGAGGCGCCGGATTCCCCCAGGCCCCTTTCCCGGTCCTCGAGCGCCCGGCGCAGGATCAGGGCGAGGTCTTCCGCGGCGAGCGGCTTGAACTCGAAGATCTGGGTCCGGGAGAGGAGCGCCGGGGCGAGCGCGAAGAAAGGGTTGAAGGTGGTGAGCCCGATGAAGGTGATGAGCCCCTCCTCCAAGTGGGGGAGAAGGACTTCCTGCTGGGCGCGGTTGAAGCGGTGAAATTCGTCGATGAAAAGAGTGGTGGGCGCTCCGCCCTGGGCCAGGCGGTTGCGCGCCCGGAAGATGGCGTCCTTGACCTCGGCGACGTTGGAAGTGACGGCGGAGAGGGGAGCGAGATGGCGGGCGGTCAAGGCGGCGATCACCTGGACGAGGCTCGTCTTGCCGGTCCCCGGGGGCCCGAAGAAAATGGCGGAGAAGGGACGGTCGGCCTCGATCAGCCGGCGGAGGAGCTTCCCTTCGCCCATGAGGTGCGCCTGACCCGCGAATTCCTTGAGCGTGCGCGGGCGCATCCGGGCGGCCAGGGGGGCGGGGGCGGGGGGAACGGACGGCTGTTGTCTGGCGAAAAGATCCATGAAAAAAGCGCCTTGCCCCCGGGCGGACGGCCGGGCAAGGCGCGATCGGAAGGCAAAAACCGGGATGGCTGAAAAAACGGCTTAGAACACGTTTCTAGGCGGCACCACGCTCACAAAATGCGCTTTTCATACCGTGTTCATTCGCCGAATAAATAGATTCTCGACATCCCGTTTCTGGGAATTAATGTTCCGATTGACTGTCACGCCTGTGCCGACTCTCGGGGAGACTGTTGCGTATACTTTTGTCTCTGTCTCCGATCATTCCCGGTAGCGACAGGAAAGCTTCCGGGCCAAAGATTCCTTGAAGGCCGCGTGAACCGCGGCCACCGTATCTTCGCTAAGGGTATCACACCGTGATCGGTAGTGCAAGGAAAAGGCCAGACTTTTTTCCCCCGCGGGTATGGGGGCGCCCCGATAGACATCGAAAAGGCGGTATTCCTCCAGCAGGGACGGGCGGAGGGCTTCGATCGCGGTCCGGACATGGGCGCTGGGGAGATCCTCCGGAACGATGATCGCGATGTCGCGGCGGACGGCCGGGTAGATCGGCAGCGCCTGGTAGCGTGCTACCTCCGACCGGGCGGCGGCGAGAGGAGCGAGCGATATCTCGGCCGCGAGGACCGGCCCGGAGAGGTCGTAGGCCTCCAGAACCCGATCCGCGATCGCACCGGCCGCGGCGATCCTTGCCCCCCGAAGATCGATCCGGGCGGTCTGGCCGGTCCGGAAGGAAGGGTGGCCATCGGATCCGAACTCGGCGCCGACAACCTTCAGATGAGCGAACAGACCGTCGATGATCCCCCGGAGGGTGAAGAAGTCGTAGGCCGGCTGGGATCGGTTCCAGCTCGGATCCTCTCCCGGCCGGGAGAGGGCGATCCCCAGGCGAAGCTCCTCCCGCGGGGAGGCCTCTCCCGCCAGGGGCCGAAACACCGTCCCCAGCTCGAAGACGGCGGCCGTTTCCACTCCCCGGTTCTGGTTGCGGGAAATCACGCGGAGGAGACCCGGGAGCAGGGAGTTGCGCAGGCAGCCCTGCTCCTTGTTGACGGGGTTCAGAATGGGGACCGGCGACCTCTCCGGATGTCCTTCGGGAAAACCCATCCGCTCCGGTTCCTGCAGGCTCGAAAACGAGAGAGTGATCGCTTCGCTGAGACCCAGTCCGACGAGCGCGGCCCGTATCTCCTGCTGAAAAGCGTGGCCGGGGTTCAGCGGCGGCGCCCGGAGCGGCCGCAGGGGCACGGTCTCGGGTATCCGGTCGTAGCCGTAGAGGCGGGCGATCTCTTCCATCAGGTCGACATCCCGCTTGAGATCGGGACGGAAGGTGGGGACGGAGAAGGAGAGAGAATCCTCGCGGCGGCTTTCCAGCCGGAGCCCGAGGCGCTTGAGGAGAGAAGTCGCCGACGCGGCGGTAAAGTTCACGCCGATGAGTTCGCTCGTCCGCTTCGGGCTCAGGCGGACCGTGCGCTTCCGGAACGGCCCCCGGGCGCAGTCCACCCGTCCTCCCACCGCTTTTCCCCCCGCCGTGTTGAGAATCATCCCGACCAGAAGATCCAAAGCCTCGGGGGCGAGGTTGGGATCGACCGAGCGTTCGAAGCGGCGGGAGGCTTCGCTGGACACGCCCAGCGTCCGCGAGGTCGAGCGGACGGAGGCCGGATGGAAACAGGCGCTTTCCAGAAGGAGGTCGGTTGTCCCCTCCCCCACCTCGCTCTCCTTGCCGCCCATGACCCCGGCCACCGCCACCGGGCGGCGGGCGTCGGCAATGACCAGCATGGAGGGCGAGAGGGCCCGGCGATCGCCGTCGATGGTCACGATCTCTTCGCCGGCGCCGGCCGTCCGGACCCGGATCGTCCGTTCCTGGAGGAGGCCGAGATCGAAGGCGTGCAGGGGCTGACCGACCGAAAGCATGACGTAGTTGGTGGCGTCCACCACGTTGTTGATCGGCCGGACGCCGCAGAGGGCGAGGCGGCGGCGAACCACGAACGGGGACGGGCCGATGGCCACGCCCGCGATCACCCGGGCGCAGTAACGGGGGCAGAGGCGGTAGTCGAGGACGCTCACCTCCGCCGGCGGCTTGCCTTGAGCGCCGCCGCCGTCGATCCGGATCTTCCGCCGGCGCAGGGGCTGGCGAAGCAGGGCGGAGATCTCCCGGGCGATCCCCCGGACGGACATCAGGTCCGAGCGGTTGGGCGTGACGGCCACGTCCAGGACCCAGTCGGCCAGGGAGAGAGCTTCCGCCAGCTTGGTCCCGGCGGCAACCGCCGGATCGAGAGCCATGACTCCGCTGTGGTCGTCGCCTACGCCCAGCTCCATCTCGGAGAGGAGGACGCCCGCCGATACCGCCTCGCCGAAACGCTTCTCTTCCACCGTCTTTCCGCCGAAGATCGTCATCCCGGGGAGGGCGACCGGGACGGTGAGACCGGGGCGGATGTTGGGCGCGCCGCAGAGCGCGAGAAGGGTCCGCTTCCCGATCGAGACCTCGCACCAGTTCCAGCCCGCGTGTCCTCCGTCCGGCCGGCAGGAGAGCACCTTCCCCGCCACGGCCTCCGGGACCGCGGGCGCCAGGGGAAGGATCGACTCCACTTCCGCTCCGTGCCGGGTCAGGAGCTCGGCGAGATCAGCCGGGGAGAGGTCGATCTCGACAAACTCTTTTAGCCAGGACAGGGGGGCTTTCATATGTATCGCACCAACTCGCCACGAAGGCACCAAGACACGAAGGATCACGAAGAAAACATCAAAATTATTCTTGGTGCCTCTTCGTGTCTTTGTGTCTTTGTGTCTTTGCGGCTAGAATTGTTTTAAAAACCTCAGGTCGTTCTCGAAGAAGAGCCGGATGTCCTCGATCCCGTAGCGGAGGATGGCGATCCGCTCGATCCCCATCCCGAAGGCGAAGCCGGTGAATTTCTTCGGATCATAGCCCACCGCTTCGAAGACGGCGGGGTTGACCATGCCCGCTCCCAGAATTTCCAGCCAGCCCCGCTTCGAGCAGACCGGACAGCCCGACCCGCCG
>CAZKCI010000121.1:0-80201 GCA_964551475.1 uncultured bacterium | reverse complement strand
GAGAGGAGATTCGGAAGGAGATGAGTTGACGCAACCCCTTCGGGGTTGGCGGGTGTGTGGATGCCTTTCCCCGGGGTAGCGCCGAAGGCCCCAACCCCGGGCTAGGTGATGGAATCCCGTTGGGATTCTCGGTTTCGACGGCATTATTTGTCAGTCCACAATTGTGTAGACTGGTCATTGCGAGGGGTGAAGCGACGAAGCAATCTCAATCGCCTACGCACCAAGAGATTGCTTCACTGCGCTCGCAATGACTGAAATCGCCGATGTATCTACTATCGGCCTGATCAATATCTCCCCTTGGAAGACAAACGCACGACAACGATCGTCCTGCTCGGGCCGACGGCGTCGGGAAAGACCGCGGCCGCCGTCGCTCTGGCCGAAAAGATCGGAGGGGAGATCGTCTCCGCCGATGCTTTCCAGGTCTACCGGGGGATGGACGTCGCCACGGCCAAGCCTTCGCCGGATCTCCTCCGCCGCGTCCCCCATCATCTCATCGACATCATTCCCCTCGACGAGGTCTACACCGCCGCCCGTTTCCGCGCCTTGGCATTGGCCGCGCTGGAAGAGATCAGGGGGCGAGGGCGAACGCCCCTGGTGGTCGGCGGGGCGGCGATGTATATCACCGCGCTCACCGACGGCCTCTGCTCCGCCCCCTCGGCCGATCCGGAGATCCGGGTTTCCCTGGCCGAGGAGGAGAAGAAGCTGGGGCCGGGCCATCTCCATCGGAAACTCGCGGCGGTCGATCCCGTCTCCTCGGAGAGGATCCATCCCCGGAATATAAAAAGGATCATCCGGGCGCTCGAAGTCTTTCAACTGACGGGAGAGCCGATATCGCGACTGCAGGTGGAGTGGACCAGGAACAGGGGAAACCAGGGGAACGAGAACAAAGAATTCGTCCTGGTGGGGATGAAAAGAGAAAGAGAGGATCTTCAGCGCCGGATAGAGCAGAGAGTGGAAAGGATGTTTGAGTCGGGTTTGGTCGAAGAGACACGGCGGCTCCGGGATCAGGGCGCGGGGGGAGCGTCCTCCGCCTGGATGGCGCTCGGCTACCGGGAGGTGGAAGGGTATCTGCGGGGGGAATACTCCCAATCCGAGGCCAGGAAGAGGCTCGTCGTCAACACCCGCCGTTTCGCCCGCCGCCAGATGATCTGGTGGAAAAGAGATGAGAGAATCATCTGGGTTGACGTGTCGCCGGAAGAAAAACCGGAAGAGACAGCGGAAACAATGCGGCTCAATATATGAAAAATATCGGACGGGAGGCGTCGGCGGAGAAGGCTTTCCTGGTCGGTGTGGAGCTCCCCGGGAGCGACCGCTGGGGGGTGAAGGACTCGCTCGAGGAGCTCGCTCTGCTCGCCCGGACCGCCGGGGCGGAGGTGAAGGGCGAGGCGATCGCCCGCCGCCGCGCCCTCGACCCCGCCACCTGCGTCGGCAAGGGCAAAGCGGAGGAGATCGCCCGCTCCGTCCGGGAGGGGGGGATCGGACTGGTCCTCTTCGACGAGGACCTGTCCCCGGCCCAGCTCCGCAACCTTCAGGACGCGCTGGGCGCGCGGGTCCTCGACCGGACCGAGCTCATCCTCGCCATCTTCGCCCAGCGGGCCCGCACCCGGGAAGCCCAGCTCCAGATCGAGATGGCCCAGCTTCACTACCTGCTCCCCCGTCTCTCCGGAAAGGGCATTCTCCTCTCCCGCCTGGGGGGAGGGATCGGGACGACCGGCCCGGGGGAGACGAAGCTGGAGACCGACCGCCGAAGGATCCGGGACCGCATCCATCATCTCAAGGAGGAGCTGGAGAAGGTGCGCGGGCATCGCTCCTCCACGCGCCGCCAGCGCCGGGAGACGGGGATCGCCCAGATCGCGATCATCGGCTACACCAACGCCGGCAAGTCCACGCTCTTGAACGCCCTGACCGGGGCGCAGGCAAAAGTCGAAGACAAGCTCTTTGCCACGCTCGACCCGACCACCCGCCGGGCCCGTCTCCCCAGCGGGCTCAACGTTCTCTTCTCCGACACCGTGGGCTTCATCAAGAAGCTTCCCCATCACCTGGTGGAATCTTTCCGGGCCACGCTGGAGGAGGTCGCGGAGGCGGACATTCTCCTCAAGGTGATGGACGCTTCCCACCGACTCCTCCGCGAGCAGGACGCGGCGGTGGAGAAGGTGCTCGGGGAACTGAAGATCGGACGCACGCCGGTCATCCCCGTCCTCAACAAGGCCGACCTGGTCGCCGATCCTTCCCGTCTCGCCGAGCTCGCGGCGCGCCTGCCGGATTCGGTGGCCGTCTCCGCCCTGACCGGCGCCGGTCTCGACGGTCTGCTCGCCCGGATCGACCGGGAGCTGGCCGCCTCCCGGCGGCTCCTGCGGCTGCTCATCCCCCAGGGGCGGCCGGACCTGATCGCCTGGGTCCACCAGAAGGGGACGGTGGCGAAGATCGACTACCATCAAAACGACGTCTATGTCGAAGTGATGATGGAGGAGCGGTGGCGGGAGAAGGTGAAGGAGTACCTGCTATAAACTGGTTCAAGGGTTCAACGGTTGGGGGGGGAAAACCGTGAACCCCTGAACCGTGAACCTCTGAACCGTGAACCTGATAACCTGAGTTACGAAGAAGTGCTTGCGGCCCAAGGGAGTTTGCTATATGGTTAAAAACACCCTGCGCCCGGAGAAGGGCGCCCGGAATACGACTATTCGCTCGCACCGACCTTTCAGGAGGAAGATATGTTTTTCGACCGCATCCTAGGGATGTTCTCCTCGGACATGGGGATCGACCTGGGGACCGCCACCACCCTGGTCTTCGTCAAAGGCCGCGGCATCGTTCTCAACGAGCCTTCGGTGGTGGCGATCCAGAAGGGGACCAGCAACGTCCTCGCGGTGGGAGAGGAGGCGAAGAACATGCTGGGGAGGACGCCGGGGAACATCGTCGCCATCCGTCCGCTCAAGGACGGCGTGATCGCCGATTTCGAGATCACCGAATCGATGCTCCGCTACTTCATCACCAAGGTCCACAACCGCAAGGCGCTGGTGCGCCCCCGGATCGTGGTGGCCATCCCCTCCGGGATCACCGAGGTGGAGAAGCGCGCGGTCAAGGACTCGGCCGAGCACGCCGGCGCCCGCGAGGTCTATCTGATCGAGGAGCCGATGGCGGCGGCGATCGGCGTGGGGCTGCCCGTGCAGGAGGCGGCCGGGAACATGATCGTGGACATCGGCGGCGGCACCTCGGAGGTCGCCATCATCTCCCTGGCCGGGATCGTCTTCTCCCGCTCCGTGCGGGTGGGGGGGGACGAGCTGGACGAGGCGATCATCCAGTACCTGAAGCGCACCTACAACCTCCTGATCGGCCCCCGGACCTCCGAGATGATCAAGATCAACATCGGCTCGGCCTATCCCCTGGAGCAGGAGCTGACCATGGATGTCAAGGGGCGCGACCTGGTGGCGGGACTGCCCAAGACCATGACCGTCAGCTCCGAGGAGATCCGCGAGGCCATGGCCGAGCCCATCTCCACCATCGTGGAAGCGGTGAGGATTAGCCTGGAGCGCTGCCCGCCGGAGCTCTCGGCGGACCTGGTCGACCGGGGCATGATCCTGGCCGGAGGAGGGTCGCTCCTGCGCGGCATCGACAAGCTGCTGGCCGAAGAGACCGGCCTGCCGGTTCAGGTCGCGGACGACCCGATCAGCGCGGTGGCCCTGGGCACCGGCAAGGTCCTGGAGGAGCTTCGTTTCCTCCGCCGGATCGTGGTCTCGGAGCGTTCCACCGATGTCCAATAAATCCCAGGGGGGCTGACGGATTTGCCGTCAGCCCCCCTGGAATTTATGTTTGAGCGCACGATCGGAACCGGGATTGCGGAAGAGGCCCTCTTCTCCTCACCTCGCGCGCGTCGGCAGGCTATATTTTTTCCGAAATATGTCCTGCCGATCGGCAGGACATATTTCGGAATAAAATGAGCAGACCGCTCGTTGCCACCGCGATCATCCTCTCCCTGATCGCGCTTCTGAGCCTCTCCTCCTCCTCCTCGGAGTCCGTCAAAAGCCGTCTCCTGGAGATTTTCTCCCCCGCCCAGACCGTTTCCAGCCGTTTCCTCTCCTTCCTGGGGAAGGGGGCGACCGGGGTCGGGAGGGTGCTTCGGGCGGGAACGGAAAACCGCCTTCTGGAAGAGAAGGTGGCCGCCCTGGAACGGGACCTCTCCCGCCTCCAGGAGGTCGAGAGGGAGAACGAGACCATGCGCTCACTGCTCGCCTTCCGGGAGCGGGAGTCCTGGAGCGGAGTGGCCGCCCTGGTCATCGGCCGGGACGTGCACAACTGGTATCAGAGCGTGGTGATCGACAAGGGAGCGGCGGACGGGGTCAAGAAGGACGCCGCGGTGGTCTCCCCGCGGGGAGTGGTCGGGAAGGTGATCGAGGTCTCGCCCCACTCCAGCCGCGTTCTGCTCCTGATCGACGGGAACAGCCGGGTGGGGGGGGTCCTGCAGTCCTCCCGGCTGGGGGGGATCGTCCAGGGGGTCTCCGCCTCCACGCTGGTGATCAATTATCTGCCCCGCCGCCAGGAGATCGCCCTCGATGAGCTGGTGGTCACCTCCGGCCTGGGACAGCTCTATCCCCCCGGCCTTCCGATCGGACGGATCACGAAAGTCTATTCCGAGAAATTCGGTCTCTACCAGTACGCGGACGTGGAGCCGGCGGCCGACTTCGACCGGCTGGACCAGGTGATGGTGATCGAGCGTTCCCAGCCATGAGCGTCGCCGTCCGCCGTCCGATCGTCCTGGCCGCCTCCTTCCGCGCCCGCGCCTACCGGGAGCGGGGACTGCTCTTCCTGCTTCTTCTGGGGGCGGTTCTTCTCCAGAGCGGACTGTCCTCGGCGCTGGGGGTAGGGTGGTTCCGCCCCGACCTGGTGCTGATCCTGGTTGTTTTCCGGAACGCGGCGCGTTCCCCGGCCGAGGGCTGGCTGGCGGCCCTTCTGGGGGGGCTCCTCAGCGATATCTTCTCCGCCGGCCGTCTCGGCCTGGGTCCTCTCTCCCTGGCGGCCGGAGCGCGGGTAGCGGTCCGGCTCTGCCGGTCCCTCCGTGCCGGCCATTTCGGCACGAAAGCGCTGATGATCGCGATCGCCTCGCTCGTCGGCGCCGCCGTCTATTACCTTCTGCTCTGCGTGTACCGGATCCAGCCGAGCGTGGGTTGGGCCCTCAAGGAGACGGTCTGGCCGGGTCTCTGGCAGACTTTGCTTGTCTCACCCCTGGTCTGGTGGGTCTGCGAGAAAGTATTTCCCGAATGAAACGGCCGCCGCCCGGAGGATTTGAGATCTCAGATTTCAGATTTGAGATTTGATAGCTGGGATTTGAGATTTCAAACCGGGATCCACGATCCGAAATCCCGAATCCGAGATTCGCGATCCGATATCTGAGATCTGAAATCTGAGATTATCTCTCATGGACCTTCCCCGGACCGACCTTCGCCTCGCCGTTCTCGTCACCCTTCTCGCCGTCGCCGCCGGCGCACTGGCCTCCGTTCTCTGGTATATCCAGGTGATCCGGGGGGACGAATACGAGCGTCTGGCCGAAGGCAACCGCATTCGTCTGGTGACCATCCCCGCCCCCCGGGGATCGATCTTCGACCGGGACGGAAAGATTCTCGCCGACAATCGCCCCGGTTTCGAAACCCTGGTCAACCTGAGCGAGGTGAAAGACCAGGACAAGCTGATCGCCCGCCTGAGCGAGGTCCTGGAGATCGAGCCGGAGCGGATCCGGACCCGGCTCAACCGTTTCCGCCAGAAACCGTTCGAGCCGGTCCGTCTGGCCACCGACATCGGGATCGCCCGGGCCACGGTGTTCGAGGAGAGGAGCCCGGAATGGGAAGGCGTGGAGGTTCGGGTGAATCCGGTGCGCAACTACCCCTACGGCCCCGCCTTCGTTCACCTGATCGGCTATGTCGGTCAGATCGAAGGGCGTGAGCTGGAACGGCTGGGCGATCTTGGCTACGGATCGCAGGACGACATCGGCAAGATCGGCGTGGAGCAGTCCTTCGACCTGTTCCTCCGAGGCGTGGGTGGGGGCGAGCAGATCCAGGTCAATGCCCGCGGCTACCGGGACCGGGTCCTGGCCGGCCGGGACCCCCAGCCCGGGAACAACCTGTATCTGACGGTGGATCTGCGGGCCCAGACGATCCTGGACGGAATTCTGGAGGGCCGAAAAGGGGCGGCGGTCGCGCTCGATCCCAGGAACGGCGACCTGCTGGCGCTGGTCAGCAAACCGTCCTTCGATCCCAACCTGCTCACCCGTCCGGTGGACGAGGAGTATCTCCAGGAGATATTCTCCCACCCCGATTCCCCGATCCTGAACCGGGCCCTGGGCGGGGAATATCCTCCGGGCTCGCCCTTCAAGTTGGTGGTGACGCTGGCGGGCTTCCGTTCGGGCAAGCTCAACCCGGAAGCGACGACGGACTGCGCCGGATCGATCTCTCTCGGATCGACCGTCTTCCGCTGCTGGAAAGAGGGCGGCCATGGCCCCCTGGCTCTCCGGGAGGGGATCAAAAACTCGTGCAACGTATTTTTCTACCGCCTCGGCCTCGACCTCGGTCTCGACCGCATCCGGGAAGCGGCCTTGCTGGCGGGGTTCGGGGAAAAGACGGGGATCGGACTGGTGGGAGAGAAGGCGGGATTCGTCCCCAGCCGCCAGTGGAAGAAGTCGACGCTGCGCGAGGGATGGTATCCGGGGGATACGGCCAACCTCTCCATCGGCCAGGGGTATATCCGGGTGACGCCCCTCCAGATGGCCTCGATGGGATGCCTGATCGCCAGCCGGGGCAAGGTTTTCCAGCCCCGCCTGGCGACGCGGATCACCAACTCCAAGGGGGAGACGATCCAGGAATTTCCCCCGGTGATCCGGAGGGAGATTCGTCTCCCCGAGCGCCAGTGGGACGATATCTGGAATGGGATGTACCGGGTGGTCAACGAGGAGGGGGGAACGGGGATGCTGGCCGCCCATCCCCGGGTCACGGTCTACGGGAAGACGGGGACGGTGCAGGTGGGAGTGGCGCCCGAGTATGACACGCAGGCCTGGTTCCTGGCCCTGGTCCCCGCCGGGGAAAGGCCGCTGGTCCTCGCCCTGATCCTGGAGGAGCCGGGATCGGGAGGCGAAATAGCCGCGCCGGCCGCGGGGGAGTTTTTCCGGAAGTACTATGAGTGATATGTTTCGATTGCTGAAATACTTGGACTGGTGGCTGATCGCCGCGCTCCTCGCGCTGGCGACGATCGGCCTCTTCTTCATCGACAGCGCCTCCTTCCAGCTCCGGCAGACCAGCGGAGTGAACTTTGCCCAGCGCCAGCTCACCTGGCTGGCCATCGGGGGATGCCTGTTCATGCTTTTTACTCTCATCGACTATCGGCGGCTCGCGTCCGCGTCCTTCATCATCTACGGCGCGGTCTTCGCCCTGCTCCTGCTGATCGCGGTCCTGGGAGAGATCCGTTTCGGCGCCCGGCGCTGGATTCAGCTGGGGGCCTTCACCGTCCAGCCCTCCGAGTTCGCCAAGCTCGCCCTGGTCCTGGCCCTCTCCCGCTATCTCTCCTCCGCCTCCGCCCAGCGCCTCCGCTGGAAGTTCATCCTTGTCCCCTGCCTGCTGGCCGCCTTCCCGGCGGTCCTGATCCTGAAACAGCCGGATCTGGGGACGGCGCTTCTGCTCATCCCCCTGACCATCGGGATGGTCTTTATCGCCGGGGCGCGCATCAAGCACCTGGTCATCCTGGCTCTGCTCTTCGCCGTGATATCTCCGGGGTTCTGGATTTTCCTCAAGGATTATCAGAAGAACCGTCTCCTGGTCTTCCTGGACCCCACCCGCGATCCGCTGGGGGCGGGATACACGGTGATCCAGTCCAAGATCGCGATCGGATCGGGGGGGATCTGGGGAAAAGGCCGGATGCAGGGGACGCAGAACATGCTCAGTTTTCTTCCCGAGCGCCAGACCGACTTCATCTTCTCGGTGGTGGCGGAGGAATCGGGCGCGGCGGGTTCGCTCGCGGTTCTCGGGCTCTACGCGCTCGTGGTTTTCCGACTCTACCGGATCGCCCGCGCTTCCCGTGATTTCATCGGGAAACTCCTGGTCGCAGGCTGCATCCTGGTCTTCTCCAGCCATGTCCTGATCAACGTGGGGATGGTGATGGGGCTCCTCCCAGCCACCGGACTGCCGTTGCCTTTCCTGAGCTACGGGGGTTCCATCACCGTCACGATGCTCTCCCTGATGGGGATCTGCCAGAGCGTCTATATCCGACGATTCTGGTATTAAACATTTGGTTGGAAGACGATGGGGGTGCGGTTGTTGGGGTTCACGGTTCAAGGTTCACGGTTGCCTTTAAACCGTTGAACCGCTGAACCGCTGAACCGCTGAACCGTTGAACCGCTGAACCGTTGAACCGCTGAACCGTTGAACCGCTGAACCGTTGAACCGCTGAACCGTTGAACCCTCTGAACATAATCCGCGTTCTGGAAGAGGAGGTCCTCCCCTTCGTCCAGAAGCCCGCCCGCTATATCGGGGGGGAGATCAATGCGTCCGTCCGCCCCCGGGCGGAGGCGCGGATTCTCTTCAGCTATCCGGATGTCTACGAGCTGGGGATGAGCCATCTCGGCCTGCAGATCCTCTATGACATCGTGAACCGGGACGGACGGTTCGCGGCGGAACGGGCTTTCGCGGTCTGGCCCGACATGGAGGAGAGGATGAAGGCGAAGGGTATCCCCCTCTTCTCGCTGGAATCCCGCCGCCCGGCCCGGGAGTTCGATCTCTGGGGATTTTCCCTCCAGTCCGAGCTCACCTACACCAATATCCTGGCCATGCTTTCGCTGGCCGGCCTTCCCCTCCTGGCCTCCCGCCGCGCCCATCCTGGTTATCCGCTCGTTCTGGGGGGAGGGATCGGCGCCTATAACCCCGAGCCGCTGGCGGATTTCTTCGATCTCTTTCTCATCGGGGACGGCGAGGAAGCCATCGTCGAGATAATGGAGGCATATCAAAAAGAAAGGCAGGAAGGGTCCCGATCATCGCCAGTGGCGCCGATCGGGATCTCCGCTTCGCTCCGACAGGAGAGAAGAGAGGAGGGGAAGCTGGAGCTTCTCCGGCGCATGGTGAACCGGGTTCCGGGGCTGTATGCGCCTGCGCTCTACCGGCCCGCCTACGATTCGGCCGGGAAGTTCACGGGGATCAGTCCGATCGGGGACGGCATCCCCTCCCGGATCGAGAAGCGCGTTTTTGCCGACCTGAACCGATCTCAAATAGCGGCCCCGCTGGTCCCCCTGACCGAGGTCACACACGACCGTTCCGCGGTCGAGATCATGCGCGGCTGCGCCCGCGGCTGCCGTTTCTGCGCCGCCGGCTGGACCTCCCGCCCGGTGCGGCGCAAGTCGAAGGAGGAGACGGTCCGCCAGGCGCTGGCGCTCGCCGAGAGGAGCGGCCGGGGAGAGGTCTCGCTCCTCTCGCTCTCCAGCGGCGACCACCCCGAGATCGCCGCGGTGATGGAGGAGCTTTCCCCCGTTCTGGCCCGACGGCGGATCGGACTCTCCCTGCCTTCGCTCAACATCGCCTCGGTCACGGAGGCGATGCTTCTGGAGAGCAAGCGGGTGAGCAAGAGCGGGATCACGCTCGCCCCCGAGGCCGCCAGCCCCCGCCTCCAGCGGGCGATCGGAAAATCCTGCGACCCGCAGCGCCTCTGGGATCTGAGCCAGAAGCTCAAGGCCATGGGCTGGCGTCTGATGAAGCTCTATTTCATGGTCGGCCTTCCGGGGGAGACCAGGGAGGACGTGGAGGCCATCGTCGAAATGATCAACCGCCTCTCCCGCTGGGGAGGGGAGACCAACGTCACGATCTCCACCTTCGTCCCCAAGCCGGCCACTCCGTTCCAGTGGGCGCCCATGGCCGCTCGGGAGGAGATCCGGTCGGCCCAGGCCGTGCTCCGCTCCGGCGTGCGCTCCCGGCGGGTGAGGCTCAAGTTCCGTTCGCTGGAGACGAGTTTGATCGAGGGCGTGATCTCCCGGGGGGACCGCCGGGTCGGAGGGATCCTCCTGGCCGCCCACGAAGAGGGATGCCGGTTTGACGAGTGGGAGGAGCATCTGTCCAGCGAACGGTGGGAGCGGGCTTTTTCCAAAGCCGGTCTCGCGCCCGAGTTCTATCTTCGTCCGCCCTATGGTCGAGAGGACACGCTTCCCTGGGACCATATCGGCGGGGGAGTCGATAAAGCGACGCTGATCGAGGAAGCGCGGAAAGCCGGGGAGACGGTCGCATGAAATACCGCTTCGCCTACGGCAAGGTCGGCTTGGTTCGCTTCATTTCGCACCTCGACCTGATGCGCGTTCTCTTCCGCTCTTTCTCGCGGGCGGGTCTTCCGGTCGCCTATTCGCAGGGATTCACGCCCCATCCCCGTTTCGAGTTCTGCCCCCCTCTCCGGGTCGGGATGGAAGGCCTGCGGGAGCTCTGCGACGCCGAACTCACGGGAGAGATTGACATCCCGGCGGCAATCGCTACACTTAACAAAGTTTTGCCCTCCGGCATCGGCATCGGGGAAGCGCGGGCGCTTCCCCCGTCCTCGCCGACTCTCGGCGCGGCGATCTCCGGAGCCCGCTACTCGGTTCAGCTCTTCCCGGAGTGGCCGCTTGCCGAGCCGAAGCTAAAGGCTTTTCTCTCCCTTTCCGAGGCGAAGGTTTCCCGGATGCGGGAGGGGAGGCAGAAGGTGAGCGACGCTCGCCGGGGAGTGCGGGCATTGTCCCTCTCTCCGGGGGAGGGGGGGCGGCGGGAACTGTACCTCGAGACAGCCTTGCCGGGAGCGAGCCCGACCGACGTGCTCCAGGCGCTTCTGGAGAAGCCGGCGGAGGAGCTGCGGGGAGCGCTCTGGAGAAGACTGGGGTTTGTCGGCGAAGGGCTCGAGCGCCCGAAGGGTATTGCATCCGCGGGAGACAGGGAATAAATTCGATATTCGGATTTCAACCGTGGTCTTCTGATCTGACGAAGACCGACACTCGGGACTTTGTTCTTGATGAGGAGAATGTATGACTAAGGAAATCATTATCGATTCGCACCCCCGGGAATCCCGGATCGCGGTGCTGATCGATGGAAAACTCGACTGGTTTTTTCTGGAACGGGAAGAGGGCCGCCGCCAGCTCGCCAACATCTACAAGGGGAAGGTCGCCAACATCCTGCCCGGCCTGAACGCCGCCTTCGTGGACATCGGGACCGGCAAGCACGGCTTCCTGCCCATGGACGAGACGGCGGAATCGTCGACCCTCTGGGACGATTTTGCCGACGAGGAAGACGGAGAGAAGCATCCTCCCCTGAAAAAGGGGATGACCATCCAGAAGCTGCTGCAGAGGAACCATGAGATCCTGGTCCAGGTGGTCAAGGAGCCGATCGGGACGAAAGGCCCCCGCCTCACCACCCAGATCAGCCTCCCCGGCCGCTTCCTGGTCCTGATGCCGCGGGAAGCCCGGATCGGCGTCTCCCGCAAGATCTCCGACCGGGCCGAGCGCCACCGTTTGCGCTCGCTGATCCAGGAGATCGGCATTCCCCCCGAGGTCGGTCTGATCGTCCGGACCGCGGCCCTGCACGCCACGGCCAAGGAACTGAGCAAGGATCTCACCGGCCTCCTCGATATCTGGAAGGAGGTCCAGGAGAAGGAAAAGCAGGTGTCGGCGCCGGCCCTGGTCCACGAGGAGATGGGGCTGGTCATGCGCTCCATCCGCGACGCCCTCCTCACCGACGTTCAGCGGATCGTCACCGATTCCAAGGACGAGCACCGCGCGATCCAGAGGTTCATCTCCTCCTTCGTTCCCACCCACCCGCCCGAGGTGGTCCTCCATCAGGGGCCCGAGCCTCTGTTCGAGAAGTACAAGCTGGAGGAGGAGGTGGAGAAGCTCTACCTCCCCAAGATCATGCTCTCCTGCGGGGGGCACATCGTCTTCAACCAGACCGAGGCGCTGGTCACCGTGGACGTAAACTCGGGCAAGCACAAATCCCGCCGCGACCAGGAGCAGACCGCCCTCACCAGTAACCTCCAGGCGGCGGAGGAGATCGCCAAGCAGCTCCGCCTGCGCAACGTCGGGGGGATCATCGTCATCGACTTCATCGACATGGAGTCGAAGAAGTTCCGCCGCCAGGTGATGTCGGTTCTGACCCGGGAGTTCTCCCGGGACCGGGCCCGGACCAAGGTTCTGCCCATGTCGGATTTCGGCCTGGTCCAGATCACCCGGGAGCGGGAGCAGGAGAGCTTCCTCCACCGGGTCTATGAGCGCTGTCCCTGCTGCGACGGCCTGGGACTGCTGAAATCCCCCTTCAGCCTCGCCCTGGAGCTGGAGCGGAAGCTCTTCCGCGCCCTCCACCGCCTTCCCGACATCCGCCGTTTCCGGGTGGAGGCCCATCCCGACTTCGCCCGCTATCTGCTGGAGGAGGAGTGGGACCACCTGCGCGCCCTGGCCCATCAGAAGAAGATCCGCCTGACCGTGATCGACTCACTGGCCCTGGGACCCCGCCAGTACATCCTCTGGGCGCTCACCGAGGAGGGGCAGCAGAAAGTTTAAGGCCGGCTGACGCCCGCAACCCAATTATGCCACAAAGGCACCAAGGCACGAAGAAAGCTGGAAATATATTATTGTGGGAGGGGCATTCCTGCCTGCCCCGATTACGATTAGATGCATATCAAGATCGGGGCCCCGATCCTGTTGGCCCGGATCGCGGCGAGACGCCGCTCCCACAATAGGATCTTACACGCGCATAAAAGTTGTCAATGTGGGAGGGCCGTCCCCGGCCCGATCCTGTTGGCTCGGATCGCGGCGAGACGCCGCTCCCACAATAGGACATAACAACATACACGCAGAAGCGTGTATGTGGTCGGGAAAGTGACTAATTCGCGGGAATGAACATACCCGCGAATCAGGAGCAGGCTGCCCTGGTGCGATAGATTCCGGAAGCAGGAGGCGCCCGCAACGGAACAAACGCCGGATTACGACGGGAAGCTTAGGATTCTCGGCCATAATCGGCCATAATCCGGCTTGACAGAAGGGCGTTCGCTGTTAATATACCACCTTGATCAGACACCAATCACAGGGAGCATGAAGATGAATTTAGCGGTCATCGAAGTCACGGGAAAGCAATACCTGGTCAAGGAAGGGGATGTCATCCAGACCGACCGTCTGCCGGCCGAGCCCGGACAGGCCTTTACCATGGACAAGGTTATCCTGTTCTGGAACGGGAAGGAGCTGGTTGTCGGCCGCCCCTACCTCGACGGATACGCGGTGAAGGGGGAGGTCGTCGCGGCCGCCCGCGGGCCCAAGGTTATCGCTTACAAGTACAAACGCCGCAAGGACTATCATCGGAAGGTGGGCCATCGCCAGGCGGTCTTCACGGTGACCGTCAAGGAGATCGTCTTCCCGGGTCGGGCCGCGTCGGCTGGACCCGAAGAGGCGGCGGCGAAGCCGCCCGCCCCGGCCGTCGCCGGGAAGAAGGCGGCGGAGAAAAAGCCGGCCGCGAAAAAGGCGCACCGAGCGGAGAAGTAATCGCTCCTCAGGGCGATTCGGAATAAGGAGGCAGAGCAGTGGGAACCAAAGGCGCAGGCATAGCCCGCAACGGCCGGGACAGCAACGCCCAGCGTTTGGGCGTGAAGAGAAACAACGGCCAGTTCGTGCGGCAGGGATCGATCATCATCCGTCAGAGAGGGACCCGGATCTTTCCGGGACTGAACGTCGCCCGGGCCAAGGACGACACCCTTTTCGCCCTGGCTGACGGAACCCTTTCTTTCGACCAGCGCGGCCCGCGCAAGGTCGCCTCCGTTCACCCCGTCGCCCCGAAAGTTTGAAGAACCAATTCGTCGACAGGATCACCGTGCGCGTCCGGGCCGGCCGGGGAGGAAACGGCTGCGTCAGCTTCCGGAGGGAAAAGTATGTTCCGCGCGGAGGTCCGAACGGGGGCAGCGGAGGGAAAGGGGGGGATGTCGTCCTCCTGGCCAGCGGCGACGTGACGAGCCTCCTCGACTGCTATTACCGCCCCCTCCTCTTCGCCGCCGGGGGCGAGAACGGCCGCGGCAAAACCCAGCACGGAAAAAACGGCCGGGATCTGACCGTCACGCTTCCCCGAGGCACGCTGGTCAAGGATCCCGAGACCGATCGGAGTCTGGGTGATCTGGTCACGGAAGGACAGACGCTGATCATCGCCCGGGGAGGGAAGGGGGGGCGGGGCAATGCCTCCTTCGCCACCTCCACCCGCCAGACCCCGCGCTTCGCCGAGAAGGGGGAGCCGGGCGAAGAAGGCGTCTTCCTCCTGGAGCTGAAGCTGATCGCCGACATCGGCCTGGCCGGCTATCCCAACGCCGGAAAGTCCTCCCTGATCTCGCGCCTCTCCCGCGCCCGCCCCCGGATCGCTCCCTATCCCTTCACCACGCTCTCCCCCGTCCTGGGCGTCATGGAAGACGCGGACGGCCAGCGGCTCACCATCGCCGACATCCCCGGCCTGGTCGAGGGGGCCCATGAAAACGTGGGGTTGGGCCATGATTTCCTGAGGCATATCGAGCGGACGCGGGTGCTGGTCATGGTTCTCGATATCGCCGGCGTGGACGGCCGGGCGCCTCTGGACGATTACCGTTCGCTCCGCTCCGAGCTCAAGCTCCACAACCCCCTGCTCTCCGCCAAACCCTTTCTGGTGGCGGCGAACAAGATGGACCTGGCGGGGGCGGATGATAACCTCAAGCGGTTTCTCTCCTCTTCACGGTTAGCCAAAGGGAGGGTGTTTCCCATCTCGGCTCTCTCCGGGGAGGGGCTGGAACAACTGAAGAAAGCGCTCTTCACCCTGGGAGAGAAGGGATGAAAAGCTCATCATCGGGAATATCGGTCGATCGCGCGGCGCTGCTCCGGCCCGTGCGGAGAATTGTGGTCAAGGTGGGGACCTATCTTCTCACCGGGAAGGGCACTCCGCTTGACCCGGAGATGATCAGGAAGATCGCCGCCGAGATCGCCGATCTCCGCCGGCGGGGGAAGGACGTGGTCCTGGTCACCTCCGGGGCGATCGGCGCCGGCGTGCTGGAGCTCAAGCTCCCCGGCCGCCCCCGCGACCTGCCCGGCCTGCAGGCCGCCGCGGCGGTAGGCCAGGCGGGTCTGATGCATCTCTATCGGACCGCCTTCGCCGCCCACGGCCTGACCGTGGGGCAGATCCTGCTCACCCGGGAGGATGTCCGCCGCCGCCTGAACGTGCGCCACACCCTTTTCTCGCTGCTCCAGGGGGGCGTGGTCCCGATCATCAACGAGAACGACTCGGTGGCGGTGGACGAGATCAAGTTCGGCGACAACGATTATCTCGCCGCCCTGGTCGCCGTGCTGATCCGGGCCGAGCTCCTGGTCCTTCTCACCGACGTGGAGGGGTTGCTTCGCCCCCAAGGCTCCGGCCTCTCCGTCATCCCGATCGTGGAGCGGATCACGCCGGAACTCCAGGGACTGGCCGGCGGCTCCGACAAGGAGCTCTCCCGCGGCGGGATGCGATCGAAGATGGAGGCGGGGCGGATCATGTCCCGGAGCGGCGGCATGATGGCGATCGCCTCCGGCCGCCGGCCGGGGGTTCTCGCCGAGCTGATCGAAGGCCGCCCCACCGGGACCCTGTTTCTGGCCGATCCCAAGCGGGCCGGCGAGAAACAATGGTGGATCGCCTTCTCCCGGCAGAGAAAGGGGACGATTACGGTGGACGACGGCGCCCGCCGGGCCTTGGTCTCCCGGGGGAAGAGCCTGCTCGCCTCGGGTGTGACCGCCATCGCGGGCGATGTTCGTCCGGGCGAGATGGTGGGGATAGCGGGTCCGGATGGGATCGAGTTCGCGCGCGGGCTCAGCAACTACGGGACGGAGGATCTGAAGAGGATCCGGGGGAAGAAGACCTCCCAGATCGCCGCCCTCCTGGGCCGCCTCGATTACGAGGAAGTCGTGCACCGGGACAATCTGCTGATACTGTAGGAAGAAACAGTTGTAGGTTGTAAGTTATAAGCGCGCTTTCTCCTGGCGATCGGCTGTTTCCTTACAACTTATAACTTACGACTGTTTTCATACTTTGTGATGACTCGGATCGGAATCCTGGGGGGAACGTTCAACCCGGTTCACAACGGCCATCTCCTGATCGCCCGACAGGCGCTGAAGAGATGTCGTCTTGACCGGATCATCTTCATCCCGGTCGCTCTCCCTCCGCACAAATCCTCCGCCGCTCTCGCCCCGGCTTCCTCCCGGATGGCGATGCTTCGCCTGGCCCTGCGCGGCAAGAAAAAATTCTCCCTCTCCGGGCTGGAGATCGCCCGGGGCGGGAGGTCCTACACTTTCCGGACGGTCCGGGATCTGAGACAAAGATTCCCGCGGGCGGAGTTGCACCTGATCATCGGGGCCGACAACCTGAAGGAGATCGCTTCCTGGAAAAGGATCGGCGAACTGGTCCGCCTGGCCCGTTTCATCGTCGTCACCCGCCCCGGATACTCGCTGCGCTTGATCAAGGGAGAAAGCGCCGTCTGGGCGGGCAGGATCATCCTCCCCGGCGCGGGCAATCTCTTGAAGCTCACGATCCCCGTCTCCTCGAGCTCTGTCCGGGATCGGGCGCGCCGGGGGCTGGGGCTGGGCGGTTTCGTCCCCCCGGCCGTAGCGCGCTATATCGACCGGAAGGGGATTTATCGTTCAAGTCGGCCGGGATTCGTGATTAAATAAGGATACCCATGAAAAACACGAAGAAGACGAGAAAGGCGCCCGTCCGGAAACGGACCTGGCCCGCGCGGGAGACCGTCCGGATCGCCCGGGCGGCGGCGGAAGAGAAGAAGGCGGAGGATATCGTGGCGCTGGATATGCGCGCGATCACTCCTCTCGCCGATGTCTTTTTTATCTGCACCGCGCATAATGAACGGCAGGCGGAGGCGATCGCCCGCGCGATCGAGGAGAGCCTGGAAAAGGCCGGCATCCCCGTCCTGGGCATGGAGGGTCTCCGCGCCGGCCGCTGGGTGGTGATGGACTGCGGGGACGTCTTCATCCACGTTTTTCTTCCCGCCGTCCGCTCCTTCTACTCCCTGGAGACGCTCTGGGGAGACGCGCCCAAGCTAAAGTAAGCAGTAACTGAAACTGAAGTGAGCAGTGATCGGTAACTGATCGCTGTTTCGTCCATATGTGGGAGGGGCGTCTCGCCCCGATCCAGGTTGACTCGGATCGCGACCCCGATAGTCCCGCACTTCTGCCGGGACTATCGGGGCAGGCAAGAATGTCGCTCCCACCATCGAACGAGTGGGATATCCCCTAGATCCAGATGTCCCCAGGAACAGGATCGTGACGCCCGAGATTCGACAGAAGATCGCCGGACTCGTCGGGGAGGCTTTCCGGGAAGCGGTGAAAAAGGGCAGCCTGCCGGAAGCCGACCTGCCCGCCGTCGTGCTGGAGCCTCCCCGCGACCGGTCGCACGGGGATCTCGCCAGCAACGTCGCCATGCGTCTGGCCGCCCCCCTCCGCCGCCCGCCCGCCGCCATCGCCGCCGTCTTGTCCGAGATCATCAACACTCGGCCGGAGAAGGACCGCTATCCGGTCCGGGCCGTCGAAGCCGATCCGAAAAAGGGGTTCCTCAACTTCCGCCTCGCCCCCCGCGCCTTCCAGCAGGCTCTGCGCGCCGTCTTTTCCCGCTCCGGCCGTTTCGGGGAGAGCGATGAGGGGAAGGGACGCAGCGTCCTCCTGGAATTTGTCAGCGCCAACCCCACCGGCCCGCTGACCGTCGCCCACGGACGCCAGGCGGCGGTGGGAGACACGCTGGCCAGCCTCCTCATCAAGGCGGGTTTCCGGGTGACGCGGGAGTATTATTTGAACGACCGCGGCCGCCAGATGCGGAACCTGGGCCAGTCGCTCTATCTTCGATGGCAGGAGCTCCGGGGAAAAACGGCGGAGTTCACGAAGGACCACTACCGGGGAGAGTACCTGATCGACGTGGCGAAGAAGATCCCGGCCGGCCCTCTTCCGGGAAGGGATCGGGCGCTCTCCGATCTGCCCGAGGAAGCGGCGCTGGATTTCTGCACCCAGTTCGCCATGGACGAGCTTCTCGCTCTCAACCGTTCCGAGCTCGCCGGTTTCCGCGTCCGGATGGACTCCTGGATCAGCGAGAAGGAGCTGGTCGCCTCCGGCGCGGTGGCCTCTGTTCTGGCCGAACTCGACCGGCGGGGGGAGACCTACCGGCGGGACGACGCCCTCTGGTTCCGCTCCACCTCCCATGGCGACCAGGAGGACCGGGTGCTGACCAAGACCGGGGGCGACCTCACCTACTTTGCCTCCGACATCGCCTATCATGTCCGCAAGCTCGCCCGCGGCTTCGATCTCCTGATCGACTTCTGGGGCCCGGACCATCATGGGCACATCGTCCGCCTGAAGGGGGCGCTCCAGGCACTCGGCCGCGATCCGGAGCGGCTCAACGTGATCATCGTGCAGCTGGTCAAGCTTTTCCAGGGGAAGGAGGAGGTCCGGATGTCCACCCGGGCCGGCCAGTTCGTCGCCCTGAGCGAGGTGATGGCGGACGTGGGCACCGACGCCGCCCGCTATTTCTTCGTCCGCCGGCGCAAGGAGTCCCCCCTCGATTTCGACCTGGAGCTGGCCAAGAAGCAGTCCCCGGACAACCCCGTCTATTACGTCCAGTACGCCCACGCCCGCGTCTGCTCCATCTTCCGCAAGCATCGGGATGGGGGAGGGGAGGATCTCGCCGATCCCGGCTCGGCGGATCTCTCTCCCCTGGTTCTCCCCGAGGAGATGGAGGTGATCAAGCTCGTCCTCGCCTTCCCCGAGCTGGTGCGCCAGGCCGCCGCCTCCTTCCAGCCCCATCTCCTCCCCAGCTATCTGGAGGAACTGGCGGGGGCCTTCCATAATTATTACAACCGGCAAAGGGTGATCGGGGAAGAGAAGGCGGTGACTCTCGCCCGCCTCGCCCTTTCCTGGGCGGTGCGGGCGGTGATCGCCGAGGGGCTCGGGATCATGGGCGTGACCGCCCCGGAGAGGATGGCGAGGATAGAACCCTGAACCTTCTCTTGCCCTCTCCCCCTTCCTCCCGTTATATTTCCCTGTCATGAAAACCCGCGCCATCCAGCCCGCTTTTAGGACCTCCCGTGTGACCTACGCCATCCGGGACATCGTGGTTCTGGCGGAGAAGGTCGCCCGGCAGGGGAGGGAGATGCTCTACCTGAACATCGGCGACCCCAACCTCTTCGACTTCCGCACCCCCGCCCACATCATCGAGGCCACCTGCCGGGCCTTGAGGGAGAACCAGAACGGCTATGCGCCCTCCTCGGGCGTGCCCGAGGCCCGGGAGGCGATCGCCCGGGAGGCGAAGAAGAAGGGGATCAAGACCATCCGCGACGTCTTCGTCACCACCGGCGCCACCGAGGCGATCGACATCTGTTTCGCCGCCCTGGCCGACCGGGGGGAGAACCTGCTCATCCCCTCCCCGGGCTACCCCACCTACTCCGCCATCCTGAACAAGTTCGAGGTGGAGCCCCGGGACTACGTCCTGGACGAGGGAAACCGCTGGCAGCCGTCCCTCGAGGACATCGAGAAGAAGATCGACCGGAAGACCCGGGGGATCGTCCTGATCAACCCGAACAACCCCACCGGGGCGCTCTGCGACGAGGAGACGGTCCGGGGGATCGTGCGCCTGGCCTTGAAGCACAACCTGGTCATCTTCTCCGACGAGATCTACGACCGCCTGATCCTGGACGGGGGGAAATACGTCTCCCCGGCCGCCCTCGACGGCGGCGTCCCCGTGGTCACCCTCTCCGGCCTCTCCAAGAACTATCTCGCCCCCGGTTTCCGGGTGGGCTGGGCGGTGATCAGCGGAGACGAGAAGGTCCTCCAGGATTACATCGAGGGTGTGAACAAGCTTCTGCGCGCCCGCCTCTGCGCCAACCATCCCGAGCAGTGGGCGATCAAGCCCGCCCTGGAGGGGGACCAGAGCCACCTCGAAAAGACCAACGCCAAGCTTTCCCGCCGCCGCAACCTCACCGTGGAGATGCTCAACGCCATCCCCGGCATATCCTGCGTCAAGCCCGAGGGCGCTTTTTACGCCTATCCGCGTCTCGATCTTCCCATCTCCGACGATGAGTTTGTCCGGAGGCTGATCGAGGAGTGCGGCGTGGTCACCGTTCCCGGGACGGGCTTTGGCCAGGCGAAAGGGACGAAGCATTTCCGGGTGGTCTTCCTCCCTCCCGAAGACGTCCTGGAAAAGGCCTACCGGAAGATCGCCGATTTCTGCGCCCGGCTGAAATCGTAAATAAGCGGCAGCCAAGGCCCGCACACGCCCGCTCGCAGAGCGGGCCTACCGACCGCGGGCGGACGCTTCGTCAGAGACTGTAGGCCGGTTCTGTGAACCGGCGTTCGAGCCCGGCCGCCCGTTCGCAGAACGGGCCTACAGCCCGCGGAATTATCTTGCCGTGAGAGTCGGCGCCCACATATCGATCACCGGCGGGGTGGAGAAGGCGGTGGACCGGGCGCTGGAGGTCGGCTGCGAAGCGGTCCAGATCTTCAGCGGCAATCCCCGGGGCTGGAAGGTCAAGGTCCTCGCCCCCGACGAGGGGAGCCGCTTCCGCGCCCTCTGCGCGGAGCACTCTCTCCGGCCGGTCATCGTCCACACCCCCTACCTGATCAACCTCGCCTCCCCGGACGAGGAGATCTTTCGCAAATCCCTGGATCTTTTCGAGACCGATCTCGGGCGGGCCCGCTCTCTGGGGGCGGAGATGTTCGTCACCCACGTCGGCTATCACCGTGGGAACGGCTTTCCGGCCGGTATCGAGCGGATGGCGGGTGCCCTGGGCGAGGCCCTGCGCCGTGTCGGCGATACGGGCGTGAAGGTTCTCCTGGAAAACACCGCCAGCGCGGGGTCGAGCCTCGGCCACCGCTTCGAGTTTATCGCCGAGATCATGGACCGCTCCGGCGTCTCCGAGCGCCTCCACCTCTGCCTGGACACCTGCCACGCCTTCGTCTCCGGATACGACGTCTCCACCGCCGCGGGGCTCGACCGGACGCTCGAGGAGATCGACCGTTTCTTCGGCCTCGACCGCCTCCTCCTCGTCCACTTCAACGACTCGAAGTACGGCTTCGACTCCCACAGCGACCGCCACGAGCACATCGGAGAGGGGAAGATCGGTCTCGACGGGATGCGGAGGATCGCCCGCCACGAAGCCCTGCGGGAGAAGACCTTCATCATCGAGACGCCGAAGCAGACGCCGGAGGACGATCCGAGAAATCTCGCCCTCCTTAAATCATTCCGAGACGCACCATCGACCTGACCCATCCCCCAGACCCACTTCCTGACCCTTACCCATGTACCATCGGGGTCGATGGGTCAGGGTAAGGATGATGGTCTGGTAAATGGGTAAGGTTAATAGTGTAGCCCGTCTGGCCCCACCTGACCCTGACCCATCCCCCAGGCCCACTTCCTGACCCTTACCCATTTGCCATCGGGGTCGATGGGTCAGGGTAAGGATGATGGTCTGGTAAATGGGTAAGGTTAATAGTGTAGCCCGTCTGGCCTAACCTGACCCTGACCTATCCCCCAGACCCACTTCCTAACCTTCACCCATGTACCAGCAGTATCCCCGTCACCGCCCGGTAGGTAGGGGGGGACTGGGAGGGCAGGTTCCAGTCCCGGATCCACTCAATCTCCCACTCCCCGTCTCCGCAGAGGGGAAAGCGGGCGGCCGCCCGGCAGAGGCTCTTCACCCAGAAACCGCAGGACTCCAGGGCGAAGCGTCTCCTCTGAGGCTGACGGCAGTCCCCGCTTTCGGCGCACCCCTTGGCGCAGAGACGGCAGGGGCCGGTGCTGTAGCTCTGAAGAACCTTCCATCCCTTTCCCCGGAGAACCGCTTCCAGCGAGAGCGTGAACTCGTGGATGTGCTTCTGGAAGGAGTGATGCTTGAGGCCGCTGAATTGAAGGATGAGGAAGGCGGAGGCGGAGCGCAGGAGCGAGATGGTTTCAGCGACCGGAGGGGAATGGGGTGGACAGCCTTTCCAACCGTAGGTGATTCCCTCGCAGGGGGCGAGCGGTCCCTCCCGACGCCGGTAGGGGATGGCGCAGAAGGACTTGATCTCCTCCCGGATGACGGCATTTCGGGGGTCCATCAGGCCCGCCCGCAAAACCTCATCCTTGACCTTTTCATCGGCGGCCTTGACCGACAGGACGATCTCCCGCAGGCGCTCGTTCTCCCTCTCCCAGCGGGCAACGAAAGCGGCATCCGGTTCCCGTGAGGAGAGGGGAGGGAAGGATTCGCCGATAGCAGCGTAGGTGTTCGCGTTCATCCGCTCCCTCCTGACAACGCGGACCTAAAGGTCCGCGTCTACGTTGCGATGATGGCGTCCGTAGCCGCGGACCTTCCAGGTCCGCGGGACGGAACGCGCCACTCCGTCGTTGAATAGCCCCGCGGGAATGGTATCATAACCCCAACCATGAACGACTACGACTTCACGGCCATCGAGAAGAAGTGGCGCGCCTACTGGGACGAGATCGGCCTCTTTCGGACCGATCTCTCCCGGACGGAGAAGAAGTTCTACTGCCTGATGATGTTCCCCTATCCCTCGGCCGCCCTCCACGTCGGCCACGGGCGGAACTACATCATCGGCGACGCCGTCGCCCGCTACCAGATGATGAAGGGGTACAACGTGCTCGCCCCCATGGGCTGGGACTCTTTCGGGCTGCCGGCCGAGAACGCCGCCATCAAGTCCGGCGTCCACCCGGCCGACTCCACCGCCCGCAACATCGCCACCATGCACCGGCAAATGGGGGAGTGGGGGGTGGGCTACGACTGGGACCGGGAGATCTCCGCCTGTTCCCCGGAGTATTACCGCTGGACCCAGTGGCTCTTCCTCCATTTCTTCGACCGGGGGCTGGCCTATAAGAAAATGGCCGAGGTCAACTGGTGCCCCTCCTGCTCCACCTCGCTCGCCAACGAGCAGGTGATCGACGGCCGCTGCGAGCGCTGCCGTTCGACGGTGGAGAAGAAGAACCTCGAACAGTGGTTCTTCCGGATCACCGCCTACGCCCAGAGGCTGCTCGACGACCTGAAAACGCTCGACGGCTGGCCGGAGCGGGTCAAGATCATGCAGGAGAACTGGATCGGCCGGAGCGAGGGAGCGGAGGTCGAATTCCGGGTCAAGGGCCGCCGCCGGTCGCTCAAGGTCTTCACCACCCGTCCCGACACACTCTGGGGGGCGACCTTCATGGTCATGGCCCCGGAGCATCCGCTCCTCGACGAGATCGCCTCGCCGGAGCAGAAGGGCAAGATCCGGATCTATCGGGAAGAGGTCGGACGGGAGACGGAGATCGAGCGCTCGTCCGCCGACAAGGAGAAGACCGGCGTCTTCACCGGGGCCTGGGCGATCAACCCGGTCAACGGAGAGGAGATCCCGATCTGGGCCGCCGATTATGTGATGATGACCTACGGGACGGGGGCGATCATGGCCGTCCCCGCCCACGACCGGAGGGATTTCGACTTCGCCTCCGCCCACGGTCTTGCCGTCCGGGTGGTCATCGCCCCGCCGGACTGGGACGGCCAGCCCCTCTCCGAGGCTTACGAAGACGTGGACGAAGGAACGATGGTCGACTCCGGTCCCTTCGCCGGCACGCCCGCCCGGGAGGGAAAGCGGGATGTCACCGAGTGGCTTGCGGAGGAGAAGCTGGGGCACGCGGTCGTCCACTACCGCCTGCGCGACTGGCTTCTCTCCCGCCAGCGCTACTGGGGCGCGCCCATCCCCATCATCTACTGCGAGGAATGCGGGGCGGTGCCCGTCCCGGTCAAGGACCTCCCCGTCCTCCTCCCCCGGGAGGTCAATTTCGTTCCCACCGGCCAGTCGCCGCTCGCCCTTTCCGAGGAGTTCAAGAACACGGTCTGCCCGGAGTGCGGGGGCAAGGCGGTCCGCGAGACCGACACCATGGACACCTTCGTCGACTCCTCCTGGTATTTCCTCCGCTATCTCACGCCCCGGGACAGCACCCAGGCCTTCGACACCGACCTCTGCAACCGCTGGCTTCCCGTGGACCAGTACATCGGCGGCGTCGAGCACGCGACGATGCACCTGATCTACGCCCGCTTCTTCGCCAAGGTGCTCTGCGACTCCGGCCTGCTCGGTTTCTCCGAGCCGTTCCGGAACCTCTTCACGCAGGGGATGATCTGCAAGGAGGCCTACTATTCGCCGGAGCGGGGCTACCTCTCACCGGACCAGGTCCGCTTCGAGAACGGGAAAGCGGTGGATATCAAGACCGGCGCGGCGGTGGAGGCGCGGATGGAGAAGATGAGCAAGTCCCGCCTGAACGTCGTGCCGCCGGATAAGCTCATCGCCGAGTACGGCGCCGACGCCGTCCGCCTCTACACCCTCTTTATCGGCCCGCCGGAGAAGGACGCCGAGTGGAACGACCAGGCGATGGAAGGGGCCTCCCGCTTTCTGAAGCGCCTCTGGAAGAAGGTCCAGGAGACCGCCCCGTCGCTAAACTCGCTCGACCGCAAGCCGGTCGACCGGGCGGCGATGACTCCCGCCGAGAAGGAGCTCGCCCGCAAGACCCACCAGACGATCGCCCGGGTGAGCCGGGACATGGAGGGGGCTTTCCACTTCAACACCGCGATCGCCGCCGTGATGGAGCTCACCAACGAAGCCTATACTTTCGACGCCTCCGTGCAAGAAAAGGGGCGCGAGATCGATCTTAAGGTTATGAGGGATGCGCTGGAGGCGGCGGTGCTCTGCCTCGCCCCCTTCGTTCCCCACATCGGCGAGGAGCTCTGGCGGGCGCTCGGCCACGAAAAATCGGTTTTTCGTTCCTCCTGGCCCGCGGCCGACGCGGCCGCCCTGGTGGTGGAGGAAGTGGAGATGGCGGTCCAGGTCAACGGCAAGGTGCGCGGACGCGTCACCGTCCCCGCCGATCTGGACGAGGAGTCGATTCGCGCCCGGGCCCTTACGGACGAGCGGGTAAAACCCTTCATCGCCGGTGAGGTGATCAAGGTGGTCGTCGTCCCCCGCCGCCTGATCAACATCGTTATCCGGCCGCGCGCCTGATCGGCCGGTCATCCGCGCGCCAGAGGCGGCCGTGCTCATGATTGCGCCCGACGCCCAGGACCGTTCTCTCTCCCGCGTCCTGTCTTCCCTTCGTCAACGACTGATCGCGGCGGAGGAACGCTTTTTATCGCTGACCCGTCTCGACCGCCTCACCGTCCAGGAAAGGTGGTTGCTGATCGGTGTTCTGGCGGCAATTCTCTGGGGGCTGATCGGTGTCGGCTGGGAAAAGGTCCGCTACGAGAAATATCCGTCCGGCGATCCGTCGCGGCTGTACGATGAGCTCCGCGCCGCCCTGCCGGAAGGAGAGGTAGTGCCGGGGATCAACCAGTGATCAGTTATCAGTGATCAGTTACTGAATGAGCGAGCAAGACGCAATAAACTCTCCCTCGTACGATATCCAGTGGGAACTTCCCGACCTCGTCGCCGGGGTGATGGAGATATCCGACCGGGGTTACGAGGGCCCCTTTCTCGTCTTTCGGGGCGCGCTCAGGCTCCCCTCCGATCAGGCCTTCCGGATCATCCGCGAGAAGACAGCGCCCTTCGGCCTGCTGGTCTTCCTGGCGCGGGACAAACGGGGGACGGCGCTCAAGTTCGCCCCCGCGCGGACGGAACGGAAACCCGGCCGTCCCCTCGTCCATCTCCTCCTGTTTCTCGCCACGGTCGTCAGCACGCTCTTCGTCGGCGTCGCCTTCCAGGAGATCGGCGCCCAGGAGCTGATGGCCCGCCCCCTCCTGCTTCTGCGGGGCTGGCCCTTCTCCCTCACTCTCCTCTCCATACTTCTCTGCCACGAGTTCTCCCACTACCTCGTCTCGCTGCGCCACGGCGTGAAGTCGTCCCTTCCCTATTTCATCCCCTTCCCGAACCTCTTCGGGACGATGGGCGCCCTGATCGTCAGCCGCTCCCCTTTCCCGAACCGGAAGAGCCTCTTCGACGTGGGGATCGCCGGGCCGATCGCCTCCTTCGTCCTCTCCGCCGCCGCACTCTTCGTCGGCCTTTCCGAGCTCAAGCTCGCCGAAATCCCTCCGGGACCGGCGGCGATCTACTTCGGCGATTCGCTCCTCACCAAGTTCATCTTCGGCCTGCGCTTCCCCCACCTCGCCCCCGGCCAGGACATCATGATCGGCGCGGTCTCCTTCGCCGGCTGGGTGGGACTCATGGTCACCGCGATCAACCTCTTCCCCATCGGCCAGCTCGACGGGGGCCATATCGCCTACGCCCTCTTCGGCGCAAAACATCCCCTGATCGCCCGGATTTTCATCGCGATCCTCGTTCTCCTCGGGATCGTCTTCTGGGAGGGCTGGCTGGTCTGGGTGTTGGTGATCCTGCTCATGGGGATCCGCCATCCCCCGCCGCTCGACGACGTCACCCCCCTCGATCCCCGCCGGAGGCTCCTCGGCTGGCTGGTCTTTCTGATCCTCCTCCTCTCCTTTGTCCCCGCCCCGATCACGGGATAGAGGGACGCAACCCCGTTGGGGTTGGCCTGTCGTTGCGTGTCGTTAACCCAGGGTAGCGCCTTCGGCGCAACCCTGGGCTAGGGGACGCAACCCCGTTGGGGTTGGCCTGTCGTTGCGCGCCGTTTACCCAGGGTAGCGCCTTCGGCGCAACCCTGGGCTAGGGGACGCAACCCCGTTGGGGTTGGCCTGTCGTTGCGTGTCGTTAACCCAGGGTAGCGCCTTCGGCGCAACCCTGGGCTAGGAGACGCAACCCCGTTGGGGTTGGCCTGTCGTTGCGCGCCGTTTACCCAGGGTAGCGCCTCCGGCGCAACCCTGGGCTAGGAGACGCAACCCTGTTGGGGTTGGCCTGTCGTTGCGTGTCGTTTACCCAGGGTAGCGCCTTCGGCGCAACCCTGGGCTAGGAGACGCAACCCCGTTGGGGTTAACGAATGCCTCACAATATTGTTTGGGATGGTGTTGCAGGTGAGGTTTCCGTACTCGGCATCCCAGCGTTGTTGCAGGAGCCGAATACCCAATAGGATTCCATCGGACGATTTTGGCGCAATGCTTGGCCAGGGGACATTGCCCCTTTTGGGCAATTGCGGGGGACGAATCCCAAAGGGATTCTGTCATGTAGCCCGGGGTTGCGCCGAAGGCGCTACCCCGGGTATACGAGAGCAATATCCCCGTCAACCCCGAAGGGGTTGTGTCAACACCTATCAATCCCACATATACCGTTCATCGCATTCCAAGCCGTGTTTTTTCAGAAACGCACGGTATTCGTCCTGAAAGGATTGTTGACGATGATGTTCTTCCTGGTTGGAGATATATGCCTGGACCTTTTCCAGATTTGACACGCTTACCGAAAACGCGCCATATCCGGTCTGCCAGGCAAAATCCGCCAGCGTCGGATCGTGTTGCTTGATCCAGGCGCTGGACACGCGCTTGACCTCCTTGACCCAATTCGCCTGCGCGATCGTCCGCCCCAAACGACACAACATGTGTACGTGATCATCCGTTCCGCCGACAATGGTTGGCGGGCATTCCAATGTCTTGGAAATCCCGCCCAGATAGGCCTGCAATTCCGCGCGTAGCGCCATCTCCCGAATGAAAGGGACCCGATTTTTCGTCGAAAATACCAGGTGGACGTAGACGCATGACAACGATTGTGGCATAGCCGTTCTCCTTTGATGCAACCCCGTTGGGGTTGGTTGTCGTTGCGTGTCGTTTACCCAGGGTAGCGCCTCCGGCGCAACCCTGGGCTAGGGGACACAACCCCGTTGGGGTTGGCCTGTCGTTGCGCGCCGTTTACCCAGGGTAGCGCCTCCGGCGCAACCCTGGGCTAGGGGACGCAACCCCGTCGGGGTTGGCCTGGCGCTGCGTGTCGTTTACCCAGGGTAGCGCCTCCGGCGCAACCCTGGGCTAGGGGATGCAACCCCGTTGGGGTTGGCCTGTCGTTGCGCGCCGTTTACCCAGGGTAGCGCCTCCGGCGCAACCCTGGGCTAGGGGACACAACCCCGTTGGGGTTGGCCTGGCGATGCGTGTCGTTTACCCAGGGTAGCGCCTCCGGCGCAACCCTGGGCTAGGGGACGTTGCCCCGTTGGGGCATGTGACCGCCGGCCCGAAAGGGAGATTTCAAACCGGGTGAAGAAGATAACTTTCAAAGTGGCGTTCACAGGGGCAAGACGTCTGGGTGATCGAAGATGATTTTGTTGGGACCAGCCGTCGTCGAACAGCGTTTTCCGGCATCGATTCCCAATCCAGATCTTTTGGCATTGTCGCCGGAGGCCGAATCCCAACGGGATTCCATCGCATAGCCCGGGGTTGCGCCGGAGGCGCTACCCCGGGTTGGGGGAGCCGATGCCGCCATCAACCCCGAAGGGGTTGTGTCAATCCCGGGTCAAAGCCAGGTAGGCCACCACGCCGGAGTTTATGGCGTAGAGGACGGGATAGGAGAGCCAGATGACGTAGATGATGAGGAGGGAGAAACCCGCGATCGCCCCGCTCAAGGAGAGGAGGGGAGAGGCGGGGGGGAGAGACGAGGGCATGGGCAGGGCGGTCTCCAGGATGGGCGCCACCTTGTGGAAGAAGGGGGGGATGTTCATGATCACCTTTCCCGGCATGTCTCCCAAGATGGAGGCGGAGAGGGCGAAGAAAACCGAGAGAGCGCCGATCAGAACGATGGTGGCAACCGCGAAGTAGGCTGCGGTGAGGAAAAGGATGGTGAAGATGTATCCCCAGAAGGTGAAGAAGCGGCCTTTGATCAGGGCGGTGAGCTCCTGAAAAGCCCGCCGGGCGGGGATCTCCCGGTCGATGATGATGGAGGGGAGGAGGAGCGTTCCCGCCAGCAGCGTGAGGACGCCGATCACGATGAAGAGGGAGATGAGGAACTGGGGGACGATCAGGAGCGACCAGATCACGGTCCCGGCCCGGGGAAGCAGGCCGAGCGAGATCAGGACCGCGAGCAGGATCAGGCAGAGGAGGAGGGAGGAGAGGACGCTCAAGGGGGCGCGCAGGAGGCGGGGGCCGTAGCGGATGCCCAGCCGGAGGGCGGAGCCCAATCCGCCGCCGCCCCCCGTGTTTTCCTGGAGGGCGAGGTAGGTGACGGGGCCGGAGAAGACGATCAGGACGAGATAAAAGGAGATCGCCCCCAGGAGGTTCAGGAACCAGGGGAGGAAGGTGAGGGAGCCCTGAGCGAAATAAGCCAGGGTGGAGAAAGCGTAGGCGGAGAGGAGGGCGAAGAAAAGCCCCAGTCCCGTGATCGCGATCTGACGGGAGTCGAAGGTCCGATAGACGACGCGCAGGAGGTCCGGATAAGAATGCTGTCTTCTCGCCCCCATGATCGATAAAACCTATGTGTAGGCCGCCTCTGTGAGGCGGCGGCGAAACGCCCGCTCACAGAGCGGGCCTACATCGCTGAGGCATGATCGGTTAAACCTTCCGCGAGTATTCCAGTTTAATAAGTGAAAGTAAACCGAATACGCCGGGCTCGAAACCAACCCCGGGGAGGTGACACGATGAAGAAATGGCTGTGGATGGCGGTGATCGTGGCGGTCGCGACGACCGTCGTAGCGGCGGCCCAGGCCGAACCGACCGGCCGCTGGCCGAAATTCTGGGAGAGGAAAAAAGCGGTCGAGGATCTGGCCCTCACTCCCGAGCAGATCGCCCAGCTCGCGGAGATCGACTTCAAGTATGCCCAGAGCGCCATCGATCTCCAGGCCAAGGCGAAAATCGCCCAGCTCAACTTCGATCGCCTGATCAAGGCAGGGAAGACGAGCGACGAGGAGATCTCCAAATTCATCAAGGAGATCGTTGACGCCCGCATGAAGCAGACGGAGCAGGGGCTCCAGCGCCTGGTCGAGGTCCGCAAGATACTCAACCCCCAGCAGTGGGAGAAGGTCTCCCGCATGATCAATCGGGCGAGAGGCGAGCGGGGCGAGAGAGGCCGCGGCGGAAGGGAATGGACCAGGAAGGGCGGCGAGCGGACGGGCGGCGAGAAAGAAGGCCGCGGACCGTCCGGTCCCGGTAAAGAAGGCTGTCCGATGATGGGCGGCGGGATGGGCGGCCCGGCCGAGGGACCGGCCGCGCCCCCGGCTGAGAAGTAGCCGTTTTCCACCGAGCAGAAGATCGCGAGGTTCCCGGCCGGGTGTCGGGAACCTCGCGATCTTTTTATCCCCCGATCCGCCGGATGAGCTTTACCACCGGATCGGCCAGGCGGACCAGGAAGTCGTTGATCCCCTCCCGGGCGAACTCCTCGGGTGTGATCAGGACCACCGGGAGGAGAAGGTTCCAGGTGTACAGGACGTCCCGGGGGAGGCGCTTCCGGCCGTCGGCGATCTTGGCGGCAACGCGCTTTTTCGCTCCGTCCTGGTCCGCGAGGTAATCGCGCATGGAGACGGCGTCCCGGGCGGAAAAATACCAGACCACGTCCAGGAAGACACCGCCCAGCGGCGCCATCGCGGCGATGATGTCGTCGAGTTCGCCGGAGAGAAGCTTCTTATAGTAGGCTGCGCGGGCCTCCCGGGTTTTCCCTCCCAGTTCCAGCCCCGCCCGGCAGTGGCGGGGGGTGAAGGAGAAGGAATAGGTGGGCTGTTCCATCTTCCGCCGCGAGGGATCGGGGAGAAAGGCGACCCAGATATAGCCCGAGCTGAGGTTCACGCGGGATATCGAGTCGAGCGTGAAGGCGAAGCCTTTCTCCCGCAAAGCGGGGAGGAGGGCGGGCGCCCAGACCTGGACCTTGGAACGAAGGAGGGAGAGATCGCGGAAGTCCTCCGGACGGATGGACATCGTGTCCATCGCCTGGCGGACCAGGGCGACGGCCGTCCCGGCCGCCTTTTCCACCCGGGCCCAGCTCTCCGGGGAGAGTTTCCCCAGTTCGCTTTCCAGATCCCTTCCGCCCGACCCGCGGTAGAAGCCGTTCACCGCCGCCACGAAAGCGGCGACGCGCTTCTGGATAAATCCGGGGACATAGCGGGAGTCGGCGGCGAAAAAGGAGAGGAGCTCCCGGTGAAGCGAGAGGAGCTTCGCCTTCGCTTCGGGAGCCAGCACTCCCTGTTCGCTCAGTGTCTCCAATCGTTCGGCGAGGTTCTTCTCGCCGGTCGGCGAGGCCGGGGAAAGGGACCGGTCAATCAGGAGATAGAGAGCCCGGCGGGCAGCCTCGCCGGCCGGGGACGACTGAAGATAGCGGGAGAGCAGGAGCGCGCCGAGCAGGAGATCGGAAATGCCGCATTCCTGGTCCATCTTTCCACCCTAACACGCACGCGCGACGGGGTCAATTTACATCCGACACTAAACGCCCGACGCTTTCGCGTCGGGCGTTTAGTGTTGTTCGTGATTTCGGAATGTCCGTTACGGGGCGATTGCCACCGGGGATCCGACGATGACAAAGTCGTAGATCTCCTCTTCCTGGGGGTGGAGCACGCGGACGCAGCCGAAGGAAACATCCTGGCCGATGTCGGCCGCGCTTTTGGTCCCGTGGATGCCGTAGGCCCCGGGCGGCGCCTTGAACTCGATCCAGCGGGTGCCGAGCGGATACTCGGGGCTGTCCGCCTTGACGATCGTCCGGTGGTAGGGGTCGGTCCAGGGCGGGTTGACCATCTTCCGAAGCACCGCGAATTCCCCTTCCGGCGTGCTGTCGTTTCTCCCCAGGGCCACGGCGTAGGACGCGAGCACGGCGTCGTCTTTCTTGACCGAGATGGTTTTGGCCGCCTTGCTCACCTGGACGGAGAGGGGGCCCTCCAGCACGACGAGCTTCTGTCCCTTCCGGATGAGGTTGGGATTGTTCAGGTCGTTCAAGCGCGCGAGGAGGCCGGTCCCGACCTGGTGCTTCGCGGCGATGCCGCTCAGGGTGTCGCCGGCCTGCACCTCATAAACGGTCCCGAGCTTCTTGATCTCATTCCAGTCCGGTCCCTTGACTTCGGCGGCCGGGACGGCCGCGGGGGATTCCGCCGCCGGCGAGGAGGCGGGAGCGACCGCCATGTCTTCAGCCGGAAGAGGTTCCGACTGGGAGGGGGGGATCTCGGGCGGCCGGCGGGCGGCGCAGCCCAAAGCCAGAAGGGTTCCCAGAACAACAGTCATCCACTTGAGCATCATGTCTTTCCTCCTTCGGTTGATGGAACAGGCTGATAACATGATAGGCTGACCGCATCGCCAATGCAATCGAGAAAGGATCGATCGCTGTCGGCGGCGATCACCATAAAAATGCGCGCGAGCGCTTTTTTATGTGAAAAAAATCACAATTGCCCTTGACTCCGGCCGCGGGGAGAATATGATCGACAATTCATAACCATGAGTCTGCGCAACGCAAATTCCCCGATCCCCCGGGCGGTGATCGCCCGCCTCTCTCTCTATCTGCGCATCCTGCTGTCCCTGGGCGCGGAGAGAACGGCCACCGTCTCCTCCGCCCGTTTCGGGAAACTGGCCGGCGTCCAGCCGGCCCAGCTGCGCAAGGACCTCGCCCACTTCGGCCAGTTCGGCGTCCGGGGAAAGGGTTACGCCGTGGGCACTCTGCTCGGCCGGATTGAAGGCATTCTGGGCACCGACCGGGAGCAGAAGGTCGCCCTGGTGGGAGCGGGGAACCTCGGCCGCGCCCTCTTCTCCCACAAGGGATTCGGAAGCCGCCAGTTCACGATCGCCGCGGTCTTCGACACCCGCCTCGCCGGGCAGAAGGTCCCGGGGTCGTCGCGGACCATCCGCCCCCTCGCCGACCTTCACCGGACCGTGCAAGAGGAGGGGATAAAGCTCGGCGTCATCGCCGTCCCCGCCGCCGCCGCCCAGGAGGTCTCGGAGGAGATGGTCCGGGCCGGGATCCGGGGGATACTGAACTTCGCTCCGACCCGCCTCACTCTCCCCGAGAGCGTGATCGTGGAGGATATCGACCTGGCCGGATCCCTGTCGACTCTTTCTTTCGGCCTGCATTCCCGGAGACGGCGGGAATGAGCGCTCTCCATTTCATCTCTGACGCGGAGTTCCCGCGCTGGCTGTCCGATCTCGCCTGCGCCCGGGATCTCCTCATCCCCCGCCGCCTGGACGGGGATTGGACGTTTTCCCCCCTGTCCGGGGAAGGGAAGGCCGAGCCGTCGCCCTACCGGGCGATCGAATCGCTGAAAAGCTTCCTTTTTTCCGGCCGCGAGACGGTGGCGCGTTTCCCCGGAACGGTCGCGCCCGCATCCCGTCCCCGGGCGCTCGTCGGCCTCAAGGCCTGCGATCTCGCCGCCCTCCCGGTTCTCGATTACATCTTTTTGCAGGGGAACTGCGCCGATCCTTTCTATCGACAGGCGAGGGAAGAGACTCTGCTGGTGAGCCAGGACTGCGCCGGCTTCAAGGAGGTCTGCTTCTGCCCGGTGGTCGGCGGCCGGCCCCATCCCTTGCGGGGTTTCGACCTCAACCTGACGCCTCTGCCCGGAGGCTGCCTGGTGGAGACGGGGAGCGAGAAGGGAGAGGCGATCATCCGGGACTCCGCTTCCCGTTTCCGCGGGGCGAAGGAGGAGGAGATCTCCTCCCGGACGAAACTGAGGGAGAAGGTTCTCGGCGATCTGAAAGACCTGCTGAAGAAACAGGGCCAGCTGGACAAGGCGCCTGCGGCGGCTCGGGTGAAGGAGAAGAGCCGCGATCCGCTCTGGAAGGAGGAAGCGGTCCCCTGCGTCGAATGCGGGGCTTGCAACCTGGTCTGCCCCGCCTGCCACTGCTTCATTCTGGAGGAGTCTCCCGCCCGGGAAGGCTCCGTCCGACTCCGCAACTGGGACTCCTGCCAGTATCCCGGCTTCTCCCGGGAGGCGGGCGGATCCAACCCGCGCACCCGCCGCTCCGAGCGGCTCAGCAACCGTTTCTCCAAGAAGTTCCAGTTTTTCCCCGACCTGATCGGCGCCCTGGCCTGCACGGGATGCGGCCGCTGCGTGGAGGCGTGCATGGGAAAAATTGACATTCGCAAGATTCTGAAGAGGATAGAGTCGGAATAAGGTCAAGCATTCCGGGCGTCCTATGACGACAAATCCTTATCAATCGATTCCGGCCACGATCACGGAGATCATCACCGAGTCTCCGACGATCAAGACCTTCGTCCTGAAGCCGTCGTCCCCCTTCGCTTTCCGGGCCGGTCAGTTCGTGGAGCTCGCCATACCCGGTCTGGGGGAGGCCCCCTTCACCCCCTCTTCCTCTCCCTTTCAGAAGGAGACGATCGAGGTGACGATCATGAAGGCGGGGAAGGTGACCGAGACTCTTCACCGGATCGAGAAAGGGGCGGTGGTGGGTCTGCGGGGCCCCTTCGGGAAGGAGTACCCTCTCTCCGCCTTCGCGGGGAAGGAGATCGTGCTCGTCGGGGGAGGGGTGGGACTCGCCCCCCTGCGGGCGCTCTTCCTGGCCCTGGTCCACGGCATCGAGGCCTACCCGAGGATCGTCCTCTGCGCCGGGGCGAGGAGCCCGGAGGACATGATCTACAAGCGCCTGATCATGGAGTCCTGGCCCCGCCTGCACAAGAACATAGAGCTCCGGGTAACCGTGGACAAGGTTCCGGAGGGGATGGCCTGGGGCGGGAAGGTGGGGCTGGTGACCACCACGCTCGACAATCTCGATATCGACATCGCCCGCTCGGTGGCGGTGGTCTGCGGCCCTCCGGTGATGATGAAGTTCGTCACCTTCAAGCTGATCGCGGAGCTGAAACTTCCTCAGGCTTCCCTGTATCTATCCATGGAAAAGAACATGTCCTGCGGGATCGGCAAGTGCGGCCACTGCCGCCTGGGGCCCTATTTCGTCTGCCAAGACGGCCCCGTCCTGCCCTACGACAAGATCAAGGATATCGAGGGGATATGGCACTAGGGTGTAAGGTGGAAAGTGTAAGGTGTAATAATGGCCAGTCAGTTTTTCATTACACATTACACCTTACACATTACACCGGATCTCGGACGCCTCTGACTCTCTCGTGAAGCTACTAATAGATCTCGAAGCCCTGCGGCGTCTTCCCTCTGACGCTGTCTCCTGCTCCTACTCCGACCATCCGGAGAACCGCGGGGTTCAGGACCTGGTCGAGAAAGCGACCTTCGTGGTGATCTGCCGCCGCTGCGAGCTCGCCACCTGCGTCGCTTCCTGTCCCCAGGACGCCCTGGAGAAGCGGGCGGACGATATCGTGGTGCGCCATGTCCTGCGTTGCTCCAACTGCTTTTCCTGCGCCGCCGCCTGCCCGTTCGGGACGATCATCCCCGGATACATTCCCCTTCATACCTCGACCTGCGACGTCTGCCTGGGGCGCCTGGCTTCAGGAGAGATCCCCTTCTGCGCCCGCTCCGCTCCGGAGGGGGCGATCCGCTACGGCGACTTTGCCGCCGACGACGCGCAGGGGCTCTATCCCTACGGCGAGCACGTGCTGGTTAAAGCGGGGAAGTGGGAGAAAGAAAAAGTGTAATATGGAAGTCCTGCAATCCATCTTCGCTCTGCTGGTCTTCCCCGGCTTCCTTTTCACCGCCGCCGGGGGGATGGCCGCCTCCTTTTTCGACCGGAAGCTCTCCGCCCGCTTCCAGTGGCGGGTCGGTCCGCCTTGGTTCCAGCCGGCCGCCGACGTCCTGAAGCTCCTGGGCAAGGAGACGATCGTCCCCGCCGGAGTCTCCCGGGCGGCTTTTCTCCTCTCTCCGCTCGCCGGCTTCGCCGCGGCGGTGGTGGCGGCGCTGATCATCTGGAAGGGCATCCTGGCCCCGGGGGGGGCGTCGGCCGGAGACCTGATCGTCGTTCTCTATCTCCTCACCGTTCCGGCGACGGCGGTGATCGTAGGGGGATTCGCCTCGTCCAATCCGCTCGCCTCGCTGGGGGCGAGCCGGGAAATGAAGCTTCTTCTCTCCTACGAGCTGCCTTTCCTGCTCGCCGCCCTCGTCCCCGTGATCAAGGCCGGTTCGATCCGGCTGGGAGAGATCGTTCTCTTCCAGGGCGAGCACGGGGTCTTTCTGGGATCCGTTTCCGGCCTGATCGCCTTCCTCGTCCTCCTGCTTTGCCAGCAGGCGAAGCTCACGCTCGCCCCTTTCGATCTCCCCGACGCCGAGACCGAGATCAGCGGAGGCGTCTTTATGGAATACTCGGGGACCCCGCTCGCTCTTTTCCGCCTGACCCGGATGATGCTCCTTTTTACGCTGCCGGTCTTTCTCGTCGCTCTCTTCTGGGGAGGGATCGGAACGACGGCCGGGGGGATCCTCGCCGGGGTAGGCAAGGTCGTTCTCATTCTTTTCCTCGCCATCGTGATCAAAAACACCAATCCCCGGGTTCGGATTGATCAGGCGATGAGATTCTTTTGGGGACCGGTTGCCGGGCTGGCAATAGTAGCGGTGGTTCTGGCGTTGTTGGGATTATAAGGAGAGAATATCGGTTGATGAAACTCGTCCATAAAGCGTTGTTGAAATCGCCCTGGGTCTTCCACCTCTCGACCGGTTCCTGCAACAACTGCGACATCGAGATCCTGGACCTGCTCACCCCCCGCTTCGACGCCGAGCGCTTCGGAGTGCTCCTGGTGGGATCCCCCCGCCATGCCGATGTTCTTCTGGTGACGGGTGTGATGACGCTCAAGGCCACGCCCCGGGTCCGCCAGGTCTACGAGTCGATGGCCAAGCCCTGCGCGGTGGTGGCCTTCGGCGCCTGCGCCATGGACCAGGGGATGTTCAAGGGCTGCTACACCGCCCCCCTGCCGGTGGACCAGGTTCTGCCGGTGGACGTCTTCATCCCGGGATGCCCGCCCAAGCCGGAGGCGATGATCGCGGGGTTGGTGAAGGCGCTGGGAGTGGTGAGGGGGAAGCTGGAGAAGAAACGATGAACGCGGCAGAGATGCGGACATATTTCTCCTCAAAATTTCCTTCGGAAATTTTGCAGTGGGAGGAGAAGAGCCCCCAGCGGATCTACGCCGAGATCCGTCCCGCTTCCGTCCGCCCCGTGGCCGGGGCCGCCTTCCGCGACCTTGGCTTCCGTTTCAGCATCGCGAGCGGCGTGGAGACGATGGAGGGCTTCCAGGTCCTCTACCATTTCTCCGACGACCGCTCCGGCGTTTTCCTTTCGCTGCGGGTCAGGCTGGGGAAGGAGAAGCCGGCGGTCGACTCCATCGCCGACCTTGTCCCCGCCGCCGACTGGATCGAGCGGGAGATGGCCGAGCTCCTGGGGATCGAGTTCAAGGGGCGAGCGTCGACCGAGCGGTTGCTGACCAGCGAGGAGTGGAAAGACAAGAAGTTCCCCCTGAGAAAAACTCCCTGTCGGGCCGCGCCGAAGCCGCTTGACCAATGTAAAATGATAAATGACAAATGATAACTGGCTGCCGTGGCCCTGACTAAATCATGACTCGAACCATAATCCCCATCGGCCCCTACCACCCGCTCCAGGAGGAGCCGGAGTTTTTCCGCCTCCACGTCGAAGGGGAGCGGGTGGAGAAGCTGGAGATCGATCTCGGCTACAATCACCGCGGGATCGAGAAGATCTGCGAGTCGAAAACCTTCGACCAGTCGCTCTTCGCGGTCGAGCGGATCTGCGGGATCTGCTCGTCGAGCCACCCCTTTGCCGGCGTGAACGCGATGGAGGACCTGGCCGGGATCGTCGCCCCGGAGCGGGCGCTCTACGCCCGCACCTTCATCGGGGAACTGGAGCGCCTGCACAGCCATCTTCTCTGGCTGGGACTGGCCGGCCATTTCATCGGCTACAACACCCTCTGGATGTGGTCCTGGAAGACGCGGGAGCCGGTCCTGGACATCTTCGAGAAGGTGACCGGGAACCGCCAGCACTACGCGATGATGAAGATCGGGGGGATCCGCCGGGATCTGAACAACGACGACATCCCCTGGATACTGAAAACGCTGGACGGTCTCAAGCCGGTCCTGGACACATTCCGGGGGGCGATCCTCGACGACCCCGTTCTCCACGCGCGTTTGAAGGGGGTAGGGGTGCTGACCAGGGAGGACATCATCTCCACGGGGGCTCTCGGCCCCACGGCCCGCGCCTCCGGCGTGGATATCGACGTTCGCCGCGACGATCCCTACGCCGCCTACGGCCGCGTGGAGTGGAAGGTGATACTGGGGAAGAACGGCGACGTCTTCGACAAGGCCCTGGTCAGGGTTCTGGAGATGTACGAATCGATCAAGATCATCGAGCAGTGCCTGAAGCACCTTCCCGGGGGCGAGTTCGACCTCCGCGTGAAGTCGCTTCCGGCGGGGGAGGGGATCGGCCGCCACGAGGCCCCCCGGGGCGAGTGCTTCCACTACGTCCTCTCCGACGGCTCCTCCCGGCCCGTTCGCTACAAGATCCGGGCGCCCAGCTACATGAACCTCCCCACCAACTACATCGCGGTGAAAGGGCAGACCGTCTCCGATGCCACGCTGATCCTGGCTGCGGTCGATCCCTGCTACTGTTGCACCGAGCGGATGGCGGCGGTGCGTTCGAAGACGGGGAAGATCGCCCTGAGCGGAGAGGATCTGGCCCGTCTCTCCCGGGAAAAAACTTCGCGGATCGCCCGCGAGCTGAGGCTTCCGATGGAAGGGACGTTCAAACGGGAACGCGCGCTCTGATGAATGATTTTGTGGGAGGGCCGTCCTCGGCCCGATCCGGGCTGGCAGGGATCGCGGCGAGACGCCGCTCCCACAGAAATGACATAGACACGATCGATAGTGTGATTGTGGGAGGGGCATTCTTGCCCCGATCCAGGTTGACTCGGATCGCGGCCCCGATAGTCCCGCACTTCTGCCGGGACTATCGGGGCAGGCAGGAATGTCGCTCCCACAATATAACCATGCGATAGCTCTTTGATGAACTTGTTGCCGACAATCATTCTGGTTCCCTTCGTCGCGGGGATCGTCTGTTTCCTCCTCTCCGAAAAACGGCGGGGGGTGAGGAAACTGATCGTCTTCCTGGTCGCGGGTTACTGTCTTCTTTCCGCCGCCCGGGAATTCTTCCGCTTTCCCGAGGATCTCCAAACTTTTGCCTATTTTCATATGCGGTTTTTTCTGATTCTGGCCTCGGCCTTTATCGGATTCCTGATCGCTATCTATTCCGAGCGTTTTACCGCTTCCAGCGAGGAAGGCCGGATGTACGACGCCTGCCTTCTCTTCGCCCTCGGGTCTGCCTTCGCTGTCTTTCTTGCGGGCGCTCTTTACGATCTCCTGCTTTTCTGGGGCATCCTGGGGGCCGTCATGTATCTGCTGATTGCTTCCGGAGGCTCGCCGGCTTCCGGGGCGGCGAAAAAAACCTTCATCATCGTCGGCGGGTCAGACGCTTTTCTTCTTGTCGGTATCGTTCTTTATGCCCACTGCACCGGGGGATGGTATTTCCCCGCTGCCCCGGTCGCAGTGGCCGACTGGCCGAAAGCGCTCTCCTTTCTCTGCTTTCTGGTTGCGGCCTTCGCCAAGATGGGGGCGGTCCCCTTTCACTCCTGGCTCCCCGACGCGGCCCAGAAAGCCCCGCTGCCGGCGGCGGCATTCCTCCCCGCGGCCATCGACAAGCTCGCGGGCGTCTACCTGCTTTTCTTGACCTGCCGGGTCTTGTTCTCGCCCGGTCCGGTCTTCTCCCTGATCCTGCTCGCCGCCGGTTCTCTGACGATCATCCTCGCCGTCCTCTTCGCCCTGGGCCAGCACGACGCGAAGAAACTCCTGGGCTGGCACGCCGTCTCCCAGGCCGGATACATGGTCCTGGGGATCGGGACGGGGACGGCGGCGGGGATACTGGGCGCGCTCTTCCATATGCTCAACAACGCGATCTACAAGCAGTCCCTCTTCCTCTCCGTCGGAGCGGTGGAGAAGAAGCGGGGGACGACCGACCTCGACTCGCTCGGGGGGCTGGCCAAGGCCATGCCGATCACTTTCCTGGCTTTCCTCGTCCCCGCGCTGGCCATCTCCGGCGTCCCGCCCTTGAACGGCTTCATGTCGAAGTGGATGATCTACCAGGGCGTGATCGAGATGAGGGGGATGGCGGGCGTGGGCGCCAAACTCTGGCCCCTCTGGCTGATCGCGGCGATGTTCGGCTCGGCGCTTACGCTGGCGAGCTTCATGAAGCTCCTCCACGCGATCTTCCTCGGCGTCCGTCCCTCCGGCTCTCCCGCAGAGCGGGACGAGGTCTCCTGGCCGCTCTGGCTACCTTCGGCCGTTTTGAGCCTTCTCTGCGTGGTCCTGGGACTCGCGGCCTCGCCCGCGTTCCTGGAGAAGATATTCGGTTCGGTCGGGGGCTGGGTCCCCCGACCTTCCGGGGGGCCGATCATCGGCTCTTTCCGCCCGGACCTCGCCGCGCTCCTCCTGGTCGGTAGCGGCCTGATCGGCTGGCTGATCTACCGGATGGGCGCCTCGTCCAAGATCCGCGAGGACGTCCCCTTCATCGGGGGCGAAAAGGCCCTGCCCGACGACGCCCGCGTCACCGGGACCGGTTTTTACGCCACGCTCAGCGAGATGCCTCTCGTGGGAGGCCTTCTCAAGAGGGAAGCGTTCTGCGATCTCTACGCCGGAGCCAGGGCGGCGACACTCTCGCTCTCCGCTCTCCTCTCGCGGCTCCACACCGGCGTCCTGCCCTGGTATATGAGCTGGGCGCTGGCGGCTCTCATTATCTTGTTGCTGGTGATGATCGGAAAATACTAATGCGCCATGATGGACTGGATCGCGGCGAGTCCCGAAGAAGATTTCGGGATGGGGCAGACGCCGCTCCCACACTAGAACTTACAAGCGCGAAAAAATTGTCACTGTGGGAGGGGCATCTTGCCCCGATCCATGTTGGCCGGGATCGCGACAAGAATGTCGCTCCCACAAAATCGACTAGCAAACGTGGACTAGCATAATTCGGACGCCATGCTCGGACTGATCATACTTCTCGTCCTGATGATCGCCGCCGCCATCGCCGCGGTGGAGATGAAGGACCTCCACTCCTCGGTGATCGTGGTGGGGACGGTCGGACTGGGTCTCGCCGTCGCCTTCCTCATCCTCCAGGCCCCCAACCTGGCCATCGTCCAGATCGTTGTGGAAATCCTGGTCCTGATCCTCCTCATCCGGGCGACCGCCCACCGGGAGGAGGACCCGGTCCCCACCCGGACCCGCTGGGTGGTGGGGGCGATCGCGGCCGTCTTCCTGGCGGTTTTCATCATCGCCGCCGTTCGCGCGGCGACGGGTCTTCCCCCCTTCGGCTCGCCCCGGATGACCGTGGCCCAGATCTACCAGTTGGCGGGCCCGCCAGCGACCGGCGCGGCCAACGTCGGCGCCTCCATCGCGCTCGGCTACCGGGCGTATGACACGCTGGGGGAGACGGCGGTCCTGGTGGCGGCCGTGATCGGAGCGATTGCGATCCTCCGCCGGATCGGGAGAAGACGGAGGAACGAGCCGTGAACGGACAGAACGATCGCCGCGAGGAAGGGATGAGCCTGATCGTGAAGACGATCGCCCGGCTCACCGTGGGCTTGAGCCTCCTCTTCGGCGTCTACATCGCTCTCCACGGGCACTTCGGGCCGGGGGGCGGATTCGCCGGCGGTGTGATCATCGCCCTCTCCCTGATCGAACTCGTCCTGGCCTTCGGCCGGGAGCGGGTCTGGAAAAAGTTCGGTCCCGAAGCCGCCCTGCCGCTGATCGGCCTGGGCGCGCTGATCTTCCTTGCCATCGCTCTTTTCGGCTACGCCGCCGGCGCCTTCTTCCAGAGCTGGCTTCCCGCGGGCCAGCGCTTCGCGCTCCTCGGCGCCGGGACCATCCCCCTCTCCGAAATCGCCGTCGCCCTCGCGGTGGCGGGGGGGATCTACATCTTTTTCACCGTCATGTCCGCTTTCAGCTCCGGGCATGACGACCAGGAGAAGCCATGAGAGATAGCTCGGTCGTGCGGGCTGTAGGCCCGCTCTGTGAGCGGGCGGCGAGGCTGGTCGCCGGTTCACAGAACCGGCCTACAATGGACGGCCTGACCGCCGGTTTGCTGGCATGATTGAGGCATAACCACAATGAATCTTGTCTACATACTCTGTTTCGTCCTGATGGCCGTGGGGATCTACAGCCTGGCGACCAAACGCAACCTGATCAAGATCATCATCGGCCTCTCGATCATCACCTATGCGATCAACCTCCTCCTGGTCCTGATCGGCTACCGGACGGGCGGCCATGCCCCGATCGAAGCGCCGGACCGGGTGATCGGGGAGATGGTCGACCCCATCCCCCAGGTCATCGCCCACACCTCGATCGTCATCGGGCTGGCCACCACGCTTCTCCTGGTCGCCCTGGCCATCCGGCTCTACGAGAAATACGGGACATTCGACGTCACCAAGATCCGCAAACTCAGGGGATGAACTTGACGGACGGACAATGAATTATCTTCCATTATTTGCGGCGATTCCGCTGGGCGGCGCCTTTCTCATCGCCATCCTGGGGCGCCAGCTCAAGCGCGTGGGCGAGACCGTCTCGGTCGCCGCCGCCGTCTCCCTCTTCCTCCTCGCCCTGCTCGCCGCCTTCGCCCTGCCCGAGACGGGGATCCTGGTCGGGCGGGTGGGGGGATGGGGCCCGCCGCTTTCGATCGGGCTGGTCCTCGACCATCTGAGCGCCCTGATCCTCCTCACGGTCAATCTGATGGCGTCCCTCTGTTCGGTCTACGCGGTGCGCTACGTAGACCGCTTCACCGACCGCTGGAAGTTCTACGCCCTCTTTCTCCTGATGATCGCCGGTCTGAACGGCGTCGTCATCACTGCCGACATTTTCAACCTCTTCGTTTTCCTGGAGATCGCCTCGATCGCCTCCTACGCCTTGGTCGCTTTCGGGACCGAGGCGGAGGAGCTGGAGGCTTCCTTGAAATACCTGGTGATGGGGGGGCTGGCCTCCTGCCTGATCCTTCTCGGGATCGCCCTCCTCTACGGCCAGGCTTCCACGCTGAGCCTGGCCCATCTCGCCTCCTCTCTGGAGATGACGCCCCTGCTTTTCTTCAGCCTGGCCCTCTTCACCGCCGGTTTCGGGATCAAGGCCGCCGTGGTCCCGTTTCATTCCTGGCTTCCCGACGCCCATCCCGCCGCCCCCGCTCCCGTCTCCGCGCTTCTTTCCGGCGTCCTGATCAAGTCACTGGGGATCTATTCCTTCGCCCGGATCCTTTTCAATGTTTTCGGAAACCCCGCCCCCTTTCCCGACCTGATGCTCTATGCCGGTCTCCTCTCCATGACGGTGGGGGCGTTTCTCGCCATCGGGCAGGACGATATCAAGCGGATGTTCGCCTACTCGTCGATCAGCCAGGTCGGCTATATCGTCTTCGCCCTGGGGATCGGGACGCCGCTGGCGCTCATGGCCGGCCTTTTCCATCTCGTCAACCATGCCGCCGCCAAGTCGCTCCTCTTCCTCGACGCCGGAGCGATCGAGGCCTCGGCCGGCACGCGCGACCTCAAGAAGCTCGGAGGGTTATTTCCCCGGATGCCGCTCACGGGGACGACCAGCCTCATTGCCGCCTTCTCCATATCGGGGATTCCTCCCACGGCGGGATTTTTCAGCAAGCTCTTGCTCATACTCGCCGCCGTCGACGCCGGGCATGTGGTCGGGGCGCTCCTGGCGGCGGCGGTGAGCGTGGTCACGCTCGCTTACTACCTGAAGTTTCTCCGCGGGACATTCTTCCGGGAACGACCGCCCGCACTCGACGGGGCGAAGGACCCACCGCCCTCCATGGCAATTCCCATGGTCATACTGGCTGCGATCTGTCTCCTGGGCGGTCTCCTGCTGCTCTGTCCCGGTGATTATTTCGGTCGGGCCGCCGCCGTTTTGACGGCGGGGCGGGCTTACGGAGACCGGGTGTTGTCCATGTTCGGCCAGGGGGGATACTGATGTGAAAACGCAAAGCCGGATCGCGCTCTTTATCTTCTCCCTCCTGGTCTGGCTGGGGCTCACCTGGCCGGTGACGGTTCCCGAACTGCTGGCCGGTGTTCTGGTGGCGGGCCTGGTGGCCGTCCTCACCGGCGACATGTTCGTGGGCCGTCCCCATCAGCTTGCGGAGGTCAGGCGCTACGCCTGGTTCGGCGTCTACCTCCCCCTCTTTCTCTGGGAATGCCTGAAAGCGAGCCTGGACCTCGCCTGGCGGACGATCCATCCGAAGCTCCCCATCCGTCCCGGTATCGTCAGGATCAAGACCGGCCTGGTCTCCGATACCGGTCTCACCTTTCTGGCCAATACGCTCACTCTGGCCCGCCCCGTCCTCACGGTGGATGTGGACCGGGAGGCGGGAGTCCTCTACGTCCACTGGGTCGCGGTGCCAGGGGAGGGGATGGAGGAGGCGACCCGGGCCGTCGTCGGCCGGTTTGAGTCCGTTCTGAAGAGGATCTTCGAATGAAAGCGCGTTGGCTGATCGGCGCCATCCTGATTCTGGCCGCGGTCGTCCTGGCTCTGACGATCGAGGCTCTCCCCAGTCTGATGTCTCCCGGATTGCCCCACGCCCGTTTCTTCCGGCACTGCCAGTACATAATTCTGCTCGCCGCCGGTTTCTGCGTCTTCCGGATCATCAAGGGGCCCAGCGCGCCCGACCGGGTGGCGGCGATCGACATCCTGGGGATTTTGATCGTGGGCATCTGCGCCCTGCTCGGCGTGCCCACGGGCCGCGGCTGGTACATCGACATCGGGATCGCCTGGGCGCTGCAATCTTTCATCGGGACGCTGGCCCTGGCCAAGTACCTGGAAAGGAAACGGCTCGATGAGTGACGCGCTCGGCATGGTCTTCGTGGTTTTTGGACTGGCTCTCGACCTCGTGGGGTGCCTGGGGTTGATCCGTTTCCCCGACCTCTACAACCGCCTCCAGTCCTCCACCAAGTGCGTGACCCTGGGGACCTCGTCCATCCTTTTCGGCACTTTTCTCATGCTCGGCTTCACCGCCGGCGGGATCAAATGCCTTCTCTGCATCCTTTTTCTGCTCCTCTCCTCGCCGGTCGCCGCCCATGCCATCGCCCGGGCGGCGCATCGCTCCGGCGTGGGTTTGTGGAAGGGGAGCGTGAGAGACGATTACCATAAGGATAAGAACGCGTGACGTGTAAAGTGTAACGTGGAACGGATCGCCGGTCAGGGCCGTTGCACGTTACACGTTGCACGTCATACGTTGCGCAATGAAAACGCCCAAACTTCGCGAACTCGTCTACGCTATCCGCTCGCTGGTGAGCCGTCCCTACACGCTCGCCTTTCCGGCGGCCCCCTCCGTGCCGCCCGCGACCAGCCGGGGGCAGATGAAGTGGGACGAGTTGGTCTGCGTGGGCTGCGGGGCCTGCGCCCGGGTCTGCCCGACCGGGGCGATCGAGGTGGAAGACTCCGGGCCCGCGGCCCTGAGGAAACTCGTCCGCCGCTACGGGATGTGCATCTTCTGCGGCCAGTGCCATGCCCTCTGCACCACCAAGACCGGCTGCAACCATTCGACCGACTACGATCTCGCCTGTCTCGACCGCAACGCCTCGATCGAAAAGGTGGAGAAGGAGCTCGTCCTCTGCGAGTGCTGCGGGGAGGCCGTGGCCACCCGCGAGCACCTGCGCTGGATCTACGAGCGGCTGGGCTCGCTCGCCTATGCCTGCCCCACGGTCTTCCTGTCCTTCCGCCGGGAAGGGGAGACGGCGCTCCCGCTCGGCCGCCCCCCCGTCCGCGCCGACCGGATGAAGGTCCTCTGCCCCCGCTGCAAGAGAGACGTGGTCCTGTCCGACCGCGCTTGAGCGGTGGATACGTCGATATGCATATAGGTTGATAAGGCGCAGCACATCTCGCCCCTTATCAACGCATCAACCTCTCCCGATGAGTCCCGCATCAAACACACTCGACTCGCTCCGCGGTCTGCGGGTGGTCCTTCTCGGAGTGGGCCGGGCCGGCCGGGGCGACGACGCCGCCGGCGACGAGCTGGCCCGGCGGCTTCAGTCGCGGGGATTAGGGGGCGCTATCCCGGCCGGGAGCGCCCCCGAAAACTATCTGGGGCCGGTCCTCGCACTCCGCCCCGATTATGTCCTCGTCGCCGACGCCGCGGAGATGGGGAAAAAGCCGGGCGAGTGGTCTCTCCTCCCGTCCGACGCCCTGGTCGCGGGAAACGTATCCACGCATAACGCCCCCCTCTCCCTCGTCTTGGATTATCTGGCGAAAGAAGGCGGCGTCCGGTGTTATCTCCTGGGTATCCAGGCGAAGGACCGGCGGGAAGGGGAGGGGCTCAGCCCCGAGGTGGAGCGCACACTCGCGATACTCGCCGCCGAACTGGAGACGATTCTTGAACGAACCGTCGCCGCTCCTGTGGCGACGCAGTGCAAGAAAGATTATTATTGACCGGAGAAGGGGCGGTCGATATAGTGCACCAAGAGTGCTAATGGAGTGTTATAGGAGTGCGGGGAGCGTCCCATCCGGGACGGTTAAGGCGCGAAAGAGAATATGAAACCGCTGATTGTCTCTTTGATGATACTGACGGGATGCTCGTTGCTCCTCTCGGCCTTTGCCCCGGCACAGCCCCTGGAGGAAACACTCAGAATATCCGGTGCCGGCGCCCTTTATCCCTTTGTAGAGAAGCAAGCCGATGAGATAACGGATATCGTAACCGGTTTCAAAGTCCGTATCTCCCCGGTGGATTCCGGGCGGGGAATGGCCGATCTGTTCGACCGATCGGCCGATGTGGCCATGGTCTCCCGGAAACTCAGCCCGGAGGAAACGGGGAAAGGCGCGCTCGCGCTTTGCGTGGCCAGGGACGCGGTAGTGGTTATTATCAACGAGGCCAACCCGGCGCGTGATGCCCTCCTGAGTCGGGGCGTAAGCCGGGAACGCCTGAAAAGCATCTGGGTCGGCGGGGAGATTAAGGATTGGGGCGATCTTTTCGAGGGGAGCCCCCGTTCCCCCATCCATGTTTATACCCGTCCCGGCTCAAGCGGGGACGCGCAAACCTGGGCGGATTATCTCGGGGCGGAAGGCCCATCCCTCCGGGGGACGACCGTCCCGAGCGCATCGGGGATGGTTGAAGCGGTCCGCGAGGATCCTTCCGGCATCGGTTATGCGAGCTACATCAACGTCTTCAATACCGCTACCAAGACGCTTTCGCCGGGACTGAGGATACTGCCCGTGGATGCGGATGGGGACGGGAGTCTCGCCCCGCGGGAAGATATCTATCGGGGAAGGGACGCTCTCCAAGCGGCGATCGCCGGAGGTCTCTGTCCCTCTCCTCCCGCCCGGGAACTGTATCTGGTCTACCGCCGCGGTTCCTTGAGCAACGCCGAGATTGTATTTCTCAGCGGCGTTGTTACCGGGGAGCGCAAGTTTGTGGGAGATCTCGGCTATGCGCCGCTGTCTCCGGCAGAGATCAGAGAGCAGAGGAAAGCATGGAAAAGAAGAACGACAAAGTAACCATCAAGATCCCGCGCCCCCTTTATCTCAACCTGAAGAAACTGGTGGGCAGCTCAAACTCCGGTTTCGATTCGGTGACCGACTTTGTGGTCTACGTTCTTCGGGACATCGCCTCCACCAGCAACTCGTTCCCCCGGGCGGACCGGGTCTGGGACAAGAAGGAGCTGGAGGATGTGAAAGAGAAACTGCGGAAGCTCGGTTATTTAATATGACCCTCCCATGCGCACCAAGAGATTGCTTCGCTTCGCTCGCAATGACTGAAATCGCTGATGTATCTACTACAACAATCTGATTGAGTAAGGAGGATGCATGAAGAAGACCTTATTCGCTATCGCGGCATTATTGATCGGCCTGCTGACTTTCTCTTTTGGTCTCCCCGCGGGGGAGGAGTCTCAGGCCGAGGAGACGATCAGCCTATCCGGCGCCTGGGCGCTCTATCCCATGGCGGTGAAATGGGCGGAGGAGTATCAGAAGACCCATCCCGGAGTCAAAATCGACATCGCCGCCGGCGGAGCGGGGAAGGGGATCGCCGACTGCCTGGCCGGCATGGTGGACATCGGGATGGTCTCCCGGGAGGTCAACCCGGCGGAGGAGGCCAAAGGGGCCTGGAAGGTGGCGGTGACCAAGGACGCCGTCGTGCCGACGGTGAGCGGCGCCAACCCCCATCTCGCCGCCCTGCTCTCCAAAGGCGTTACCAAGGAAACGCTCCAGGGGATCTGGATGGCCGGGTCCATTACGACCTGGTCCGCCGCGCTGAAATCGAACCTTCCCGGCGCGATCCACGTCTACACGCGCTCCGACGCCTGCGGCGCGGCCGAGACCTGGGCGAAATACCTGGGGGGAAAGCAGGAGGATCTGAAGGGGATCGGTGTCTACGGCGATCCGGGGCTGGCCGAGGCGGTGCGCAAGGACGCCCTCGGGATCGGCTTCAACAACATCGGCTTCACCTACGATTTCCGGTCCGGGAAGCCGGTGGAAGGGGTTATGGTTCTCCCGCTCGATCTGGACGGCAACGGGACCATTTCTCCGGTCGAAGACTTCTATGAGACACAGGGGAAAATGGTGAAGGCGATCGCCGAGGGGAAATATCCCTCGCCTCCCGCCCGCGACCTTTATTTCGTCGGCAAGGGCCAGCCCTCGCGGCCGGCGGTCAGGGACTTCCTGATCTGGGTCCTCAGCGAAGGGCAGAAGTATGTGCCGGAAACCGGATATATCGTCCTGCCAGAGGAAACTTTGAAGAGAGAATTGGGGAAACTGCAGTAGGAGATTAAATTCGAAATCCGAGTTTCGGATATATATTGGTGAGTGATGATTGCCTACCGGCTCATTAAGGACCGCATCGCTCGAAGCGGCATGCTGGCCGTCACCCTCTCGGTGGGCGTGATCCTTTTTCTGGTCGTCGCCGGCCTGTTGGTTAAATCCTGGCCCATCCTCTCCCTGCGGCCGCTTTCCTCCCTCCTCTTCTCCTCCGCCTGGCGCCCGAGCCAGGGCGAGTTCGGATTTCTCCCCTTCCTCCTGGGGACGGTCTGGGTGACCGCCGTGGCCATCGTGATCGCCGTCCCCCTCTGCCTCCTCTCCGCGGTCTACTTCTCGGAATACGCCCCCCGCCTGATCCGCGAGCTCTCCCGCCCCCTGGTGGACGTTCTCGCCGGCATACCCTCGGTGGTCTACGGCCTGTGGGGAGTGCTGGTGATCGTCCCCCTGATCAACGGCCGGATCGCCCCCTTCTTCGGTTCCTATTCCACCGGCTACTGCGTTCTCGCCGGGGGGGCGGTCCTGGCGATCATGATCTTTCCGGTGATCATCCACGTCTCGGTCGAGGTCTTCCGCTCCGTCCCCGGCGAGGTGCGCGAGGCCTCGCTCGCCCTGGGGGCCACCCGTTTCCAGACCGTCAAGTTCGTGGTCCTGCGGCGGGCCCTCCCCGGGATCATCGCGGCGGTGGTTTTGGGCATCTCCCGCGCCTTCGGGGAAACCATGGCTGTCCTGATGGTGGCGGGAAACGTCCCGATCGTCCCCCGGGGGGTCTTCGACCCCGCCTATCCTCTGCCGGCCCTGATCGCCAACAACTACGGGGAGATGCTCTCCATCCCCCTCTACGACTCGGCCTTGCTCTTCTCTGCCCTGGTCCTCTTCGCCGTGGTGATCTTTTTCATCGTCGTCTCCCGCCTGATCCTGAAGAGGATCCAGGCCAGGATCGAATGACATGAACGGGAGAAAAATCGAAGAGGGGATCTTCCGGGGGCTGATGATCGCCTCCACGGTCGTCATCTTCCTCACCCTGGGTCTGATCATCGCCACGGTGGTGGTCGAGGGCCTTCCCGCCCTGACCCTAGCGATGATCACACAGACGCCGAAAGGGGGATACTATCTCGGGAAGGAGGGAGGGGTGCTCAACGCCATCCTCGGATCGCTCTTCCTGGCCGGGGGGGCGACGATACTCGCCCTGGCCTTGAGCCTTCCGATCGTTCTCTACCTGAACGTCTACTCCCATCCCCGCGCGCCCCTCGCCCGCTTCACCCGTTTTTCGCTGGACGTTCTCTGGGGGGTGCCTTCCATCGTCTACGGGGCCTTCGGTTTCACGCTGATGATCGCCCTGGGACTCAAGGCCTCGCTCCTGGCCGGGATCCTGACGGTCGCGCTCCTCGTCCTGCCGATCATGTGCCGGGCGATGGACGAGGTGATGAGGCTGTCCCCGCCCGAGCTCGGCGAAGCGTCTTATTCACTGGGCGCGACCAGGCTGGAAACCGCTCTCAAGGTCCTCGTCCGCCAAAGCCTTCCCGGGATTGTGACCGCGATCCTCTTGGCCTTCGGGCGGGGGATCGGCGACGCCGCCTCGGTCATACTCACCGCCGGGTTTACCGACGCTCTTCCCACCTCGCTCCTGCGCCCGGCGGCGACGCTGCCGCTGGCCGTCTTCTTCCAGCTCGGCACGCCCATCCCGGAGGTCCGGGAGCGGGCCTACGCCTCCGCCCTCATCCTCACTTTACTCATTCTTCTGATCAGTCTACTATCCCGTCTCCTGGCCAGGAAGTTTACGAGGCATGTGGTCAGATAGATAAGGGCGGAGTGAAACCGGAGAAAGGCGATGAACCGCTGCCAGGGTGGCCGTGGCACGTGGCACGTTGCACGTAACACGTAAAATGGACTTCAAGACCCATATCAGTGTTCGCAACCTCTCCGTCTCTTACGGTCCCGCCCCCGCCCTCAAGAACATCTCGGTGGAGATCCCGGAGAAGAAGATCACCGCGATCATCGGCCCCTCCGGCTGCGGCAAATCGACTCTGCTCAAGTCCTTCAACCGGATGATCGATCTGGTGGAGGGGGCGCGGATTTCCGGGGAGATCGTGGTGGACGGGGAGAACATCTTCGATCCGCGGGTCGAGGTGACGGCGATCCGCAAGAAGATGGGCCTCCTCTCCCAGCGCCCTTTCGTGCTCCCGATGTCGATCTACGACAATGTCGCCTACGGCCCCCGCATCCACGGGACGAGGAGCCGCAAGATCCTCGTCCCGCTGGTCGAGAGATATCTCCGGGAAGCCGATCTCTGGGAGGAAGTGAAGGACCGCCTCTCCCAACCCGCTTCGCGCCTTTCCGTGGGGCAGCAGCAGAGGCTTTGCCTGGCCCGGGGGCTGGCGGTGGAGCCCGAGATCATCCTGGGCGACGAGCCCACTTCCGCGCTCGATCCCAAGTCGAGCCGGAAAATCGAGCAGAGGTTTCTCGAGCTCAAGGACGACTACACCATCGTCATCGTCACCCACATCCTCCGCCAGGCGAAAAGGCTCGCCGATTACGTCGTCTTTCTCTACCTCGGCGAACTGATCGAAGCCGGTCCCGCCCAGGAGATCTTTCGGAACCCCCAGAAGGAGATGACCCGGGAGTACATCGGGGGGACGATCTCCTAGGAACAGATAGTGAATGGGGAATAGGGAATGGTGAATGGTGAATGGGAGAAACACCCCTTCCTTGATTTGCTTTCCCCCTTCTCGCGTGCTAACTATTAGTATGCGCATCCGCCCCGGATTGACGACGAGGATTCTCTTCCGTCGGGTCATCGCCGCTTTCCTGTCGCTCTCCCTCCCCGCCGGCGCTATCGCCGCCACCTTGAGCCTTGATCCCGGCGCGGGAAGCATGTATTACGGCGTCCCTTCCCCGTTCCGGATGGCGATGGACACACAGGGGGAGTCCGTGGTCGTCGCCGACCCGATTCTGATCTACGACCCGGCGTCTCTCCGCATCGACTCCGTGACCCCGAACGTCGCCGATCCTCCCGGACCGGGACAATTTCGTTTTCTGGCCCGCTCGACTTTCGGGGACGGGAGAGTTCAGGTGGTGGTCGGGACTCCCCATCAGACCGCCCTCAACGGCAGCGCGGTGGCCGTAGCCGATATCCTGGCCACGCCCGTCCGATGCTTTTCCCCGATAGCGCTCACGTATTATTTCCTCGCCCCCGGAGCGGGAGGGGATTCCAACGCGATCAGGGACGACGGCCTGGGGACCGATCTCCTCTCCGCGGTCTGGGGGGGAAGCTATCGGGTCTTTCCGCCGCCGCGGGGGGAGAGCTCCGATTACGACGCCGACCCGGCCGCCGAGGCGGTTCTCTTTCGTCCCGGCATCGGTCTCTGGGCGGTCCGGGGAGTCACCTCTTTTTATCTCGGTTCTTCCGGCGATATCCCCGCGCCCGGCGACTACACCGGCGACGGCAAGGCCGAGGCCGCGGTCTACCGCATCTCTTCCGGCCTCTGGGCCGTGAAAACCGGCGCGCGAATCTATTTCGGGGGTGCTTCCGACCTTCCCGTGCCGGGGGATTGGTCGGGAGACGGATCGTGCGACATCGCCGTCTATCGCCCCGCGGACGGAAGGTGGGCGGTGAGAAACCTCACCCGCTTCTTTTTTGGAAACTCCGACGACTATCCCGTTCCGGCGGACTTCGACCATGACGGGAGAGCCGAAGCGGCGATCTTTCGCCCCTCCGCCGGCCTCTGGGCGGTGAGGAATCTCACCCGACTCAACTTCGGCCGTTCCGGCGATGTTCCCATACCCGCCGATTATGACGGCAACGGCTTGGCCGACGTCGCTCTCTTTCGGCCGGAGAGCGGTCTCTGGACGGTTCGCGGCGTCACCCGGGTGTTTTCGGGCGTCGCCGGAGACATCCCCGTTCCGGCCGATTACACGGGGACGGGGGGAACGGCGCGGATGGGCTGCTTTCACCCCGAGACGGGGTTCTGGGAGGTCAGGGAGGACACGTCCTTCTACTTCGGCCAGGCGGGAGATATACCGTTGAGCAGGTGAGGAGATCCGGAATCTCAAATCTCAAATCTCAGATTTCAAATTTCAGATCTCAGATTTCAAATTTCAGATCTCAGATTTCAGATCTCAAATTTCAGACCTCAAATCTGAGATCTCAAATCTGAAAGTTGAAATCACTGATCACTGATTACTGATCGCTGTGTTCGGAGAGGGAGGCATGATCGCTCGACGGCCGGTTGCCTTTTCCTCCATGATTCTGGCGCTGTTCGCGCTTCCCCCCCTCTCCCCGGCCGCGCGCCGACCCTTTCCCGACACCCGGGAGGAGATCCGCGTTTTCTACGACCAGCTTCCTTCCTGGCTTACGGACGAACAGTGGCGATTCGCCGCCACCCATTATGCCGGCTGCCAGAAGGCTCTCCTCTCCGAAGCCAGGACTTTGCGGAGCCACAACCGGGATTTTCTTGTCCTCCATTATCAGCTCGGCCTCGGCCAGGGACCGTTTCATTTCATCGACGGAGACGACTGGGTTCAGGACTGGGACGACGGCCTAGCCGATTTTCGCTCCTATGCCGGCGCGGGACCGGTCTCCGGCCAGGACGACTGGTTCGTTCTCTGGGGAGGGGAGAGAGTCCATCAGAGCGGCTGGGGATGGTATGTCATGGACATCACATGCAACGGGTCCGCTCCCTCCACCGGCTATCCTGAGTACTGGGTCGCCTCCTGCCTCACGAAGATGCGGCGGACCGAGTGCGACGGCGTCTTCGCCGATTCCTTCACCATCGACGGCTACTTCGGACAGGTGGCGAGCGCCCATCCCTGGTTCAACGACGTGGATGCCTGCCTCGCCGGCTGGATACCCCACCTGGAATCGTATGCTTCCTGCATCCGGTCCGCCTTCGCCGCCCAAACCGAGAACTTCTATTTTCTCCCCAATCTGGGCGGCCTGGTGACGGGTTGGGACGCCACCGATTACGCCGCCCTGGGCGACGGAGGCATGAACGAGGGTTTCGGCGAATGGGGGCCGGGGGATTATTATGATCCCTCCGACTGGGTCCTCCAGATGGACCGCCTGCTCGCCCTCGCCCGGGCCGGGAAGATCCTGCTTCTCGAGTGCGATCCCCCCGTCGCCGACTATCGGGAGAGGATGTTTCTCGTCGGTTGCTGCCTTCTGATCAAGGGGAACCAGACCTACGTCACGCTCTCCGGGGCGGAGGTGGACTGCGAGTGGTTCCCTGAATACGAGATCGACCTCGGCGGCTACCTCGGGGAGATTCCCGCCGCCGTCGCCGGTCTTTATGACTCGTCCTGGAACGTCTATCGCCGCGATTACGAGGAAGGATTAGTGCTGGTGAACCCTGCGGAGGCGACTCGGCAGATCTCCGATCTGGGCGGGAGTTTCCGCCTGGTCTCGGCGAGCGGGGGAGGGGCGGTCCCGGAGAACGGCCTCCCCTCCGGAAGCCTGTCCTTTGCCTCCGTCGATTCGCTGACTCTCCCGCCCCATGCCGCGGCGATCCTGCTCCGTCCGATCGACGCCGATCTCAACGACGACGGCGTGGTGGACAGCCGGGACTACGGGATTCTGATGAGCGCCTTCGGGACGGGATCGGGCCCGGCCGATCTTAACGGAGACGGGGAGGTGGACGGGGAGGACGGCGAGTTGATGGCCGGGAGGTGGAGCGAATAAAAATCTCAGATCTCAGATCTCAGATTTCAGATTCAGTACCCTTCCCAGCACCTCGCTCAGCTCCCGGATCTGGTAGGGCTTGGCGATCGCCCCGACGAAACCGTGGGCGGCGTAGTCGGACATGATCGGGGAGACGGCATAGCCGCTGGAGACGATGATCCTCGCTGCGGGGTCGAGTTCGAGGATCCTGGAGGCCACCGCCACCCCGTCGACGTCGCCGGGGATGGTCAGATCCATGATCACCGCCGAAAAGGGCGCCCCCCCGGCGCGGGCCTGGGCGTAGAGTTCGATCGCCTCCGACGATCCCCGGGCATCCTTGGCTTCATAGCCGAGATGGGAAAGGATTTCCGTGGCCACCCTCCGGACGGTTTCCTCGTCGTCCACCACCAGGATTTTCCCCGTCCCCCTCACCGGAGGCAGCTCCGCCTCCGGCGCCGGCGCGATCGCCGCGCCCGGCGCGGCGGGCAGACGGATGATGAAGGTGGAGCCCTGGCCCGCCTCCGACGCGACCGAGATCACTCCGCCGTGGTGCTTGACGATCGAGTAGGCGATGGCCAGGCCCAGGCCGCTTCCCTTCTGCTTGGTGGTGAAATAGGGATCGAAGACCCGCGGGAGATGCTCGGAAGGGATTCCCGCCCCCTGGTCGGAGATTTCCACCTCGACATAAGGCCCCGGGTTCAGGAGGAGGCCGGATTCCCCGTCGAGAAAGACGTTGGCGGCCCGGATGGCGATGGTGCCCGCCTCGGGCATGGCTTGGACGGCATTGAGGACGATGTTGTTGATCACCTGCGAAATCTGGCCCTCGTCCATCTCCACCGGCCAGAGGTCGTCGGCAACGGCCAGGCGGACCTTGATGCGCGATCCGTGCAGGACAAACTCCGCCGTCTCCTGCAGCAGCGCCCCCAGGTGCCCGGCCTTTTTCACCGGCGCGCCGCCGTGGGAGAAGGTCAGCAGCTGCTGGGTCAGGGCTTTCGCCCTGAGGCAGGACTTCTCCGCTTCGCTCAAGGTCCGGGCGATTTTTGATTCGGGAGGGGCGATCAGGCGACCCAGCGAGATGTGGCCGAGTATGCCGGTGAGGATGTTGTTGAAGTCATGGGCGATCCCGCCGGCGAGCAGTCCCACCGACTCGAGTTTCTGGGCCTTCAGGAGTTCCTCTTCCATCCGATTTTTCTCGGTGACATCGGCGCAGCAGCCGATCATCCGGGAGGCGGCTCCGTCCGCCGTCCGGATCGCGCTGCCGTGGTCCAGCCAGTGGCGATATGATCCGCCCTTGGTGCGGATCCGGTATTCCTGCTCCCACTCCCGGCGGCGTTCCAGATGGTCCCGGAGGGCGGCCAGCACCCGCCCCCGGTCTTCGGGATGGATGGCGTTTTCCCAGGCCGAGATGGTCCGGGGGAACTCGCCGGACTCGTACCCCAGCGCCCGGTCGATGTTGCCCAGCCATTCCAGCCGCTGGCTGCCGATGTCCCAGTCGTAGATCAGGTCGCTGGTGGATTGGGCGGCGATCCGGAAGATCTCCTCGCTCCGGCGCAGCTGCTCGGTCCGCTCCCGGACCAGATCCTCCAGCCGCCGGCGGTATTTCTCCAGTTCCTCTTCGGTTTGCCGCTGGGCGGTGATGTCGTCCACCAGCTCGATCGCCGCGATCACCTTTCCCCGGGAGTCGGTGATCGGGGAGGAGATGACCCGGTAGTTCACGATGCCTCCCCCGGCCGGGGTCTCGGTGACCGCCTCGTGGACCTGTCCGTCGCGCAGCGTCTGAATGGTCGGGCAGTAGGAGCAGACCTGGTCCCGGGGAGGGTTGTTGAAACTGCGATAGCAGAGAGGGGCGGCGGCGGGGTCAGCGGCGGGGAACCAGCGGCGCATCTGGGCGTTGAGGGTCACTATCCTCATCTCCGGGCTGATCAGGGAAATGCCGACGGCGATGTTGTCCACCAGGGCTCGGAACTTCTGCTCGGAGGAGGAGAGCTCCGCCGTCCTCTCCTCCACCAGCTGCTCCAGGTTCAGGCGGTAGTTCTCGAGTTCCGCCTCCGCCCGTTTGCGCTCGGTGATGTCGGTGACCACGCCCAGGATGGCCCGGCCGCCCCGAAAATAGATCAGGCGGGTGCTGGTGATCGCCGACAGCCTGGGCCCGGTTTTGGTTCGGAGCGCGTATTCGATCGGCGTCACTTCCTGGCCGTTCTGGTGGATCTGGAAATTCTCCCGGATAGCGGGATGGTGTTCCGGCATGATCAGCCTCAGGAAATCGAAGCCGTCGGCGTAGAACTCGGCCCGGGAGTAACCCATCAGTTTTTCGCAGGAAGGGTTGGCGTAGACGATCTTCCCGCCCTGGTTGATGAAGATCATGGTCGGAGACTGTTCGGCCAGGGCGAGGAAGGTCTGCTCCGATTCCCGCAGCGCCTGTTCGGTTTTTCGCTGTTCGGTGAGGTCGCGGCTGATGTTGAGCGCGAAGGTGCGCCCGTCGATCTTGACGACGGTCAGGCTGACCTCCACCTCGCGCGCGGTTCCATCCGCCGCTCTGAGGCGATCGATGAAGACGCAGGCCCCCTGCCGGCGCAGGATGTCGCGAATCTCTTCCACGTGCTTCCGCCGTTCCGTCCCCATCAGTTCCAGGGGATTCAGGCGGAGGAGATCCCGGCGCGAGCGGCCGAGGAGACGGACCGCCGCGGGGTTGGCATTGACGATGGCAGTCGGGAGAAAATCTTCGCCGAGGGCGAAGAGCAGGATGGGGTCGCGCGCGGCCCCGAAGATGGCGCGGAATTTGTTCAGGACGCCCCCGGCCGCGGACAACTGGAGCGGGGGAGCTTGTTGGCCCGCGGCCGACCGGGTCCGGCGGGGGGAGGGCGCCTCGGCGCGGCGTTTTCCGTCTCGGCTCATGGCTCGCCGGCCGCCGCCCCCGCCGACCGTCCCGGCTGCTTCCTCCGGAAGACGCCGACCACCTCGAGGTGGGGGGTGTGAGGGAAGAAATCGAAGGGCCGGACCGACTCCAGATCGTAGTCGTTCAAAAACAGGGCGGCTTCCGGGAAGAAGGACTCCGGGCGGCAGGAAGAGTAGATGAAAGTGCCGGCTTCGAGCTCGGCGATGCGTTGGGCGACTTTCGTTCCCATGCCGCTGCGGGGCGGGTTGGCGACCACCGCGGCTATTCTACCCCGCCAACGGTCGCGGTTATCAACCAATACCCTCCGGGCCGGTCCGGAGATGAAGACGGCGTTCTCCACCCGGTTGAGACGGGCGTTGAGGCGGGCGTTTTCGACCGTCGTCTCCTCCCGCTCGATCCCGAAGACCTCTTTCGCCTGTCGGGCCAGAAGCAGGCTGATCGGCCCCATTCCGCAGAAGACATCGAGGGCCTTCTCGGAAGCGGTGAGGGCGGCGGCGGCGGCGAGGTGGCGGTAAAACTCGGGGAGAAGAAAGACGTTGGTTTGGAAGAAAGAGAAGGGATGGATGCGGAAGGCGAATCCGCCGACGGTCTCCTCCAGATAGCCCGGGCCGGAGAGGACGGTCGTCCTTTCCGGGATCACCGCATCGGAGACGGAGTCGTTGACGGTCCGGATCAGGGAGGAGACGCTTTTCTCCGTGGTGAGGCCGGCGAGAGAAACGCGCAGTCCGTCCCAGTCCGGTTCCCCCCGTGAGGTGGTGATCAGGTTGACCAGGAATCCCTTCGCGTTCTTTTCTTCCCGGAGGACAAGGTTTCTCCAAAAACCGGTCCGCCGATAGGGATTATAAGCGGGAAGGCCGCTTTGGCGGGCGAAATCCCTGACCGCGGAGAGGACGGGTCCGGCGGCGGGGGAGAAGATGCGGCATTCGGATATATCCACCACCTCTTTTTTCCTCTGGGCGTGGTGAAGTCCGCAGATGATCTCCCCGTCCTTCTCCGCGAAGGAAAATTCCATCTTGTTCCGGTAATGCCAGAGGGCGGGGGAGGGGACGGGGGGAAGGATGACCGGCGGCAGGCCGTGGGCGGCGCGGATCTCCTCCAGTCGGGCAGCCTTGGCGGCAAGCTGGTCAGGGTAGGGGATATCCTGTGAGCGGCATCCCCCGCACTCCCCGAAATGGGGGCAGATCGGTGTCGGATCGTTCAAATCGTTGAGGGCGTTGAAATCGTTCAAGCCGGGCTATTCGCGCTTTATTCGCGCCTGCGCGCTGTAGCGCTGCGGCGCGCCAGCGCGTGAATTCGCGGTTAAAGCGACAAGCCGAACCTCATTCGTGAAAATTCCCGCCTCCGCCCCGACCAGTCGGGGCTCTGGCGGACAAGCGTGCACATTCGTGGAAATCATTGAGAGGAGGTGAGGCAGGCTGATCAGACGAGGCGCTCCGGGGCGCGGAGGGCGACCGGGAGGGAGAGGATCTCCGAGATCGCGATCCCCTGGACCAGGGGATGGTCGGAGAAGCAGAGGGCGTCTTCGGCGAACCGGCGCTCCTCCTCGGCGGCGGTGATTTTCCCGATCTCCTCGGGTGCTGCGATCGTGGCCGAGGGGGAGGAGGGTTTTTCCGGTTGCGGGGCGGTTAAGCGTCGGGATGGTTTTGCCGGCTCCGGCCGTTTTCCCGGCGGCGTTCGGGCGGACGGGTCCGAGGCGGTCTCGCGCAGGGTTTCCAGCATCTCCGCCAGGCGCGCCTCGCGGGCTTCCCTTTCCGCATTTTTCCCCAGGATCTTGTCCGTGGGGTCGCCCCCCGCTTTCAGCTTCCGAAAGACATTGAAGAGAAAGATGAGGACGAAACCGATCCAGATCCACCATGACATCCCGGATGACATAATGTTTGCCGTCTATCTTTTTTGATCCGGCTTGGGTGTCGGTTCAAGGGTTCACGGTTCAACGGTTGAAAATGATGACGATAACCGTGAACCGCCGAACCGCCGAACCGTTGAACCGCTGAACCGCTGAACCGTTGAACCGCCGAACCGTTGAACCGTGAACCGTTGAACCGCTGAACCTGATAACCTTTTTACTCCTGCTTCTTGCCCTTCTCCCCGAGACTCGAGATGGCGTCTCTCATCCCGGTGTCGGACTGGATGTTCTTCATCCGGTAGAAGTCCATGATCCCCATGTTCCCCTTCCGGAAGGCCTCGGCCATCGCCCGGGGCACCTCGGCCTCCGCCTCGACCACCCGCGCCCGCATCTCCTGAACCTTAGCCTTCATCTCCTGCTCGAAGGCCACCGCGGTCGCCCGCCGCCCCTCGGCCTCGGCCTGGCGCATCTTCTTGTCCGCCTCCGCCCGCTCGGTCTCGAGGAGCGCCCCTACGTTGGCCACTTCCCGGACTCCCGAGACGCCGGCCACCGAGACGTCGGCGATATCGATGGAGACGATCTCGAAAGCGGTCTGGGAGTCGAGTCCGCTGTCGAGGACGCGTTTGCTGATATGGTCGGGATTTTCCAGGACGTTCTTATAGCTCTCGGAGGATCCGATCGCGCTCACGATTCCCTGACCCACCCGCGCGATGATGGTGTCTTCGGTGGCGCCTCCCACCAGGCGGTCGAGGTTCGCCCGCACCGTCACCCGCGCTTTTACCAGCAGGCGGATTCCGTCCTTGGCCACCGCGTCGAGCATGGTGGTCCCCTTGGAGGGATCGGGGCAGTCGATGACCCGGGGATTGACGGAGGTCCGCACCGCTTCCTCGATGTCGCGGCCGGCCAGGTCGATGGCGCAGGCTCGCTTGAAGATTAGAGGGATCCCCGCCTTGTCGGCGGCGATCATGGCCCGGGTCACCTTGGCCACCGATCCGCCGGCCAGGTAGTGGGCCTCCAGTTCGTTGGTGGAGACGTTGAGCCCGGCCTTGGTGGCCATGATCTTGGCGTCCACGATCACCACCGGTTTGATCCCCCTCAGTTTCATCCCCACCAGGTTGAAGATGGCGACGTGCGCCCCCGCCGCCAGGGCGCGGATCCAGATCTTCAGGAAATAGAAGAAAAAGCCGAGGACAATGAGGCCGATGACGATCAGGATCATCACGATAAACGCTCCGACGGGCTGCATGTTCGCCTCCTGGTTATAAATCGGCTGACTCTTATGCGCGCGGGGAAGCTTTCTTCACCACCACCCGGCTCCCCTCCACCGCGACCACGGTTATCTTCTCACCCGGCGGGATGAACTCTCCGGCGGTGACGACGTCGATTCGCTTCCCTCCGATCTCGGCCATCCCGGCCGGTCTCAGGGCGCTCAGCGCTGCTCCGGCCGCGCCGACGAGCGCGGACAGCCCCTCCCCACCCGAAACGAAACCGGTCTCGTTCGACTCCAGAACGAGTTTCTTCCCGGTCCGGGAGCGGGGGAAGGCTTTGACGGCGAGATAGATGGCGGCCAGCGTGACCGCCAGAGTGCCGGCCAGCCACCAGGTGCCAAAGGCCTGACCCTGCTCGCGGAAGGCGAGGACGACGGAGGCGAGCAGGGCGATCCCCCCGATCGCCCCGATGATCGCTCCCGGGAGGAAGATCTCCAGGCAGATCAGGATCAGGCCCAGGACGGAGAGGAAGATGATCCAGGTCATGGCAGGCAGGATACAGCAGTCTCCCGGGATTGGCCAGGGGTTAGACTGGGAAAGCCGACGGCCGTGAGCGGTAAACTGTAAACCGGGGCAATTGAATCTTCCGGTTTACCGCTTACCGCTCGCCGGTCTCCTACCTCGTCACCGGCGTGTCTCCCGCCCCCCCGAAGGAGAAACGGGTGAGCCCGGAGATCGCCCAGAGACCGTTGCCTTCCCGGAAGAGTCCCATCTCGTCGCCGGGGACGGCGTCGTAGTCGGCGGGCATGGGCATGTCCTCGCAGTCGCCGAGGTAGATACGGGTGACGTTGCGGATCGCCCAGAGGCCGGAGCCGGGGCGGAAGATGCCGCAGTCCCAGGTCATGTTGCCGTCGAAGTCACCGGGGACGACCTTGTCATTACCCGCGCCGAAGTAGGCGATGGTGATGTATTTCACGGACCACATCCCGGTAGAGGGGCGGAAGATCGCCACACCGGCGCTTCCGTCCCCGTCGTAGTCGCCGGGGACGGGGAGGTCGCCCGTGAGCCCGAGGTAGTCGCGCAGCGCCCCGCGGATCGCCCAGAGGCTCATCGACGGGCGGAAGAGGGCGATGTTGCAGGTCCCGTCGCCGTCGTAGTCGGCGGGGACCGACTGGTCGTCGGCGCCGCCGTAGTTCACCCGGGTGAGGCCGCGGATCGCCCAGAGGCCTTCCGCCGGCCGGAAGAGACCGAAGTCGGAAGTGCCGTCGCCGTTGTAGTCGCCCGGGGCGAGGAGGTCGAGGATCTGGGCAAAGTAGAATCGGGTGAAACTCCGGACCAGCCAGCGTCCTTCCTGGGCGCGGAAGACGGCCGCTTCGCTCGTCCCGTCGCCGTTATAGTCCCCCGAGGCGTAGACCGGGCGGATGACCGGCTGGATCAGCTTGCTCACGAAGACGTCCTCGTTCCCGGCTTCGCTCGACTGGTAGGGGTCCTCGAGGGGGAAGTCGGTGGACTTCGTATATCCCGCGAGATAGGCCGAGCCCTGGAAGTCGACCGCCACCCCGCCCCCGAAATCGTCGTCCGCCCCGCCCAGGTAGGTGGAGAAGATGAGGCGTCGGGCCTGGCAGGAGAACTTGGCCAGGAAGGCGTCGCCCCCGGTCTGGCTGGCGAAGGTCGACTGGTAGGCGTGCCGCACCGGCAGGTCGGTCGACTCGGTGTAGCCGGCGAGGAAGGGGAACTGGTCGAGATAGACGGCCAGGCCTTTGCCGCTGTCGTTATCGCTGCCGCCGAAATAGGTGGAGTAGGTCAGAAGGGCGTTGACCGGATCGATCTTGGCAAGGAAAGCGTCCCAGCCTCCGGCCTTGGTCGCCTGGTAGGCGTTCGCCGTGGGGAAGTTATCGGAAAAAGTGTCGCCGCTCACATAGGCAAAACCATCGGCGTCCACCGCCACTTGGGAGGCGCCGTCGTGGTGGCTCCCGCCCAGATAGGTGGAAAAGAGGAGCGAACTCCCCGACGTGGAGAAACGGGTGACGAAGGCGTCGTCGTTGTTCACCCAGGCGGCCTGAATGGGGTTGCGGGTGGGGAAGTCGGCGGAACTGGTGTCCCCGACCACGAAGGCGGACCCGTCGGCGTCCGTTGCGATCCCCCGGGCGCTCTCGTCGGAATCGGCTCCGCCGAGGTAGGTGGAATAGACTAGAATCGACCCGGAGGGGTCGAGCTTGGAGACGAAGGCGTCGGCGTTCCCGGCGTAGGAGGCCTGATAGGGATTGACCGTGGGAAATTCATACGACCCGGTGGAACCGGCCACGTAGGTGTTCCCGTATCCATCCACGGCGATGTCCTGGCCGTGCTCATAAGGCGAAGAGCCGGTGGGGCCGCCGAGGTAGGTGGAGAAGAGGAGGGAGGAGCCGGACGAATCGAGCTTGGCCACGAAAGCGTCTTCATTACCCCCGGCGAAGGACGGCTGGTACGGGTTGACGGTGGGGAAATCCGCCGAGCCGGTCCAGCCGACGACGTAGGCGTTGAAAGCGGCGTCGACCGCGATCCCCTGGCCGGTGTCGGGGTTTCCTCCGCCCAGATAGGTGGCATAGATCAGGGAATCTCCGTCCAGATGGAGCTTGGCGACGAAAACGTCGGCCCCGACGGCTTTGGCCGGCTGGTAGGGATTCGCGGTGGGGAAATCGGCCGAGGAGGTCGATCCGACGATATACGCGCAGAGGGCAGAATCGACCGCGATGCATTTCCCGCCGCCGTTGCCGGTGAAATCGCCGCACTGGTCGGTCCCGCTCCCGCCCAGGTAGGTTGAGTACTCGAGGTCGAGGTCCTGGAATATCTCCTGGCTGAAGGCGCGGGGGGCGGGGAAGACGGCTCCTCCGAGAACCAACACTCCCATAATCAGACAAGCAATATTGTTCATCGCGAACCTCCTAGCCTCTTGTCTGTTGCGGACCGAAATTGACGGTACTACTGTAACATTATGTCATAATGTCGTCAAACAAATATGCGGAGGGGGAAATAGTCGGGGCGAGGAACGAGAGCCGGCCTCCTCCCCATCGGCTCTTCCTGCAAAAAGATCCGGGACGGGGGAGGGAAATGGCGTCGTCTGGAGTCCTCTATCGAAGAGAAGACGGACGCCCAGTTCACCCACGGCATCTGCCCCGAATGCCGGAAGAAGATGTATCCGGATCTGTGATCGCGATTATTCGGATGCCGGGGCGGCCCGGGCCGGGCGGGTCAGCTCCCGATCCAGATAGGTCTCCCCTTGGGAGGAGACATAGAATGTCCCGTTGACTCCGGAGAGAGCGGGAGGATAGATTCGGACGGTTTTGCCTCCATCGTGGCGTACCGTCACATAGTCGCCGTCGCGGACGTCCACCGGGTGGGAGTTCTGGTAGATGAGGAGGGCCACGGGGGCGGAGTCCAGGTCGGTGTGCCGCATCCAGACCGAGTCCGAATCGAAGAGAAAGCCCCAGCGGCCGCGCTCGTCGACGGTGTTCTCGGCGCTGTAGAAGGCCCAGCAGACGCCCGTGCCCTGGGGCGCCCGGGTCTGGGAGAGCCAGGCATTTTCAATCCGGGAGATCCGCAGGCTCTGGGCCGGGGAGGCGCTTCCGGCGGCCAGAGGGGAGGGCGCGGCGGCCAGCGCGGTGACGGTCGTCGCCCCCGCGGTCGCGTTGACAGTTCTTTCGGGGAAAACCTCCGTCGGCGGCGTCGGCTTCTCCTGGCTCGTCGTCTTCTGACAGCCGGCGGCGAGCAGTCCGGCCAGGGGGATGATGATCCAGGCGACTTTTCTCATATCTCTGTCTCCTTGGGTTCGGTTATCCTGCTAACCTCAACCATCTTATACTCGTAAAAGCGCGAGCGGGCAAATGAGAAAATCCATGACGGGTCCGGGCGGCGCCCCTTCCAAGGAGGGAACTTCGCGGACGGCGATGATCGCGGGCGGCGCGGACACCCTGGCCACGCTGCTCTGCCTGCTCCTTTCCAGTTCGACGGTCATTCTGGCCGACTTCCTCAAGACCGCGCTGGAGTTCATCGCGGTCCTCCTCTCCTGGTTGGCCATCCGCCGGATCCGGCGGGGATCGAAGCACGCCTACGACTACGGGCTGGACAAGCTGGAGAACCTCTCCAGCCTGTTCATCGGCTTCCTGATGGTCATCTGCCTGGCGGTGATCGTTTTGAGCGCGGTCCACCATCTCTCCCGCCCGTCCCACATCAGGGGCCTCGGCGTCACGCTCAGCATGTTCTCCCAGGTCGTCTACGCCGCGATCAACGCCAGACTGTGCCTGAAGAGCCGCCGCGCGGCTCTCCTCGAGTTCTCCCCAATCATGGACGCTCAGGCGCGCCTTTTTATGATCAAGGCCGCGGCCAACGTCTTCATCCTGGCCGCCCTGCTGACGAGCTCTCTTTTTACCGGCTATTCCTGGACGATGGCCGTCGATCCGCTCGCTTCCCTCATCATCGCGGCTTCGATCCTTCTGGCCGCGCTGGGCATCTTCCGGTCCTCCTGCCGGGACCTTCTCGACCGGACGCTGGAGGAGTCGCACCAGATGGCGATCCTCAAGGAGCTCACCCTCCGCTACGACGACTACCACGCTCTCCACGGCATCCGCTCCCGGCGGGCGGGGAGCCGGGTTTTTATCGAGATCTTCCTGGAGTTCGCTCCGGACAAGCCCGCGGCCGAGGTGCATGCGCTGGCCGAGAAGCTCCGGAAGGCGATTGAAGAGAAAATCTTTCACTGCCGGGCCAGCATCTGCCTGGCCGTCCGTCCGGAGGAATGACGGGGTTCGCGAACTCCGACTGCGTCGGGGTGTCTTCGCCCGCGCGGATCTCCGCTCATCGGAATAGAGTCGCGTTGGAGGTGTGCCCGTGACCCGGATCACCGCCTGTCTGCTGCTGCTCTTGATCTCCGCCCTGCTCTCTTTGCCGCTTTTTCTCAACGCCGATCTCCAGGTCGCTTCCGATGCCTTGATCCATACCGGGATCGCCTATGCCATCCAGCGAGACGGAATCCCGCCCCGCAACCCCTTTCTCGCGGGCGAGGAGCTCCCCTATTACTGGTTCTATAACGCCCTGGTCGCTTCCCTGAGCTCTCTCCTGCGTCAGGATCCGCCCATAATCATGGCGCTGCTCAATCCCCTGGCTCTCTTCTCGCTCCTGATCGCCGTTTATGTCGCGGTCGGCCGGAGGTCTCCCGGCCGCCGGGATTCCGGCCCCGGTTTTCTGGCCGCGGTCTGGGTCGCCTTCGGATTGAACGGGTGGGGATGCGTTCTCCTCATCCCTCTCGTCCTCCGGTCCGTCTCTCAACTGGGGCCGATTCTTTCCGGCGGGGTCTGGGCCTATCTTCCGCGGATCGTGGTCACTCAGTGGGAAGGGACGATGGGCTTCATGGCGACGAAGTTTCTGGTGGCCAATTCATTTGCTTTGAGCCTCGCCGGCCTGGCTCTGGCTGTCATGCTTTTGTTCGACTGGCTCGATCGTCCCCGGGCCGGGGTCTGGCTGGCGTTCTGGCTGATGCTGCTTCTCACCCTTTATCTCAATCTTGTCACCGGGGGGGCCTTGATCGCCGTGTGTCTGATTTTCTTCCTGCAGATGCTGGTCTTTCCGTTCCCGCGGAGGAGCGTCGAGCGGAGATTCGCCCTCTTCGGCCTGCTCTCGCTCGCGCTGGCCTTGGCGGCGGCATCCCCCTATCTGGCAAGCATCATCCGCGCGTCCGACACCCTGGAGCGGGCCGTCCGCTTCCAATCCCCGGACTGGTTTCAACTCCGGGTATGGATCGTTATCCTGCTCCCTCTCTGGATCGCCAATGGGATCGGATGGCTCTCGGGCGGTCTTCGCCCCCGCGCCCCCGCCGCCCTTTTCATCCTTTACTCTCTCGGTCTCCTCAGCGCCGCTTTTCTCTTTCTGAGATTTTCCCGGCATAATGAGTTCAAGCTTCCCTTTATCTTGGCGATATTTCTTTCCTTGTCGCTGGGAGACCGCTATCGCCATCTGCCGCGCTGGGGCAGACTGACGGTCTGGATCATGACCGTGTCCATTCTCCCCACCACCCTGCTGGGGTTGATCGCTTATCGTTTTGCCCCCCCGCAATTTCGCGTCTCTCCGCCGCTGGCCGCCGCCTACGCCTGGATGAGGGACAACCTGCCTTCCCGCGCGGTGGTCGCGGCGTCGGGGTCGATGGATGAGATCCCCCTCTTCGTCCGCCGTGACGCCTATTTGGCCTGCCGCCCGTTTCTGAGATCAATCCCGGTCTCTCGTGATCTGATCAACCGCCGGGAAGCGCTGGCGGCGAAACTGGAGGATGGGGATCAGACGGAGGGGGTTTTGCGGAAGATTGCGGCCGAAGTGAAACGGCCGGTGTTTTATATTGCGGAGGCCGATCGGAGGATAAGCGGAGACGCCATGGTTCGCGTCTATTCGGCGTCGGGGATTGAGGTTTGGTTCCTGGCGGCGGACGGCGATGCCGTTGGCCGCGAGTAGAAACGGCGCGCGTATCCGGCCAGCAGCGCAGCCAGGGAAGAGAGGGCCGTGAGCGCGGAGAGCCGCGCGCCCCATCGGAATGAATTCGGACGGAAGCGCATGGTCAGCCGGTGTTTCCCCGCTTCCAGGCAGGTCCCTCGAAAAGCGCCGTTGATCCGGAACAGGGGCGCTGATTGCCCCCCGTCCTCCAGGCTCCAACCGGGATAGTAGATTTCATTGAAGAGCAGCGCTGCCGGTTGTTCGAGATCGATTTCGTACTCTATCCGATTGGGACTGAAGAAGGCGACCCGCCCCCGAAAACCGGTCGGCCGGCTTCCGGGCTTGGACAACGATTCCAGCCTCCGGAGCAGACCCGGCGAAGAGAGATCTTCCCGAGCGATCCGAGCGGTTCGCAAAGGATCGGTTTCGCCTGGCAATTCCGCCCACACCTGCTCCGGGCGGTCCAGAATCCGGACCGAGTCGAACGGATGGAGACGGAAATTCCGGTGAAGAATGCTCCGGGCCGGAGTGTCCATCAGATCCTGAAAATCTTTCAGTCGGGCGCTGTCCGTTCCACTGTCGGAAAAATATTTCCAAAACATCGCGCGCGACTGCCGGGGGCGAGGATATTCTTGCTCCCGCGGCGTCAGCTCCGTCGCGATCACCGATCGGTTTCTAGCTTGCTCCTTTTTCGCGATCCTCTTCCACTCTCCCTTCCCGGCGGGCGCGGCCACCGTGGAAAAGTTATGGTTTGCCCAGTAGGATCCGTCGATGACCGCCAGGGCGAGAAGCGCCGGCAGGAGAAGGCCCCGCAAAAGCTGCCTTCCGGCGGTCAAGGCCGCGAGAACACCGACGATCGCCCACCAGGCGGGTTCTCCGGTAGCCGCCTCGGCGGGGACGGGGAGGCGATCGCCCGAAAAGATCCTCCACGCCCCCCAGGCGAAGCCCGCCGAGGCCAGGGTCCAGATACCCGTCCGCCAGTTGCCTTGTGCGTGGTCATAATGGTCCAGTCCCCGGCCGGCCAGCAGGCAGAGCAGGAACAGAAAAATCGCTCGAAAATCCATGGCCGGGTGGCTGACCATCTGCAGGGCGATAAACCGGGGATAAAGGAACGAATACAGAGGAGTGTTGAATCCCCAGGAGAGCGCCAAGAACAAGCCGGCGAGAAAAGCCAGCGCCGTCCGGGTCCGGTCCCGGCGCCGGAGCAGGGAGTAGGCGGCGAAAAACAGGCCGACCAGACCGATGCTGCAATTGCGAAATTCCGGCCAGAGATGATAGGGAGACAGATTGGTCGAACCCAGAAAGGGGAATGCCAGGCTCAGAGTTTGGCCGGGAGAGAGCGATTTCTTCAGCACGGTCTCCCTGGGGAGAGCCAGGCGGAATTCATCCGATCGGTCCGGGCGGACAATGTGGGGATAGCTTTCGCCGGCCGGCAGGAGGAGGATGGCGGCAAGGCCGAGCCCCGCGGAGAGCCAACCCAGAAGCCCGGCGGCCTTGCGCAGCAATCCCCGCCGCGGCGGGCGGTCTATGAAGGCGAGGTTTATCGCCCCGAAGCCGAGGCCGGAGAGGAGCATAAAAAACGCCATGCTGGGATATCCGGCGAAGATCATCAGGGCGATGGCCAGGCCGCCCCCGGTGATTCTCAGCAGGGTCGGCCGCTCCGAGATTTTTACGGCGGCCAGAAAGACCAGGGGAAAATGAGCCAGAGTGATGATCTGGGGAAGATAGCTGGCGTTTCCCACGAAAAAGCCGCAACCGGTGAAACTGATCGCCGCCAGCAGCGCCGCCGGACGCGAGACAGCCAGGCCGCGGGCGCAGAAATACATGCTGACTCCGGCGATGAAAAAGATCAGGACCAATTCAATCTGGAGGGCGGCGGCGCTGTAGCCGGAAAGCAGAATGATCGCAAGATGGAGAGGGTGAAACAGTCCAGACTGGAAATTGGACACCCAGGGACATCCGCCGAAGGGATAAGGGTTCCAAAGGGGGAAGACACCCTGGCGCAGGGAGTCGGAGTTGAAAATCAGGCGGGGATACATGAAGTCATGCAATCCCCATCTGACTGCAAGATATCTGAAACTGCCGCCGTCGGCGACGATCAAGAGACGGTGGTAGCATCCGAGCGTCGCCGCCAGGAGCACCAGCAGGACCAGGGCCGCGGCGCCGGTTCGCGACTGAAGTATTGATTTCAACATCTTCGACACAGCCCTGGCTGAGCGTCGCCGCGCCGGTCGGCGAGGACGAGCGGGCGGGCGCCGGCCGGCGCCCCCCGGAAGAGGCCGACGTCCTCCCGGCCCAGGGCCAGACGGGTCAGCGGCGAGAGGATCAGCATGTCGCCCCCGGCGCCGACCCAAGCCGTGATCCCCAGGCTTCTTCTCTCTCCAGCATGGCGATCGAATCAACCTTTCGTTTGGTGCTCCTATAATGGTATTCTATTTACCGAGCCGAACAAGCATAGAGACTGTTTTCTCTTGTTTACCCGGTTCCCCTTGTTTGATCTGTTTCCCCTGATTGGCCGAACGAGCGGTCACGATCATGCCGACCTACGACTATCGCTGCGAGAAATGCGGAAACACCTTCGAGGTGTTCCAGAGCATGACGGCGCCCAAGCTGAAGGTCTGCCCCCGCTGCCAGGGGAAGCTGAAGAGGCTTCTCGGGACGGGGGCGGGGATCATCTTCAAGGGTTCCGGCTTCTATGCCACCGATTATCGGTCGCCCAGCTACCAGGAAGGGGCGAAGCGGGAAAGCGGAGCGGGGAAGGCGGAGCCGGAGGGGAAAAAAGCGCCTTCTCCCTCGAAGAAAGCGCCCGCCGATAAGCATTGATCTCAAATCTCAAATCTCAGATCTCAGATGGCCTGACCGTGCGCCCGCCGCCCAGCCCCATCTGAGATCTCAAATCTGAGATCTGAGATTCTACCTTACCCCGGCGGCTTGCAGGCGGAGCAGGGGGTCAGCCCGTTGCCCTTGGCGTCGCGCAGCGTGGTCTGGAGCCCTCCCTTGCGAAGATGGTAGCAGGTCGACCGGTGGTATCTCTTCCCGCTCTTGGTGATATAGACCACCGTTCCCAATCCGGCGCGATCGGCCCGGTCTCCCGAACCGATCCCCGTGGCGGCGGTGCGCGCGGGCAGGGGCGTTTTTCGGGCCAGGGCTACCGGCGCGCCGGGCGTTCCGTTTTTCCGCGCCGCGGCCGTCGACGCGGGTGTTGATGATCGAGTCATGGGCGTCTCCTCCTTTTTCCCCATGGTCGGAACCGCCGACGCCGCCGGAGTTTGGCCGCTGATCGGAGTCGCTCCTCCATGGCGGAATTGCCAGGGCGGGATGGGGTCGTTTCCCGCCCAGAGCCCCCAACGGTTCCGTCGGGCGGCGTTCTCCAGGGCGCCCAGCACGGCATGGTCTGGGCAATACTCGCGATACCACCAGCCATAGCCGGCCCGGACGATCTCATGGGAGAGGTTGGTCCCCTCCGGGAGGATGATCTCGGCGACCAGGCGGCCGTAGAGATCGTAGGTTTTGGGGACGACGACGACGGGTTTGTCGTAGGTCAGGTTCGAGGTGAACTTCTTGGACTGGGCGCCGAAAGGCTGCCCGGTTTCGGGGGCGTCGACGCCGTTCAGGCGGACGGTCACGCTCTCCGTCTTTGCTCCGGTCTGGCGGATGACGGTCAGCGTGTCCCCGTCGCTGATCCCGACCACTTTGCCGGCGAAGGGTTCGTCAGCGGCCGGGGAGAGCGGGACGGAGAGAAGCAGGAGAGCCGCGGCGGAAAGGAAGTGTCTCATAAGCTTTTCCCGGAGCAAAAAGCCCGGTAGGAAAAATCAACAACCGCCGGCTTCATTATAGATAAGAGCGAGAGTGTGTCAAGGCCGGATGCCTGGCGTCTCGGGGAAGATGTGTAGGCCGGTTCTCCGCCTCCGCCTTTCGGGCTACGGCGGACAAGTGCGAACCGGCGGCCGAGCCAATTCGTGCAAATTCGTGGACATCCTTTGCCGAACCGTGACCGGCCCGCGCGATAACGGGGATTTTCGTTTGACAGCGGCTCTCCCCGATGCTAATGTCCCCCTCCGACATTCCGACCACCGACCCGCTCTGCGCGACGCCCTCCGGGCGCCCCGGGGCGGGCGGGGCGGAAACGCGCCCGCGGGCGCGGTCGAACAAGGAAGGTGAACGAAGCGATGGACAGCACAGTGAAAGAGAATGTTGAGGCGGTCAACGAGACCGCCGCCCCCGTATCCGACGACCAGATGCGGGAGATGGTGCAGCAGACGATGCAGCACTTGGAGGAGGGGAAGATTGTCAAGGGCCGGGTCTACGGCGTCCGCTCGGATTACGTGATGGTGGACATCGGCTATAAGTCCGAAGGCCTGATCCCCCTGAGAGAGTTTGAGAAGGAGACGAGCCTGCAGTCGGGCGACGAGATTGAAGTCCTCCTGGAGAACTTCGAGGACGCCGACGGGCTGGTGGTCATCTCCAAGCAGAAGGCGGACAAGCTCAAGAACTGGGAGAAGATCATCGCCGCTTCCAAGGAAGGCGACACCGTGAGCGGCGTGATCACCCACCAGGTCAACGGCGGCCTGATGGTGGACATCGGCGTGGAGGCGTTCCTGCCCTCCTCCCAGATCGATGTCCGCTATGTCAAGGACAAGGGCGCCCTGATCGGCCAGAAGTACGACTTCAAGATCATCAAGGTAAACGAGAAACGGAAAAACATCGTTCTCTCCCGCCGCGAGCTTCTCGAGGAGCAGAGAGAGCGGGCCCGCCAAAAGCTCCTCTCCGAGATCAAGGAAGGGGACCTGCGCAAGGGGGTCGTCAAGAACATCACCGATTTCGGCGCCTTTGTCGACCTGGGCGGCCTGGACGGCCTCCTCCATATCACCGACATGACCTGGGGGAGGATCTCGCATCCTTCCGAGGTCCTGGCCGTGGGCGACGCGGTGGAGGTGAAGATCCTCAACTACGACCGCGAGAAACAGCGGGTCTCTCTGGGGCTGAAACAGAAGACGCCCAATCCATGGGAGACGGTGGCTGAGCGTTACCCCTTGGGGCGCAAGGTGAAGGGACGTGTGGTCAACATCATGCCCTACGGGGCTTTCGTCGAGCTGGAGGACGGCGTGGAGGGTTTGGTCCACATCTCCGAGCTCTCCTGGACCCGGAAGATCAATCATCCCTCCGAGATCCTGGCCATCGGAGATATCATCGAGGTGGTGGTCCTCAAGGTGGAGTCGGAGCAGGAAAAGATTTCCCTCGGGATCAAGCAGCTCGAGTTCAACCCCTGGACGGTGGTGGCGCAGAAGTACCCCATCGGGACGGTGGTCAAGGGCAAGATCCGGAACCTGACCACCTACGGCGCCTTCATCGAGCTGGAGGACGGCATCGACGGTCTCATCCGCGTCTCCGACATGTCCTGGTCCCGCAAGATCACACACCCCTCCCAGCTCTTCAAGCGGGGAGACAAGATGGAGGCCAAGGTGATCTCGGTGGACCAGGAGAACAAGAAGATCTCGCTTGGGATCAAGCAGCTTTCCCCGGACCCCTGGGAGCAGGTGGAGAAGACCTACACCGTGGGCGAGATCGTGGAGGGGAAGGTGACCAACCTGGCCAGCTTCGGCGTCTTCGTCGAGCTCGACTCCGGGATCGAAGGCCTGGTCCACATCTCCCAGGTCAGCGACCGCCCCTTCGAAGAGCTCAAGGACGTGATCGCCGAGGGGGACAAGGTCAAGGCGCAGGTTCTCTCCATAGATAAGGAAGAGCGCAAGATCTCGCTCTCGATCAAGAACTTCATAGAGGGCAAGGGCATGGACACCGCCCAGCGGGAGATGACCAAGAAGGCGATGCAGGTGGACGACACCGACACACGCCTCAAGGACGAGCTGGAGAAGAAGTTCGGTTCCACGCCGCCTCCCCCAGTCCAATAAGGTTATTGGGTTAGGGTTAGGAAGTGGGTTTGGTAAATGGGTAAAGGTAATGTGCGGCCCGGCGGATAGCTGGCCGATACCATCTACCTGACCTATTTACCAAACCCACTTCTTCTCCCTAACCCATTTACCATCAGTCAGTTATGTCCCCATTAGACATCAAGCAGGCCATTGAGATTCTCAAGCGGGGCACCGTTTCCGTCGTCTCCGAAGCGGAGCTCGCCGCCAAGCTTTCCGACGCCGCCAAAAACGGCCGTCCCCTCCGTGTCAAATACGGCGCCGATCCCTCCGCTCCCGACATCCACCTCGGCCATACCGTCCCTTTAAGCAAGCTCCGCCAGTTCCAAGACCTGGGACACCAGGTGGTCTTCATCATCGGGGATTTCACCGCCATGGTGGGCGACCCCTCCGGCCGTTCCCAGACACGAAAATCCCTTAGCCGCGAGCAGGTTACAGCAAATGCCCGCACCTACCAGGAGCAGGTTTTCAAGATCCTGGACCCCTCTCGAACCGAGGTGGTCTTCAACTCCTCCTGGCTCGCCCCCCTTACTTTCGCGGGCGTGCTCGATCTCGCCTCCCGCTACACCGTGGCCCGGATGCTGGAGCGGGACGATTTCCAGAAACGCTACCGGGCGGGACTGCCGATCAGCGTGCTCGAGTTCCTCTACCCCCTGATGCAGGGCTACGATTCGGTGGCGGTCAAGGCCGACGTGGAGATCGGGGGGACGGACCAGACATTCAACCTATTGGTGGCTAGGGAGATACAGAAAGAGTACGGGCATTCTCCCCAGGTGATACTCACGCTGCCGCTCCTCGAGGGGACGGACGGGACGCAGAAGATGAGCAAGTCCCTGGGCAATTACATCGGTGTGAGCGAGGATCCGCGCGAGATCTACGGCAAGGTGATGTCGATCTCCGACTCGTTGATGTGGCGCTACTACGAGCTTTTGAGCCGCGCCCCCTCCGCCGAGATCGCCCGGGGACGGGAGGAGTGCGCCCGCGGAGAGAACCCGATGGAATGGAAGAAGCGTCTCGCCCGGGAGCTCACGGAGCGCTTCTCTTCGACGGAAGGCGCCCGCCTTGCCGAAGACCATTTTGCTCGTGTTCACCAGGATAAAAATGTTCCTAATAATGTAGATGAGCTTGTTCTCCCGGGGGCCATGCTGGAGGGCGGAGGCATCCGGCCGGCGGCCCTGCTCAGGATGGCGAAATTTGTCGCGTCCAATTCCGAGGCCCGCCGCAAGATCGCCGAAGGGGCGGTAGCCCTCAATTCCGATCGCGTGACGCAAGCCGATGCTCTCCTTGTGGTTAAGACTGGGGATATCCTGAGAATAGGGAAGCGCCGGTTCAAAAAGATCCTCATTTCCGCCCCGGAAAAATAATGGAAAATATCGCTTTTTCCTCTTGACAAGGGAAGGGGATAGTCGTATATTACGCGCGATGAACTTAATGCTAGTTCCTTAAAAAACTGGCAGTCAGTTCCCATTTTTCGGAAGAGTGATCAATGCATCTTCTGATGCATTTTTTTCTGCTCTTTGAAAATTGAATGGCAAGATGCGGGCCTTTTATTAGGCGCCTAGCTCAATTCTTGAGTCACTAATGAGAGTTTGATCCTGGCTCAGAACGAACGCTGGCGGCGTGGATTAGGCATGCAAGTCGACTGAACCTTTGGTGTCCGGGGCGCAAGTCTCGGATACCGGGGGAACGGTGGCGAAAGGGTGAGTAACACGTAAGCAATTTACCCCCAACTGGGGAATATCCCTCCGAAAGGAGAGTTAATACCGCATGTGGTCCTCTGGTGACATCACTGGAGGATTAAAGACGTGTCCGCAAGGATATGGCGGTTGGGGATGAGCTTGCGTCCTATCAGCTAGTTGGTGAGGTAACGGCTCACCAAGGCGATGACGGGTAGCTGGCCTGAGAGGGTGGTCAGCCACACTGGGACTGAGACACTGCCCAGACTCCTACGGGAGGCTGCAGTCGAGGATCTTCCGCAATGGGCGAAAGCCTGACGGAGCGACGCCGCGTGGAGGATGAAGGCCTTCGGGTTGTAAACTCCTTTTGCCCGGGAAGAAAACCCGTCCTGCTCATACCAGGACGGCTTGACGGTACCGGGAGAAAAAGCCCTGGCTAACTCCGTGCCAGCAGCCGCGGTAATACGGGGAGGGCTAGCGTTGTTCGGATTTACTGGGCGTAAAGGGCATGTAGGCGTCTCGAAAAGCTCTGGGTAAAATATCTGCGCTCAACGCAGAAAGGTCTCAGAGGACTGTCGGGATTGAGTTCGGGGGAAGAGAATGGAATTCTCGGTGTAGCGGTGAAATGCGTAGATATCGAGAAGAACACCAGCAGCGAAGGCGTTTCTCTATCCCGAAACTGACGCTGAAATGCGAAAGCGTGGGGAGCAAACGGGATTAGATACCCCGGTAGTCCACGCCTTAAACGATGGGCACTTGGTGTATCCCCGCAAGGGGGTGTGCCGGAGCTAACGCGTTAAGTGCCCCGCCTGGGGAGTACGGCCGCAAGGCTAAAACTCAAAGGAATTGACGGGGGCCCGCACAAGCGGTGGAGCATGTGGTTTAATTCGACGCAACGCGAAGAACCTTACCAGGGCTTGACATGCTGGAAGTAGGAACCTGAAAGGGGGACGACCTGTTAAGTCAGGAGCCAGCACAGGTGTTGCATGGCTGTCGTCAGCTCGTGCCGTGAGGTGTTTGGTTAAGTCCATCAACGAGCGCAACCCTCGTCCTTAGTTGCCACTCCGAGCGCAAGCGAGGGGGGAACTCTAAGGAGACTGCCCCGGTAACGGGGAGGAAGGTGAGGATGACGTCAAGTCATTATGGCCTTTATGCCCTGGGCCACACACGTGCTACAATGGCCGGTACAGAGGGTCGCCAACCCGCGAGGGGGAGCCAATCCCACAAAGCCGGTCTCAGTTCGGATTGGAGGCTGCAATTCGCCTCCATGAAGTCGGAATCGCTAGTAATGGCGCATCAGCCACGGCGCCGTGAATACGTTCCCGGGCCTTGTACACACCGCCCGTCACATCATGGAAGCCGCGTGTACCCGAAGTCGCCGTACCAACCCGCAAGGGAGGGAGGCGCCCAAGGTATGTGAGGTGACTGGGATGAAGTCGTAACAAGGTAGCCGTATCGGAAGATGCGGCTGGATCACCTCCTTTCTAAAGAGTAAGCGCGCCTGAGGGCCCGCATCTTGCCGTTCAATTTTATCCGCTACGCGAGCTTGTCCATCGGTCGAGTAGGGCCGGAGGAATCTAATCCCGCCTGGGCATCGGCCCTCGATGCATTCTAGGGCCCATAGCTCAGTTGGTTAGAGCGCGCGCCTGATAAGCGCGAGGTGAGTGGTTCGATTCCACTTGGGCCCATAGCTACAGGTTGTGTATAAACCCAGGTTCAACGGTTCAACGGTTGAGAAGCGAAGATAACCGTGAACCTCTGAACCGTGAACCTGATAACCTGATCATTTTAAGGGGATGTAGCTCAGTTGGGAGAGCACCGGCTTTGCAAGCCGGGGGTCGCCGGTTCGATCCCGGCCATCTCCACCAGCGGATCAAGGCGGAGAAGTCCGCCGTGGAATTGAGATAAAGGCGGGTAACCGTCTTTAAAATAAAATTTTGCGCAAGCAAAATTTTGCTCTTTGACAATTCAGTCTGGGTAGTAATTGTATAACGTCGAGGCACGCCAGCAATTGCATTTATTGCTGGTCAAGCTACTGTGGCATTCGGTGGATGCCTTGGCGCCAGCGGGCGACGAAGGACGTAGCTGACTGCGATAAGCCTCGGGGAGGCGTCAAGCTGCCTGAGATCCGAGGATGTCCGAATGGGGCAACCCTCCCGGAGTAATGTCCGGGAATCCCGAGCGTAAGTTCGGGAGGCTAAACCAGGGGAACTGAAACATCTTAGTACCCTGAGGAAAAGAAATCAGACGAGATTCCCTTAGTAGCGGCGAGCGAACGGGGAAGAGCCTAAACCGTGCCGGTGTATAAGCGTCCACGCGTTGCCGGCGCGGTGTTGCGGGAGCAGACGTTCCGGGGTGGACCCCGGAGGAAAAGTTACCAAGCCGCCCTTCAGCGGAATGCTCTGGAAAGGGCAACCATAGAGGGTGATAGTCCCGTAGGCGACGGGGGTGCGGCCTTTTCTGTCTGTTTCCCAAGTAATGCGGAGCACGGGAAACTTCGCATGAATCCGGCCCGACCACGGGCTAAGGCTAAATACCAGCTGGCGACCGATAGCGGACTAGTACCGTAAGGGAAAAGTGAAAAGAACCCCTTTGAGGGGAGTGAAATAGAACCTGAAACCGGATGCCGACAAGCGGTCGGAGTCTTGGTAGAACCGCAAGGTTTTATCAGGATGACGGCGTACCTTTTGCATAATGAGCCGGCGAGTTACATCTGTGCAGCCTGGTTAATCCCGATCTCGGGAGGAGCCGTAGGGAAACCGAGTCCGAATAGGGCGACTCATGGTTGCACGGAGTAGACCCGAAGCCGAGTGAGCTACCCATGGGCAGGTTGAAGGTGCGGTAACACGCACTGGAGGACCGAACCGGTTAACGTTGAAAAGTTATCGGATGACCTGTGGGTCGGAGTGAAAGGCTAACCAAACTCGGCGATTGCTGGTTCTCCCCGAAATAGCTTTAGGGCTAGCCTCGCAAAATGGGCAACGGGGGTAGAGCACTGAATGGGATAGGGGGCCTACCAGCCTTCCGACACCAATCAAACTCCGAATACCGTTGTTCCTTATTGCGGGAGTCAGACGGCGGGGGCTAAGCTCCGTCGTCAAGAGGGAAACAGCCCAGACCGTCGGCTAAGGTCCCTAAATATGGGTTAAGTGAAAAAGGAAGTGAGGTCGCAAAGACAGCTAGGATGTTGGCTTAGAGGCAGCCATCATTTAAAGAGTGCGTAACAGCTCACTAGTCGAGTGATCTCGCGCCGAAAATGATCGGGACTCAAACCCATTACCGAAGCCACGGCTTTTCCCGCGCAAGCGGGGGAGGGGTAGGGGAGCGTTCCATACGGGGTGAAGCTCGATTGTAAAGTCGGGTGGACTGTATGGAAGTGATGATGCCGGTATAAGTAGCGATAATCACGGCGAGAATCCGTGACGCCGAAAACCCAAGGTTTCCTGGGGAAGGCTCGTCCTCCCAGGGTTAGTCGATGCCTAAGGCGAGGCCGAAAGGCGTAGCCGATGGGAAACGGGTTAATATTCCCGTACTACCTGGTCCGCGCCGTCCCGGCGCAAGTCGGGGCGAGAGCGATGGAGTGACGTGGAAGGCCAAAACACTGCCGGCCTCGCGCTGGAAGTCGAGGTCTAAGCTCGTAGGAGGTCCCGACCGGCAAATCCGTTGGGGCATTAACTCCGAGAAGCGAATGGGAGCCCAAGCTACGGCAAGGGCGAAGCGGCTGGTGCCTGCCACCAAGAAAAACTCCTAGCCAGTGGATCGGGTAATCGTACCGTAAACCGACACAGGTGGGTGAGAAGAGTATTCTAAGGCGCGCGAGAGAACCCTCGTTAAGGAACTCGGCAAAATGACCCCGTAACTTCGGAAGAAGGGGTTGTTGCTCTAGTGAAGAGTTTTACACAGATAGCTGGAGCAACAGGCACAGAATCGGCCCAAGCGACTGTTTAACAAAAACACAGGTCTCTGCTAAGTCGCAAGACGACGTATAGAGACTGACGCGTGACCAATGCTGTAAGGTTAAGGGAAAGGGTCATCCGCCGCAAGGTGGAGAAGCTCTGAACCGAAGCCCCAGTGAATGTCGGCCGTAACTATAACGGTCCTAAGGTAGCGAAATTCCTTGTCGGGTAAGTTCCGACCTGCACGAATCGCGTAACGACTTGGGCGCTGTCTCAACGAGGTACTCGGCGAAATTGTAGTGGCGGTGCAGATGCCGCCTACCCGCAGCAGGACGGAAAGACCCCGTGAACCTTTACTGTAGCCTGATACTGGATTTTGGTACGGCATGTGTAGGATAAGTGGGAGGCAGTGAAGCCTCGACGCTAGTCGGGGTGGAGCCAACCTTGAAATACCACTCTTGCTGTAACGGAGTTCTAACCCCGGCACCAACCGGGGGACACTGTCAGGTGGGCAGTTTGACTGGGGCGGTTTCCTCCTAAAAACTAACGGAGGAGTGCAAAGGTGTCCTCAGCACGGTCGGTAATCGTGCGTAGAGCGCAAAGGTATAAGGACGCTTAACTGCGAGACCTACAAGTCGAGCAGATGCGAAAGCAGGCCTTAGTGATCCGGCGGTACCTCGTGGGAGGGCCGTCGCTCAACGGACAAAAGGTACTCCGGGGATAACAGGCTGATCGGGCCCAAGAGTTCACATCGACGGCCCGGTTTGGCACCTCGATGTCGGCCCATCGCATCCTGGGGCTGAAGAAGGTCCCAAGGGTCCGGCTGTTCGCCGGTTAAAGCGGTCCGCGAGCTGGGTTCAGAACGTCGTGAGACAGTTCGGTCCTTATCCGCTGTGGGCGTAGGATATCTGAGGAGACCAGTCCTTAGTACGAGAGGACCAGGACTGATGGACCTCTGGTGTTCCAGTTGTCGTGCCAACGGCATTGCTGGGTAGCTATGTCCGGACGGGATAAGCGCTGAAAGCATCTAAGCGCCAAGCCCCCTCCAAGATTGGATATCCCTATCAGGCTCCTTGTAGACTACGAGGTCGATAGGCAGGAAGTGTAAGTCCGGTGACGGATTGAGCTTACCTGTACTAATCAGCCGATCGGCTTGACCAGCTTATTTTTTCACCGATCTTTGGTTGGTGAAGAAAGCGAGAAATGGCGAGCCAAAGACGTTGTACAAATCAGAAGCGATTCCGATAACCAGACTGAATTGTGCTTCGGTTACAGCTGGGGCAAGGCTAAAAATCTTGCCTCGGCTGTAGCCGAGGCAAAATATTTAGCCCCGTGGCAATATCGGAGGGGCCACACCCGTTCCCATTCCGAACACGGCCGTTAAGCCCTCCGGAGCCGATGGTACTTTGCGAGCGATCGCGAGGGAGAGTAGGACGCTGCGGGGCTATTCTTCAAAATAAGAGGGCCCAGAACCGAAAGTTCCGGGCCCTCTTATTTTAAGAGGGTGGCGGAGATAAGCATCCGTTATTTCTGTTTACGGCTAAGCGTTTGCGGTTTATCATTGCGCGCTTCTGCTTGATCCGCTTTTCCCGTTATGATAAGTCTTCACCGGCACGCGGGAGGCCAGACTATGTACGCCCAACTGATCACCTTGTCGATCAAGCCCGAGAAGCTCGACGAAGTATTGAAGCTTTACCAGGATTACATCAACCCGGAGATCCGGTCGAGCAAGGGTTACCGCGCTTTCTATCTTCTGGTCGACCGGGAGAAGTCGAAAGCGGTGTCGGTCACGGTCTGGGACGACCGGGCCGCGGCCGAGGCGAGCGAGGAAGCCCACCTCTACCTGGAGCAGAGGGCGGGCTATCCGCTTTATTCGGCGCCTCCCGTCCGGGAAGGATTTGATGTTGCGGTCCAGAAATAAGAGTAGATAGGAGAGGGGGATAATAATGGCTACCGGAAACGATATCAGAAAAGGCAACGCGATGCGTTACCAGGGGGATGTCTACATGGTGCTGGACGTCCAGCACCGCACCCCGGGGAACCTGCGCGCCTTCGTGCAAGCCACTCTGCGCCAATTGAAGAGCGGTTCATCTACGCTGGTGCGGTTTTCCTCCACGGAGCCCGTGGAGATCATCAACCTGTCGCGCCGGAAGCTCGAATACAGTTACCGGGACGGTTCCGG
>CAZKCI010000120.1:0-2572 GCA_964551475.1 uncultured bacterium | reverse complement strand
GGCGGTCGGGGTGGCCCCTTTTGAATCAGGCGGGAGCGGGTTCCCGGCGGTCGGAATGGCTGGTTTTGGCTCGGAATGACCGTCCCGAGCGATACGCCGGCCCACCGTCTTCCGATCGACGCCGAGCTCGCGGGCGATCCGTCTCTGGGACCAGCCGCGCTTGAAAAGCGCTGATATGGAATGCGTTATAGCCACTTTGAGATAATTCCCCATGGGTAGACCCTCCTTTTGTGAGGAGGCATTCTACCCATCTTATCGGGCTCTCAAAGTGGCGGCATTTGATCCGTTCTTTACTGGCCCCTTTTAGGTGACCGCTGACACCTTCTGCCAGATGCAGGGGCTGGAGACGGTGCGCTCCGGCGATATTGCCAAGGCGTTCAAGCTGTCGGCCAAGCAGGAACGCGACCTGTTCTATCGGCTGAGAAGCGACGGCTGGATCGTCCGTCTTCGGCGTGGCCTCTATCTTGTGCCCCGCAAGCTGCCGCCGGGCGGAAAATGGATGCCGGGCGAGGCGCTGGTTCTGTCGAAGCTGATGGAAGATTGCGATGGCCGGTATCAGCTCTGTGGACCGAATGCCTTCAATTTCTGGGGTTTCGACGATCAGGTTCCAAATCGCGTTTATGCCTACAACAACCGCTTTTCCGGAGAGCGAACCATCGGCGTCCTTTCCTTTACCTTTATCAAGGTCGGAAACAACCGGCTGGGCGCGACAGTGCAGGATAAAACGGCTGCGGGTATTCCGCTGATCGTGGGGTCAAGAGCCCGCACCCTGATGGATGCCGTGTACGACTGGACGCGGTTTAACGGTATACCGCGGGCATATGGATGGATTCGGGAAGACATCAAACGAAACGCCGGCATGGCGGCTGAATTGGCCAAAGTCTGTGCGAGATTCGGCAATCAGGGAACGATCCGCCGGATTGGTTTTATCCTTACAACAAGCGGCCTTCCGGATCGGATGTCGCGTCCCCTGAAACAACGCCTGCGCTCCGCTAGCCTGATCCCGCTAGTCCCTGATCGGCCCAAACAAGGGCGGATTGACCGCGAATGGGGGGTGATCGACAATGGCCATGGAACGACCATTCCCGCATGAGAACGCGGCGCGCTTTGAAGGTTTGATAGGGTTCACCTCCGGCGCGGAGGGCTTCCGGCCCGATCTTGTCGAAAAGGACTACTTCTGCTCGCTGGTGCTGGAGCGCCTTTGCACCCTCTCCGACCGCATTGTCTTCAAGGGCGGAACCTGTCTGGGTAAAATCTATCTGGACTTCTTTCGGTTGAGCGAGGATCTGGATTTCTGCATTCCGCTGCCGTATCGAAGCGCGCGCGGCTCGTCACGATATATGGGCCAAGGGCGAACAGGAGCTTGTCGTTCCAAGGCACAATAAAATCAACGAATACACCGCCAGGGGTATCTTAAGAGGGCTCTCTTCCATTTTGTGTGGGTTCTAGGGGAGCTATCCGGGGCAAGGAAGGCAAGCGGTATCCAGCCCTGACGGGGCTGTGTCCCCCTAGCCCAGGGTTGCGCCGGAGGCGCTACCCTGGGGAAAAAGGCGGGATAGTATTCAACCCCAACGGGGTTGTGTCGGAGTGGCCGCAGCATAGGCGGCCGGGGCGGAATGGAGAGGGATTGCCACAACCCCTTCGGGGTTGACAGGTTGATTGATGTCTCTACCCGGGGTAGCGCCTTCGGCGCAACCCCGGGCTAGATGACGGAATCCCTTCGGGATTCGAGGCCCGACGGGTGCGGGATGCCAAGGGCAGCTCCTACGGGCTGGCCGGGGGAGACGGATCGGGCTTCGAATCGGACAACTGCTCTTCGATCGGACAGTGGTTGTCCGAATATCAGAAAAGCTACCCACACAAAATGGAAGAGAACCATTAAGAGAAGCTCAAGGAGGTCGCTGATGCGTTTCGCGGGTCGTGTTTTCAGGGTTGATAAATATTGGGCCGTGGAGGTTCCAATTCTAGGAGTTGTCACCCAGGGCCGAAGCAAAAAAGACGCTCTGGAGATGATCGCTGACGCCATTGAGTCGCTGGTCGATAAGCAGGGATTCAAAGTCGACGTGTTTGCCGGCCGTGGAGAGCATTTTGAAGTCGGCGCCTCGGACCAGGCGGCCCTAACCGCCTTTCTTTTGCGTCGCGAGAGACTCAAATCGGGTCTCAGCCTGGCCCAGATCGCCTCGCGTCTTAATTCCCGCTCCCTCAACGCCTACGCCCGGTATGAGCAGGGGAAGGCGACGCCTACCGTCAAGAAACTCACCCAACTGTTCTCCGTTATTGCGGCTAATGGCGACTTCGTTTTAGGGGAGAGCCAAGCGGCATGCCACACTATGACTTCGGAACCCTTTCCCCGATAGACTTTGAAGGTCTGGGGAGGATGAGGGACGGTGTTAATTTGGGCTCTCTTCCATTTCGTGTGGGTAGCTTTTCCGATATCCGGACAACCGCTGTCCGATCGAAGAGCAGTTGTCCGACTATCCTGCGGCCACTCCGACACAACCCCGTTGGGGTTGAATACTCTCTCGCCTTGGTTACCCAGGGTAGCGCCTTCGGCGCAACCCTGGGCTACCGG
>CAZKCI010000119.1:0-14353 GCA_964551475.1 uncultured bacterium | reverse complement strand
TTGTTCTTTGGCTTTGACAGCGCCTTCCCTTTCCTCAACAATGACCGCATGAAATGGCGCGACCACAAGAGGCTCGCCTACCAGATGGCGGAGACTTTCGGCCTCAAGGACTACCAGAACGAGCTCGTCAACGGCTCGGTGGAGCCGGACCAGAGAAAAGAGGTCGTCCACATCTGGTCCCGGGCCAAAGACGCCGCCCGGTCGAAGATGTACAAGGCCCGCCGCGCCCTGATCAAGGGAGACATGGCCGCGGCCGCCCGCTACCTGGGGATCGTCTCCCACTACATCGAGGACGGGATCGTCCACGGCGCCATGGACACCATCGGCCATTCCGCCGACCACTCGACGCTGGAGGGGGAGATCGGCGCGCGGGCGGATATCGCCGCCGCCACGCCGATCAACACCCTGGAGGAAGGGCTGCCGGACGGCGAGTTCGTCTTCCGGGAGATCGATGCCCTGGTGCGCGAGGGGATGTCCCAGGAGCGGCTGGGACGGGCCCTTTCCCTCCTGGGCAGCGCGGTGTTGGCCTCGCCGGAGGCGCCGGACGAAGTGACCGAGAACCGGCGGAGGCTGATCGAAAAAATCAGCCGGCCCCCTTTCAAAATCCTCGGAGGAGCGAACTTCTTGATCGGGATCGGGACCGCCCTCCTCCTCCGCGATTATCTCTGGCTCCTTCTTCTTCCCTACTCCCTGCTCTCGGCGGGGCGGCCGGCCGTCTTCCGTTTCTTCCGCGCTTTCGGCTGGATCCTGGCGCTGGGGGGCGCGCTCGGCTATCTGGACAATTTCGAATGGTCGCGTTTGATCCTCGGCGTCATCCTTTTCAGCGAATGGATCTTCCTCTCCTCCGTCCCCGACCCGGGGAGGCACAGCGAGAAGTGGTATCGGATGTAAGGACATAGCAGAGCGCAAAGCGCAAAGTGCAAAGCGCCCATCAGGAGGCGCGGGACGCTATGCGCTTTGCTCTATGCTCTATGCGCTTTGCGCAAGTTCCCCCCGACACCAGCTGATGGGCCCGGCGCGTGGGCTCCGGGATCCGGCAACCGCCCCCGACGGCGAGGGCGAGGCGGATCGCCTCCGCGAGGTCGAGGCGGTGGCCGACGGAGACGAAGATCGGCTTGACTCCGTCCCGGGTCCTCAGCGCGGCGCCGATCGTCTCCCCCCCTTCATCCCGGAGCGGAGACCACTCTCCCCTTCTCTCCCCCGGTTCGTCATACTCCCCGATGTAGAGCGATTTGGCGCAGCCGACCGCGGGCAAATCGAGAAGAAGACCCAGATGGGAGGCCAGTCCCAAACGGCGGGGGTGGGCGATCCCCTGGCCGTCAAAGAAAACCACGTCGGGACGGCGGGAGAGCTTGGAGAAAGCGCGAAGAGCCAGAGGCCCCTCCCGGAAAGTGAGGAGGCCCGGGACATAGGGAAAGGCGATCTCCCCTTCGGCCACGACTTCCTCCACCGTAGCCAGATCGGGGAAAGAGAGAAGGACCACGCCCGCCCGCGCCCGTCGGGAGAAGAGGGATGAGGACACGTCGCAGCCGGCGACGAAACGGATCTTGTTGACCTTCCCCCGCCGGACTACACGGGAAGCCAGCTCCTTCTGGAGGGCGATCGCCGCCTTCGGCGAAAGATCCCAGGGGTGATCAAGCTTCGCTTTCCTCATCGCTTCCCCCGACTCAGCCGATAACTATCCCCCATCCCCAACCCCCTATTTGAGGAATCTGCTCATCCCCTCCAGAATCGGGACCAGGTATTTGTCCTTCTCGGCATGGATCAGGGCGGTGTCGTCGACCGGACGGTCGTCCAGATCGGTCACCGGGTCGCGGGAGAGAACGTTGTAGGACTCGGTGGAGAAACGGATCTTCAGCCGGTCGGTCACCAGGCAGCAGTCGTCCCAGCCGGAGAGGACGAGGAAGAGCGGGCGGACGGGATCCAGCACGTTCTTTCCCAGGCTGTAGAGAGCGGGGTCGTTGCGGTCGCCCAGGGCCGCCAGGATCGTCGCGGGGACGTCGAGGTGGCTGGTCCGTCCCGTGATCTCGCGGGGGAGCTGATCGGGGTTGAAGTAGACCAGGGGGACCCCGACCTGCTCGGCGGTGTAGGCGCTGTTGTGGCCGAAGCAGCCGTGCTCCCAAAACTCCTCGCCGTGGTCGCCGCTGACCAGGACCAGCGTGTTGGAAAGGAGGCCGTTCTCCTCCAGGGCGGAGATGATCCTCCCCAGGTTATGGTCGTCATAGTAAACGGCGTTCCGGTAGCGGTTGAAGATCGCCTCCCTGTCCTCCTGGAGATCGGTCCGGACGAACCGAATCCCGGGCGCATAGGGGGCGAACTTCGCGAAGGCGGACTTGAAGAAGTAGGTGGAATGGGAGGAGTCCAAGTAGATGAAAGTGAAGAAGGGACGGTCGCGCGGAACGCCAGCCAGCCAGTCGCGGTAGAACTCGACCAGGAGATCGTCCCTTTCGCACGAATCCTCTCCCGGCAGTTCGTCCTCCAGAACGCAGGGGGCGTGGGCGAAGGCGGTCCGGGCCAGTTCCGGATAGGAGAGGGAGGTGCTGGACAAGATCTTGAACTGGTAGCCGTTTCGCTTCAGCGCCTCGATGAGGACCGGACCCTGCCGCCGGTTCAGAGCCTCATGCCAATAGGATCCGTACAGCCCGTAAAACAGGCCGAAGCCTCCGTAACGGGATGTGTTCCCGGCCGAATAATGGTTCCGGCCGACCGTGGACCGGCGGGCGAAGGCGCTCAAATTCGGCATCGTTTCGTCGTTCAGCATGTCGGAGCGGAGCCCTTCCACCAGGATGACGACGACGTTCCGGGGCCGGGGGAAACGGCCGTAGGCGAATCCGGGGAGGGGATAGACCAGACCGCTTTTGCCCGCCGGATAGGCAGGTGCGCGGAGTTCCTGTTTCCCGAGATGAGCGTCGAACCACTCCCGGAAGGTGCTCGGGAAGTACAGGGGGAAGATCCGTCCGTAGCGTGTGATCTCGGCCAGGCCGTAAGCGTCGGCCAGGCCGTAGCCGATTTTTTCGGCGAGGGAGAGAAGAAGAACGCATCCGGCGAGCGAGCCGAGAACGGCCGGCCTGGCCAGGCGCCGCAGGCGCCCCTCCCTTCCCATGGCTCTTACCAACGAGAGGAAGAGCAGGGTCTCAACTGCGAGCAGAACGGCGATACCCATGCCGGCAAACAGCCAGTCCCCGGAGTCGAAGTGCATGGAGTCCCAGTAGCCCGGCGTCGCCATCGCTTCAAAAACAACGCCGGTCAGGTGGAGGCGAAGATGCACATACACGCGCACGTCGATAAAAAGGTAGATCTGGGCCAGGCTGAACAAGACCGCGGCCAGCGCCGCCGCCGGGATACGGAAGCGGACGAGAAGAAAGACCAGGCAAAGCAGAGCGGACAGAACCAGGGCGATGGAGAGAAAATGGGAGAGGAAGGCGGCGCAGCGGAAGAGATGCTCCAGCGGCCGGGCGGGTCCCGAGGGCACATAGGGCAGGGCGTTGAGCAGGAAAAGGATCCCGTTGGCCAGGCCGAAGAGGAAGGTTGCCCGGCGCAAGGCCGGCTGGATCGAAGGGGGCGGCGGGCCGACGTCAGTTGTCCGGGAGTTGGCCAGGTTCTTTCTCATGCGGTCGCTGCTGGTCGGATATCAGTATACCAAATGCGCCGGCGGGGCGGGCGAATGCTTCTTTTCTCTTGGAAATCGGCCCGTTCTCTGATTAAATCAGCCGCGTTGGAGACCGGCGGCAACCGGAAAATACGCCCAACGACATACCGCCTTCCGCATTCGTATCACATTCTTTTCCGCTCTCAGGAGAAGCGAACGCTTCTCCTGAAGGCGGAAAAGAAAAGGAGAACCATCATGGCAGATGAAGCAAAACCGAACACCCCGCCGCCCGCGGCGGCAGCGCCCGCCGCGCCGGAACCCGCCACCCCGGTGCCCGACGCGCCGGCGAAAGCTACCCCGAAGCCAGCCGCCCCGGCACCCGCCGCTCCGGCGAAGGACGCCGCGGCCCCGGAGGCGACTGCTCCCGCCGGCGACAAGCCCAGCCGGGGCAGAAAGATTCGTCGGATGAGTCTCGCTCAGGTGGAAAAAGCTCTTGCTCACGCCCGTTCTACCATGGGCGGGGAAGCCTCCCACTACGTGAAACATCTGCTCGCCCACCAAGCCGAATTGGAAGCGAAAAAAGCCGGTACAGGCCCATCCGCATAATATCGCCCGGGGTGTTTTCCGGGTCCGCCGATTCCGCGGTGATCGCGAACCTGTTAGTCCGCCCCGGGCATGACCAAGTCATGCCCGGGGCGGACTAAAAGCATGAAATTCGGGATCCATCCCCATTGGGGCATATTCCTGACCGAGGCGCGGGTGGGGGAATGGGCCACCTTCGCCGTCAATCAGGGATTCTCCGCCCTGGAAATCCGGATCGACTTCCGGATGCTGGAGACGGGACTGCCGCGCTTCTTCGACCCCAAGGTCATCTCCATCCTCCAGAACGCCCGTCGCCGGGGGCTTGAGCTTCAGGTGGGTATCGAGCCCTACGAATCCCATCTCTGCTCCTGGCGGTCGCGTCTGCGCGAGGATTCTCTGAGCCGCGTCCGCCAGATTCTCGCCTTTCTGGAAGACAACCTCCCCCCCCGCTTTATCTTCGTCTATTCCGGCAAGAGTGACGGGCGGCGGGAGCTGGGAACCGAATACCTGATCGAAAGCCTCCGCGCCCTCCGGGATGCCTTTCCCTACGCCCAGATCGGCGTGGCCGTCGGGGCGGAGGGGGACTGCCTCAAGACGCCGGAGGAGATGCGGAGGATCCGTTCCCAGATCAAGGATCTCGACCTGGTTCTCGACGCGGGCTGGGCGATCACCACGGCCGGGGCGGACGCCGAACGCCTGAAAAATCTCGTCCAATCGGCGGGGGATGGCATTTACGCCGTCCACTGGCGCAACTTCGCCGCCGCCGACAGCCGGACGGGGCTCCCCCTGTCGCGCGGGCGCCTCCTGGATACGGACTTCTTCGCCCTGCTCTCCTTCCTCCCGGCCTCCCCGGAGATCCGCCATGTCCTGGATTACCGGGACCGGGCGCGGAAGTCTTATCTGGCGGACAAGGAATTGCTGGAGGAGCTCGCTTTCCGCCTCCGCCGCCGGTCTACCGATAGTCACTAAGACACGAAGGCACCAAGAACTGAACACGAAGGGATTGAACATTCCCCTTCGTGAAGCCCTTGGTGCCTTTGTGTCTTGGTGGCTCTGCCTACCGAGATTGCTCGACGAAACCCACCATCAGCCCGATGATGATCAGTGTGAGGACGATCGCCGCCGCCTCGTTCGTGGACAAGGGCGAGGGATGCTTTTCCCCCCCGATCAGGAGGGGAAGCCCGCCGACGCCGAGAACGGCCGGAGCCGGCCGGACCGACTCGACGCACTCTTCGGAAGAGAGAAGGGCGGCCCGGCCGAGGCGGGGGCTCAGGGCGATGGGCAGAAAGAGGGCGATCATAAAACAGGCGCGATAAACCGGGTTTCTTCTCTTCATCGGATCTCCCTGACGGTTAACGCGGGACATTCACAACATAGCAGAGGCTGAAAAACCCTGGCAAACAAAAACTCCTTCTCATTTCCGGAAACTTTCTCGCGGATGTTGTAGGCCGGTTCTATGTGAAATACGTTCGGGAGGGGCGAACCGTTCACCTTTTCGGAAGAGAGTCGGGGACGCTTCCGATAGTTGCGATCATGAAGGAATGGAGAGCCGGCGGGGCGGCGACGACGTCTTTTCGCGAAAAATGGTAGCGACGCCCGGAGAAATCGCTCACCCGCGCCCCCGCCTCCTCCGCGATGACCGCCCCCGCCGCGGTGTCCCAGGGATTCAGGCCGATCTCCCAGAAGCCGTCCAGGCGGCCAGCGGCTACGTAGGCCAGGTTGAGAGCGGCCGAGCCGTCGCGGCGGACGCCCTGGACGACGGAAAGGAAAGCCGCCATCCGGGCCACGGCCTGGGGCCGCCGGCTCAGATCGTAGGGGAAACCGGTGGCCAAGAGCGAGCGGGAAGGATCGCTGACCCGGGAGACGCCGATCCGCTCATCGTTCAGAAAAGCCCCCCGCCCCCGTTCGGCGTGAAAGAGCTCGTCCCGGAGAGGATCGTAGACCACGCCGACGATCGCCTCCTCCCGCCTGGCCAGGGCGATGGAGACGCAGTAGTGCGGGTAGCCGTGGGCGAAGTTGGTGGTCCCGTCCAGAGGATCGATCCACCAGGTGAACTCGGAGTCGGTCTTCCGATCCCCCCCTTCTTCGCCCACGATCCGGTGACCAGGATAGGACTCTGAGATCATCCCGACGATCGTCTTCTCGGAGAGGAGGTCCGCTTCGGTGACCGGATTGGCCGCTCCCTTGTACTCGGTGCGCGGATTGACCCGCTGGCCGAGAATAACCCGTCCCGCCGCGCGGGCGGCCGCCATCGCCGTCCGGGCGTAGTCTTCCTGAGCCTGACGATCCTTGACAGTCATGGGGGGACAAGTATAGAACAATAAGCCAGAAGTCAGAAGGTAGAAGAGCGTGTCACGTGTAACGAAAAAGCAGACTATCGCCACGCGTTCCACGCCCTAACCCTCCGAAGGAGGCTTCCCCATGATCACCATCGACGATTTCAAGAAGCTCAACCTCAAAGTCGCCACGGTCACGGCGGTCCAACCCCATCCCAATGCCGACCGCCTCTATCTGGTGGAGGTCGATCTGGGCGGCGAGAAACGCCAGCTGGTGGCCGGGATCAGGCAATTCTACACACCCGAGGAACTCGTCGGGAAGCAGGTGGTGGTGGTCGAGAACATGACGCCGGCCGTGATCCGGGGGGTGGAGAGCAAGGGGATGATCCTGGCCGCCCAGGGGAAGGACCGGATCGTCATCGTCTCCCCGGAGAAACCGGTCGAGGCAGGGGGCATCGTCAAGTAACGCCCGGGGAAAGATCGCTGATCGCTGCTCGCTCCTGTTCCTTCGGTCGTTTTTGTGGGAGGGGCATTCCTGCCTGCCCCGATGACTAATAGTTGCATATAAAAATCGGGGCCCCGATCCACGCTGGCCCGGATCGCGGCCCCGATTCTTATATGAATAGTGATGCAATCGGGGCAGGCGGGGACGCCGCTCCCACATGGACGCAGAGCGAGCGGCCCGAGGACGAAAAATCCTTCCAGCTCCTGGCACCATCGGCCATGAAAATCATTGCACGACTCTCCGCCTTTGCTCTCGCCGCCGGGCTCTCCGCCGGCGCATCCGCCTTTTCCCAGACCCCCGCCCTCCTGCCCTCGCCCGTCATCCGCCCCGTCGTAAACCGCGACTATCTTCCCGCTGTTCTCGCTCTGATCGAGGGGGCAAAGCAAACGATAGACTTCATCCAGCTCGAGTTTCACTACGACCCCACCGTGAAGAGGATCCAGGACGCGCTGGGGGCGGCGGCGAGGAGAGGGGTCCGCGTCCGGGGCCTGATTGACAATTCGATCGACTTCAACCGGAAAAGCCTGCCCTTCCTGGTGAAGTTCGGGATCGACGCCGCGCTCGACACACCGGAGAAGATGACCCACGCCAAGCTTTTCATCGCCGACGGCGAGCGGATCCTGATCGGGTCCACCAACCTCTCGGGCAATTCGATCGACAACAACAACGAGACCAACGTCTACGTCGAGGACAAGGTCCTGGGGGCCTATTTCCGCGCATACTTCGAGGCCCTGCGCGAGGACAGCGCCGCCGAGCCGAAGGTCGGCGCCGCTCAGGCTTCGTCCATCACCGCCGTCGTCAACCGCCAGTATTATCCGGAGGTCTCCCGGATGCTCGGCGGGGCGAAAAAGCGGATCTGGGTCATCATGTACGGCGCCCGCTACTACCAGGGCTCGGAAACCTCTTTGGTCAACAAGCTTCTCGACGCCCTGGTCGCCGCGCGCCGACGGGGCGTGGAGGTGCGGGTTCTGATGGACCTGAGCGATTACAACCGGAAGCTCAACGAGATCAACGCCGAGACCAAGGCCCGCCTGGAGAAGGACGGGATCGCCGTCCGCTACGACCGGGAGGACGTGACCACCCATGCCAAGCTGGTTCTGGTCGACGATGCCGCCGTGGTGGGATCGGTCAACTGGGGCTACGACGCGCTGGAGCGGAGGAACGAGGCGTCCCTGATCATCTCCGATCCGGCCACGGTCGATTACTTCGCCGGCTATTTCCTCCAACTCTGGGACGAGAAGGAACCGGAGGCGGCGGCGCCTTCCCCCGCTCCCGTCCTCCCCGCGCACAACGGGACGGACGACGACCGCAGCTGATACTACGAATCCCGCGAATTTCCAGCAAGACCGCGAATTTCGCGAATCGGCTCGGGCTGGGCTCGTCGATAAATTCCACGAATTTTCACGAATACGCACGAATGAGCGTGGCCATACCTGCTGATCGCTGATTACTGATCACTTCATTTTTTCTGTGGGAGGGGCGTCTCGCCTGCCCCGATGACTATAAGTTGTATATAAAAATCGGGGCCCCGATCCAGGCCGGCTCGGATCGCGACCCCGATAGATCGGGGCAGGCAGGAATGTCGCTCCCACAGAATGCGCAGCAATCGGATGAATTCGCGAGCGACGATTTCCATCCTGCACACCGGGGCGATTTCAACGCTCGCCTTCCTCATCGCCGCCCCGACCCCAGCCGGCGAGCCCTCCTCCTCGTTCCCGTTCCATGTCCCCGAGGTCCGCTGGGGTATCGTTTTGAGGAGGTCCTCCGGCGAGGGCGGCGGCTACCGGACCGACCGGGAGACGACCGGCGGACCCGGCCTCCTCCTCACCTCCCCGGCGCTGGAGGAGACGCAGACGACGGAGGCGGCGATCCGCCTCTCCGGAAGAGTGGAAGCGGGCGCCCGTCTCGAGATCGCCGGGGAAGAAATCGCCCTCTCTCCCGCCGGATCGTTCGCGGAGAGGATCAAGCTCTCGGCGGGCGTGAACACCGTCGAACTCTCCGTCCGCAGCACCGACGGCGCGACCGACTACCGGATCGAGATCGCACGGGAGAAGCCGGCCGTAAAAGCGGAGAAGCAGAAGGCGATCGGGGAGAAATTCCGCCGGCCGCGGCAGGGAAAGGTCTCCGGCCCGGCCGCCCCCCTCCAGGTCGTCTCCGGGGGCGCCCGCCTCCTCGATGCCGGGCCGGGTACGCTCCTCAAGATCCTCGGCCGCGAGCAAGACTCCTACCGCGTCGAGCTGTCCCGGAACTTGAGCGCCCTCGTCGACGCCGGAGCGGTCACGTTGGAGGGGACCTACCCCGCCGATCCCGCCGTCATCGGCAACGTCGTCCTCGACGGGCCCGGCGGCCCTCTCCTTTTCTCCGTCCCGCGACGGATCCCGGCCGAAGCGGAGTCGTTCTCCCCGGGCGAGCTCCGGGTGACCTTCTACAACGCCTCCGTGGGGACCTCCGAGATCAACCTGGGGAACGGCGACATCGCCTGCCGCTGGAACCAGGAGGAGGACGGGCGGGCGTCCTATTCCCTCTCCGGCTCCCTCCTCTGCCGCCGCTGGTCACTCATCTGGCGCAACGGCCGCTACGAGCTCTCCTGGAAGGATCGGCCGCGAGGGGTGACCGGGTCCGTGGTGGCGATCGATCCCGGTCACGGGGGCGAGCAGGAGGGGGCGGTCTCGCCCATGGGCGTCGAGGAGAAGGAGGCGAACCTGCTTCTGGCCCGGGCCCTGGCGGAACGGCTGACGGCGGCGGGAGCGGTCGTCCTCCTCACCCGGGAGGACGACCGGTCGGTTGCGCTCGACCGCCGGGTGGATTTCGCCCTCCAGTCCGAAGCCGACCTCCTCGTCTCCCTCCACTTCAATTCCGTCGCCGCGACCGAGGATCCGCGCGAGAAGACGGGCTTTGCCGTCTATCACTACCAGCCGCCCTCACTCGAACTCGCCCGCTCCCTTCAGAAATCGCTCGCGGTACTCAAGCTCAAGGACAACGGCGTCCGCTGGAGAAGCCTGGCCGTCCTGCGCTCGCCCTCTCTCGTCTCCGCCCTGGTGGAGACCGCCTTCCTCTCCAATCCGGAAGACGAGTCCCGGATCATCGCCCCCGATTTTTTGGATCGCGCCGCCGCGGCGATCGCGGCGGGAATCGTCAGTTACCTGGGGAAGGCAGAGGGGCAAGCAGAATAGTTGTAGGTTATAGGTGGCAAGGAAAACAGCGCCCTGCCTGCCTTACAACTTATAGCTTACAACTTCTTTCGGGCGGCGGCGAGGATGGCCCGGACGGTCTCGTCGTAGGATCGGCCGGAACGCCCGGCGGCGAAGGCAAATCCGCCGTCCGGGGCCAGGCAGGGGTTGGCGTTCACCTCGAGTATCCAGACCCTCCCCCTGCCGTCCGCGCGGAAGTCGACGCGGGCGTAGCCGGAGAGGCCGAAGAGGTCCCAGCAATCCCGGGCGGCGCGGCGCAGGCGAGCGAGGAGCGGGCGGTCGGCGGAGGGAAAATCGAAGCGGCGGGGGGTGTGGGAGAACTCAAACGACCGCTCCTCCCATTTCGCCCGGTATCCCACGATCCTCGGTTTCCCCCGGGGAAAGGCGGAGAAATCGATCTCGGCCAGGGGCAAGATTTCCACGCCGGAAGGGACGGCGAGCAGAGAGACGTTGAACTCCCGCCCCGGGATATAGCCCTCGGCGAACATCTCCCGGCCAAAGCGGCGCGCGGCGGAGGCGATCCGGGCGCGCAAGCGCGCGGGCGAGATCATCCGCGCCACCATCCCGTCATCAAGGCCGAAGGAGGCGTGCTCCCAGACCGCCTTGACGATGAATGACTCGGGACGCCCAGCCCTCGCCCCGGACAATCTCTCCCCGCCGGATTCCAGCCAGGGCGGTGTGGGGAGACCTCCGCCGAGGAGGATCCGCTTGGCCCAGATCTTGTGCGAGGTGAGGAGGAGGGCGGCAGCGGAGGATCCTGTGCGGTGGACAGCCAGGCTCTCCACCAGGGAGGGGACGAGATGGATCAGGGATCCGCTCCCGTCCAGCTCCTCGACCAGGTTGAAGACCGCGCCGGGGCGCCAGCGAAGGATCCTCCGACGCAAGGCGGCCAGGTCGAGCGTCGCGGTGAGACGGATCGTCCGGTGCCCGAGGCGGCGGAGCGCTCCCTCCACCGCGTCCGCCTGGACGAGAAGATCCCGGTCTTCCGGACCGGCCCGGGGAGAAACGGCGTTGAGAACTATAGCGACGAACATGGGTAAAGACTCGCGGCAGAGGTTATCAATGTGGGAGGGGCGTCTCGCCCCGATCCGTTCGCTCCGGCAGGATCGCGGCGGGGACGCCGCTCCCACAATCATCTAATCTATTGGACGACAGTTCTCTCTCAAGGAAACGCGGCCTGATGAGCCGAGTCTCTCCAGGGCGGAGCGCAGGATGCGATCGATCAGATCCCGGTAGGAAAGCCCCCGCTTCCCGGCGAGGATCGACAGGTCGGAATGAACGGGGTGCAGGCCGGCCAGCGGATTCACCTCGAGAAAGAACGGCTTCCCGTCCCGGTTGCAGCGGATGTCCGCCCGTCCGCCGTCCCGGCAGCCCAGCACCCGCCAGGCCTTGAGCGCGATGGCCGTCCCCTCCCCCACTTCCGGGGCGCAGGGGTCGGCGAGGCGGTAGGTGATGAGCTTCTCGTACTGCTCCTTGTTGCGGTAGGTGTAGGCCTCCGCGTCAGCGTCGGGGAGGGTGTTGATTTCCAGCGCGCCCAGCGCCTCGGCCTTATCCCCCGTCCCCACAATCCCGACCGTGAACTCGCGCCCCGACAGGTGCTCTTCGACCAGGACCGGCTGGCGGAAGCGGGACCAGAGGCGGCGGCAGAGGGGGAGCAGGTCCTCTTTCCGGCGGACGACCGAGTCGGCGGAGATCCCCTTGCTCGTCCCTTCGGCCACCGGCTTGGCGAAGTAGGGAGAAGGGAAGGCGATCCGCTCGAGATCCTCGGGGCGCTCGGCCAGGACGAAGTCCGGCGTGGGCAGACCGGCGTCCCGGATCACCCGCTTGGTCATCCCCTTGTGCAGGCTCAGAGCGAGAACCAGCGGATCGGAGAAAGCGTAGGGGATGTCGTAGAGGTCGAGCAGGGCGGGGACGAGCGCTTCCCGGCCGATCCCGCGCATCCCCTCGGCGATGTTGAAGACCAGGTCCCAGCGCTCCTTCCGGACCAGCAGCCCGACCAGGCGGAAGGCGTTCCCGATCCGGACGACCTCATGGCCCAGCGAGCGCAGCGTCTCCTCGAGGGCGGCGATGGTGTCGTCCCGGTCGAACTCCGCCGTCTCCTCCGGGGAGAATCCGGCGGCGAGATACTCGGAGCGGAGATCGTAGGTCAAGCCAATGCGCATAAAAATTAAACTCGAAATCCGAATATCGAAATACGAGACAAGCTGAAAAATTCGAAATGGCCGGCTGGCCTACGCTGCTGCGGTTTCGAATTTCGATATTCGGATTTGTTTCGCCTGCCTGCCGGCAGGCAGGGATTTCGATATTCGGATTTCGGATTTTTCCGGTTCTCGGTTGGAAAACTTCTCCCCTGAATCCCGGGGGTGATATCTACGCCTCGCACTCCGGCTGGGGGTCCGGATAGCGGAAGATCTTGTCCTCGTGGTTCCGGAGCAGAAGGGAATCGTCGTCGCGGCCGATGACGGCGTCGGGCATGAGCGGGATCTTGCCGCCCCCGCCGGGGGCGTCGATGACGTAGGTGGGGACGGCGTAGCCGGAGGTGAAGCCCCTCAGCTTCCGGATGATCTCCAGCCCCTTCTCCACCGGCGTGCGGAAGTGCGCCGAGCCCGAGATGGGATCGCATTGATACAGGTAATACGGACGGACCCGCATCATCAGCAGGCGGTGGAGCAGGGTTTTCATCGTCTCCGCGTCGTCGTTGATACCCCGGAGAAGGACGGTCTGGGATCCCAGCGGGATCCCGGCGTCGGCGAGCATGACGCAGGCCCGGTAGGTCTCGGGCGTGCATTCCTCCGGGTGCATGAAATGGAGACTCATCCAGAGCGGGTGATGGCGGCGCAGGGTCCGGCAGAGTTTGGGCGTGACCCGCTGGGGCAGCACCGCCGGGACCTTGGTCCCGATCCGGATCATCTCCACGTGGGGGATGGCGCGCAGGCTCCCCAGGATCCAGTCGAGTTTCTCGTCGCTCAAGCTCAAGGGATCGCCGCCGGAGAGAAGGACGTCGCGGACGGAGGGCGAGGAGCGGATGTACGCAAAAGCCTCCTCCAGGCGGTCGGCGTTGGGCCGGATCGTTCCGTGGCCGACCACCCGGGAGCGCGTGCAGTAGCGGCAGTAGGTGGAGCAGAAGTCGGAGACCAGGAGAAGAACGCGGTCCGGGTAGCGGTGGACCAGGCCGGGCACCGGGGACTGGGAGTCTTCGCCCAGCGGGTCGTCGGCCTCGCCGGCGGAGCGCTGGAACTCGGCCGTGGTCGGAATCACCGCCCGGCGCAGGGGATGGAGGGGATCGTCGGGGGAAACCAGGCTCAGGTAGTAGGGAGTGACTCCGACGGGAAGAAGCGACCCGCCGCCCTGGAGCGCGGCGCGCTCAGGGGGGGAAAGGACGAGCATCCGCTCCAGGTCCTCGGGGAGGCGGACGCGGTTGCGGCACTGCCAGCGCCAGTCGTTCCAGTCCTGATCGGCCACCTCGGGGAAGAAGGTCCGCCGGAAGGAGAGGGTGCGCCGGCTGGTGCGCAGGAAACGGTTATGGGGAAGTGAGTAGCCCGCCGGCGCTGGGGGCGCGAAAACCGCCTCCGGCCCGTGGGGGGCCGGAGCGAGGGACAGGGACAAGGCGCCTCGGTTCGGAGGCTCCTCGGGCGCCTCGGCGGCGCTGTCGTCGGCATTGATGCGGGTGAGAACCTGGGCGCGCATTATAATAGTCTCCGGGCGGGGCTCGAGCGGCTACTCGAGCTCCCGGAGGATCCGGAACTCGTCCGCGCGCCCCGTGATTTCGAAGGTGGGCGAATACTGATTGTTGTTGTGATAGCCGGTGAACGTGGCCTGATAGGTCTGACCTCCCATCTCGATCAGATAGCGACGGTTCACGCTGCAATCTTCATGCAGGATTTCCTGAGCTGCTTTCATTGCGGCCTCCGGTGCCGGTGATTGGTTGAGACGGCTGGTAGTGTTCGAGTTCGAGTTTCATCTGCTTCTCCTGGCTGCAGACCTCCTCGCCCAGCGGCGCGATCCGCAGACCCCGCGCCGTCCCCTTCTCCTTGGTGACGTATCCCTTGCGCTGAAGAGAGATGAGGACTTTGTGGACGGTGCCGGGGTTGGATACATCGAGCCCCTTCTGGATCTCGATCACCGTCGGGGGATAGAGCTTGGTCAGAATGAACTCATGGGCGAATGAGAGCACCCGGGCTTGCAGCTTGGTCAGGGGAAGTCTGATCTG
>CAZKCI010000118.1:0-35716 GCA_964551475.1 uncultured bacterium | reverse complement strand
TGCATTTTCTACCCCTTGCAGCCCCCCTGTCATCTCCATATTAGCTAACCATTCAAGTGCGGGATGGAAGGCACACTTTAACGCTTCCATAGCGAATTCGATTTGATCCCCGCAACGAAGACAGCTAAAACAACGCCAAGTGTTCTTCTGAAGGTCGGCCGAGAATGAAGTAGAATTATCACCATTATGGAATAGACATTTAGTCCGATAATTATTCTCATCTGTCGGGGTTGGCCAGCCAAATTCAATTAGCAAAGATGCTAACGTCACCCTGTCCTTAATGAGAAATTTCGGTATATAGGTCATGGCTCAATGCTATTATCTTAAAATCCAACCTAACTAACGCTTTTCTTGATACCCGCTCCTATCCCGACGGCAAGTACGCGGCGTTTGTGGGACTTGAACTGGCGTAACGTTCCGAAGAAAATATTCGCGGCCTTCATTGTGGCTCCCCGTAAACATAGTATAGCGCTCAACTTGGCGGAAATAGCGCGGGAAATGCTAAAGCGGCGTAAGTGGTTGAAAATGCTAAGAGTTGAGACTATTCCCGTCGTGTGGGTAGTCCAACCATACCCACCAGAGTTTTATCTCGCCCACAATCCTCCTTGATAGGGTTTCGGCGCATTAAATGGCACTCTTTGGCGTCATGTCGGCCTTCCCGGAAACTTTGGGGACCGCCTTGCCCATTCTGTATGGTCAAAGTGTGCAGTCGTCCGCAGGGCAGAGTTTTGACCTCATATTTCCGTAGCACTCTCTCCATTTTGCTGCTCACACCTTAGTATAACGGCCAACTCGGCAAAAATAGCGTAAGCATGTAATCCCCTCTTGCTTTGACGGTAGGAGAACAGCAGGAATGGAGAATATGGGACAAAGTCAGGGGGAGCCCTAGATAGACCATAATCTAGGAAGAAATGCAAAATGCTGAGGCGGGGAGAAGAATATGCTCACCGGTGGGATTGCCGCTACATTATCCACCCGTTTGCTGGGAATCGGCTAAATGCTCATTAAGGGGGTAACACGCGCACACGTGTGCGCGTCAAGGGGGTTTCAATCCATTATTGCCTGTATAGAGTAGCCCCCGGCAGCCCAATGGGAGAACTACCTCTATAAAGACTTCCTTAGATATGGTTCTAATACCCCGTTTCCCGGCCATTAAAGCGGCTAGAATGGCCTTTGGCGAGTCGACCCTTCCGGCCTGACCATTTCCCTTGCCCCCGTTACAGGTCGCTTTATCGCCCGTCCTGGACCATCCCAGGGCCATTAAACGCGAAACCGCCTCCCAGGTTAGCGTATAGGCTACGATCTCCGATGGGATAAGGGTTATCCCTTCTCTTGTCGGGAACGATCCTTTGGACACGCTCTGCGTGCAAGTATCCCTGCGAGTTTGAACAGCCCCACAGTTCCCGATGCACAGGCTCCTGCTGATGCCAGCGGAATCCAATCACCGCGAGTTAACAACGCATGCCAAGGAGCAAATGGAGCGATTAGAGTCTCCGAATTAAGAAATGGCACGAAAGGTACCGCCCAAGGTTTTCCGATCCACTTGTCGGTTGCATCCTGAGTATATTTCAGCGCCCAATATCCGGAAAACAAGAACCATACGACGCCAAGAACAAAGCACAGCACCATCGCCAGCACTCCGATCGTTCTCATGTCGTCTCCCAGATGCGCATGGAAGATATTTCGCTTTTCGTGTAAGAAAACAGCCCCGACTTCGATCTTTATCTGTGAAGCGGCCGGGGTCGGAGGGCCAAGATCCCCCTCCGGTGTCATCCCTCTCGGCCGTCCTTCTTTTTCGGTTCTCAGGCAACCACAGTACGATGCTTAGGCTGGGTCCATGACGCCAGACGTTTGGCGCAAAGCGATTCTAATATAGGCCGGAATTAATGCGAGGGTTCCGAGTCCAGGAATAGCTAGGCCTACAAACATCATCCAGTAAACGGCATAATCCGTCTTGGCCGCAACTGCCTCAGTAAGACGACCAAGACCGAGACATATTGCAGCACAGACAGCCGCTGCAGCAATATACATGAGCATCAACAAAACATTTCGTCGATGCCGAAACAGCCTAAACAGACAGATAGGGACGCAAAGTCCGAATCCCGCAGCGCTTGACCAGAAGACAGCCATTAGCAAACCGATGATGTAGTAGAACGCACCCAGTAGCAGTTGCATAGGTCTCTCCCTTATGTTTCGGCCGAACGCATAATTTAGCCTCACGGCCTTACGCGCTAGGATGTGCCTATGTAATAGCCACTAATAGTCCCAGGACGGCCGATCTCTCGCGCTTGACCGTTTCCATTGACCTTATTCCCGCCCCGCCTGGGGCATCCCCGGCTTTCTTCTCGTAGCTGCAGCCCTTCGCTCATAGCTCGATAAATCTCTCTCTGGTCGCTTGGTCTTTCATCGGCTCACCGTTCTGGGATTTATTTGGTTTTGTTAAGGGTTTTTTCGGCCTCTATATCTGCCATATCTGCTGCTTTTTTCAATATCTCCAAATCCTTTTCCTGTTGCATTTTCTCCCACTCTTCCCTTGTCAAGCCGGTTTCTTCCAGAATTATGCGTATCGCCTTTTCCCTCGTCTTCTCCGCTTCCTGGCTTTTAAGGGCGCACCACTTGATTACTCCATCTTCGGATTTGCCTATATCCAGAGATTTATATTTTTCCTCCAATCGGGCAAACTGATCAGAAGGGGGTGGTTTCCCCCACTGTATCCCGACGGAAGACAAACCCTCGTAGCTACTATTGGGCCTTGTCCCGAAGGAGAAAAATATCATGCAGTGTTCCCCCGCCACGATAGTTTCATAAAGCAAATCCCCCCCCGCTTGTTCTTCTTGATAGTATTTTATGGGGAGGGCGGGCTTATAATCCTTGTCTTCGGCTATCGCATGGACTTGTTTCTTACTCATTCCCCACTTGAAATCCGAATAGCATTGGTCGCTTTCACCGCTCCCCGCCACCGTTAATACCGCCGCCAATACCGCCAGCACTCCGATCGCTCTCATGCCGTTCTCCTACGCTTCGCCCATGGATTATCGACCCGGCTTCCAGGTGTTCCCGCACTTCAGACAGGTGATCTTTACTTTCCCGCTCCCGATCATTCCTCCCAATATTCCTACCGGGCCAAGTAATACTGCCCCTACTGCCGCTTTCCCGACTCCAAATCCTTTCTTCCCCGCCGTGATCTGATCAGACCCGCACTTCGGGCAACGGATGGGAGGCGGGGGAGGTAGAGGAGTCTGGGTTTGTATAATGGGTTCAGACTGATTGGTGCCTGGTCGCTCTGTCCTACATTCAAGGCAGGTTCGTTCACCCCCATAGCATCTCCGTTCACACTTTGGACAAGTCCACATAGTGTTTCCCATAGTGTCCCCCTTCCTTGTGCAAGAAACCAGTTCGTAGCGGAGACCTAATCTATAGAATTAGATGGGATCAACGGGCCGGGTTCCTTCGCCGGGATCATCCCCTAGCGTAGCCATTGTTCTATGCTAATAGTCGGGAATACTACTTATCGCAAGACAAAGCATCGGAATTATTCCATGCGGTTTAGGATTTGAGATACTATGGCCCCAACGATTTCTGTGTTATCTGAAACGGAAAATTGCAGAGTTCGATTTTTCCCGCTTGCTTCAATTAACTCGATGCCGTCCTTTAATAACTCGACATTTAGCAACTTTTCCAGTTTTAGATTGAATGATATTTTATCACCAAGGAAAGTAATCCTTTTGTTGGTAAATATGAGATTACCAGTGCTAACAGGCACTATACCGGTATCGGAAACAAGATGCCCCCTGTGAGAACCAACTCGATAACTAACACCTTTCATAATCCGCAAACTAATACCGTGTGACCCACCGACATATCTACTCCGAAGTACCCTCTCTTCAAGCAAGCTCGCTCGCTCTATCCAATGGGTGATTTCCCCTTTCAACAATATTAAGCCCGATCCCTCGACCACTGGTAAATTGCCTCGTTGGACTTCGGCAATCAAACGATATCTGGCAAATTCGATTTTGGTGTTTTCAATTTCAGAATCTTCAATGTGGAGGTACTTTGCAATCTTATCTAATTCTTTGGCCTCTTCGGCAGTGATGACAGAGTCGCTTTTAGCCGCATTGAATGCCAGCGTGTATGCTTGAACCTTGATTTCATTGATGTCTATGGAACTTAACCCATACTCTGTATATTTGCTATCCAGTAATGCTATTTCATCTGACGTAATCTTGCCATCGCTGACAGCCTCGATAAGTTGTTTCTTGAATTCCCTTTTGTTAGACATTCGCTTTTTGCTATCCCTGATTTTACGCAGTATGGATTGGAATAAATTCTCTTTCTCTGGTGGCTTAATGCATGGAAATACATATCCGCACATGCATCGTTCAATCCCAGAGTGAGCAGGAATCCCACATTTTGGGCATTTGCGAATCATGTTTTCCCTCCCAGGATGTTGATCCGTTCAGAACAACCAGGTCGATCCACTGTTGTCGCAATGGGCCTGGGTCGCTGTTTTCTTACGGGATAGCCCAGTGGCGAGCATAGACAAACCCCCGGTGAGGATCGCTCCTGTGACCTTCCCGCCGCTGATTCCCTTCTTTAACTTGACCGTCTTCGCACGAACATTCCCCGCAGTCTGGCAATGCGGACAGACGAGTTTGGGATTGAGGACGCCGTATTCGAGGTCATTCTTATCCAACTTGGGCGTTCTACATGAGAAACACCAGGTGTTATCGTTGTAGTTACTCTTCCCGCATTTCTTGCAGTCCCACATATCGTTCCTCCCTTCAATACATCCAGTTCGATCCGCAGTTATCGCAATGGGCCACTGTCTTGTTCTCGATCCTAGACAGTCCGACGAACAGGAGCGATATCCCTGCGGTGAGGATCATCGCAACGACCTTCCCGCCACTGACCCCGGCGTTGTGCTGAACCTCTTTAGCCCTCACCTTCCCGGCGGCCTGGCAGTGGGGGCAGACCAACTTGGGATTGACCACTCCCAGATTCTGATCGGGAATCTGGGAAGGGAGTTGACCTCGTGACTTCTTGATGGAAAACACAATGGTCAGGATGATGATCGGCACGAATACGACGACTAAAACAATAATCAAGATCGGGTGCATCTCTTCCCCGCTCCCTGTTTTCCTCCGCTATTCTCTATATCCCCCGCCAGCGTCACCCCTTTCCGGCTATTCTTGTCCCCTTTCGGGGAGGGGGGTGCTACTCCCCTACTGCCAGGGGGAATTATCCGTCCAAAGACCATCCCTTGTGTCTGGTCCAAGCAGAAAAAGGCCATTCCAGACGAATACCAAACCTCTGAGCTGACCTGGATCGCCTTTTAAATGGCCTCCCAGAATCCCGGCTATTGTCACCTCCACTCGCACATGCGTTCCGAACGCCTGAAACCCATTTATTGCCTCTACACTGGCCCCGGCCGAGCCAACCCCAAGAGGTAAGGTGTTGCCCTTACCTCAGTCCTGCCCCGTTCCTGGCCTCTGGATTGCGCTAAAACGGGTTATCTCGCCCCGGTAATCCTTCCCTACCTTCCCCGATTCCGCGCCGATCTGGCAGCTTTCGTCTCTGCGACGTAAAAACGCCTCCCAGGTTCGCGCATAGGCTTCGATCTCAGACGGGGGAAGGGTATCTCTGACCGCCCGCTTTAATATGTCCCCAACATCTTTTGAAGATTCCACAAGGTTGACGAATGTGATGCTCCCCTTTCTCTTAGGGCTATATATGTAGTGCAAATCATCGTATAGTCAAACTTCGCCGATGCGCTGCCTCCGATTGTCGCATAATCCTGTCTCACGGCTGCCTCGCTTGAGCGACTCGGGTTTGTCACTACAGTCATCAAGTCCAGGAATCCCCAATGTCCCCCAACATCATCGCTGAGGAGGTGGCGCTCCTTCAAAATCTGAATCGTCTTCATGGTCTGATCGCCGATGGCATACCGATCTTGCTTGCACCTCGTCGTCAGTATGTCGAGTTTCTTGGCAATCATCAATTCCCCAGAGCTAGCGGGCGACCATCCCTCGGCGGCATCAATCTCTGCCATCTGAAGCTCAAGCGATTTCTGCCCGCTCGCAAAGACTCCTGCGGAAGATTTGCTTTTCCCTTTCTCCGCTTGCCGTATCCGCTCCCTATATTCCCGGATCATCTGCTTTCTGGCCTCGGGGATATCGGTCTGAACCGCAGGCTGAACCGAGGACTGAACCGAGGGCTGAACCGCGGCTGTTTCGCCAAAGCAGATCGTCGGCAAGTAGAGGCTCAAGACCAGCAATAATGCGGGAAGCAGAAAAGCTATCCAGGTTGCCGTTCTCATGCGTTATCCCTCCGTTTTCCCTGGAATAATTATCCGGCGATCTCCCGCCTGTCCCGCTCCTGCTTCGTCGATCATCCACTGGGGGATATAGGTCAGCTGGTCGCCTTACTGTTTAGCCTTCTCGCCTTAATCATTTTTTCTATTCGTCCTCTTCCGGAGCGAGTTTTTTGGCGGCGGCGAGGAGCGAAATTATATCGTCAGAATGCAAGGAGAGGCTTACGGGGATTCGACCGATAATTTCTTTGACATCTTCGGGCTTTTTAGCTTCTGCTAATTTTATCATCTCACCAACTGACGTCTTTTTTAGTGTCCCGATATATTGGACGGCTAACACGATCAGGATGCCGGCCAGAATCGCCACGATTGCAAGCCGGAATGCCCCCTCGCTCATATGGAGGCTTGCCTGGAACGCCTCTCTGATCGCTTTGAGAATCTTCGTGAAGATCACCCCCACAATCTCTATGTTCACAATCCCCCTGTTCATTTCAGACCTCCTCACGTTTCACCGTTTCAGAATATCCCCAGGAAACCGCCGCTCTCTTCCTCCGGCGTGACTGCAGGCGCGGGAGTAGGAGCAAGCGGGGGATGGCCTGGATCGGCTGGCTAGGGTCCCACTCCGTATTCATCCCCCCCCGCCTGGCTTTATTCTCGCTATTAATCGGCTGAATAGCCCCCATGCTCCCTTTGATATATGTCGGATTTTATAGGAAAAGGGTTTTAGACTCATGGCCCACTTTTGTCCAGCTAGAATGTAAGCGATACCGCCTACAACCAATATCGCTATGATATGGAGACTATTGGTCAAGAAATTTGCTTTGGTAAATGCCAATGCCGATCGCGTACTTTCGGCGACTGCTTGATACAGTTGTTTCGATACTTCATGTTTCCCCATAGACTCAAGGGATGTGACATAATACTCAGGAACCGGAAAGACTACCCGCAGGATCACCATGCCAGCAACAGCGATTAGGATTATCTTCTGATATCTATTCATCTGCACTCCCCATAAGGCAAATGGGCTACCCCCGGAAGACATATTTAAGGGCTATTTTATTGCTTTTCTGAGCTGCGCTATATTTGCGTCATACCAATCTCCCCATTTATTCAACAATAACTGACCCTTCAAATCCATCCATGAATTTGAAGTATCTCTCCCAGAGATATACATTTCGATACCTTGAATAAATTCTTCTGCATAATGCTTACCCCATCCCGGATATGCCTTGTTCAATTCATAAATATCCACTTTTCTCGCTTCTTCTAGGGCTTGTATATTATGCCGCATTATATCATCTTCTTTGTCGGCTTCAACAGTACCGCTGCCAAATTCCGGTAGAGCTTCATTGAATATCCTAGCCGCCTCGCTATTTTCCTTGATCGAATTGCTGAAGTGATCAACACTAGTGTTAAGGCTCGCGCCATGCTTAGAAAATGTGAAATCAATATTGAACGGGAATATCTGGACAAATGGAGCTAACTTAACAAAGGTAATCGTGATAAGCACAGATATTGCTACAAATACAATAACTATAATCCATCGTAATGATGGCGATAGTTTTGTTTTCATTTTATTAATGAACCAAATTATGAACGCTACCACCGAACCAATGATAAATACCAGCACCATAATACCTATAACCCTGTCGATTATGCTTTGACCAAGATCATCAATGCCACGCCCAAATGACTTCATGATCGTCATAAATAGGCCATAGCTTACAATAGAGCATAACATCGCAATGGCGTTTGTTTCGCCTTTAGGGGATGCAAACCAAAGGCACAATAGACCGCCAATCACCACATATATCCATGGATAGGAAGCCTTATCCATAAAGTTCAGAACAATGGTAAATATCCCCGCGCTATAGAAGACAGCAGGGATCACTACGCCAAATATAAAGGAAATGATTAATAAAGGGATTAGCATGAAACGTTTTGTAACCGTTTTCTCGCCTCCCGTCACCCATGCAAGTATAGGAATTATTCCCATTGCGGGTATGTAAATAACCATCATCAGGGCATGCCAGAAAAGCCATCCGAAACAGATAAGGGATATAGCGAATTTGATGAAGTTCATATTCGGCCCAAATATCCCACTAATTATTATAGCCCGGCTGGATAATCAATCCATGCCAGGCTAAATATTGGGTTTCATTGTCCCTTGTAATGCTCAAGGCAAATTATCGCCGAAACACCGTATCAAGCATTGTCCATAACCGCATTTACGTCAAGGTAAAATCTCCATATCAATAATCAAACCGTAGACAAATGATCAATGAACCCTCGGTAAAAATGCACCTGACGTATTCTTGATATTCTTCTCTTCTTGGTCGATGGGACCCTCGGGGCCGATGACCACCGGTGGGGGTGGGGGGGGGGGTAGAGATATAGGATCAACCCGCTCTGATCACGCCCCTCTAGGGAGCGTTGTAGTCTCGCCTTGAACATATCCACATTTGGGACACGCTGGCATGGGGAGATTGAATACTGCGGTCATAGCCTTCGGTGAATTCTGCACCTGGGTTTTGGTAAACATGCCCTGCATCTGGGCAAGCAAACCCCAGGCCGATAGCCTATCCCTTGGCTGGGGGGCGTTCTGGGCTATCTCAAGGATACGGCCCTTGATGTAGCCGGGGGTTATCTGCTCAAGGTGGAAGTGCTTTGAGATCGCCGTCCGTTCCCCCGCCTTCTCCCTCCGTGCGCTAGACCATCCTCGGACGACGGAAGCGGAATACCCGGCTTGACGTGCTGCCTTTGCTTTGCTGCATCCCTGTAACCGCCACCACCAATAAAGCTTCTTTCTTTCCGTGATTTCTCGCGTCCGGCCGTTTGCCTGGAGATATGCGATGGGATCAAGCATCAGACCCTGGAAGGCTTTTATCTCTTCGTCTTGGGTGAAGCCAGGCGCATTAGACAGCCGATTATTCATGCGGTTGCTTCCCATTTCCCTCTGATTGATTTACTCTGAATCAATTTTACCATACCTTTCTTTCTATTTCGATACCGTCCATACCCGCTCCAGGTGTGCTGGTTTTTGTTCGTAAAACGCTCGTTTAATGAACGCCTGATGTCGCTAAGCTGTTGCAATACCGGGCCTTCATGCTTCTAGAGTGCGTGTTTATCAGCTTGTGGGCAGTCCCCAGGGCCACCCCTAAATGCTCGGCAATCCGCCGGTAGGAATACCCCCTCCGCTTAAGCTCCTTCGCCCGCTTGATATGCCCCTGGGCATCGTCATCCTCAACCAGAATACCTCCCCTCTCGTTCATTCGGTAGCCGTAAGGAACACGCCCGATCCATTCCCCGCGCTGTTTCTTGTGGGCTAAAGTGAGCTTAGTCCGCGCCGCGATTATCCGGCGTTCATATTTGCTCAAGGCTGCCCGGATCGTAAAAATCAGTTCTCCGTCCGGAGTGGATGTGTCCGCCTCGTCGTAGATGAAGCAGAGATCCACCCCCTTACTCCGGAAATGAGCGTCCAACCCTAAGGCATCAGAGGTCTCCCGCGTGAGGCGGTCTAGCTTGGTCACGATTACCGCGCCGATCCCGCCGGCGTCCACCCGGTCCAGGAGTCCGCAAAGACCATCTCGCTCCAGGGTCTTGGCCGACTTGCCCTCGTCCGCGTAGATCCGCTCCAGTTCCCAGCTATGCTCGGTCGCGTACTGGCGAATGTCGCGCTCTTGGTCGCCCAGGGAATTGCCTTCCTTCGCCTGCTCATCAGTGCTGACCCTGATGTAGCCGATTGCTCTCATTTCTCTTTCTTCCCTTCCTCCCCGAAGTCCTGGCCATAGCCCCGCCAGCTCAGTTCTATTTAGGGGCATGCCCTTCTCAATCAGTCATTCCATGTCGCGGTTACGTTTACCGTGTATGTATGCGGGGTTTGAATAGCGTGCTCGGATTCCTGGGGAATTGCCTCGTTTCCTTTCTTCTGCCTACCCTATGCGAGTAATGCAATATCTTCCTCTACAACTGAGACAAATGCCCTCACTCTATACCCGTGGAAGCCAGAGATTTTGCGCATATTCTCATAATTCCATGCGATTCAATATGTTATAGAATGAATCCATGGGGGTATCGAGATGGGGGGGAATAGGTGGGGAATAGGTGGGGAATATCCCGGAATGACAAGAAAAGGAAATGCTGAAGATCATATCCGGAGGACAGACCGGAGCGGGCAGGGCAGGGTTGGACGCGGCTATCGCCCTGGGGATGGATTATTGGCAGCTATATCCCGAAGGGGCGGAAAACTGAAAGAGTACCGCTATTCCTGGAATACAGCCGTATGATCGAGCTGAACTCGGAAAGTAATCCACACCGCACTCTGAAGGAAGTCCTCGCGGCCGACGCCACTCTCCTATTCACGGCAGGACTACTTTGACGATGCGGATGGTCCAGCAGAATCAGAGACTTTACCTGCACATCAATCTGGCATTGGTTCAGGGGAAAAGGCGATTCGCCTATACTAAGTACTTTATAATCTCACTGCTCATATCTTCTTTTCCAACTTTTCTATCTTCTCGCAAGCTCCACACTTCTTGCCATAGCAAACAACTTTCTTTCTTTTGCTTATTCTATGCTCTAATTTCCCAATCATATATTTGTATTCTTTGGGAAGTTCAACATTTTCCATTCTTTCGTATTTAGCTATAAATTTGCTAACATCCCATCCATCAAGCTGGAATTTATCCAATATAAAAACAAGCTTTAATCTGTGATCCTCTTCTCGAAAAGATGAAACAGCGCTTCTGTTTACATCTACCTCAATAAAGCAAAAATTAAACGAATTCTTTAGAATTTCGGATAGGAAATCAATTTCTAATTCAAAGCCTCGGGAAGTAATGTTAATCCGAGAAAGAATATCTCCCGTGATGCCCCAAAACCCGCACTGACCATCGGGGAGATGAATTCTAAATATTTCTTCTAGAATAAATAGCTCAAATCTTTCTATCTGTTCTCGAAGTCTAGGTATTCCCTTTGTTCTCGGCCTACAGCTTATTACTGCTTCATGCGTCGTTCCGGAAAGAATGTTTAAGGCTTCAATGATAGCAAGCATTGGAATTTGACCATCTCCATCACTGAAAATTACATAATCGCATTTTTTATCAACAAGTGAAGCTAATTGAAGCCTTACCGCAGTGGCTTTCGGGCATATTATTTTATATTGAACTGTATATCCCTCGCCGTCTATGACATCTTTGGGACTAGCGAAACGAAGTACGAGTTCTGTGACACCCAGTTTGCTTAATTGCTCCTGAATGGCTTTGCTATAGAGCCAATCTTTATAAGCTTTAGGCATACCGGCTTCATCTTTTCTAAACATAGTAAAAACTAAAGCCAGTTTCATAGAAGGATACTCCCGGAGTGGCAGGGAAGGTGAAAATATTTAAAACTACCTAGAGGAAGGGACAGAAAGGTCTACAAGCTTGCTTGTAGCCTCTTGTGTTCCCTTGACATGGATATAATCGCCAGCTTGGAGCTCGCAGGTATCGGGGGGATTCTTTCTTTCTAAAACCTCCCCAATTCCTGCATGAACATGGATAATGTGCAACCCTCCGATATTGCCCCTAACCCAACCACAATTTTTCCCAACAAGAGGTGATCCACTAGAAACAAAGGTTTCAACATCAAAATCCATATTCTCCTCCAATTCGGTCGACTGCAATAGCTCCTAGAAACTTCCACCTTAATGAATTCGCCTATTCTTCCCCTTGTATTCCAGCGCCGGTCAACCACCAACCTGGCCCGAATTCTACACCCCTTGCCGTACGGCGGTCAACCACCAACCTGGCCCGAATTCTACACCCATCTCAACCTCAAATATATCCCATAAACATGCATTATGGGTAGTCTGATTTAATAGATTTGCTGTGGGTCGAAACCAAGAGGATGACTTGTCGATTCAGACGGACTAGGGCGAAGACGAGTGGAGATCCGAAACCGCATTTCCCCGCCTCACGTTAGAGAGGTGGATGATCCAATATCCCGCTGATTCCTGCTTCAACGTCGGTGACGACGCTAATGGTGATGGTGAGTAAAAAGGAGCAGGGATCTGGGAAACGGGATTTTCCCTCTCTGGAGCGGAGGATGTGGAAGGTCAAGGATCTCGGCCATGGGATCTTAGGTAGTTATCTAAACTATCCGCGAGCGGCCGCCTTCGACGGGGAGAGAAAGTTATCTTCGCTTTCGCTCGATCTCTTGAGCAAGTGGAGGACAATGGGGGTGATTTTGGTCAACTTCGGCTGGGTTGCCGATATCTAGGTAAACCGTACTATGAGTCTCCATTGCAAGAAATGCGGGCTTAATTGGCTAGAAACTGGAAGGTAACCCGGAAGGCTCGCTAAAACCAACCTGGATGGGAAAAGGGCAATTCCTGCCAGGAGGAGCTACCCTTTGTTCAAGTAACCGTATAGTAACCAAAATTTCGGGAATACGGGGAAATGACGGGAAGTGGAATGAATAGTGGGGAGGATCTAACTTGCTGAAACGGAATGTGATACGACGCAACAGCCGAAATATCAATGGGATATGTAAACGTGTCGAAAGGACTTAAAAGCCCGTTGCTCTACCAACTGAGCTACGCCCCCGGGATGAAGCCCACAAAGTTACGGACCCCGTAGAACGGGGCAGGTCTCCGCGAACGTAAGTTTGATGGGATTCACCCGTCCCGATGGCGCTGCAAGCGACATCGGGGCTGATTCTACACTTTTCTAAATCAAGAGCAAGCGGTTCGTCGCTTGGGCATTCCCAGGTCGCGCCGGAGGGTGGAGACGAGAGTCCCGCGGTTACCACGTTAAGTAAACAATTTCTTTGACAATCGTTTACTCAAGTATACAATCTGACATCATGGATCTTGAGGCCGCCAGACGAATCGTCGCTGAATGGCTGGAAGAATGGCGCCCGCCCGATCTGATCCCTCGCGAGACGCCGCCGCCGGCCCTGGAAAAGCTTTCCGAGATCTTGGCGATCGTGGGACCCCGCCGGGCCGGCAAAACCTATTTTATGTTCCAGCTGTTGGAGGATCTGATCACCAGATCCGTCTGCGCCCGGGACGATATCCTGTTCATGGATTTTGAAGACTACCGGCTGGCGGATATGAAGCCGGTCGATATCGACCTTCTGTTCGTCGCCTTTAACCAGCTGGCGGGAAAACCGCCCCGGTTCCTCTTTTTTGATGAAATTCAGCATCTCCCCTCCTGGAGTAGAGTTTTGCGCACCCTGCATAATCAGCGGCGTTACAAAATCGTTGTTTCCGGCAGCAATTCCCAGTTGCTCGGCAGGGAGGTCTCAACCGAACTGCGCGGACGCTACCGCGACTTGCCGATACTCCCCTTCTCCTTCCGGGAGGTCTGCCATTTCCGGCACATCCGTTATACCTCCCGGACATTCCACACTGCGAAGCGGGGACAGATCATCAAGGCATTTGACGATTATGCCCGGAACGGCGGTTTCCCGGAAATACTGCAAAAAAGTGATGTCACGGAGAAACGGAAGTTGCTACAGAATTATTATCAGACCGTCTTCTACCGTGACATTATGGAAAGACACTCCGTTAAAGCCCGGCCTCTGCTCGAAGCCCTCATGCGGTATTGCGTCAATACCTCCGCCGAACAATTTTCCGTCTCCGCTTTCGGCAAGCATTGGAAACAGCAGGGGTTGCCCGGCAGCAAACGGACGATCGCGGCGTATCTCCGCTATTTAGAAGAGGCGTTCTTTCTCATCGTCCATGAGAAATATTCCTATTCCCCGCGGAAACGCATCATGAATCCCAAGAAAATATATTTGCTTGATCCGGGATTTGTTTCTCTGGCCACGCAGTTTAGCGAGAACCGGGGGAAAATACTGGAGAACGTGGCGGCGGTGGAACTTTACCGTCAACAGCGGGAGGCTTTCTATCACCAGGGGCGCAAAGAGTGCGATTTTATCGTCCTCGCGGACGGCAAGCCTTCCGAAGCGATACAAGTGTGCTGGGAACTGAACGATCGCACCGAGAACCGAGAATTCTCGGGCCTGCAGGAAGCCATGAAAGCATTCCACATCAAGAAAGGGACGATCCTCACCTATAGCCAGTCAGGCAGCCGCACTCTTCTTGGTCGTGATATTGAGATCGTTCCGGTTTGGAAATGGCTTCTATCAAATTGAGCATCCGTCACTTTAGGCATTGCAGACTGCATCCAGGAGATCGAAGATCCCCCCGGCTTTCCCCATCGGTCCTCCTGTCGCCTCCCGCCCCTTCTCCGTCAGTTTCCTCACCCTTTCCCAGAACCCCCAAGCCTCCAGTTCAAACGGTCTTTCCCTGGTCTCTACCGGCATCATGTCGTCACCCCCTGGTTGCGGGTTGTCCCACCCATAGATAAGGATGGTTCTCGGGGGCGTTTTCTTACGCGAAAACGAAGAAATCGGGGGTGTCGGAAGTCTAGCCGGGAGGAGATCGTCGGTTATAAGAAAGGCTGGCATAATTGCTTGACAATAGATTTTTCGAGATGTCTTGACTCCCAATACCAAGGGGGAGATAATCGCAGTTAACGGTTTACCCTAACCCCGGCGGAAGTCGTTTTGAGATCAGACTGGGGAAACAAGGTTCAGCACTTTTAACCCGGCTCGGATGACTATATCCGGCCGGGTTGTTTTTCCGACCGGTCGAATACCAATAGCGCACCAAGGAGGTCCCTGATCATGAAACACATTGTCGCGAGCATCATCGGCGTAGCGATCGTTGCGGCAGCGAGTTCGTACGCGCTGGCGGTTACCCAGGTCTATGTGAGCCAGACCACTGGGAGCGATCTGACCGGAGTCGGCAGCAAATCCAACCCCTGGGCGACGATCGGGAAGGCCATAGATTCGGTCTCGGGCAGCCCTGGAAATCCCTATGAAATCCTCGTGGCCCAGGGAGCTTATGTGGAATGCGAGCTGCACATGGACGATTACGAGTCCATCCTGGGCGGCTATTCCCCGCTGAGCTGGGAAAGGGCCATCGACACTTACCAGACGATCATCGATGCCAGCGAAGGCGAGAATGGCCTCTGGGGCGCGCAATCGGTGACCATCGAAGGCCTCTATATCCAGAACGCCGCGGAGCGCGGAATATTTTGTTTTAGCTCGTCTCCCGTCATCGCCCATTGCCGCATCTCCAACTGCGGCAACATGGGGATATCCACCGCCGAAGGAGCCGTCATCCGCGATAATATTCTGGAAAACAACAAGTACGGGATTTTTTGCGGCGATAACCCGGGATTCACCACTCGCATCGAGAACAACCTCATCCTTTCGTCTCGTGGCACCGCCGCGGATGCCATATGTAGCGTTTCCAATAACATGATCTGCATCAATTCCACCATCGATTCCAACGACAAGGGGATATGGGTTCAAAAATACAGTTCGGGCGAATCGCCGACGGTCGTCATCCAGAACAACAATGTCACCAGGAACGCTTCGGTCCTGGGATACGGCATCTATCTGTTCGACTGGTCGAACCAGACCTATGGCGTCAACCCTGCGCTTGTCACCATCCGGTCAAACAACGTCTGGGGAAACGATGTCAATTACCACGGCGGCGCTCAACCCGGCGAGGGAGACATTTCCCAGGACCCAATGTATTGCAGTCCCCTGGCCTTCGCGCCAGGGGCTGTTCCCGGGACGGCGACCGATATCAACGCCGTGGTGCGCGAGGATATGGAGCTGATCGCCCAAAAAGACATCAACGAAAGACTCGAATGGGAACGGGGTTATAGCTCCGGCAAGAGGAAGGCAAACCCTGAGCGAAGCATGGCGTTGGCGTCCGCCTCTAACTACCGCCTGGCGGCCGGGTCGCCTTCCATTGACGCCGGCAACAACTCCGGCGCTCCGTCGGACGACCTGGAGGGCAAGGTCCGCCCCAATCCCAACACCGGGGTTGCGGATATCGGCGGCAGCGAGTACTACGCCTCGGTCGCGGCGGGGCTGGATTCCGCCGACTACGACGGCAACGGGACATCGGACATCGGGATCTACCGCCCCTCCGAGGGGAAGTGGGCGATCCGGAACGTGACCCTGGTCTATTTCGGGGGGGTGGCGGACGCTCCGATCGCGGCCGACTACAACGGGGACGGCACATCGGACATCGCGATCTTCCGTCCCTCGCAGGGGATGTGGTCGGTGCGGAACCTGACCAGGGTCTACCTGGGGAACGGCGCCGATTCCCTGGTCCCCGGGGATTACTCCGGAAACGGGACCGCCGAAGTCGGCATCTTCCGTTCCTCGGCGGGCATGTGGTCGATCCGGAACACCACCCGCATATACTTCGGCAATTCCACCGACCGCCCCGCGCCGGGGGACTTCAACGGCGACGGGAAGAAAGAGGCGGCGATCTTCCGCCCGTCCACCATCCTCTGGTCGGTCTGGAACGTGACCCGCTTCTACTTCGGGTCTTCGGCCGACGCGCCCATGCCGGGGGATTACGACGGGAATGGGACGTGCGATGGGGCGACCTTCCGGGCCTCATCCGGGATGTGGTCGATCCGTAACATCACCCGCTGGTACATGGGGAACAGCACGGATTCGCCGGTGACGGCGGACTTCAACGGCACCGGGAGGGACCAGATCGGCAGCTTCCGTGACTCGGCGAAGATGTGGTCGGTGCGGAACGTGACCCGGGTATATTTCGGAGGTTCAGGAGACATTCCGGTTACCCGGTAAAAACAGTCTGGTTGGGGAAGGAAAAGAGCGGTTCCGGGAGGAACCGCTCTTTTTCTCCAGTAACCGTATAGTAACCAAAATTTCGGGAATGTAGGGGAATCTCGGGAAGTCGAATGAATGGTAGGGAGGATGCAGTCTATTGAATGGGATACGGCACAACAGCGGAAATATCAACGGGATATGAAAACGTGTCGGAAGGACTTATAAGCCCGTTGCTCGGCCAGTCATGCGGCGGGGAATCTTCTCCCCCGGCGCTCTATACCTTGAAGAATCGGTTGACGGGACCGAATATTCAAGGTAGGCTTTCCACTATGATCGCTCGCACCAAAGAGCTGGCGACGCTGCGCGGACTCCTGAAAAGGCATCCGGTCGTCGGCATCTTCGGCGCTCGCCAGGTCGGGAAAACCACATTGGCCCGCTCACTCACCGGAAGGTGGTCCGGCAACACCACCTTTTTCGATCTGGAGAACCCGGAGGATCTGAGCCGCCTCGCCGACCCGATGCTGGCCCTGAAGCCCCTGTCCGGGCTGGTGGTGATCGACGAGGTCCAGCGACTGCCCGGCCTGTTCGCCGTTCTCAGGGTATTGTCGGACCGACCGCGCCGCCCGGCGCGCTTCCTGGTGCTGGGAAGCGCCGAACCGGAGCTGCTGCGCCAGGGAGCCGAAAGCCTGGCCGGGAGGATCGCCTATCATGAGCTCGGAGGTTTCACACTGAAGGAGGTCGGGACGGAGAACGGCGACCGGCTCTGGCTAAGGGGCGGCTTTCCCCGGGCCTTCCTGGCCCGCACCGACGCTGAAAGCCATGAGTGGAAGCGGGAGTTCATCCGCAATTTCCTGGAACGCGATCTGCCCCAGCTCGAGATCAGCGTCAATTCCGTCACGCTGCGCCGTTTCTGGACCATGCTCGCGCACTATCACGGTCAGACCTGGAATGCCTCCGAGTTCGCGCGCTCCTTCGGCGTCGCCGATACCACCGTCCGGGGCTATCTCGACCGCCTCTCCTCGGCGCTCGTCATCAAACAGCTTCTCCCCTGGCACGAGAATATCTCCAAGCGCCAGGTGCGGGCTCCGAAGGTATATATCGCCGACAGCGGCATCCTGCACGCGCTGCTGAACCTGAGAACCCAGGACGACATCCTGGGGCATCCGAAGGTCGGAGCGTCCTGGGAAGGTTTTGTCCTGGATCAGGTCGTGCGCCATCTGGGCGCCGCCGACGGCGAAAGCTTCTTCTGGGCCACCCACGCGGGCGCCGAGCTGGACTTGATGATCGTGCGCGGCCGCCGCCGGCTGGGATTTGAGATCAAGCGGACAGCCTCTCCGACCGTCACCCCTTCCATGCGCCATGCCCTGAAGGATCTGGCTTTGGATCGGCTGGACGTAATCCACGCCGGCGAACAAACGTTCCCCCTGGGGGACGGGCTCAGAGCTGTCGCCCTGAAACGTTTGCTCGACGACCTCAAGCCTCTGGGCTCATAGGAGCGGGAAGGGATCATCTCCGGCCCGGTTCAGGCACGCCCGCTGGCAGCGAAGCATGATGCCGCCGCCGGATTCTGCTGCTGGACGGCCGCCTGCCGGGTATAAGGAGCGAAGAAGAAGATGGACCGGAACCGGAATAAAATAGACGGGAAAGATCCGTCTCTGCACGTGGAGACCGCCGCCAGCGGCGGCCTCGTTCTTTGCCTCCGGGGCCGGATCGATTCCCGCGGGGGCGAAGGGGTCTGGCGGGAAGCGGCGGCGCTGGTCGAGTCGAGAAAGGCCCCGCGACTGGTCATCGACGGAAGCGGCGTCAGCTACTGCGATGTCGGCGGGATCGGTCTCCTCATCGACCTGAAAAGCCGCCAGGAGAAAGGCGGCGGATCGTTCGAACTCCGCGGTTTCCCCGACCGGTACCGGCACCTCCTCGATCTCTTCCCCCCTTCCGTGGTCAGCGACCGGGGGCGGCAGGAGCGGGAGCGGGGGAACCTCCCCGACGAGATCGGGAGGGCGACGGCCGGCCTCGTGGGCGACCTGCGCCGGCAGGTCGAGTTTATCGGCGAGCTCGGGTCGGCGCTCCTCTTCGCGCTCAGCCACCCCGGCCAGGCCCGCTGGAAAAAGTGCTGGGAGGTGATGGAGCAGGCGGGGGCGAACGCCTTTTCGATCATCGCCCTGATGGGCTTCCTCATCGGCCTCATCCTCGCCTTCCAGGCGGGCGTCCCCATGAAGCAGTACGGCGCCGACCTCTTCATCATGGACCTGGTCGCCATCACGCTGGTGAGGGAGCTGGGGCCTCTGATCACCGCCATCATCATGGCGGGGCGGTCCGGCTCGGCCTTCGCCGCCGAGATCGGGACGATGAAGGTCAACGACGAGGTAAACGCCCTGATCACCATGGGGCTCGACCCCGTCAAGTACCTGGCCATCCCCCGGGTGCTGGCGGGGATGCTGTCCATGCCGCTCCTCACCATCTTCACCAACATCTTCGGGTTGCTCGGGGCCGCGGCGGTGGTGATGTCGATGGGCTATCCCCTGGTCACCTGCCTCGACCGGGTGGTCTCGTCGGTGGGCATCGCGGACCTGGCCGGCGGCCTCTTTAAGACGCTGGTCTTCGGCCTCCTGATCTCCGGGATCGGCTGCCTGCGCGGCCTGCAGACCAAGGCCGGCGCGCAGTCGGTCGGCATATCCACCACCAAGGCGGTGGTGAGCGGGATCATACTCATCATCGTCGCCGACGGCGTCTTCGCGGTCATCTTCTACTACTTGGGGATCTGACCCTCAATATATGGAGTAATGCAGGGTTGGAGTGATGGAGTAATGAAGTCAGGGTGACACTGCACACGTACTCCTTTCGGATAACTGATGATAGCCGAAGAAACAAAGAACATCGGGCCCGCGGTCGCGCCGGACGAGCCGATCATTCAGGTCCGGGACGTGACGGTCCGCTACGGGGACAACACCATACTGCGGGACGTCTCCTTCGACGTGATCCGGGGAGAGGTCTTCGTCATCCTCGGGGGCTCCGGCTGCGGGAAGAGCTCCCTGATGCGCCAGATGATCGGCCTGGAGCAGCCCGCGCAGGGCCGGATCCTTATCGAGGGGAGCGATATCGTCACCGCCGAGGGAGCCGCGCGCGACGCCCTGCTGCAAAGGATCGGCGTCATGTACCAGAACGGGGCGCTCTTCGGCTCCCTGACGCTTCTCGAGAACGCGCGCCTGCCGCTGGACGAGTTCACCAAGCTTCCCCCGGAGGCGAGGGACCTGGTCGCCCGGATGAAGCTCTCTCTGGTCGGCCTGGAGGTCTTCACCAACCACCTCCCCTCGGAGATCAGCGGGGGGATGCAGAAGCGGGCCGCCATCGCCCGGTCGCTGGCGCTCGACCCGGAGATCATCTTCCTCGACGAGCCCTCGGCGGGGCTCGACCCGATCACCTCGGCCGGGCTGGACGGCCTGATCAAACGCCTGGCCCGAGCGCTGGGGACCACCTTCGTCGTCGTCACCCACGAGCTCCCCAGCATCTTCGCCATCGCCGACCGGGTCATCATGCTCGACAAGCGATCGAAGGGCATCGTCGCCGCCGGGACGCCGCGGGAGCTCCAGGAGCGCTCGGACAACCCGTGGGTGCGCAGCTTTTTCAACCGCCAGGAGGCGCCGGAAGGGATCGAGTAGGCCGATCCCTTCCGGCAGACAACAGGAGCGACAACTCATGAGCCGGAAAGGGAACTATTTCAAGCTGGGCATTTTCGTCATCGCCGCCGTCGTGCTGCTGCTGATCGGCATCTTCTTCCTGGGCGCGCGGGAGATGTTCCGCACGGAGTGGGTCCTCGAGACCTATTTCGACCACTCCGTCGACGGCCTCGACGTCGGCTCCCCGGTCAAGATGATGGGGGTCAAGATCGGCTCGGTCCGGGAGATCTCCTTCGTGCCCAGGCATTACGACACCCGGCGCAAGTACATCCACGTGCTTTTCACCATCGACCCCGCCTCCGCCGGAGCCCGTCACCCCGACATGGCCGCAGCCGACTATTACGAGTTCATCCAAAAAATGGTGGATGAGGGGCTCCGCCTGACCCTCTCCAGCCAGGGGATCACCGGGGTCTCCTTCCTCGACGCGAGTTTCCACGACCCCGCCGAGATGGAAAGCCTCCCCATCGACTGGAAGCCGAAGCACGCCTACGTCCCCGCCATACCCGGGACGCTGGCCCGACTGGGCTCCTCGCTGGACAAGACCCTGGAGAACCTCTCCCGGGTCGACTTCGCGGCGATGGTGAGCCAGGTCAAGGCCTCGCTGGCCTCGATCACCGACCTGCTGAACGGCGAGCTCATCCCTCTCGTCAACAAGCTCAAAGAGGAATCGTCCCCGGCGCTGGCGAACTTCCGGCAGGGCTCGGAGAAGTTCCCCGAGATCACCGCCCGCCTCAACCAGACCCTCCAGGGTCTGCACGATTGGATCAGCGAGCAGAAGATGAGCATGGCGGAGCTGTCCGAGGACCTCCTCGTCACTTCGCGGAACCTGAAGGAACTGGCCGAGTCGGCCCGGCGGGACCCGTCGTCCATCCTCTTCGGCGAGCCGCCGCCGCCCTCCAAGGAGGTAAAATAGCCATGAAAAACAGTTATCGTTTGCTAGCGACTGCCGGCCTTGCGCTCGCGCTCGCCGCCGGCTGTGTCAGCCTGAAAAGGGAATATCCGCAGCGGAAGCTCTACAGCCTGGGCGCCGGGCGGGCGGGGAGTCTCGGCGCGCCGGAGACGGGCCCGACGGTCAGGATCCAGCCTTTCCGGGCCTCCTCCGGACTGGAGAGCACGGAGTTCGTCTACCGGACCGGCGAGTCGAGTTACGAGACGGACTTCTACTACGCCTTTTTCACCTTTCCCGCCGACCAGGTCCAGTCGGCCGCGGTCCGCTGGCTGAAGGATTCGGGGAAAGCCCGGGTCGTCCTCGGCCGCATGAGCAGCGTGCGTCCGGACTATGTCGTGGAAGGGAACCTCTCGGGGCTGCACGGGGATTTCCGGGACAAGGAGAAGCCCCAGGCGGTCATCGAGGCGGAGCTGCTCCTTATCGACAACCGTCCCCTGGAGCCGCTGCTCCTCTTCGGCAGGACCTATCGCCAGTCGAAGCCGATCGGCTCGGCCACTCCGGACGCGCTGGTCAAAGGGTGGGAGGAGGGGCTGTCCGAAATCCTCGCCGCCTTCGAAAAAGACTTCTCGGCGGCGCTGGAGCGTCCGCCCGCGCCATCTGAATAGACGTCTTGGCCCTGTCTCGGGCCGGGCGCCCCCTCACCCCTGACCTCTCATCCGGGGCGGGGGAGAGGGGATGGACGGATTTATTTGACACTGTTTCAAACCAGTGATAGTTGATTGTGGGCCGGCGGCCTTCTCCCTGAAGGCGGTTCGGAAACCGGTAAACGGGAAACCAAGGAGGGTGTCATGCGAGGATTTTGGTTGAGAAAATCGGGACGGGCGGTCGCAACGCTGGCGGCTTGGGTAACTTTTGCTTCCGTGGCGATGTCGTCTCCGGAGTTCCTGGCCCAGACCGACGACGGCCTGGGGCCGATGGACCCGGACGAGATGCGGATAGCGTTCATGGGGACGTCCTTTATCCCCCGCCTCTCCCAGGAAGCCAACAGCGTCTTCGTCCAGTGCGGCACGGACGGAAACTTCGTCTTCGACTGCGGCTCCGGCGTGATCTCCAAGTACATCTCCATGAATGTCGCCTACTCGCAGATGGACAAGATCTTCCTGACCCATATCCACGGCGATCACATGAGCGACTTGAGCTTCATCTACCTCTTCGGGCCGGCCGGCGATCGCCTGACCGATCTCCACGTCTGGGGGCCGACCGGCCCCAGCGCGGAGGAGGGGATCACCGCCTTCTGCGACCAGCTGCGGTCGATGACCCAGTGGCACCGGTTGAGCTTCAGCTTCCTCTCCACCGGCCTCACCAACGGGCAGGACGGCTACACCCTCGTTCCCCACGAATGCTCCTACACCGAGGCCGCGCAGTCCATCCACGACGGCAACGGCCCCCCCGTCGTCTACGACGCCGACAACGTGACCATCTCCTACTTCCCCTCGATCCACACCCGGGACGGCTCCATCGCTTTCAAGCTCCAGTGGCGGGGGCTCAGCATGATCTTCTCCGGCGACTCCCAGCCCAACACCATGATGATCGACCAGGCGGCGGGGATTGACGTCCTGGTCCACGAGCTGACCCTCTCCCCGGAGGTCTGGGCCGAGAAGAACAGCGGGCTCGCGCCCGATCCGAACAACCCGTTCTGGGTGGGGGCGGTCAACACGGCGAAAAGGATCCAGGACTCCTCCCACACGCCCGCCCGGGCCTTCGGCTATCTCCTCAGCCAGACCAACCCCCGGCTTGGCATCGCCACCCATTTCCAGAACCAGAGCGATACCATAGACCAGGTCAAGGCGGACGTCCGCGCCTTCTACCCGTTCAACGATGGCGACAACCCGCCCCAGGTCCTCTTCGCCACGGACCTGATGGTCGTCAACATCCCGGTCGACAAGGGGCAGCCCATCTACTGGCGGCAGGCCCACGGCAATCCCTACGCGTTCAACAGCAAGGCCAAATGGTATAGCCAGACGGAGATGGCGCCGCCCCTCTTCGCCGGCCCCCGGGACCAGCTGAGCACGTGGCTCCAGGAGCAGATCATCAGCCCGCAGGTATACGAGCTCAAGGGCTTCGCCGTCTCGGGCGATTACGACGGCGACGGCACCGCCGACCCCTCCGTCTTCTCGGGCCCCTCCGGCCTCTGGTCGGTGAACAACCTCACCCGGGTGCTCTTCGGCAGCGCTTCCGACTACCTGGTCCCCGCGGACTACGACGGGGACGGGACGACCGAGATGGCCGCCTTCTCCCCCTCCACCGGCCTGTGGTCGATCAAGGGCCTGAGCTCTTTCTACCTGGGGGCCACCTGCGACGTCCCCGTGCCCGGCGACTACGACGGGGACGGGACCGTCTCCGCGGGGGTCTTCCGGGATAGCAGCGCGCTCTGGATCATCCGGAACCTCACCCGGCTCAATTTCGGGGCCTCCGGGGACACGCCCTTGCCCGGCGACTACACCGCCGACGGCGTCACCGACATCGCCATCTTCCGCAAGGACGCGGGTCTCTGGTCGGCGCGGAACCTCACCCGGTTCTACCTCGGCTCCAGCTCCGACCAGCCCGTCCCGGGCGACTACAACGCCGCCGGGAAGTGGGAAGCCGGCATCTTCCGTTCGTCTTCTGGTCTCTGGGTGCTCCGCAACCTGACCAGGTTCTACCTGGGGGCTTCCACCGACCGCGCCGTCCCGGCCGACTATACCGGGAACGGGATCGATCGGCCGGCCGTCTTCCGGGCTTCGACGGGGCTCTGGTCGGTCAGAAACCTCACCGCGCTGATTTTCGGATCGACCGGCGACGTGCCGCTGACACGGTAGGGAATAGCAGGGAAGCAGGGGGGACGGTGGCAACTTGTCAACTTGCAAGTTGACAAGTTGCCACCGTCCCCCCCTTTCCTTCTAGTTGTCGGGATACTTGACTTCCAGGACCAAGGGGGGGATGATTTCTACTGGCAGTTCACCTTAACCCCGGCGGGAGGCGTCTTGAGATTAAACTGGGGACATGAGGTTTGGTTAGTCTGACCCGGCACGGATAGCGATATCCGAACCGGGTTTTATGTTTTTAGCTTCTCCATCGACGTCCCCGTCACACGTTAAGCGGGAGGAGGAACCATGAGAACAGCCCGTGGAGCTTGCTTGGCAATTCTGATCGCTCTGACTCTTTGCGGACCCGGGAGGGCCTTCGCCTACACCGTTAACCTCTTCTACTACACTTCCGCGCCACTCGGCGACCGGAACCTCGATCCCCTTCCTGTCGGCTGTCTCGTTCAGTTGATCCACGCCCAGGCTGCGCTCCCCCTCGCACCCGACCCCTATACCGGACTCCCCTCCGGCGACGATCTCCTCTGGGAAGGGACCGCCATCGGGGCCGATCAGACCGACATTGCCCCGCCCGGCGAGTTCTCCGATCTCTATTCTTATCAAAGCGGCGATTCGGGAACCGGTGTCTATATCCGCTTCTTCGACTCGCCGAATATGAGCCAGGTGACTTACTACGGGGTCAGCCCTCTCCATACACTGAGCGATCTCTTCGGAAACGATATCTGGGACATCACTGCTGGGGGTCTCTCGCTCTGGACCGAGCACACCTTCTCGCCTTCGCCTCTGTATTCGTCGCGCCCCGTGGGGGGCGATTACGACGGGAACGGCATAGCCGATGCCGCGGTCTTCCGGGGATCTTCCGGACGGTGGTCCATCCTGGGTGTGACCACGACCTATTGGGGCGGAACCGGAGATTGCGCGGTCAGCGCCGACTATTCCGGAGACGGCACGGACGAGATCGCCGTCTTTCGCCCCAGCGGGGGCGCCTGGGCGATCCGGGGGCTCACCCGCCATTTCTTCGGCCAGAACGGCGACACCCCCGTCCCCGGCGACTATGACGGCGACGGGACGGCGGAGATAGCCATATATCGTCAGCGGGGAGAGATCTGGCGGATCCGCGATCTGACCCGCATGGAGTTCGGGCTGGCGGGCGGCATCCCCGTCCCCGGCGACTATGACGGCGACGGCGCGGTGGAGGCGGCCGCCTTCCGCCCGAATGGAGGCATATGGGAAGTCCGGGATCTGACCTCGTGGCGCTACGGTCTGGCCGGTGATATCCCGGCACCCCATGATTATGACGGAGACGGATGCGCGGATCGCGCCGTCTTCCGCCCCTCCTCGGGGATGTGGCGGGCGGCTCTTTCCCAGGGAGGAGCCATGACGGCTTTTCTGGGCACCGCCGGCGATATGCCCGTTCCCGCGGATTTCAGCGCCGAGACGGGCGCTGCCCCGGCGATCTTCCGCGACCCCGCCGGCCTATGGTCCATCCGAAACCTGACCCGGATCTACTTCGGCTCGACCGGAGACATCCCCGTCACTCGCTGACGGCGGGCTGATCGGCAATCGGACTATTCGTCTATCGAAGTCCAATCGCAGTCATGAGGATCTCCCATTCGGAAATGCTTGTTTCCATTCTCCTCGGCGCTGCCGGTATCGTTTGTCTGTCTCGGCCGCTTTTGTCCCGGGGAGGCGACCTACCCGAATGGGGCTGGGGAAGGATGGGAAGTATGGACACGAGAATCGAGCGCGCCCAACGGCGCATGGATGAGATGAGGGAGATCTCTCGAGATTCCTGGCGCTACACGCCGTCCTCCCATGCCAATGATTTTCGCGCATTCATTCCCTACGAGCCACCCAAATACAGGCCGAAAGGACTGCCGGGGATCCGATTGCCCGTTCCCTTCCCGCGCGATCCAGCGATGCCGTACTACCGCCGGGGGAAGGAACTTTTTCGCCAGGGGAAGTTCGCGGAAGCCCGGGAGCAGTTTCTGCAGGCGCTCCGGCTCAATCCCCGCAAGGGGGAATGCTACAGCTTTCTGGGGCAGATCTATCTGGAACAGGATAGGAACTATCCCCTGGCGATCGACCACTTCCGAAAAGCCATTTCCTGCTGTTCCTCATCGACCCGCCATATCTCCCTCTATTATCTGGCCCTGACCTATGAAGCGGTCAAAAACACGGAAACGGCGCTGCGGACCTGGGAAGAGTATTTCCGGATCTGCCCCAAGGGGACGAACTGGGAGACGGAAGCCAAGAAGCACTACGCCGCCCTGAAACCCGCCCCAGTTCCCGCGCTGACCCCGTAAACTGGGCCAGCGGCGGGAGGTGAAAACAATCGACCATTACGGTGTTTGGAGGATACCGTTTTCTCCCTGCCCGACCCGTTGAAAATCGGCCGGGTTAAGGGTCAGGAGGCATTCGGCGCCGGCTTTTTCGGCAGCCATGAATATCAGGGCATCGTAGATGTTCCCGCCGGCCGGAGCGGAATCCTCCGCCCGCCTCAGCACCGTCAGGTAATCCGTAACGCTCAGCGCGATCACACGCGCGCGTCTGAACACGCTTTCCTCGATCAGCCTTCCGGCCATCCCCGGCGATATCCTGGGGCTGACCGGGAGGGCGGTCAGCACAGCATACAGCTCGGCCAGGGTATGGCTGGAGACGAGGAACTCGTTCCCGTTCCCCATCGCTCGCTTCAGGGAGGCGAAAGAACGGGCATGATGGGGATGTTCCTCTACCAGAGCGGCGACCAGCACCGAGGTATCGAAGAATATCTTCACGCCTTCGCTCCTCGTGCCAGCCGGCCGATTCTCTCGCGGCGGTGACGGGCGAGGGATCCGGAGATGTCTCCCGTCGCTTTTCCGGTATAGACCAGGACCCTCTCCTTGACACGCAGGTGGTTGTTCTCAGTCAACGGCGTGAGAATGACCCTGGTTTCCGACTCTTCTACCGAAAGCAGAGATCCCGGGGCGAGGCCCAGCGTGTCCCGGATTTCCTTGGGGATGACCACTCTGCCGAACTTGTCCAAAGCGGTTTCCATTGGCAGCCTCCTTTTGGCAATGTATCACGACAATTGGCAATTGCCAATCGTGTTCCAAGGATTTCGCTGGCAGAGGAGGGGGAGCGGGCGCACACTATGGTCGGCAGCAAGGCAGCAAAGGCCCGGGGGAGAATCCCATGGTCAAAACCAAGTTTCTCCAATCCCACTCGCTCTTCGGGGGCCTCTCCGCCGGGGACATCAAGGCGATCCGGCCCCTCCTGAAGGAGGAGAGTTTCCCCGAGGGCGAGTACATCGTCAAGCAGGGAGAGCCGGGCGACCGCCTCTACTTCATCCACCAGGGGTCGGTGGAGATTGTCCGGGAATGCCCCTCCCCCCAGGGCCCGGTCTCCCGCCGGATGATGGTCCTCGGGGCGGGGGATACCTTCGGAGAGATGGAGCTGATCGATGTCCAGCCCCGCGCCGCCTCGGTGAGAGCGCTCAAGAAGGTGACGGCGCTCACGCTATCCAACGCCGATATGTATCAGATCTATAAAAGCAACCTCAAGGCGTATACGCTGATCATCATGAACATTGCCCGCGAGATCAGCCGCCGTCTCCGGGAAACGGACATTCTCCTCGGGGGTTCCCTCTACGCGCCGCCCCGCAATCCTCCCACCGGGGGCGACGCCTGCTCCCGCTAGGAGGGACCGTCCCTCCTCTTGCCCTAATTCCTGAGGAAAAAGCATGGAACCGGTGAAGTTCCAGGTGCTGGAGACCGTCCTGGCCTTCGCCCTGATCGTGGTCCTGGCCAACCGGCTGAAAAAGCTGGGCGTGGCGCGGGAGGAGGACAGCGCCCTCTTCGCCCGCCTCCTCACCCAAGCCGTCCTCCCGGCGACGATCTTCTACCAGCTGATCACTCACCCTGTCTCAATCCGACAGGTCGGCTTGGTCGGGACCATGATCCTGGTGGGAGTGGCGTCCATCGGCCTCTCCTATCTTCTGGGCCGGCTGTTGCGTTTTGACCGGCCGACCATCGGAGCCCTGATCCTCACCTCCACCTTCGGATCCTCGGCGCTGATCGGTTATCCGCTGGTCCAGTTCGCCTTTCCCGGCAATCCCCGGGCCCTGTCCGACGCCATCCTGATCAGCGAGCTGGGCGTGGGACTGCCGATATTCATCTTCGGCCCTTTGGTGGCCATGCGTTTCGGGGGCACCGGAGGAGGGGAATCGTCTCTGAAGAATCTTGCGGGCCAGTATTTTCGATCGCCGGTTTTCATCGCGGTCATCGCGGGGATCGCCCTCTCCCATCTCCCTCTCCCCCTGGATCACCCCGTGGCGGCATCCCTGCTGGAAGCCCTCAAGATGATCCAGGGGTCGCTGACCGTGATCGCCTGCCTGGTCCTCGGGCTCCAGCTCACGCTTCAGCCGATCCGCGGCCTGTGGCTGCTTCTGATCGTTTCCGCGCTGATCCAGCTGATCTTCCAGCCGTGGTTCGCCGGCGCCTGTTCCGATCTTTTCCGATACGCGCCGGAGCAGAAGCAGATCCTGGTCCTGATCGCCTCCATGCCCTCGGCCGTTCTGGGACCGGTCTTTGCCGTCCGCTACGGCTGCGCCCCCCGGACAGCCTGTACGCTGAACTTCATCCATATCCTGATCGGACTCTTCACGGTCCCCGCGGTCTTCGCCGCCCTGGCGAAGTAATAACGACGGGGGCAGGCCTCTCCCCCCCATCGTGAAGCTTTCGCTGGGCACTCTGGCGGAGCCCATCCGCTTTCCACTCCGGGAGGGGGGAATTTGCTTTACAATCCTGCAACGGTGTTGCAGAGGCGAAGCGGTCGAAATGACGATCGGGAATGGTTATCCGTTCGGCCGACCGCGTATCTATATGCGGGGCAGGGTGATGAGAAAAAGTCGGTGTTGGGGGAGCTATTGGCACACGAGATGCTAATGAATAAGGCAACGCATCAGAAAATCAGTATCCCGAATAGCGCCCAAACGCTGAAATAGAGGAGAAACAATGGCCAGGAGAGAACGCGGGTCCGGGAGGATCGGGGGGCGGAAACTCGTGATAGGTTTGGGCGCGTCGGTTCTGGCGGTTCTTCTCGCGGTTCTTCCGGAGTCGGTATCCGCCTCTGAGCGCCGGGAGGACGACGCGGCCACGGCCGCCCGTTGCGGCCTCGCTCATTTTTTCGGCCGGGCCGTTTCGGACGGTCCGGAAAAATACGGTTTTGGGGCGGGAGAAAGGGTCGATCAGGCTCGCGTCGGAGATCCCTTCCGGCTCTATACGATCACGCCGGCCGCGCTGGCCGGATATGCCACGGGAGACGGCGTCTCGTCCGTCCTCACGCCCACCGAGACCTGGTTCGTCCCGGTCGTCCTGGGCGGGAAGATCCGGTCCATTCTCACCGTGGACGGGACCGGCGGAGACTGCCGGGCGGTGGCGCTGGGAAAAGCACCGCTCGCCGTTGAGTTGAACAAAGTCCTGAAGCGGTGGCCGAATTCCTCGGGATATGAGATTCAACTGGTCGCTGTCTTCCAGGCGAATGCCTACTTTTTCGCCGTCCCCCGGTTGGATGACCGCAACTTGAACCCCTTCATCTTCGGCGGAAAGGGATTCGGCCTGACGCCGACAGCCGGAGAGGACGCCTATTCCTCGCCGGTCGATTTCGAAACGATCGCGGAGGAGCTAAAAACAGCCGTCTCCGAAAAACTCGCGCCTCTCCAGGGGAACGGGGCAGGAGACGCTCGATGAGAACGGCCCTGGGGAGGACGATAGTCCTGGCGGCATCGTTCCTGCTCGCCGCCTCCGCTTCCGCCGGCGTCCTGGAAGTTCCGGCGAGGATACAGGTTCTGAACCAGTGGTGCTGGGCGGGATCATCGGAGGCCATTCTCAACTACTACGGGGTCTGGGCCACACAGTCGGAGATCGGGGCCTACGGCACTGAAGGGCAAAATATCTGGAATTGGCTTTACGGTTCATCGACCGGTCCGACCCGGCGGGGGATCAATATGATCCTCGACAACTGGTCCGTGTCCAACGTCTACGGATACTACACGCTGACGCCAGCCGCGTCGGCGGACCGGATCGACGCCGGACAGCCCTTCGTCATCCGCTGGGGCTGGGACGCCGGCGGCGGCCATTTCGTCGTGGGGCGGGGCTACGAGGGGGACGACATCTATTACCTGGACCCCTGGCCGGGGAACGGCTACCAGGTGGCGACATACGACTGGATGGTCCGGGGCGGCACACACACCTGGACGCACAGCCTGGAGTGCACCGAATTGCTCCCGGCGACGCCGACGCCAAGACCGACTCCCTCCGCCCGGCCTTCGGCCACACCGAGCGCTCAGCCGACGGCGAGCCCCTCTCCCTCTCCGACCGCCGCTCCCCCGCCGGCGCCGTCGGCGACTCCCTTCGCTCCACCGACACCCAGCCCTTCCGCTCCGCCCTCCTCCACGCCCTTGGTTGCACCCACGCCCGGGAGGCTGGTGATCGGGGCGGACGACTATGACGGTGACGGAAGGTCCGACTGCGGCCTCTGGCGCGCCTCCGACGGCAGTTTCCGGATCCGCGAGTTGAGCCTGGTCTATTACGGACGGAACGGGGACGTGCCGGTCAATGGAGACTACAACGGGGACGGCACGGCCGATTATGGAGTCTGGCGGCCATCCTCGGGAAGATGGTGGGTCCGCGGTCTCTACCACGGGACCGCCGCCGACCACTATTACGGACGGAACGGCGATATCCCGGTCCCCGCCGACTACGACGGCGACTTCCGGACGGACACGGCGGTCTTCCGGCCGGAGACCGGCCGTTGGTATGTGAAGGGACTGACCGCTTTCTCCTACGGTGCGCCCGGCGACATCCCCGTGCCCGGCGACTACGACGGAGACGACAGGGCGGACGGTTCGCTTTACCGCCAGACTCCTTCGGAGTGCGCCTGGTTTGTCCGGAACCTGACGCGGGTTTTCTACGGGAGGCAGGGGGACATCCCGACGCCGGGCGATTTCAACGGCGACGGCGCCACCGAGATCGCGCTTCTCCGCCCGTCGTCCGGGCGCTGGTATATCCGGGGGGAGGGATGCGTGACCTTCGGCCGTTCCGGGGACATCCCGTTCCCGTTCGACTACGAGGGGGACGGCACGGCGGAGCGGGCCCTCTATCGGCCCGCGGAGGGGCGCTGGTATATCTACGGCGTGACCAGCATCAGCTACGGCGCCTCCGACGATCAGCCGGTTTGCGGGAGGCCCTAGTCTTTCTGTGCGCAGTGCGCAGGCTAAAGTTTACCCGCCCACTAGGGCGCGGCCTGCGGCCAGTAATCAGTTACTGATAACTGATTACTTCATTTTCGTTTACTGCTTTTCCGGGGGTCAGTATTTTTTCCGCAGGTGGGAGGAGAGGATGTTCAGGGACTTGCGGTATTTGGTGACGGTGCGGCGGGCGAGCTTGATCCCCTGGCGGGTGAGCATCTCCTCGATCTCCTGGTCGCTCCAGGGGTGATGGGGGTTCTCCTCCCGGATGATCCGGCCGATCTCCTCCTTGACGCTGGCGGAGGCCACGCCGGTTCCGGCGGGCGAGGCCAGCGCGCCGGAGAAGAAGAACTTCATCGGGAGAAGCCCCTGGGGGGTCTGGATGTACTTGTTGGAGACGGCCCGGCTTACGGTCGATTCGTGGATCCCCACGGTCTGGGCGATCTCGGCCATCTTCAGGGGGACCAGGAAGGAGGGGCCTTTGTCCAGGAACTGCCGCTGGCGGCTGACGATCTCCGCGGTGATCTTGGAGAGCGTTTCCTGGCGGAGACGGATGTTTTTGATCAGCCAGAGGCCGGCCTTGACCTTGTCCTTGATGTAGGTGCGGGTGGAGGAGTCGGACTCGGGGCCGTTCATCAGCGCCCGGTAGGTGTCGTTGATCCGCAGGTGGGGAAGGTATTCGCTGTTGAAGCTGATCGTGTAGCCGTCCTCGGTTTTCTCGAGGAAGACATCCGGGGTGAGGTAGGGGACCTCGTCGGTGTCGAACATGCCGCCGGGGCGGGGGTCAAGCGTGGCGATATACTCGGCCGCCCTCTGTACCCGCTCGGGCGTGGTCTTGAGGACCCGGGCGATCTGGGGATAGCGGCGGCGGCCGAGGTCGTCCAGGTGCTTGTCCACGATCTCCGCGGCCAGGGGATCGGCGTGCTCCCTCGACTCGATCTGGAGGAGGAGGCATTCCTTGACGTCGCGCGCCGCCACACCGGGGGGATGAAGCTTCTGGATCACCGGGAGGACCTTCTCCGCCTCGGAGACCTCCGCCCCGGCCTCGCGGGCGATCTCTTCGAGCGGTTCGCTCAGATAGCCGTTGCGGTCGATGTTCCCGATGATCGCGTCGGCGATCTTCTTCTCCCGCTCGGAGAAGGAGATGCCGCGCGCCTGAGCCTGGAGGTGCTCGCCCAGTGTCTCCCCGCGGGTGACCAGGCTCTCCAGGAAGGCGCTCTCCTCTTCATCCCGGGCCTGGTAGCGGTGAGATGATCCGGTCTGGTGGAAGTAGTCCCGCCACTCGTCGTCGGCGGTGGAAAGGCGGTTGAACTCCTCGCGGAACTCGGTCTCGCCGGAGGTCTCCGGGGTCTCGCCGCCGGCGGTCTCCGGGGCCGCGCCCTCCCCGACGGGCTCTTCCTCGAGGACCGGGTTGGATACCATCTCTTGGTCGATGATGCTGCTCATCTCCTGCAGGGGGGCCTGGAGCAGATGGATGGCCTGCTGCATCTGAGGAGTGAGGATCATCCTCTGTTCCGGCCTCTGGAGCTGCTGCATCTCGATCGCCATGATGGTCTCCTTTTTCCGCGGCTACAGCCGCGGAAAAAGATTGAGTGTCCGCGGTATCGTTTGTGCCCTGCCTCTGTAATATATGCTCGGACGGAAAGGGATGTCAAGGCGGCCGGGAATTTTCACGGCCTGGTTTGGCTCGGCATTATCAACAGACGATTGAATAGGATGGAATAGGATTGGAGGGCCGGCTTGGCTGATTAGCATCCTATCCAATCCTATTCAATCGTCTGTTGGAATAGTCGGCCGGGCTGGCCCGGCGCGCGGACCGCAAGGGTCCGCGCCTACGGAACGCAGGCTGAAGCCTGCGGCTACCGGTCAGGTACATACTTGAACACAGGCTGAAGGTTTGCCGGTGAAAAGCGGGGATGTTAAGCGGATAATCAAACGGGTGGAGATGAAACATGGGTCTTAAAATCTGCGTGCTGGCCAGCGGATCGTCCGGGAACTGCACGCTGATCCAGTCCGATTCCTGCCGGATTCTGGTCGACGCCGGCTTGAGCGCGAGGGAGACGGGCCGCCGCTTGGCTCAGGTCGGCCTCGCGATCGAGGATATCGACGCCATCCTGATCGGCCATGAGCACGGCGACCACATCCGCGGCCTCGACGTCCTGGCCCGGAAGCACAAGCGGCCGGTGTACATGAACCGGGCCACGGCGGAAGCGGTAAACCGGCCCGCCGGGGCGTCCTGGGATGTCCGGATTTTCACCACCAGCCAGTCCTGGACGACGGGCGATCTCACCGTCACCCCCTTCCCGGTCTTCCATGACGCCCAGGAGCCGGTCGGCTTTTCCATTCGGTGGGAGGAAACGATCGTGGTGATCGCGACCGATCTGGGGATGCCGACCGCCGTAGTGAAGGACAAGATCCGCTCGGCGCGGGTGGTGGTGATGGAAGCCAACCACGACCCCGCCCTGCTCATGGCCGGCGACCGCCCGTGGGCCCTGAAGCAGAGAATCCGGGGAACGCAGGGGCATCTGGCCAACGACGACGCGGCCGATCTCATCGCTCTCGAAACCGGGGAGGAGCTGAGCGACGTGTTCCTGGCCCACCTGAGCCGGGACTGCAACCGCCCCGACCTGGTCCTCAAGGCGGTGAAGGGCCGCCTGGAGAAAAAGGGGCGCGCCCATGTCCGCGTCTGGCTCACCTACCACGACCGGATCAGCGAAATGGTGGAGGTTTCGTCTCCGCCGCCGCGCCGGTCGCCGGGGGAAACCCCGGCCCAGCCGCATCTACCTGGCTGGTAGGACTGGCAGGCTCGGCGAATGATGTCCACGAATTGGCACGAATGAGCACGAATGGGCTTGGCTTTGGCTCGGCGGCCGGGCTGGAGGTGGCGCTGCCTTACGATTCGCGATCCACAATAATTTATCCGCTTTGACATAACTTTCCCGCCCTGATAACCTGTAGAAGCTCCCAGCACACCACTACCCGACTATTCGAGGAGAACACTGACCATGGCCCAGGTCGTCCTGCGCGGCGTCAGCAAGGTCTATCCCAGCGGCGTCACCGCCGTCAACAACGTCTCGCTCGAAGTCGCCGACAAGGAGTTTGTCGTCCTGGTCGGCCCCTCCGGCTGCGGCAAATCCACCTGCCTGCGCATGATCGCCGGCCTGGAGACGATCACCCGGGGCGAGATCTTCATCGGCAAAACCCTGGTCAACGACGTCCTCCCCAAGGACCGGGACATCGCCATGGTCTTCCAGAATTACGCCCTCTACCCCCATATGACGGTCCGGGACAACCTGGCCTTCGGACTGAAGCTGCGCAAGTACCCCCGCGACGAGATCGAAGGCCGGGTGAAGGAAGCGGCGGAGATTCTGGAGATCCCCCAGTATCTCGACCGCAAGCCCAAGGCCCTCTCCGGCGGCCAGCGCCAGCGGGTGGCGGTGGGACGGGCGATTGTCCGCAAGCCCCAGGTCTTCCTTTTCGACGAGCCCCTCTCCAACCTCGACGCCAAGCTTCGGGTCCAGATGCGGGCCGAGATCAACAAGCTGCATAAAAAGCTTCAGGCGACGATGATCTACGTCACCCACGACCAGGTCGAGGCGATGACCATGGGCGACCGGATCGTGGTGATGAAAGACGGCGTCATCCACCAGATCGCCGCGCCCCTGGCCCTCTACCTCCGCCCCGTCGATAAATTCGTCGCCGGATTCATCGGCTCGCCGCCGATGAACTTCCTGAAGGGGAAGGTGGTCAAGTCGTCCGGAGGACTTGATTTGGAGGCGGGGACGCTCCGCTTCCGGATCGACGGACGCTCCGCCGCCGCCCTCGCGCCCTACGCCGACCGGTCGATCGTCTTCGGCATCCGCCCGGAGGACATCCGGGTTCTCCCGCCCGGCGGGAAGGAGGAGGGGGGGTTCCCCGCCCGGATCGAGGTGATCGAGCCGATGGGATCGGAGATGTTCATCCATTTTACCGCCGCCGCCGGCCCTTTCCTGGCCCGGGTTCCCCCCCGGGAGAAGATCGCGGCGGGGGACGATCTGTCGGTCGTCTACGACATGAGCAAGGCGCATTACTTCGATCCGGAGACCGAGAAGACGATCA